>CAZYCV010000156.1:0-5996 GCA_964645305.1 uncultured Occallatibacter sp. | reverse complement strand
CGGTGTTGCAGCCGGTGTGCGCGGCCATGGCCATCACGCTCATGCCGTTGGCGAGGCGGCCATCCACGGCTTGCAGATTCTTGTGATTGAAGGCCTCGGTCAGCAGCACGGCGGCAAGGGCCTCAACCAGTTCGCCGTCGCTGATGGGACCGTACTTCAGCTCATGCGCAGCGATGCGGGCTTTGGTGTCGGCCTCGTCCTCGCCGCCCAGGCCGAGAATCAAGTGCGCGATGGCCTGACGAAGCAGATCGTACTCAGCCTGATTGCGCACGCGCAGCACAGCCAGCCGGGCAACGCCGCGCTTTTCCAGATCGCCCGCCTTGTTGAGGAAGCGGTCGCTTTTGGCGTGGTAAACGGGGCGCATATACGCCTCGGTAACTGCGGCGATGGAGCGCAGAACACTCTTCTCTCCGCAACCCGCGCAGGCGCCGTCGCCGGCCACCAGCGCGTCGTAGGTCGAGCGCACCATCAGCATATTGCGCAGCGTGGCCGTCTTGGAGTCGGCGGGATTGGCCGCGTTGTAAAGTCCCAGGTACTTCTGCGTGGTGTCCGGTAGCAGATCCAGGAAGGCCGTGCCGGTGTTGTGTTTGGCGTTGACCTCTGCGGTCTCAGGAACCATCTTGAGGGCCTGGTGATCGCCGCAGGCCGTCACGCAGGCCGCGCAGCCTTTGCAAAGGTCGCTGACAAAGATCGAGAAGATTCCGCCGGAACCGGGGGCTTTGCGCTCAGGCGACGAGAAGATCGCCGTCACCTTCTGATAAGCCATCGGAACCTTGTCCAGAATCTCAAAGAATTGCTGCTTGGCCTTTGCAGAGAAGCCGTCGACAGAATCCGTGACCTCGCGCAAGATGGTCTGCAAGGGCGTACCGGTCTTGCTCTCAGCCACCATCCGCGGACGGGCCAAGCGCTCGATCTCCGGCAGCGCGGCCAGCAGTTTGGCGCGGTCGGCGGCGTTGGCCACATAATAGGAGACGGCCGTCGTAAGCAGGGTGCTCAAATCCTGCGAGGTGTTGGGCAGCGCCGTGTCCGGGCAAACGGAGATGCACTCCATACACTGTGTACAATTTTCCGCAATGTAGAGTGGAGTTTCGCGGCGAGCCACATACTTGGAGGCCGTGTCACCGGTGGCGGCGGCAATCAGGCCCATCGCGGCCAGCGGCGTTGATGGCTGGTTATAGCCGAAGCTCGCACGGAACTCGGCGTCGAAGCCGGCAATGCTGGCCAGCGGCGTGCGCGCGGCCTGACCCGCAGGCAAAGCGTGCGAGCGGCAACCCGTCCCGCAGCCACCGCCTGCTGTCGTCAGTTCCAGAATCGGCAGCAGCGCATGGCCGCGCAGGCTGGAGTGATCGGCCGCGGTGAGCGCGCCAATTTCAATCTCTTTCACCTGATTGAAGCCTTGCAGCATCACTTCCATATTCGACTGCACCACGGCCTCGCCTAGCTTGCCGAACTTCTTCACGTACTGCTTTTCGACGACAGCGTGATACTGATCCTGCGTAATGCCGAATTCATTCAGCAGCGTGCTGACGCGGAAGAATGCGCCGAGGAAGGCGTTGCCCTGCATACGCAGTTGCAAGTCGCCGCGGTCGGTGGCTTTTTTGGCAATCTCAAAACCCGGCAGCGTAAAGACGCGAATCTTCTTCTCGATAATCTGTTTGCGCGCCCAAATCGGCAGTTGCTCCCAGGCCTGCACGCCCTCCTGATCCGACTCCCAAACCAGCGAACCGCCCTCGGCCATGCCGTCCAGCGGGTTGGTGTGAGTGAATGCCTTGGGGTCGCAGCACAGAACCACCGTCACATGGCGCAGATCGCAGTTGACGCGGATGCGATCCTTGGCGGCCACCATAAAGTAGCTGGTCGGCGCGCCTTTCTTCTCCGAGCCGTACTTGGGATTGGCGCTGACGTGGATCACTTCCTTGGGATTGCCCAGCGCGTCCCGTTCGCCGTCGCGTTCAAAGATCAGGTCGTTCAGATCGCCGAGGATGGCGCCGAGATTCTTGCCCGTGGTGATGGCGCCCCAGCCGCCGATGGAGTGGAAGCGCACTGCAACCGCGCCTTCGGGCAGCAGCGAGGGCGTCTCGTCGCCGACCACCGCGTATGGATGGTCGATGCCCAGAACGAAGAAGGAGACGCCCTCCGCAGCCGTCTTGCCGTCTTTGCGGGCGCGTCCGGCGGTGGCGTATTCGTATGCGCCGAGGATATGCTCAGGGCGGAAGTCGCGCGAGCCCAGGCCGTAGCTGCCGCCAAAGATCCTAGGCACCTCAGCCAACGTAACGGCGGGCAGGCCTTCAGTAGATTGCACGGCCTTCGAAAAGGCGGTGCGAATGTCGCGGCCTAGCGGATTGTCGCCGGCCAGCGGCTCGTCGGTCCGCTCCAGAATGATGACGTTCTTCTTGCCCTTAAGCGCGGACAGAATTGCCGCCTCCGGGAAGGGGCGAATCACATTCACGTGGATCGAGCCGACGCGGGCCCCGCGCGTCTCGCGCAGATAATCCACCGCGGCCTCGATGTTTTCCGCCGCCGAGCCAAGCGAGACAAAGACCGTCTCCGCGTCGTCCACCTTGTATTCGCTGATCAGTCCGTAGCGCCGCCCAGTGAGCAGGCCGAATTGCAGATAAGCATCTTCCAGGAACTCCAGAATCGGCTCGGCAAAGTTATTGCGCCGCGCAATCACGCCATTCATGTAGTGTTCCTGATTCTGTACCGGCCCCAGCAGCACCGGGTTGGTCAGGTCCATCATCTTGGGAACGCGTCGCCGCGTGGGCCCAAAGAGCGCGCGCTGCGCGTCAGTGGGGCACTCGATAATGTCCGCAGGCGAGCCGAGGAACTCGCGGATCAGCCCGGATTCATGCTTATAGAAGGTTCGCTCCAAATGGCTGGTGAGAAAGCCGTCCATGATGTTCATGCCGGGGGTCAGCGCCTGCTCGGTCACGCGGCGCAGAATCAGCGCCTGATCGGCGGCCTGCTGCGCGTCTTTGCCGAAGAGCATGATCCAGCCTGTGTCCAGCGCGCCATAAATGTCGTCGTGGCCGCAATGCACATTCAGCGCGTGCTTGGTCAGCGCCCGCGCGCCCACCTCCAGCACCATCGTCGAGGCCTTGCCGGGAGCGTGATAGTACTGCTCCACGCCGTAAACCACGCCCTGGCCGCTGGTAAAGTTGACCACCCGCTTGCCGCAGACCGAGTGGGCAATCGCGCCGCCCTGGGCCGCGTGCTCGCCCTCCGTCTCAATGGCGATGGTGTTCTGTCCAAAGGCGTTCAAGTGGCCCTCGGCATACGCTTGCTGAAAGAGCTCGCCGCCCTCGGTGGAGGGCGTAATCGGATAAAAAACGCCGGCGTCACAGATGCGCGTCTCGGTATGGTACGAGACCAGCTGATTTCCATTTGCGGTTACCCGTATGCCGGGATAGCGAGCAGCAGTCATGAATTCCTCTCTTTTCGTCTCATGCTTGATTAGATTCGCGCAATGCGCCGGAGGGTTCGTGAATCAAGGGAGTGCTCTCCCATCGAACCCGCGCCACAATTCGTTGCAGTCTTTCGCCGGAGCGCCTCTCAGGCCGTCCAGTCCGTGTGCCTGTGCAAGTGCAGAAGCCGGGGTGAAGACGAGGGAGCCCAAGGGGGAGCGCGCCTCGAAAGTTCGGCCTGTATACAAGTATGCGCCCTCCGACAGGAGACATCGTCCCACTCCTTGGGACAAAGCACGCCCAAGTCATTTCGCCTCGGGTAAAAAAGCCGGGATGCATGAACCATTCCAGCGGTCCACTGGCCTTCGATCAACTGCGGGAGTTGAAAAATTGGTTGGCCAATGCCCCCGCGAACCGGCCAACTCGCGATCTCTGCGCAGCAGACGCCAACCTGCCAATTCTTCAAAACAACCCTCGGAGCATCTCTCCCTGAAAGGTCAAATCACAGTGAGATGGAAAAAGCCAATTTCAGCACCGCTTCCTCAAACCAAAGCCACCAGGTTCTCCACGCTCCGCTCCTTCATCTTCTGATAAAGGCCCGCTACGGCATACTTTTTGAAGTGCTCGGACTGGTGGTGCGCGGCCTGCGCCTTGGCATCCACATACTGCTCATAGATAAGCACCGTGTCCGGGTCATCTTCCACATGATGGGGAATGTAGTTCACGCAGCCCGACTCCTGGCGTGAGGCGAGGGCCAGCACCCGCAGCGTCTCCACCACATCCTCGCGATCTTCTGCGGCAAACTTCAGCCGTACAACAAAACTGATCATAGGGAAATTGTATCGTGAAGCTCCCGCCGCAGCCCGAAACTCCGCCAAAGCCGCGCGCCAGGTTTTCTTTGCGGAACAGATGAATCAAATCCGGGAACGGAGGTACGACTCACTCAAGCGGCAACTTTGCCGGCAGCGATGGGCAGGGCCACCAGGCGTACGCCGAGCGCTGCGCAGACGCGATTCACGGTATCAAAGCGCGGCGCGCTGTTGGGCCGAAGGGCTTTATAGAGAGCTTCGCGGGTAATTCCGGCCGCCTTGGCGATCTCCGTCATGCCGCGTGAGCGTGCAATGTCTCCCAGCGCTGAAGCCAACAGAGCCGCGTCATTCGCCTCCAAAATTCCGGTCAGAAAGACAGCGATGCTCTCTTCATCGTTCAGGTACTGCGCGGGGTCGAATTCAGGCAGGTCGTCCACTTGAATGGTTTTGCTCATTTTGATCTTTTTCGCCGAGTTGAAGTGTAGTCGAACGATTACAGATTGTCAAGCAAAAATCTGGGACACTCATTTCTTCGGAGGCGGACCGAGATTGACTACACGCCAAAAAGATAAAAGTCAAAGCACTCAAACTCGAAGAGATGCGGGTGCCCCTCCTTTCGCGCACTTTGCGAAAGAATGGGAACCACAAACCTCAACCAACTGGTTTTTCTGATCTCTGATCCCAGCAAAGTGCTCCAGGTTCCCTGAGTTGGCAAAACATTTTTTGCGAGCGATCAGCGAGCGTTTGGCTGCACCGCAAGTGCCCAGGGGTTCACCACCGACGCCGCAATCTCCTCGAAGTGCCTGACGTTGCGCGTGGCGAGTTTTGCGTGCTGGGCAAGTACGATTCCCGCGATCATGGTATCGCGCAACTCACCGGGACGGCCTCTTCTCTGTCTCTCCGCAGCCAATTCCGCCGAACGCCGCGCCGCTGCCTCGTCGTAGCCCGCGATTCGCTGTTCGACAACCTCCTCGAGCCAACGCTCGAAGGAGGCCATGTGAGCATTTCGCCTCTTCCCCGCAGGCATCGTCTCCAGGCCGAAGCGAATCTCAAAAACAGTCACGGAAGTTGTCCAGATCGAAGTGCGAGGCTGCTGGTCAAGCCAAAGCGGAACGCGCGCATCCGGCGTGATGCGCATGAACTCCGAAACCACGTTTGTATCGAGAATAATCATTCGTCAAAACTGATCGGCTGGAGAGGAAAGCCACGCCATTCTAAAATCTCTTCTCCATCTTTCAGTCCAATTCCCTGCCCGCTGAAGAGAGCAACTGAAGCCGTGCCAAAGCCAACCGGCTGCGTCTTGTCTTCCCGCAGCGTGTTGCGGAGAATATCGCGAACCTCCGCCTCCATGCTGTGGCCGTGGCGCTTGGCGCGGCGCTGCAAGCGGGCTTTGAGCGAATCCTCCAGATTGCGAACCAATAGTTGCGCCATTCTCGCCTCCCAATCTCTGATGCTATCATGATAGCAAAAACGGCAATCAGCAAACGGCCTGCGGTTCGTCCTTGAAATAGCCGCAAACGTTACGCGTGAATACTGTCCAGCGCGGCCTCAAACTCCGGCAGCAGCATTGTCTGATTGCGGTCGGGGCCGGTCGAGACCATGCCGATCTTGGCGCCGCTCTCCCGCTCCTGAAAGCGCAGATACTCCTGCGCTTCCTGGGGCAGTTTGTCGAACTCCGTAATGCCCTCGGTCGATGTGCGCCAGCCCTTCATCGTGGTATAGATCGGCTTGATCTGCTCCAGGCCCTGCACGTCGGCGGGAATCTCGTCGGTGACTTTGCCGC
>CAZYCV010000155.1:0-6068 GCA_964645305.1 uncultured Occallatibacter sp. | reverse complement strand
TACGCCCTATGTCATTGATTCTTTACTACGTTATTCGTTTTTCAGGATCGACTAACTACAGTGGTTTTTTCGGCGGACGCCAAAATGGCTGTAAACTATAGAAAACATTGGTCGGGGCGGAGGGATTCGAACCCCAGGCCCTCTGCTCCCAAAACAGGTCATGCACTTTTATGAAATTTGTTGAAAATGGCTGTTTTTAACTGTTATGAAATGAATGAGTTGCGGACGGGGTTCTGATTTTTGTGGTTTTGAAAGGCTTCTGGATGCTTTGGCTGCTACAAATTTGACTACAGCGACTGATTTGGCCTTGTTTTTCAACGGTAGCAGATCGGACCTTTTTCTGATACGACTGGCAAATATTTCGGCTGATCGATACAGTAAAAATGTTTGGTATCAAGCCCAGGAGGACAAGTTATCGAAGTCTGTGGCAGAATGACGTTGCTAAGCACCGGGTTGGCAACTGCCGCCGCGATCTGCTTGACCATGTGATCGTTCTCAATGAACGCCATCTGAAGCGCCTGATGAATGAGTACATCCGCTACTACCACGAGGACCGGACGCATCTCGCTCTGGCGAAGGAAACTCCTGCCGTTCGCGTTGCGGTGAGTAACTCTGAGGCCGGGAGCAAAGTCATTGTGATGCCCAGGCTCGGTGGATTGCATCATCGCTACGACCGGGCTGCCTGAGCTTCTGTCGCGGACATTTTCTCTCGAAGTCAAAGATGAACCAAGGGAGAAGTGTGCCTGCCGAGCAATCGTTGTCTCCAATTCCGCGCCTTTATGGTGATTTCTGGCCGCCGAACACTCCTCTCCCTTTGACGTATTCCGCATCCAAGTAGGCCTCACAATTCGAAACCGAGTGACTTTTACGCTCGGATGGAATTTTGGCGAGGGATAGGCGGCTGCTCCGGTAAGCCGGTTCAGCGTGTCGTAGATATAATTCCAGGGGCCGAAGACGGAGTCAGTGAGCGAGAGGATATTGCCGTTGGGCGCATAACTGCCGATCTGCCAGGAGTAGAACGCTCTTATTGTGGAGACGGCGTTTTTTCGAGGCTAATTGAATTTGCTGGTCTCCCACTCATCCACGAAAAAACTGTGGATGAATGGGGCACAAAGGTTCTTGGTTATTCATGACCGGGCCACCCGCCCGGTGATGGTGAGCGTGCCGGAGCCGGAGGTGGCGGGAGCGGTGAGCGGTCCAGCCTCGGTGCCGGAGAGCGAGATTTGGCCCAAGCTGAACGCGGCAAGCTGCCCGCTGTCAGCCTCGTTTAGGATGCGGCCCCGGTTGTCGTTCTCCCGCTCAACACAAAAACGCGATGAACGGGCCACAGATTCGATTACTGGGATGACCGGGCCAACCGCCCACAGTTAGTCGTCAGACATGGGTCACCCGCCGGGGGTGGCCGCAGTGGTCGTGCCACCGTCGGCCTCTTTGACTGCTCCATGGATTCCTCCCTCTCATGGACGCTGCACGGCGGTTTTCAGCTAAGGGATGGAAAATCATCAAGTTACCCGACAGCAACCGGCGCGTGTTTATAGAATAGATCGGATTACACCATTTTTACTTTTAGTCGCTTGTTTTCTTATGGTTCGCGCTCGGTAACCTGTAAACGCCATATTTTTAGAGAGTTTTCCTTTTAGTCGCTTGATTATAAAGCGGTTCCCGCACAGTAACCGAAGGTTACTGCGCAGCTCCCATTCTGGGGTGATGTGTCCCTATACTCCCGGTGCAAAGCACCGCCGCACTGCCCACCCTGCCACCGACGCCCACGGAGGCCACGGAGGCCAGCCCAGCCGACGCCCGCCATGGCTCGACACTCACACCCGCCACGGCCCCAGACGCGCCACAGGCCGCCCCGAAGAGCGGCCCGCAGAGGATGCACAACGCGGTTACTTTGCGGCTTGTTGCCTGACCGTGGGCAGGATTTCATAGACGCTCTTGCAGCCGGTCAGAGTAGTGAAGCAACCCAGATTGTAGGCGTAGGCGGTCTTGCGATCCGTGTCAGATGCGCGGGTATCCAGAAAAACATCCATCTTTACAGGCGGGTCATATACTCCTGTAAGCATCCCCGATGCGCTTTCATCAAGCGAGGCATTCTGCAACAGACCGGTAACCGCCTCACGTGTCCCGACAGACTGAAACGGTTCCGTCAGAAAACCAGCGCCCCTTTCGATCACGATTCCATCTCGAAAAGTCACACCGGTTTGGAAACGAGCTGGATGGAAAATCCCCAGCAAATGGATTCCCTTATTTTCAAACCGGTATGTCTGCGTGGGATATGTTTTCCCGTTGATCATCGCCGTCCCGTCGGCTTTGTAATCGTGGAAGGGTTCCAGCAGCTTTCGTGCATCGTCGGCAGTGCTGGAACCAACACGGAGTTGTTGCATCGCCTGCAAGCATTTCTCAGCTTGCCAGCGGACACGATACGAGTAGAGAACGCAACCTGAGATTGCAATCAGGGCGGCTACAAGAAGAATCGTGCCAGACTTGATTAGGACTCGAAATGTCATAGCTCTTTCCTCATTCTCCTCATCGACACCATGATCCTCTACGGACTCGTGGGGAACTGCGTATACCCGTTGATGGAGACTACGTGGTTGCTCCCAAGATGTACTGCCAACGTGCCGTAATCCTGGCCTCCTATTCGAACATTGATCGGTGCGGAAATTGCTGGATGAAGTCCAGACGCTCCCGAAACAGTAAAGGTCTGCTTGTAGTCGATGTTATTGGTTCCTAAACCAACACCAAGGCCATCGTTCCATTGGTTCTTTTCGCTGCGGGGAGAAGCCGATGAGTAATCTCCGTTACCGATCTTGACTGTTCCGCCAGCTCCGGGACCATCCAAGTGCTCGTTAACCCAAAGATTTGGGCCTTTGTACGGACTTCCATCCGCATTCACAATCTTGTACGAAATGTCACGATCAGCACCGTTATCACCGGGTGAATGATCGTATGTAGGGACCAATCGTACCCCAGATGCGAGATTGTTAAGATATTGCTGCTGTTGCTGGACGCTCTGCTGTTGGGCCTTCTGTTTGGCTGCTGCCTGAACTGCCAAATCAGACGGTTTCTTTGGGCCATTGCAATCCGCTCCACCACTATTTGGCGAACAATTTTGAAAACCATCCCAATTATGTACTGGAGCGTGCCCAGTAGGATCAACCCCGATTAAAGGGTTGTTGTAGACATAGGCATAAAGATTCAGGCTCTGCGGATCGTCCATCTTGCTGTACGGTACGGGTTCAACCTTCGCGCTCCAGTCTGGGGACATAAATCGTCCCATGGCGCTGGAGTAGTACCTTGCTTCGAAGTAATCATTGCCTGATTCGGTATCTCGTTCTTTGCCGGTGAAGTGGTGTTCGGTGGCGTCTACGCCGGGGCCTTGGCAGTTCGTCTGCCTTGGGTTGCCGATGTCGTTGCCGAAGGGAAGGCTGATGCATTTCTCTTCAAAAGATGCTGTGCCGGTTGATGAGATAACATACTGCACACGCTTGGTGCCGAGCGGATCGGCAAACGCATAATGCACTCCAGGTTGGGCGCTGTCATAGGTCGCTGTAAGTCGCCCGCCGGTGAAGGCGTTGCTGTGAACCCATGCGCCTGTGCCTGTAAGTTCTGTTACCTGGTCGCCGGATAGGTCAAGAAGGTATTGATTGGTGAGCGTAAACGTGGCTGAAGTTGGCGCGGCACAGAGGTCTCCTGTCGCAACACCATTGGTGATGGTGACCGCTGGCCATGACAAGAATGTCCCTTTAGCGACGCGCGTTCCCGATGCGTCGTAGAGATATTGATAGTTAGTTGCGCCGTCTTTCACCGCGCAAAGCCGCCCTTCGCCGTCATACAAATACAGATTGCGGCCATCGTTGTACGCATTGCCCGCCTGGTCATATGTGATGATAGTCGAGGCGATCTGGTTGTTATTGGCCGAGCTTTGCGGAGTGGTAGTCATTTGCGTAGAGGTGCCGCTGGCAGCGGTGCAGGAAGCGCCATTGGCAATAGCATACGCCTCCTGCAGGCGGTTGCCAAATGCGTCATATTGCCAGTTGCCGACCTCGCCGCAATAGGCAGTGTTACCCGCTCCGGCCGTGGCGCCGGTAAGCCGGTTCAGTGTGTCGTAGGTATAACTCCAGGGGCCGATGACGGAGTCAGTGAGCGAGAGGATGTCGCCGTTGGGTTCATAACTGCCCACCTGCCCTAGACTTCAATGATGTGGAACTGCATCACCCGTAGGTTTAATGTCCACAACAGGATCACATGTTTCAATATAACTCGAAGTGATTTCTACTGTATATGGCAAATTGAGAGTAGTCAATCTCTGTCTATCCATATCACATCCTGATGCCGCCATCAGTCTATATGTGAATTTCGAATGAAACTTCATCGTTAAGTTGGTACTAAAATGCCAAGTATGTACATTTGCCAAAGCAGACCGTCTTAGCAATAATGGACCGTTATTAGCAATTGCCTCAAACACTTCTCCATTGCGTACCTGCACCTCAACTATAATCGTTCCTTCGATTCCTGCTGTTTCCGCATCTTCCGGATAGAGAGGGACCTCGGCACTAACCATTCGAATGGAATGGTGGGGATTCTTTTGGCTATCAACCTGGCAAACTACTTGATTTGCAGCGAATAGAGTTAGGATCGAAAACATCCAAAGTGGAGTCTTAGAATTCACCCGTAGTAAAATCTTCATCTCTGAACCTTTCATTTCCCCAAGAATTTGCTGAGCTTCATTTGTTCTGTAACACCAGACTCATTATAGAAATAAACCCTTGAGTTTCCGGCACCAACAACAATATGAATTGGGAAGAGGGCGGCCCCATTTCCCGCGACACTTTTGTCAGTGGGAGATGGTTCCTGTTCGAATTCTCTTCCACTTCCACCTTTCGGATGCACATGCCATTCTCCTCCAAGTTTGGTCATTTTATCCTTGAGGGCTGGATCTGCTGAGTCTGCGGGTGTTATATGAGCTTTCTTGCAACCAGGTGCACAATAGGCTCCCGGAGTCGCAGGTACGATTGCATCACTGCCATCAGCGTTTGTTCCCCATATTCCACCTTCTTCATGAAATCCGCCAGTTAAATCAGCGCCGCTCGGTGAATTACTAGCATTGACCGATGACATGATCGCTTCCTTCACTACATCTGGAATTGAATCTGCAAGGTCTTGAACGGCAGTCTTAAAAATAGCCAAAGCTAGCTCTTCGTCCCATACCTTTCCTGCTTCAGCATTCGCTTCTGCTTGAATCTGTTCATGAAAAGTATTCAGATTATCGCCACAATCGCCGCGTTCATGGCAATCTTGAAAGCCGCCAAAACTAAATGGAGCGTGACCGGTAGGATCGACGCCGGTGATTGGGTTGTTAAAGACATACGCGTAAAGGTTCAGGCTCTGCGGGTCGCCTAATTGCGAGTACGGTAGAGGCTCTTCCTTCGCGCTCCAGTCAGGACTCATCCAGCGGCCCATCGCGCTGCTGTAGTACCTCGCCCCGAAGTAATCATTGCCGGATTCGGTATCCCGTTCTTTGCCGGTAAAGTGGTGTTCGGTGGCGTCGGCTGCGGCTGTGCCACCTTTTGGCGTGACGCAATGAGTTGCAAATGGGTCGCCGATGTCATTGCCGAAGGGCAGGCTCAGGCAATTCAACTCGACTATACCCGCGCCAGTGGACGAGATACCTTCTTGCACGCGCTTGGTTCCAAGCGGGTCGGAGAAGGCATAGTGCAGTGCGGCGATCTGCGCGGGTTGGCCGTTCGTTGACGTATAAGCTGGGTTGGGAATCAGGTCATACGTCGCGGTCAGTCGTCCGCCGCTGAAGGCATTGCTGTGAACCCATGCGCCCGTGCCGGTAAGTTCTGTTACCTGGTCGCCGGATAGGTCGAGAAGGTACTGGTTTGTGAGTGTGAATGTGTATTCCGTCGAAGGGACGCTGACCGGCGCGGCGCAGCTCAGGCTGCTCGTTGTTCCTTTAGCAACGCGCGTTCCCGATGCGTCGTAAAGATACTGCTCAAAAGTAGTTCCAGTGCCATTGGAATAGGCTACTGCGCAAAGTCTCCCCTCGCCGTCATAAA
>CAZYCV010000154.1:0-6186 GCA_964645305.1 uncultured Occallatibacter sp. | reverse complement strand
GCGTCAACCGGCGGCATAGTGTTAGGACGATGGCCGTCCTCTCTGTCGATCTCGCAATTCGCCGCTGGTCCGATCTGGGCATTGTGGTGCTGGAGCGCACCCGCGCCGCGCGCGCCACGGATCTGTGGACGGTGGGCGCCGGCCTGCCGCTCAAGCAGATCTTTGCTCCGGCCAGCCTGCCGGAGCCGGCCGAGAGCCGCATCGTCTGCGAGATCATTCCATGGAACGATCCCGGCCCGGTGGAGGCCGAGGTGCTGGCGGGGCGGCTCAATCATCTCTGCGGCGTGCGCGACATTCGCGTGCTGATGCTGGACGGGCCGCAGGCCTGGAAGTCGCGCTCGAATGGGCTGGAGCACTCGCGGATGAGCGAGCGGCAACTGAATACCGCGGCCAAGACGGGGCTGCCGGGGATGGTCAAGCCGCTCAGTTACCGGCCCTTTGCCGAGTTCTGCCTGGATGTCTATGACGCGCTCTGTCGGCGCGGGTGGCGCAGGCTGGCCACGCGCGAGCAGCCTAGTGGAGAAGCTGAGCGGGTGCTGGTGGAGAGTTATCCGCACGCGGCGTGGAAGTCGCTCGGACTCAAAGCCCTGCCCTCCAAGCGCCGCGCCAAGGTGAGCGACTTGGCCGAGGCCTTTGGCGCGCTGCGCTCGCTGATTCCGCTCAGCGTGGACCGCCCGCCGAATCACGACCAGCTTCAGGCGATTGTAGGCGGCTTGCCGGGGCTAGCGCTGGAGGAGCGCAACACCGATGGCGCGCGCATTGTGGGCACGCCCCCCCGGCGCGAAGAAGGCCACTGGCGCGAGGGCTTCATCGTCCTGCCCGTGCCGCCGAAGAGCACGCTTGGGCTGCGCTGGCTGCATTGATTGTGAGTGGTAATGCTCCATTTTGAATTCCTTCTACTTCAGTTATTTTGTGACCGCAACAAAACAAAAGCGGTCTTTAATCTTTGGGAGATACTTATTTCATTGCACTGAACTTGTATCTATGGTTACCAAAGATTTTTTCTTTAGTAATGTGGCAGGTGTATAAAAGCGTTACACTATTTTCGTGCCTGATTCCAGACGTAATCCGTCCCCAAACCAAGAATCGAAAGGAAATCCTATGATCTTGCATCTCTCCCAAAACCTGCGTAAAATCTCTCTCTCTCTCTCTCTCTGCATTCTTACTCTGTGTCGGCTTAATGGTTTTCTCTTCCATGAAGGCGCAGGCACAAACCACAGGTAGCCTCAATGTTGCAAACGGAACACTCTCCTGGACCATAAGCACTTCGAAAGGAAAATGCGGTCCTGGATCGCCTCCAGCCTACTCGTTTACTGAGTACCAATTCACGGGATTTCAATTCTATTATTCGGGTGGGGGAACCTACACCATGTCCGGATCGGATGCATACTTTATCGATCAAAATCCCACAGGATGCCCACCGCCTGGTGGTGTAGTAACAGAATTGGCTTTTCCGTCCGGCCTTGACACTTTGATGGGCAATCCCATCGGATGCACCCTCGACTTTACAGCGACTTCTTCGAGTTCTGGCACAGCAACTCTTGATCCAACGAATTGCCAGGAAACTACTTTACTCAAACCAGCTTATCAGGTGGTATCTATATTGTATGATCCTCCTGGAAATAAAAGTCAGGCTGGTTTTATGGAAACAGCTCAATACGGTACAACAACGACCGTTGGAAGCAATTTTACAGCTGGTACTTCAGTTTCTTTTACCGAAGGAGCGTCATTTTTAGGCACTGGTGCCTCGATGTCTGAAACTTTTGGGACTTCAGTTTCTACTACATCTTCTAGTGCATTGCAAGAAACTTTCTCAGACTCAACCGGCGTTGCGAATATGAATGAAAGTTACAATCCAGATGCTATCAATCACAATCAAGATATATTTCTTGTTTTTTTAAATCCAGAAGTGCAGATTCATTCAGTAGGGGGAAATCCCATCAACTACGGTGTGTTGATTCCTCCTCCAATCAATGGTCAAGACTCTATCGTGGATATTCTCCCGGTATCCGCAAACGTAATGGAAGCGAACTCTGCGGGTGTGACGACAGTACCACTATCTGTGCTAGTTCCTCAAAACCTGGAGCCATCAAATCCCTCTGAACTGTGGCCAGGATTAGGCGCGATCTGTGCGAATAATGCAATCTATAAACAACAGATTATTGATGATGAACAGGCTGTGTTGAATGGAACGATACCGCCCGAAGATTGTACGTTAACAAACCAATGTGGGTGCACACCCAACGATTTCTTGCCGATTTTGCAAATGGACCCGCTTCTTTTCTACAACGGAATGAATAAACCGCCCACTGCATATCCAGGTTATGTAAGTCCATTGACTGCAAATACGAATAATGGTACGGCCAGTGATGCGGATTGTGATGTGCTTCCACTCGGCTCCAATCTTTCAAATAATCTGGAGATGAGTTGCCGCTATGTACCTGTTGCAAATGGCATATCGCCTACTACTGATTATACTCAAAAAACTGTGGGACTTTCCGGCCCTGAATATCCTGGAGATAGTAATGCGCCCAATACATTCCAACAAGGTGATATGACACAGAGCACGATCACCATGGGTGGCCAAACACAAGAATCTGTTGCTTTCGGTTTTACGGAAAAAGCTCCTGGCTTCAGTTTTACTAACAACAATTCTTTCACGTGGACCCAAAGTCAGAGCGTTGGAATAGCAAATTCAACTACTGATACAATGAACGTATCGCTGAATTCTCAGACTGTCGGCTGTGAGCAGTCAATCAGTATTTGGGAAGACACAGTTTTCCACACCTTTGTATTCACACAACCGTCTCCCTCGGAGGAAAGTAATTCATTCTGTTCAACTGCGACAGCAACACCCACCTTTTCCCCAGCAGCGGGAATCTATGCAACTCCACAAACGGTTGTTATCGCCGATGCAGCGCAAGGAGCGACAATCTACTATACAACCGATGGAACAACTCCGACACTTACATCGAAAGTGTACTCTGGACCGATCCAAGTGACTGTAAATGAGACCCTGAAAGCAATCTCATTTGAAACAGGATGGGCAGTAAGCGGTGTCGGTTCCGCTGAATATACGATCCAATAGGGTCAATCGGTTTACCATCTCATTTATTTATTTCATTCTCAGAAGTGAATGGTGAAAGCAAGGTGGATTTTTCTCATCGAAAATCCACCTTGAAACTTGAAATACAAGGAGACCGTTGATGAAAAACAAACATTATTTTGAAAACTGTTTCTCGCATTCGAAGCGTAGGTATTGTCTTTTATCTTGTTTTGTAGCAACTGCTTTGGTCTATGCTGTGTTAATGATTACCGGTTGCAGTTCTACCTCCTCAACCCCTTCAGAAATAGAGATCACTACGCAGCCACTAAGTCAAACCATTCCTATCGGCGATACTGCTACATTTACAGTTGTGGCAACAAGCGCAAGGCCTCTTAGTTATCAATGGAGTGAGAATGGGACTGATATTCCAGGAGCAAACAGTGCATCTTATACTACGCCAGTCATCGAACTCGGTAGTGGTGGATCAACAACGATTGGTTCATTTCAAGTAACGGTAAGCAATTCGGCAACTTCTCTTTCCAGCAATACCGTCACATTGTCAGCCGGTGCGCGCGCGCCCAAGGCTGGAGACTTGAGATACTTGCTCTATCAGCAAGTTGACATCAAGGGTCTGTTTGAATCTTCTGATTTCCTCGAAACTGAGAGTGGTCACGGAGAAAATAGTATAGAGAGCAAAATCATAAATGGTATAGGAGGCCCGCTCAGACTGGGATATATGGAAGATTGCGGCGGTCCAAATACTGAATGTGTATGGCAAGCTTCTGTCAATCAACTCCCATCTCCCATGTCCGGATTAAATATGTACTACTATTCTTACGGATTCAATCCGAGCACAGACACATTGAATTCGGTTTTACAACCTATCATTGCTCCCAATATTGTAATCGATTCAATTGATTTAGAACCGCTTGATGAGGCATTTGCCGCATCTTATGTACAAACGACGCAGACTGGTGGATTTGATTATGAAATGGAAGTTGTAACGCCTTCAGAGATTCCAACCACTGCTGCTAAAGATGGTTCGTTAAGTCGAGTTATTACTGCTGCTACTTTTGATCAAACTGGAAATGCTAATCTAATCTCCTATGGATGGACGGGCGATACAACAACTGTCTATGAAACTCAAACTGCAGTTGTGGCGGGAGCAGATGTATGTTCGACAGCTATGACTTTTGCCAATGAGGGATATATTCTGAGCGCCTTCGGTGGAAACGATACTGATGGATATATTTTGGTCGGGATGCGTGTCCAGGGTGACACATTGCCGAGAACAGTAGAAAGCTCCGCGCAATATGCTGCTCAAGATTCATTGGTCCCACCCTATTTCACAATGGTTTTGTATCTTCCAAATGAAGCACCAAATGGTTGTGATATCGTCAGTGAACTGTAATCAAAATGAACTTTATGGAGTACAAACAAGTGATGCGCATATAGTCAGGTCACAAAATTTAAAAGAGACGATGTGCCCCATTCATCCACAGTTTTTTCTTGGATGAGTGGGAGATCACAAGCCTCAGCACGCAGGCTTTGAATCTAGACGGCGCTGCCATGGATTGTTGAGTTCACGGAATTCTGACCCAAACCTCTGTGCGGCCCAGCAGGGAGAAGCCGATATACCCGCGCAGATGGAGATCATCTTTTCCGAGGGTCCAGATCTTGCCCTTGTACTCCTTGCCGCTCTCCGGGTCCAGAGCGCTTCCTTCCACCCAATCGTCGCCGTCGGGATGGAAGTTGCGCAGGAAGACCATGCCCAGGATGCGCTGGTTTTTGAACTCGCCGGAACATTTGTCGCAGACGTCCTGCGGCGCGCGGCCGGGGCGGAGTTGCGTAACCTTGCCGAAGAGTTTGCCATTCAAGATGTAGGTCTCCGACTGGCCTCCGGGCGTTCCGTCGCTGTTCAAAATCTGCCAGTGGCCCACCGCGTTCTGGAGCTTGGACGAGAGTTGCTGCGTGCCTGCCGGGAGAACAAAAACCGTCGCCATGAACGTCAGGGCAAATGCGAAAAGGAAATTGGATCGAATCGATTTCATGAAGTTCTCCCAACCAAATGAGTTAGAAAGCATTGCGATTTTCAAGAAAATTGCCGCGGAGCCTCCCATTGACCCGACTCAGCCGATTTGAAGATGGCGTCGATCACTGCCATATTCTGGATCGAGTCCTCCAGAGGAACCTGAACAGGCGAGCCTTCAAAGACCGCCCGCGCGAAGTCGTCTCCTTGCAGGGTGTACTGATCGCAGGCGGGAATGGTTTCGGTGGTGATGCCGGCGCCGCGCAGGTCGCCGCTCGAGTCGAGGGTCAGCCGGGCCGGGCGGTCGGGGAGCGCGTTGATGGGAATCTCCAGCGTGATGCATCCGCGCGTGCCCAGGATTTGAATCTGCTGATGGGGAAGCAGTTGCGTACCGCACGTCATGGCCGTCTGGCCACCGGGAAAATCCAGCAGCGCCGAGGCCAGCCGGTCGATGCCCAACTGAGGATCGCGCTCGATGAGGCCGACCACGCGTCGCGGCTCCTGACGGAAGGCGTAGCGCGACAGGTGGATCAAGTAACAGCCAATGTCCATGAGTCCGCCGCCGCCCCACTCCACCTTGCTGCGCACGTTTGCCGGATCGTTGTTGAAGTAGCTGTAAACGCCGGAGATGGCGCGCAACTCGCCAATGCGTCCGGCCTCCAAAAGCGCGCGCACCCGCTGCCACTGCGGATGGGAGTTGACCATAAAGGCCTCGGCGATCTGCACGCCAGTGCGGGCGCGCACCTCAAGCAGCGTCTCGGCTTCGGCAGCGGTGAGCGAGAGCGGCTTTTCGCACAGCACGTGTTTGCCGGCCTCGGCAGCCTTGGCCGTCCAAGGGATGTGCAGGTGATTGGGCAGCGGGTTGTAGATCGCGTCGATCTCTGGGTCGGCCAGAAGTTCCTCGTAGGAACCGTACGCCTTGGGAATGTTGAGCTGGCTTGCCGCCTGTTGCGCTTTGGCCAGATCGCGCGAGGCGATGGCGTTGACGGTGGTCAGTTGGCCGCGCTGCATCGCCGGAATGACGTGCTCCAGGCCGATCTTGGCAGTGCTGAGGATGCCCCAACGAAGTTTGGTCATGGCATCATGATAGACGAACCTGCCGCTCTGAATG
>CAZYCV010000153.1:0-6295 GCA_964645305.1 uncultured Occallatibacter sp. | reverse complement strand
GCCAAGTTCAACGAACTTTGGGCTGTGGCTGTCGATGTCTCAGAACCGTACGAGGACACCATCGTCAATAAGTCGCCGTACGCCAGCTTTACACCGTACGAGCTTTATCTAAAGTTTCTATACGAGTATTTCCGCAATGAGTTGAACCGCCCGTCGGAACTCGAAGACATGTACGTTCCCATTGGATTCAAAAAGCTGAAATATCAAGAAGAAGCTGTCCTCAGCGCCCGCAAGGTTCTGGACGAATACGGCGGGGTGTTCCTTTCCGATGTCGTTGGCCTCGGCAAGACGTATATGTCAGCACTGCTCGCGCAACAGCTCGACGGGCGGTGTCTCGTCATCGCGCCTCCCCAACTACTGGATAGGGATAAGCGCGGCTCATGGCCAAATGTGTTCAGCGATTTTCAGGTTCGACAAACTGACTTTGTATCAATCGGTAAAATCGACGATCTGCTTAAGCGCGATCTCTCAAAGTACACAAACATCTTTATTGACGAATCCCACCGGTTTCGCAATGAATCGAACGCTACTTACGAGAATCTTGCCCAGATTTGCCGCGGCAAGCGCGTAATCCTGGTATCCGCGACCCCTCTCAATAATCGACCGTGGGACATTCTCAGCCAAGTGAAGCTATTTCAGAATGGCAAGAATAGCACCATTCCGAACCTTCGGAATCTGGATTTCTTCTTTTCTGGTCTCGAAAAGAAGCTCGATGGCTTAGATCGTCAGAACAACCGCGAACTCTACTTTCAGACCGTCCAAGCCAACGCGAGGGCGACGCGCGAAAAAGTCTTGAAGTACCTCATGATCCGCCGGACCCGAACCGAAATCGAGAAGTATTACGGGGAAGACATGCTCCTGCAGGGCCTCAAGTTTCCCACAGTAGACGATCCGCAGGCGCTTTTCTACAAATTCAACTCGAAGGAAAACAGCGTCTTCGACGAAACAGTCCGGCTACTGGCGACCGATTTCAAGTATGCCCGGTATAGACCGTTGACGTATTACCAAGGAAAGGGCAAAGAAGGCGAGTTGCAAGGCCAACGGAACTTGGCCAAGTTTATGAAGATTCTGATGGTCAAGCGGCTGGAGAGCAGCTTCCACGCTTTTCGATTGACCCTGGATAGATTCCTCCACTCGTATGACCGCGTGATAGTTGAGTTTCACAAGGGTAACGTCTACATCAGCAAAAAGCACATCAGTAAGATCTTCGAGCTGTTGGAGGATGACAGCCAGGATGCGATTGAGACTCTTCTCGCCGAAGACAAAGCCGAGCGTTTGTCTGCGAAGGACTTTTCGCCCGATTTCGTTCACGATCTTGAGGCCGACTTCAAAACGCTAAAGCACATTCAGACGTTGTGGGGAACTGTTCACCGCGACCCCAAATGGGAGTCGTTCCGTGACATTCTGACCAGTCAGCCCAGGTTGAAGAAGAACAAACTCATCATTTTCACGGAGTCACAGGAGACGGCAACCTATCTGGCCGGTCAGATCGCCAAGGAAGTGGAGCCAAAGGTCATCTGCTTTTCTGGCCAATCGGATGAGGCAGCGCATAGAGCCGTTATCGCCAACTTCGACGCGAATGCGTTCCAACCACGGGACGACTACAGAATTTTGGTCAGCACTGAAGTTCTCTCTGAAGGCGTGAACCTTCACCGATCGAACATTGTCATCAACTACGATATTCCGTGGAATCCCACCCGCCTCATTCAACGCGTTGGCCGCGTCAACCGCGTGGATACCAAGTTTGACTCCATCCACACCTACAACTTCTTTCCCACGGAAGAGAGCAACGACCTAATCAAACTCCGAGAAGCCACCGAAGCCAAGATTCACGCATTCATCGAAATGCTTGGTGCCGATGCCCGCTTGCTGACCGAGGGTGAGGAAATCAAATCGCACGACCTCTTTGCCAGATTGACCTCCAAGGCGCTCATCACTGGCGAAGACAGCGAAGAGGAAAGCGAACTAGAATACCTTGGGGAGATCAGGGAGGTGCGCGACAAGCATCCTGACCTCTTCACTAGGATTAAGCGTCTGCCGAAAAAAGCGCGATCAACTCGTTTAACGGTATCCGACGCGAACGGCACCGTTAAGACACTTCCCTCTCTGTTCACTTACTTTCGGCATGGGCGCCTCGATAAGTTTTACCTTGCACCGGACGGTTCATCCGAGTCAGTCGAGTTGGACTTCCTCGCGTCCGTGAAGGTGCTGAGGCCAGACGACAAGAAAGAAAATCGCCTAGCGATCCCGCCGGAGTTCTACGACCTCCTCGGAAAGAACAAAGCTGCCTTCGCTGCCGCCACAAGTGTCGAGATAGACGATGCGATTGCGAAGCACAAAGGGGCGGCGAACGACGCTTACATTTTGAAACGGCTAAAAGCCAAGGATATTCGCCGCTACCAAGGATTTACAGAGGATGACGAAGTATTCATTCAGCAAGTGATTCAACTTCTTAGTGACGGCGCACTCCCCAAACCAACTACCAAGAAGGTTGCCGACGCGCTGCGAACAGAGATTGAGCCGTTGAAGGTTTTAGGCATCCTCCGCAGGGACATTCCTGCCTTGCTCTTCCAGGCAACTCGCGCGCAGTTAACACACGACACACTCAGCCCGCGAGAGGTTATTCTCTCGTCCTACTTGCTGGAGGCTAAATGAACCGCTCCCAGGCCCGCGCCTTTGTCAGTGACACCTTTACGCAAGGCTTCGATAAGGCCCGCTTCCACACTTTCGTTCACAACCTGCTGAATCATATTGATGAGTCAAAAGCAGCGCAGTGGACGAAGATGCGAATCAAAGACGCATTCAAGGATCACATTCAGTGGTACGAGCGACTCGGTACATACACGACTTCAAACGGCGAAAAGCTGGACGTGCTTATTGTGCATCTGACTGCGGACTCCAAGCTGGAGCGGGCGCGTACCTCGATCCGCAACTTCGTTGCCGATCACCTCAAGCAGCGGGATGAGAAGGACGCGGCCCTGGTTGCCTTCGTTTCGCCCTCAGAGAACAGTTGGCGTTTTTCGTATATCCGAATGGAGTACGCGACTGTCCAGGCAGAAAGCGGCAAGGTTGGCGTAGAGGCGCGCCTTACTCCGGCTCGGCGCTTTTCTTACATCGTCGGTGAGGGCGAAAGCTGCCACACCGCGCAATCGCGCTTCCTTAACCTGCTTGCCAATGACAGCACAGACCCGGCGCTGGCACAGATTGAAGAAGCCTTCAGCGTTGAGGCCGTCACCAAGGAGTTCTTTGAAAAGTACGCCGAACTCTTTAGCGACATTTACACGGCGCTGGAAAAACTGACGGCAAAGAACAAGGCCATCCGCGACGAGTTTGCCAGCAAGGGCATCCAGACTGTTGACTTTGCCAAGAAGCTCATGGGCCAGATCGTCTTCCTCTACTTCCTTCAGAAAAAGGGCTGGCTCGGCGTTGAGCGCGGCAAGGCATGGGGCACAGGGCCGCACGATCTGTTGCGTAAGATGGCAAGCGGCGCATATGGCGAGTACACAAACTTCTTCAACGACATCCTTGAACCGCTCTTTTATGACACGCTGGCATCCGACCGTGGACATGAAGCCTGGTGCGACCGCTTCAAGTGCCGCATACCCTTCCTCAACGGTGGCCTCTTTGAACCGCTCGGCGACTACGACTGGCGCAGCATCGACATTCCCCTGCCGAATGAGCTTTTCACCAATGCCAAACACATTGAAGAGGGCGTCACCGGCAGCGGCGTCCTTGATGTCTTTGACCGCTACAACTTCACCGTCAATGAGGCCGAGCCGCTGGAGCAAGAGGTAGCCATTGACCCTGAAATGCTCGGCAAGGTCTTTGAAAACCTCATTGAGGAAAACAGGCGCAAAGGATTAGGCGCGTTCTATACTCCGCGCGAAATCGTCCACTATATGTGCCAGCAGAGCCTTGTTCACTACCTGCATAGCAGTCTGAATGAGGCGGGCGCGGGTGTGAGCAGGGAGGATGTTGATACCTTCGTTCGCCTCGGCGAGCAAATCTCGCACTATGAGGCCGTAGACACGAGCTACCCGGTCAAGATGCCGAAGCCGATACAAACCCATGCCCGCGCGATTGATGAAAAGCTGGCGGCGATTACCGTTTGCGATCCTGCCGTGGGTTCGGGCGCGTTTCCGGTTGGCATGATGACGGAGATTGTCCGTTGCCGGACTGCGCTAACCCCGTACTTCAACGACCCCAATGAGCGAAATCCCTATCACTTCAAGCGCCATGCGATCCAGCATTGCCTGTACGGTGTAGACGTTGATGCAGGCGCGGTTGAAATCGCCAAGCTCCGCCTTTGGCTCTCACTGGTTGTAGATGAAGAAGAGAGCAAACAGATCAAACCCCTGCCTAATCTGGATTTCAAAATTGTCGGCGGAAACTCGCTTCTCGGCTTTCCATATAAATCGCACGGCCTGAGTGCAGTTGAGAGCCTAAAATTGCGCTTCTTTGAAGAGACAGACCATTCGCGGAAGTCTGCACTCAAGCGTGAGATTGAAAAAACTCTTCTTCAGTGCTTTTCCACTTCAAAGAAAGACCTCGGTTACACTGTAAATTTCGATTTTAGAATCAACTTTTCAGAGGTGTTCGAGCGGCAAGGTGGATTCGATGTTGTACTTGCAAATCCACCCTACGGTCTCTTGAATAAGCGGCAGAATCGCCATGAATCTATTGTGCTGCCCGATGAAGAGCTGCAATTCTACAAAACCTCTGCCGAATATGCTGCTGCGCGCGGGGGAATGATCAATATCTTCCGGCTTTTCGTCGTCAAGAGCATGAATATATTGCGTAATGGAGGCTATTGCACAGAGATTTTTCCGCTGGCGTTTGCCTGTGATTCTAGCGCGGCTAGCCTACGCAAGGAATTGATGGACCGGCACCGCATTATTGGATTGGAAGCATTCCCGGAACGCGACAACGAAAAGAAGCGTGTCTTTGAAGCCGTAAAGATGTCCGTCTGCATCCTGCTCGCTCAAAAGGCCGCCACGCAGGAGCATTTCTCGCTTCGTATCCACAGAGATCGGTATGTCGATACTTCAAACGAAATAGCTATCTTACATCCATCTATCATAAAGGCTATTGATGAGAAGCACTGTACGATCCCGCTTCTTGTGCCGGAAGATCTTGCATTACTCGAGCACTTGTACAGCGTCGGGAAACCGTTGCGCGCACTCGGCCACTGCTATACCGGAGAAATTGATTTGAGTCTGGACAAAGAGTACCTGTCGGATGACGGGCGGAAGGCCGTCATGGTCAAGGGTGCCATTATTGATCGTTATCTGGTGCGCACAAAAATGAGCCAGGGTGAGATCATGTTCCTTGACGCCAAGAAGTACCTCGCAAACAATCACGGCGAGAGAAGCGCTCACCATAAGAGCCAGCGCATCGCCTTACAGGGCATCACTGGAGTAAATGAGAAGATTCGCCTGAAAATGACTTTGGTTGGGCCGGGAACATTCTGTGCAAATTCTGTCAATTACATCATGCTTAACGATTCGCAGCTTCTTCCCGAATATTTGCTCGGTGTTCTCAATAGCCGGATACTGAATTTTGTGTTCTCCATGACCAGCACAAACAGCAACGTGAATGGCTATGAAGTTGACAATCTTCCAATCGTGATCGCCGACCGTGATACTCAGAAAACAGTCGCAAACCTAGTAAGCAAGATTATCGCAACAAAGGAACGCCATGAGGGTGTCAGTACAGACAAACTGGAGCAGGAAGTTGAACAGGTTGTCGGGTCAATCTATCGCCTGACCGATGAACAGATTACTCGTATTGCGAATCATGGGCAATCGAATGGTGCTGCCAGGGCATTTGAAGAGGCGTCGTAATCAGGGCACAGATGGCGTGGAACCATAGCTGTTGCGGGCTGCAACCAACGGAGCATGAAACACATGAAGGATGAATCAACAGTGACGGTATCATCTGATTCGCCCTGGGAAGATTTGGTTATCTCCATTTTGGCGGTCAACCAGTACTCTCTGGAAAAGACCTATGCTTGCAAGGCAGGACTTCAGGCGCAAGAATTGACCAGTCCGGATACGCTGCTTGAAATGGCCCAGGCGGAGATTGAACTCAGATTACGGGCAGGCGGCTGCGACCGTGGAGATTTTATGACGGCGCTATTCGCCAAGCGGCTCGCCGCATTAGGGGCGCACGTTCGGTCTGTAGGCATTGAACAGAGCAGCCGCATTCTGGCTGGAAAATCACGGCAGAAGATTGAGCAGTTCTTGGAGCCTGTAAACGGAATTGGCCCCGTGGTGCTGCGGAACTTTTTCCTGCT
>CAZYCV010000152.1:0-6337 GCA_964645305.1 uncultured Occallatibacter sp. | reverse complement strand
TTCCGCACATCAAGGCCTATTGGCAGATGCTCACGGCCAAAATTGCACAGATCGCATTGCGCTTTGGCGCGGACGATCTGGACGGCACCGTCGTCGAAGAGAAGATCTACCACGATGCTGGGGCGACGACGCCGCAGGGCATGACCCGCAAGGAACTTTGCCGGTTGATCTCCGAGGCCGGTCGCATTCCTGTCGAGCGCGACACCCTTTACAAGGCTGTGACGCGTACGGAGGACAGCTTTATCGTGGCAGTTTAGTTGAGTCTAATGTGATTAAAAAATGAATCGTTAGCAGCCTTCCATGCGTCTATTGGTTATCCGCCATGCTTGACCGGGAGGGTGAGTGAGCTTGTAGAAGTGTCCATGCATCCACTCTTTGCAAGGGCATCACAGACGACCGTGGCGTTGGGAGATAGGGTTTAAGGGGAGTGAATGCGGAAGACTCATCGGTGCTTTTTGGGGTAATGTGCTTCCTCGAAATTACCAAAAAGCGGCTTTGTGTTACCAGATACTACATTCCTAGGGGGATCAGGAGGCTTCTTTTTCTGTACAATTTAAGGAGTAGTCTTCTCTAATTTCCAGTATTTCTTTGTTTCAGCAGCTTTGGCGTGCAATCCCCTGCCGTTCGACTGATTGGATTCTGCATTTTGAACAGGATAGAACTTCCCTCTCTCAAGGAGATCATTTGAAGAATAAGAATATAGCTGCTATAGCATATTGCTTTATTGCCGGTTGCCTGGCTGCCCACGCCAGCACCGCACCTTTTGGCGTATTAAGCGCATATAATGCAGTTGCTTTGGGAGATAGCAGCCTGAGCGGAACCATCACTTTGGGAAACGACGTGGAGGGGCGCATTGCCGCTGCCGGCTCAGTCTCCGGAATCACCACCATTTTGGACAGTCTTACCAACCCAGGCTCAAACGATCCATGGGGTTCCCAGGCCACCATCAATGGCGTCAGCTATGCCGCCGTTGTTGGAGGCACCTTCACCGGGCCGACGGCCATCAATAACAGCGGCTCCGTCTCCGACGTGTATGCAGCGAGTCACACGGGCACCTTCAGCTTCAATAATGGCGGCTCCTTTTACAATCCGGGTTCTATCCCGATTAATTTTACGACGGAAAAAGCTACCATGGCCGGCCAGTCCTCCCTGCTGGCGGGTGAGGCGGCAACCGGCACGATTTGTTACAATAGTAACTATGGCTGCTCAGGCCGTACGCTAGTTCTTACCGGAGCGAGCAAGACCATCAACTACTTCACGGTGCCGTCGAGCGACTTTGGCGCTGGCTCCATTGAAATCGATGTGCCTTCCGGTTCCACTGTCGTCGTCAATGTCACGGGTACAACGGTCACTTTCAACAGCGCTGGAGTATTTGTGAACGGCAACGCGGAGAGCGATACCAACGACGACGGGAATCAGATTCTGTTCAACTTTCCGACTGCAACCACCGTAAACGTGAACGGCGCGCTGGATGCCTCCATCCTTGCCCCTTATGCGGTTTTGAATGGAAATGGCGGCCAGATTGGCGGCACGATCATCGCCGCGCAGATTAGCGGGAATTCTGAATACCACAACGATGAGTTTGTCGGCGCAATTCCGCTTTACACTGGAACATCCTCTGCGCCCGAACCCGGAACTCTGGTGCTGATGGCTACCGGCATCTTCTTCATGGCCGGCTTGTTCGTTTGGCGGCGGCGCGGTTCTACGATATAGGAAACTCTTGGTCACGTTTCATTTCCAAGAGAACCTTCCCTCAGAGGCCAAAGCCCACAATTATTTTTGAGCTAAGAGCAGCACGGTCGAATCGATGACGTATCCCCTTTAGAATCTTCAGAGATATTTCGGTCGCCCCTCCGGTGCGAATACAGTAGAGGCGTTTTCATCCACTTGAGCGGGCCAATCGCACACAGAGACTCCATTGAAGTCGTGCCCTCTCACAGAGGTTCTCTTGTGCTGTGACAGGATGAATTGGTTATCAACAATGTGTAGAGTCAGCCTCCTGACTCGCTCTCATTGTTCAAGCGTGGACCGGGAGGTCCACGCCACAGCCGACCAGGAGGTCGGCGCTACTGCGCCCGCACACACCAAAATAGAAAACGGCAGAGGTCCACGCCACAGCCGACCAGGAGGTCGGCGCTACTGTGTCCGCACACACCAAAATGAAAAGCAGTGGCAGAGGTCCACGCCACAGCCGACCAGGGGGTCGGCGCTACAGTTGTGTCTGTTCTGCTATCACAAAAAAACCCGCATCCTGTTGGAGGATGCGGGCTTTTTGGATTCTGCTGCCTTTTCGTTTACGAGGCCGGAGTCTCTTCCGACTTTGCTTTGGGAATCACAATCCGTTTGTGCTTCCGGTAGTCGTTCATCAGCGTGTTCAGGAAGAGCGTGAAGGATTGGTTCTGGCGCTCCTCCAGCAGGCCGTCGCGGGTGCGGTCAAAGTTCTTGGCCACATCGTCGTCAGAAGGCGCTTGCTTGTCCACCACCTTGGCGACCACGCCGTTGCGCCCCGTATTGATTGGACCGCTCAGCTCGCCGACCTTGAGGTCGAAGATCTGCGGAGCCACCTGGCCTACCGCGCCTAGATCCGGCACCTGGCCGCTCTCGCTCACCAGTTCGCTGGTCTTGAAGGTCGCGCCCACTTCCTTGGCTGCCTTGGCCAGATCACCCTCGGCTTTGGCCTTGTTGGCCAGATCCTGGGTCTTCTGGGTGAGCAGGATGGGAAGCTGATCGTTCTGATAGTCCCTGACGCCCTCCACCTTCCAATCGGCAAAGGCCGGCGCGTGCGCCGGAGCAAGGCCGGTGACCTGGAAGATCGCGTAGCCTTCGCCGGTGCTGGCGAACTGCGCCGGGTCGCCCCGCTTTGCCGCGAAGGCCTTTTCCAGAACCTGACTGGAGTCGGCAAAGGCAGAGATCACGCCCCGCTCGCCAACCATTGGCGTAGTGGTGAATTGCAGATGATGCGCGGTTGCCGTCTTCTCCAGGCCGTTTTTGATGGCCTCCGAGGTGAGCGACTGCGCGTAGCTTTCTTCAGCCGCGGCGGCCTTCTTGCGAATCAGCGTGATCTGGATGGTCGGCGCAACCTCTGCCACAGACAGAGCATGAGCAGCCTGACGCTCTTCCACTTGAACAATGTGGTAGCCGAAGTCGCTCTTGACGATCTGGGTGTCGCCGATCTTCTGCGTGAAGATGGCATTCTCAAAGGAGGGAACCATCATGCCTTTGCGGGCAAATCCGAGTTCGCCGCCCTTGTCCTTGCTGCCGGGGTCGTCCGAGTTCTTGGCAGCCAGTTCGGCAAAGTTGGCGCCGCCCTGAATCTGCTTGAGCAGTCCCTCAGCCTTGGCCTTGGCTGCGGCATCGGTCTTGGCGTCGGCGCCTGCCGCCACCTTGATCAAAATGTGCCGTGAACGCGCCTGCTCCGGCACCGAGTACTCGCTCTGGTGCTGCTGGAAGTACTGCTGAATCTCCGCTTGGTTGACCTGAGGAATGCCGCCCGGAATATCGCTGGGGCCAATGCTGAAGTAGGTCACCTGGCGCTGCTCAGGCACGGCCGCGGCGTAGCGCGCCGCATTCTTCTTGAAGAAGGCCTCGAGCTCGGCATCGGTCGGCTTGATTGAATCCTTCAGCGCATCGGAGGCAATCACCGCATAGTCAAACTTTATTTTGACGTTCTGCTTGTAATAGGCAGTGCGCACCTCGGCGTCGCTCACCTTGGCGCTGGCGGCAATCAGCGAACGCAGGCGGTTGATAATGATCTCCTGCTTTACCTCCTGCTCAAAGGCCGCAACCGACAGATTGAACTGCCGCGCGATGAAATCCGCGTAGCGGTCCTGACCGATAAACGCGCCGTTGGGGAAGAGATATTCGCCGAACTGCCCCTTGTGCAGGAAGTTCGCCACATCGCTGTCGTTGGCCTCGATGCCCAGCTTTTCCGCCTCAACCAGCAGAACTTGCTGCTGCACCAGTTGCTGGCCGGCCTGCTGCTCAAAGTAGTGAACAATCATCGGGTTGTCAGCATAGCTGGGGTTGCTTTGCAACTGCCGGTTCACCCGCTGGCTCACCTCTTGCTGGCTGATGGTGACGCCGGAAGAGAAGATTCGGCTGTACCAGTGGGGGTAGATGATGGCATAGGTGTCAGCGGTGGAGGCTCCCATGCCCATCAGGCCGGGAATCAGGTACACCACCATGCCCACCGAGGCGGCGGCGATGACGACAATGAAAAATGCTTTGGTGAAGCGGTTATCTCTTTGCAGGAAACGGATCATGGGTGAATTTCGACCTTCAACTCTCTACGCGCTCTTTAGACCATTGCCGCACCCATACCGGCTTCGGCAGGGTGCAGGCTTTCAGGCCCAATTGCGCAATTGTCGCTCAATGCGATTCTCTGCAATTATAGTCTGCCGCCCGCAGAAGCGGCTCGCCTTGCTTCAAAGAAACAGATAAAACCTAATTTTTGCTTCACTTGCACGATGGATCAACCCTGTCAGGAAGTGTGAAAAGGCCCCGGCACCACCTCCATCTACACGGTGTGGAGACGATCCTTGCCGCGTGGATGGAGAGGTCCAGCCGTCGTAACTCCTTATTGGGTCAACGTAGTGACACCCTGCAACATCCCATTGGTTGTTCCGTCGGTCAGGTTGGTCGCCGTGCCGTTCTTCCAATACGTTCCCACCCATTTGCCGGTGGTGGAGCTGACTGTATAACCCGCCGCATAGACATTGCCATCGCTGTCGACCGCAATGGATATGACTTGCGCATCGCTGCTTCCATCGGTGAGGATGACTGCCGTGCTGTTCTTCCAATAGGTCGCGATCCGGTTACCGGCGGCGTTGGTGGTAAAGCCCCCCACATAGACATTGCCGCTGTTGTCTACCGCGATCGGTTCTCCCCATGCCGGCGTGCTTCCATTCGTCAGGTCATTTGCCTGACCGCCATTCTTCCAGTAGGTCGCGACGGTTACACCGGTGTTGAGGGTTCTGGCGCCCGCCATCAAGACATTGCCGCTCCCATCGATCGTAATTTGATTTCCCCACGCATTGTAGGTTCCGTCTGTCACGACAGTCGCCACTCCGTTCTTCCAAAACGTCGCAACGCTTTTGCCGGTGGTGGAGCTGATGGTGTAGCCCGACACATAGACATTGTCGTTGCTGTCGACCGCGATCCCCCACGCACCTGTTCCTTCGTTTTGATAGGTCAGGATGGTGGCCACTCCGTTCTTCCAGACCGTCGCGCCGCTGCTCGTGTTGCCCGCAACATAAACATTGTTGCTGCTGTCTACCGCAATCCCGTCGGTACCCGCACCGCTGGTTCCATTGGTGAGGTTGTGTTGAATGCTGTTCTTCCAGTACGCCGCGATCGCATAGCTGCTTGAGGAACTGACCGTATAGCCCGCCGAATAGACGTTGCCGCTGCTGTCTACGGCAATTGCAACGGCTTGATTCACTCCAGTTGCATTGGTGAGGTTGGTCGGCGTGCCGTTCGTCCAGTAAGTGGCGACGGAAGTGCTCAGTAAGTTGGAGAAGTAATTGCGTTCCCGTCTGTGGCGCCTGCAATGTAGACGCTGGTGGTCTTGCCGCCGCCGCCGCTGCTACTGCTGCTGCTGCCGCCGCAGCCGAAGAAACAAAGCGAGAGAAGAAGTGTGGATAACGAAACAACCTGTTTGAGTTGCATTGCGGATCTTCCTTTCAAATTTCAGCTTTTCATTGACTGGGGATTGAATGTGCTTCTGTGGATTGATGTGTGTACTCATGGAAACTCTACGAGGAAGAACACATCAGTGTGTGCGCAAAGAAAGAAATGTGAAGAAATTAATCTGTAGGAATAGTAAAGCATCTGTGACCGAGAACGATGAAAAAAACAAATCGATCTGCAAGATTCAAATTAAAGGTGAGGTTCAGATGGTTCGATTCAGGCCGGGTGACTCATCGTTCCAGAGATCCTGGGAGAAAGGGATGGAAGGCCGCGCCCCCCCAAAGCGGCTTTTATGCTTTCGCAACCGTCCGGGTCACGGCGATCACGCTGATGTCGTCCTGCTGGCCGAAGCTCTGGGCGGCGGCGGCAATTTCAGCGGCGGCGGGGCGCGCTTGCAGCAGTTGCTCGACGCGCTCGAAGCCGTAGAGTTGCCCGTCGGCATTCCGGGCCTCGGCGATGCCGTCGGAGAGCAGGATGAGCCGGTCGTTTTCTAGAAGTTTGAAATTCATTGAAGTAAAGAGTGCCCCCGGCACCATTCCCAGCGGCAGCGCGCCCTCCATGGGCAACGGCGCGCCATTCAGGTAAGGCGGCAAGTGGCCGGCGTTGACCAGCGTCGCCGCGCCATCGGCGTCGATGCGCAGCGCAAGGC
>CAZYCV010000151.1:0-6381 GCA_964645305.1 uncultured Occallatibacter sp. | reverse complement strand
GTTCGCTTTGAGTCTTCTTCGGTTCCGACTACCCTCCCGACTGCCTATGATGTTTATCCTTTGGATGGTCGCCATGATGGTGGTTATTATACCGTCAAGGACTGTGTGACTATTGACGTCCTTCCCCGTACGCCGGGCAATAATGTTTATGTTGGTTTCATGGTTTGGTCTAACTTTACCGCTACTAAATGCCGCGGATTGGTTTCGCTGAATCAGGTTATTAAAGAGATTATTTGTCTCCAGCCACTTAAGTGAGGTGATTTATGTTTGGTGCTATTGCTGGCGGTATTGCTTCTGCTCTTGCTGGTGGCGCCATGTCTAAATTGTTTGGAGGCGGTCAAAAAGCCGCCTCCGGTGGCATTCAAGGTGATGTGCTTGCTACCGATAACAATACTGTAGGCATGGGTGATGCTGGTATTAAATCTGCCATTCAAGGCTCTAATGTTCCTAACCCTGATGAGGCCGTCCCTAGTTTTGTTTCTGGTGCTATGGCTAAAGCTGGTAAAGGACTTCTTGAAGGTACGTTGCAGGCTGGCACTTCTGCCGTTTCTGATAAGTTGCTTGATTTGGTTGGACTTGGTGGCAAGTCTGCCGCTGATAAAGGAAAGGATACTCGTGATTATCTTGCTGCTGCATTTCCTGAGCTTAATGCTTGGGAGCGTGCTGGTGCTGATGCTTCCTCTGCTGGTATGGTTGACGCCGGATTTGAGAATCAAAAAGAGCTTACTAAAATGCAACTGGACAATCAGAAAGAGATTGCCGAGATGCAAAATGAGACTCAAAAAGAGATTGCTGGCATTCAGTCGGCGACTTCACGCCAGAATACGAAAGACCAGGTATATGCACAAAATGAGATGCTTGCTTATCAACAGAAGGAGTCTACTGCTCGCGTTGCGTCTATTATGGAAAACACCAATCTTTCCAAGCAACAGCAGGTTTCCGAGATTATGCGCCAAATGCTTACTCAAGCTCAAACGGCTGGTCAGTATTTTACCAATGACCAAATCAAAGAAATGACTCGCAAGGTTAGTGCTGAGGTTGACTTAGTTCATCAGCAAACGCAGAATCAGCGGTATGGCTCTTCTCATATTGGCGCTACTGCAAAGGATATTTCTAATGTCGTCACTGATGCTGCTTCTGGTGTGGTTGATATTTTTCATGGTATTGATAAAGCTGTTGCCGATACTTGGAACAATTTCTGGAAAGACGGTAAAGCTGATGGTATTGGCTCTAATTTGTCTAGGAAATAACCGTCAGGATTGACACCCTCCCAATTGTATGTTTTCATGCCTCCAAATCTTGGAGGCTTTTTTATGGTTCGTTCTTATTACCCTTCTGAATGTCACGCTGATTATTTTGACTTTGAGCGTATCGAGGCTCTTAAACCTGCTATTGAGGCTTGTGGCATTTCTACTCTTTCTCAATCCCCAATGCTTGGCTTCCATAAGCAGATGGATAACCGCATCAAGCTCTTGGAAGAGATTCTGTCTTTTCGTATGCAGGGCGTTGAGTTCGATAATGGTGATATGTATGTTGACGGCCATAAGGCTGCTTCTGACGTTCGTGATGAGTTTGTATCTGTTACTGAGAAGTTAATGGATGAATTGGCACAATGCTACAATGTGCTCCCCCAACTTGATATTAATAACACTATAGACCACCGCCCCGAAGGGGACGAAAAATGGTTTTTAGAGAACGAGAAGACGGTTACGCAGTTTTGCCGCAAGCTGGCTGCTGAACGCCCTCTTAAGGATATTCGCGATGAGTATAATTACCCCAAAAAGAAAGGTATTAAGGATGAGTGTTCAAGATTGCTGGAGGCCTCCACTATGAAATCGCGTAGAGGCTTTGCTATTCAGCGTTTGATGAATGCAATGCGACAGGCTCATGCTGATGGTTGGTTTATCGTTTTTGACACTCTCACGTTGGCTGACGACCGATTAGAGGCGTTTTATGATAATCCCAATGCTTTGCGTGACTATTTTCGTGATATTGGTCGTATGGTTCTTGCTGCCGAGGGTCGCAAGGCTAATGATTCACACGCCGACTGCTATCAGTATTTTTGTGTGCCTGAGTATGGTACAGCTAATGGCCGTCTTCATTTCCATGCGGTGCACTTTATGCGGACACTTCCTACAGGTAGCGTTGACCCTAATTTTGGTCGTCGGGTACGCAATCGCCGCCAGTTAAATAGCTTGCAAAATACGTGGCCTTATGGTTACAGTATGCCCATCGCAGTTCGCTACACGCAGGACGCTTTTTCACGTTCTGGTTGGTTGTGGCCTGTTGATGCTAAAGGTGAGCCGCTTAAAGCTACCAGTTATATGGCTGTTGGTTTCTATGTGGCTAAATACGTTAACAAAAAGTCAGATATGGACCTTGCTGCTAAAGGTCTAGGAGCTAAAGAATGGAACAACTCACTAAAAACCAAGCTGTCGCTACTTCCCAAGAAGCTGTTCAGAATCAGAATGAGCCGCAACTTCGGGATGAAAATGCTCACAATGACAAATCTGTCCACGGAGTGCTTAATCCAACTTACCAAGCTGGGTTACGACGCGACGCCGTTCAACCAGATATTGAAGCAGAACGCAAAAAGAGAGATGAGATTGAGGCTGGGAAAAGTTACTGTAGCCGACGTTTTGGCGGCGCAACCTGTGACGACAAATCTGCTCAAATTTATGCGCGCTTCGATAAAAATGATTGGCGTATCCAACCTGCAGAGTTTTATCGCTTCCATGACGCAGAAGTTAACACTTTCGGATATTTCTGATGAGTCGAAAAATTATCTTGATAAAGCAGGAATTACTACTGCTTGTTTACGAATTAAATCGAAGTGGACTGCTGGCGGAAAATGAGAAAATTCGACCTATCCTTGCGCAGCTCGAGAAGCTCTTACTTTGCGACCTTTCGCCATCAACTAACGATTCTGTCAAAAACTGACGCGTTGGATGAGGAGAAGTGGCTTAATATGCTTGGCACGTTCGTCAAGGACTGGTTTAGATATGAGTCACATTTTGTTCATGGTAGAGATTCTCTTGTTGACATTTTAAAAGAGCGTGGATTACTATCTGAGTCCGATGCTGTTCAACCACTAATAGGTAAGAAATCATGAGTCAAGTTACTGAACAATCCGTACGTTTCCAGACCGCTTTGGCCTCTATTAAGCTCATTCAGGCTTCTGCCGTTTTGGATTTAACCGAAGATGATTTCGATTTTCTGACGAGTAACAAAGTTTGGATTGCTACTGACCGCTCTCGTGCTCGTCGCTGCGTTGAGGCTTGCGTTTATGGTACGCTGGACTTTGTAGGATACCCTCGCTTTCCTGCTCCTGTTGAGTTTATTGCTGCCGTCATTGCTTATTATGTTCATCCCGTCAACATTCAAACGGCCTGTCTCATCATGGAAGGCGCTGAATTTACGGAAAACATTATTAATGGCGTCGAGCGTCCGGTTAAAGCCGCTGAATTGTTCGCGTTTACCTTGCGTGTACGCGCAGGAAACACTGACGTTCTTACTGACGCAGAAGAAAACGTGCGTCAAAAATTACGTGCAGAAGGAGTGATGTAATGTCTAAAGGTAAAAAACGTTCTGGCGCTCGCCCTGGTCGTCCGCAGCCGTTGCGAGGTACTAAAGGCAAGCGTAAAGGCGCTCGTCTTTGGTATGTAGGTGGTCAACAATTTTAATTGCAGGGGCTTCGGCCCCTTACTTGAGGATAAATTATGTCTAATATTCAAACTGGCGCCGAGCGTATGCCGCATGACCTTTCCCATCTTGGCTTCCTTGCTGGTCAGATTGGTCGTCTTATTACCATTTCAACTACTCCGGTTATCGCTGGCGACTCCTTCGAGATGGACGCCGTTGGCGCTCTCCGTCTTTCTCCATTGCGTCGTGGCCTTGCTATTGACTCTACTGTAGACATTTTTACTTTTTATGTCCCTCATCGTCACGTTTATGGTGAACAGTGGATTAAGTTCATGAAGGATGGTGTTAATGCCACTCCTCTCCCGACTGTTAACACTACTGGTTATATTGACCATGCCGCTTTTCTTGGCACGATTAACCCTGATACCAATAAAATCCCTAAGCATTTGTTTCAGGGTTATTTGAATATCTATAACAACTATTTTAAAGCGCCGTGGATGCCTGACCGTACCGAGGCTAACCCTAATGAGCTTAATCAAGATGATGCTCGTTATGGTTTCCGTTGCTGCCATCTCAAAAACATTTGGACTGCTCCGCTTCCTCCTGAGACTGAGCTTTCTCGCCAAATGACGACTTCTACCACATCTATTGACATTATGGGTCTGCAAGCTGCTTATGCTAATTTGCATACTGACCAAGAACGTGATTACTTCATGCAGCGTTACCATGATGTTATTTCTTCATTTGGAGGTAAAACCTCTTATGACGCTGACAACCGTCCTTTACTTGTCATGCGCTCTAATCTCTGGGCATCTGGCTATGATGTTGATGGAACTGACCAAACGTCGTTAGGCCAGTTTTCTGGTCGTGTTCAACAGACCTATAAACATTCTGTGCCGCGTTTCTTTGTTCCTGAGCATGGCACTATGTTTACTCTTGCGCTTGTTCGTTTTCCGCCTACTGCGACTAAAGAGATTCAGTACCTTAACGCTAAAGGTGCTTTGACTTATACCGATATTGCTGGCGACCCTGTTTTGTATGGCAACTTGCCGCCGCGTGAAATTTCTATGAAGGATGTTTTCCGTTCTGGTGATTCGTCTAAGAAGTTTAAGATTGCTGAGGGTCAGTGGTATCGTTATGCGCCTTCGTATGTTTCTCCTGCTTATCACCTTCTTGAAGGCTTCCCATTCATTCAGGAACCGCCTTCTGGTGATTTGCAAGAACGCGTACTTATTCGCCACCATGATTATGACCAGTGTTTCCAGTCCGTTCAGTTGTTGCAGTGGAATAGTCAGGTTAAATTTAATGTGACCGTTTATCGCAATCTGCCGACCACTCGCGATTCAATCATGACTTCGTGATAAAAGATTGAGTGTGAGGTTATAACGCCGAAGCGGTAAAAATTTTAATTTTTGCCGCTGAGGGGTTGACCAAGCGAAGCGCGGTAGGTTTTCTGCTTAGGAGTTTAATCATGTTTCAGACTTTTATTTCTCGCCATAATTCAAACTTTTTTTCTGATAAGCTGGTTCTCACTTCTGTTACTCCAGCTTCTTCGGCACCTGTTTTACAGACACCTAAAGCTACATCGTCAACGTTATATTTTGATAGTTTGACGGTTAATGCTGGTAATGGTGGTTTTCTTCATTGCATTCAGATGGATACATCTGTCAACGCCGCTAATCAGGTTGTTTCTGTTGGTGCTGATATTGCTTTTGATGCCGACCCTAAATTTTTTGCCTGTTTGGTTCGCTTTGAGTCTTCTTCGGTTCCGACTACCCTCCCGACTGCCTATGATGTTTATCCTTTGGATGGTCGCCATGATGGTGGTTATTATACCGTCAAGGACTGTGTGACTATTGACGTCCTTCCCCGTACGCCGGGCAATAATGTTTATGTTGGTTTCATGGTTTGGTCTAACTTTACCGCTACTAAATGCCGCGGATTGGTTTCGCTGAATCAGGTTATTAAAGAGATTATTTGTCTCCAGCCACTTAAGTGAGGTGATTTATGTTTGGTGCTATTGCTGGCGGTATTGCTTCTGCTCTTGCTGGTGGCGCCATGTCTAAATTGTTTGGAGGCGGTCAAAAAGCCGCCTCCGGTGGCATTCAAGGTGATGTGCTTGCTACCGATAACAATACTGTAGGCATGGGTGATGCTGGTATTAAATCTGCCATTCAAGGCTCTAATGTTCCTAACCCTGATGAGGCCGTCCCTAGTTTTGTTTCTGGTGCTATGGCTAAAGCTGGTAAAGGACTTCTTGAAGGTACGTTGCAGGCTGGCACTTCTGCCGTTTCTGATAAGTTGCTTGATTTGGTTGGACTTGGTGGCAAGTCTGCCGCTGATAAAGGAAAGGATACTCGTGATTATCTTGCTGCTGCATTTCCTGAGCTTAATGCTTGGGAGCGTGCTGGTGCTGATGCTTCCTCTGCTGGTATGGTTGACGCCGGATTTGAGAATCAAAAAGAGCTTACTAAAATGCAACTGGACAATCAGAAAGAGATTGCCGAGATGCAAAATGAGACTCAAAAAGAGATTGCTGGCATTCAGTCGGCGACTTCACGCCAGAATACGAAAGACCAGGTATATGCACAAAATGAGATGCTTGCTTATCAACAGAAGGAGTCTACTGCTCGCGTTGCGTCTATTATGGAAAACACCAATCTTTCCAAGCAACAGCAGGTTTCCGAGATTATGCGCCAAATGCTTACTCAAGCTCAAACGGCTGGTCAGTATTTTACC
>CAZYCV010000150.1:0-6582 GCA_964645305.1 uncultured Occallatibacter sp. | reverse complement strand
ACATATTATTTTATAATATGTAGCCCACTAGACTTCGTGCCGAAGTCATGGGCAAGGGGCGAAGCCCCTTGAACCCCCGCACTGGACAAGTCCAGTGCCCAAAAAACAAAAACATGTCACAGCCACAGTATGCCGTATGCCATGCCGAGAGATGTAAAGCCAACACCTATGCGTTGGGCCTCCACATCTCTCGGGAGAACATGCCGAAAAATGCTGATCCCGCCAAAACCCATCTTAACCAGATATTGGTTGATCATGGAGATAACATCATGCGGACAATTGACAAACGCATAGAGGAAGGTTATACGGGTGAAACGGCAGTCCGTAAGGATGCCGTTAAAGCCATAAGCATGGTACTTACCGGGACGCACGAGCGAATGATCGAACTCGAGGAAACAGGTCAGCTGGGCAAATGGGTAAGCGCTAACCAGGAGTGGTTAAACACCAGGTACGGGAAAGAAAACGTAGTTAGCCTGGCGTTACACATGGATGAACTAACGCCACACTTACACGCCGTTATCGTACCCTTAACCATCCAAGGGAGATTAAGCGCGAAGCTGATACTCGGTCAAAAAGTACAAATGAGAGAAATGCAAACCGATTACGCTATGGCTATGGAAACGTTCGGGCTTGAACGTGGCAAAGAAGGAAGCAGGGCACATCATGAAGACGTGAAAGAATATTACACCAGGCTTAAGATAGATCTCCCGAAGGTAACCGAGGAAGTAAAAGTAAAAAAAGAGGAAGTAAAGGAGCTAAACCAAGAGATACCACGCTTAAACGTTGTAATCAATAAGCAAGAGGAAGAACTCGAAAAGCTAAAAAAAGCTGAAAGCAAACTAAAGATCAAGTTAGCAGAAATAAGGGCAAATTTAGCAGGTTTTACCCTTCTAAAGGGGTTTAAGTACATTACAGAGGGTATTCATGCCCTTTGGACGAGAAAAGCGAAATTTGAGGCTCTAAATGGGCAAATTTCAGACTTAACTTTAAAGCATGAGCAAACCTACAACGAACTGGTTAACGTTGCAACGGCATCACAAAAATTTATTGGAGATTTTAAGCAGGAAAACGCTAAATTATTGAATAAAAATGGGCAATTAGAGCGTGAGAATAAAGACCTAAATTCAATGATCAAACAGTATACTAATAAATTGGATGGCCTAACGAAAGAATTTAAAACTGTTCAGGAAGAAGCCATGATAAAAACTGTAAAATTCATAAAGAACTGGATGCTCTTAGATAATTTACCGACTTACTATGATTACGATACTAAAGAGAAAAAAATGATAAAGGTTAATGTAGCAGAGGAAAGGAAGAGAGAGGCAGAACAAGCCGAAAAAACAAGAAAGGCTGAACAACAAAAAACTCCTGAAGTATATAAACTAACCCCTGATGAGATCAGGGGTATTGACAAAAAGAAAGACCGAGGACTTACCAGGTAAACGCAATGTTTTGTATAATGATAATCAGATAATTATATTTGCATCGTGTAAATTCTGACCACCATATCAGGCACAACTATGTTTTGATTATGAAATCCAATTGATTACAAACCAGTTGGATTTTGTTTTTTATAAGTCAAGTTTTGGATGGTCATTATTTGAAGTTGCTTTCTTTACTGCTTTTTTAAATGTTTCTTTAGTTGATTCAGGGATGTGAGGAAACCTATTATCTAAAAGGTCTTCGATAGTTGCAATTTGAATTTTATCACAAAAAGCATTTCCATTTATTTCAAAAGCACCCTCTTTTTTTGCAGCTATATTCATGTTCTTTGTTAATTGTTCTTCAAAACAAACAAATAAACCTATATCACCATTTTTATTAGCAACAGTTTGTATGAAATGGTTAAAATGTGCCATTGTAACATTACCACTTTTAACCTCAATGATTACAAAACATTTTTTACCATTAGCATCAAATGTCCTATAGCCATCAAACCCCATTTCATTACGCCTCTCATTTAAAATACCATGTAGAAGAAATTCTACAACCCATGCCTCAAATTCAAGCCTACCACCTTTAACATTGTTTGCAAGTTCCTTTGCAGACGCTAAATCCTTCGGTAAACCATGTATTTCGAATGTTTTATCAATATTATCTTTACCAATTCTATTAGCAATTAGTCTTACGGCTAAATGTGATATATCAACTCCTAACCAAGGTCTTTTTAATTTATCTGCCACTGCTATAGTTGTGCCACAGCCACAGAAAAAATCTGCAATTAAATCATTATCTAAGCTACTCGCTTTAATTATTCTTTCTAAAAGTGCTTCTGGCTTTTGTGTAGGATACCCTTGTCTTTCATCTCCTCCAGTTTGAACTATGTCTGTCCAAATATTTGAAACTAACCAACCTTTAGTATGTTCAGGTCGATATTTTCTATATGGCGTTTTAGGATTTGACCAATCAATATCACCATTATTGTCATATTCAATGAGCTTAGGTAAAGAGATTTTCCAACCTGCTTTAGAAGGAGCAGAAACGCCTTTATATTCATAGCAAAGATTAGGTCTTTCCCCCATACCCATAGACCTAAAAAGAGGGCTTTTTGTAAATCTACCTTTTTCATCTTGAAAAGGGTAGTGTTCTATTATTTCTTCTTTAGTAAAAGGCACTTTAACAATGTCACTATCAAAATTATAATTATCAGATTTAGTGTAGAACAGAATAGAATCAGTTGATACAGGGAATTTTCTATCTTTGAACTGAGATGTTTTTAAACTATTGGTTCTTTTCCAAATTATTTCATCTCTAAAATGACTTTCCCCAAAAATTAAATCACAAGCAATTTTTAAATAATGGCTCATTGTAGAATCGCAATGAAGGTAAAAACTACCAGTATCTTTTAGTAATTTTTGCATATACCAAATTCTTATTGACATTGTTGTTAGGTAAGAAATGGCACTAAAGGAAATGCCAATGTTTTCTAAATTCTTTAAAAAATTATATAAGTGGAGATCCAATTTTGAGAGTTCGTTTAATGTGTCTAAGTATGAAATATTGCTCCAAGTATCTGCAAAAGCTTCTTTTTGAGCGGTAGAATCAGACAAGTCAATACTCTCAAAAAGAACGTTATAGTTTCTTTTTGAATTAAAAGGTGGGTCTATGTATATCAAATCAATAAATCCTTTTGGGTACTCAAAATATAAATCCTTTAATATAAATATGTTATCTCCAAAGAATAATTGATTTTTCCAATTTTGAGTATCCATAGTATTTTAGTTTAATATTAATATTTTTTCCCTTTTGCCTTACTCTAATTTAAAATCTTCTCGGAGCATCTTTTTAAGACTATTAACGGCTTTAGCCTTCGTCATTGCTTGTCCTGCCTTGTCTCTTTTTCCGCTTGTTATCAGGTCATCCCAATAACAACAACGGTTGTAAACTTTTTCAAGCTCTCCAATATTATTTAATTCGTCCGCTATTTCACGGGCTTTGCTTGATTTCATCGTGTCCCAACAATCAGATAGCCACCTATGCACAAACATGTATTTATTATAATTTTCCCCTTTTGTCTCAATAGGCTTTCGATTCCTTATTTTAAAAACTATCATATCCGCTTTAGGCTTACGCCCTTTTACTGGACGCTCACAAGTAAGCTCATATTCAAACCATACATCAGAACCGCTTTCTTTTATTTTTTCAACTGAAGGTTTTAGTATTCTTTCTTCAAGGCGAGAATTATTATACGAATTAGGTATATTAAGGTCTTTACGTAGTTTTTCAATTGGATAAGGGAATGAAGGTTTGTCTTTCCATCTGCAGATCATTTTGTAAATTCTTTTGGTGTATTCTCCGCTTAAATTTAGAGCTATTGCTTTATTAAATCGTGTTCCTCCAACTCCAACCCCGTAGTACACGAGAAATGGGATAGCCCAAACATTTAACGTCAACTCAATATGGTTAGAATTTTTTACATCATGCCATGTTGTAATAATAACACCTGTTGTTTCAACAACTTTCCCCATGTTTGGATGAGTCCATTTAAAAGAAAAAGTCTTTTTTGTCATATCATGAAGAGCAAATTTTACTGCATTTTTATTATTCATGCCAGCAGCTTCATCGCATATCATGGTTATTACAGGTTGTCCCCACAGGTCAGTTTGTATAAGCTTAGTTTTTCTTTCGTGTTGTTGCAAAGCATCGATGACAAGAGTCAAGATGTTTTCCTGAATAGCATTAACGCTGTATTGCCCAAACGTCACGTTATTGGGCTGCATTAACATTATTTGATCTATCTTGTCAAGATTAGGAGTTTCCATAAGATAGGGGTAAAAACATTTTTACAAATATATAAAAAGTAACATACAAAGATGCCATATTACCTTTAATAAATATCTTTAGTAGAAATGTTATTTTCCCCCCCCCCTAATTTTAGTAGAAATGTTACCTTTCCCCCCCATTTCTTTAGTAGAAATGTTACCTTTCCCCCCTGATAACATCTGCTACCATTGGGCGGAAGGCACTTCTTACAAGGACATTCTTTACAAGGACATTCTTAACAAGCAAAAATTTTTAAAAAAAAGTGAAAAATACCCCTTTTAGGAGAAGGGCAAAAGGGAAAAAAATGGAGTAGCAAAAACAATCGGAGAGAAAACAAAAAAAGAAAAGAAAAAAAAACAAAAAACAACCCAGCAAGGGGGGGGCGTTTAGAATGATTCTAAATAAGACGTAATAATAAGATTATAAAACTAATAGGTAGGCCGCCAATCAACTTATTTCCCGTGCAGGTCTTTGGGATTTTTGAGGATCCCAAGACCGCCCGAGAATAAGTTGAAAGGCTATCGTTTCAGCCATTTGTTATGAAGAAATTTTTATATAGCAGCTGTGATTGTTTTTGTAATAAGGTCAAGTACAGACTGCTTAAATTGGTCAGCTTCTATTTCTGCTAATCCAATCTGTGTTAAAGCGGCCATTTTTAAGTTGTCACTATCTCCTGCGATAAGATCAGGAATGTCACTGGCTTTCAATGTCCCGTTAGCAACTTGATTAGTCCAATCAACCAAATCTGCTTTCATGGAAGTCAGAATTGCCTGACCATCAGATTGTGCCTGTGTTGCATAATTTTTAACGGATGTTTTTGCGAGACTAGCAATTTGCTGTTCAAGCTGGGTCAAAATACCTTGAATATCAATTGGCATAATTTTATGGTTTTAGTTTTTAACATCAGATGGTTTTATTTTTTTACTTTCAAGGTCTGCAATTTGATCAAAAGCAAAGCCTACTTCTTTTTCCTTGTCTTGTATATAACCTTTGTCTAATTGTTTTTCTTTTCTCCATTTAATAATAAACCCGCCAAATAGATGACGAGTTGTATCAGTAAGCAATTTCCATTGCTGAACAGTTATTGTATCATGTTTTCTATGTTTTTCATATTCATAAATTTTTTGAATATTATTCTGTACTGCAGCTATATCTGTTTTATGAGACTGATAATCTTCTGTTGCCATACCCATCAAATTAATAGCATCCACCTTAATCGAAGTAGTTTGAGTATAAGCGTACGAATCGTATGTTGAAATAATTGGAGTAAATAAGTTACAGCTATGTAATAGAATAATTGGAATAATGAGTAAAAAGTAATATTTTCTGCTGCTAATGTAGGTTTTCATAGGATTCAATTTATAGTTTAGGTATAGATTTTATGGTGAAATTTAAAATAATATTTTGATTTACAAAAATTTATTTTTGTTGTTTCTCCATATACACAAATGAAAAAAACCATTAACTTCGGAGCTACATATTATTTTATAATATGTAGCCCAGTAGACTTCGTGCCGAAGTCATGGGCTAAGGGAGACCCTTAGAACCCCTGCAGAGGACAAGCCTCTGCAGTAAAAACAAAAACCATGTCACAGCCACAGTATGCCGTATGCCATGCCGAGAGATGTAAAGCCAACACCTATGCGTTGGGCCTCCACATCTCTCGGGAGAACATGCCGAAAAATGCTGATCCCGCCAAAACCCATCTTAACCAGATATTGGTTGATCATGGAGATAACATCATGCGGACAATTGACAAACGCATAGAGGAAGGTTATACGGGTGAAACGGCAGTCCGTAAGGATGCCGTTAAAGCCATAAGCATGGTACTTACCGGGACGCACGAGCGAATGATCGAACTCGAGGAAACAGGTCAGCTGGGCAAATGGGTAAGCGCTAACCAGGAGTGGTTAAACACCAGGTACGGGAAAGAAAACGTAGTTAGCCTGGCGTTACACATGGATGAACTAACGCCACACTTACACGCCGTTATCGTACCCTTAACCATCCAAGGGAGATTAAGCGCGAAGCTGATACTCGGTCAAAAAGTACAAATGAGAGAAATGCAAACCGATTACGCTATGGCTATGGAAACGTTCGGGCTTGAACGTGGCAAAGAAGGAAGCAGGGCACATCATGAAGACGTGAAAGAATATTACACCAGGCTTAAGATAGATCTCCCGAAGGTAACCGAGGAAGTAAAAGTAAAAAAAGAGGAAGTAAAGGAGCTAAACCAAGAGATACCACGCTTAAACGTTGTAATCAATAAGCAAGAGGAAGAACTCGAAAAGCTAAAAAAAGCTGAAAGCAAACTAAAGA
>CAZYCV010000149.1:0-6679 GCA_964645305.1 uncultured Occallatibacter sp. | reverse complement strand
TGCGAATCACCGACGAGGCGGCGCTGCCATCTGCCTTTCGCAGGATCGATGCCCGTATAGGCGGCGTTCTCTGGAAAACGGTTCTGGCAAATCTCCCGGACGAGCTTGGCAAAATGCTCGAAAGCGCAGTGGAAGAATCAAGGCCGGACACTGACACGATCAAAACGGCCATCCAGCGCGAAGAAGTAGTTCCCGGTGCTGAGCTGCGGCGAGGGTGGCACCTGCGAATCAAGTAGCACTGACTCAGTCTCTGAGAACATGAATTTCTCAGAGGTTGGACAGCACGGACTTTCCGAGGCGATTCGGGAACACATCGCGACTTTTGATTACTATCTTCGACACTGTGATCCTTAGCGCTTACGCATTATGGGCAGGGTGACCGAGATGATTCACTTGCACTGCCACAGACTCCTGCATGGGATTCATTGTTTTTGTACATTTGCGCCACCGGATGGCTCCAGCAAGCTATCCAGTCTGATGCAGCGCAGTAATTCGCTCCGCATACAGTAACCCACATCATTGACGATTTCCGCCCCGTCCCGCAATGGATCGATGCGCACCCGGAACGGTCGTTTTCGTTCCATCCGTGTATCAACTCAGCACAGGTTGTTGATTAGATCCAGGCAGGAGCGAAGGACTTGGCGCTTAGGTTTCTTGGGCCACAGAGACGTAACCTGATTGCGCCACCAGCCATGTAAGAGCAGAAACGCCACAACGAAGAGGCCGAGAAATGCAACCACCTCATAGGCAGGGAGCAGCGAGCTTCCGATCATTTTGATGATGCTATCGGCCAGCACCCAACAGGTGAATCCAGACAGAGCAAAGCCAATTGCCTCGAATTCGGAATAGGAGGTCCTCATTGTTTTAAACAGTGCGCTATGCCCACATTAACAGAGAGGCTCACTGTTCCAGCAGACCACGCTAGCCCAAGGAGAATTCGCGAAACAACTTACTCTCCGTCATCCTCATCGAATTCGACTTCTTCCGTCTGACTTGCAGCATAGGCATCCCGCTCACGCTTGTCCCTGCGAACAGTGAGAAGTTGCGAGCCGATCGTGTGCTTGGGCACGAAGCAGTAGTTGTAGAAGGCCTCGAACAGCGCTACGTTCGGAATCCTTTTCTGCGTGAGAAGATCGTTGAGATGGTGCGAGTAGAGAGAGCGAAACGCCTCTGGAGTAATAGCGTAGCTGGATCGCTTGCCATGAACGCGAACTGTTGCCTCCAGCCATTCTTTCTCGATCCAGGACAGGATTTCAGTCTTGCGTACATGCAGTATCCTTGCCAGCGATTCGATCGACATCCAATCGCAGCGAATCTCCCGGACCTTCAATTCGTTTCTCTGTAGCGCACAGCGAACCGACTTCACACTTCGCCCCAACACTTTTGCCGTTTCCGCGACCGAATGAGTGGCAATGTGTTCGCGCAACATGTCGAGCTCATCATCGGTCCAGCGCCGATGTTCGTCGCGAATCTTCAAACCCATCTGCAAAACAAACCGCCAGCAGGATTCTCTGGAACGTCCGCTGTGTCGTTGCAGTCGGCAAACGAGTTGACCGAGCTTTTCTCCTGACAATACGCGGGCTTGAATGGCCATGGCTTTGGCTTCGTCGCTCCATACAATGATCGCATTCTGATTTTGCGCAGCATTCATCGGGCACCTCTGGAGATGGAGATGCGAAATACTCCTCTACATATATAGCTGTCGAAAATGGCAAAAACGAACAGCAAAAGGAATTATTTCTTTGCGCCTCTCACGTTTTCGGCTTATACTGCGTCATACAGACATCGCGAGATGATATTTGCGATGACACCCCGCACTTGTTCGGCATTGCAAGACGGGCTTCCCCTCATCCCACCTGCCGACCAGGTCCGGTCAAAAGCACAATAAGTTTTCGAGTTGCAGCGTGTGATGTTATGGTTGCGTGGTCTTTCGGGATTGCTTTGGGAGAGTTGTCGAAGAGCTCAGTTGTTCAGCATTCAAAGCTTGGAACTTTTACCCAATTGGCATCTGATAATTTGATCGATGAACATGGATGCCATTTATCCCATCGGAGAATGTCAACATGCTATTACCTTCCCCCTCTGAACTTTGCTGGGGCCTCAAGTTACCGCCTGAGCAGAAGTGGCTTGAAAACGCGATACACTTTGCCGTATCAAATATCTGGCAGCGAGCTCAGTGTATTGCGCGCTCGCAGCTAGGCGACGAGTCTCAGACATTGGAGATGATCGAAATTGCGATCGGCAAAGCCGTTGACCGCCTACAGTCGAACTCTCAGGCAAGTTCTGAAGAGGTTACGCAACTGCTGGAACGACTCTACCTGCAAGAGGTACGACACCGGCGGAAAGCAAACAATCGGCTTGTTTTAGTTGGAGCGAGCGAGGATCTACCATCCAACTCAACTCAGAATTTACAGTCACAGGTTGATTCCGCAATCGATTTGGAGATAATCTTGCAAAAGATACCGCCTGAGGTTCGTTTCGCCCTCTTGCTCCGATACAGCCAATCTCGATGGAATGAAATCGCCGCTGTTCTTGGAACCACTGAGGCGTCTATCCGCCTTCGTTGCAAGCGGGCGCTCAACAGAATCCGTCAAAAACTGGAGAACAATAATCATGGACTTTGACTGTTGCAATTGCAGACTCAATTGGAAAGGATGCCGTGGCTGAGAATCAATCATTTCGTCTCGACGACGACAACGATACGTTGCTGTTTGAAAAGTTGCAGGAACACGTTCTTGCTCACTATCCCAACCCAGAGCGCAAGGGATGTCCCGATCCGGCCGTTCTAAAGAGTCTGATCGAAACCCCTGGCGAGGTGACGCTTGCCGCTCTCAACGACTTGCACATCTTTAAATGCGCGGAATGTACGCGCATATTGATGGAATTGAGGCAACAGAAGAAAAGCGAAGCCTCAGAGTAGAACAAATTTGTCGATTACCAAGATCAATCCTCCCCCTCAATCACCTCCCTGCGGCATCGCCATCCGCTCAAATCTTCCAAATCTGAGTGCAGAATCACCATCCAATTTTGCCATCCCACACCGGACCGATGTTGGCGAGCTTGGTGCGGCGCTCCGCTCCGTTGCGGACTAGAAAAAGGCGAAGCACACCGAAGGTTCAATCCATTCGCGAAGTATGCTCCCTGAATCTGTCTGTCCGACAAGGCGGCAAGAGGCATTTCCGAAGAATCTCTGCTCATGAGTTGCCGACAGAGCCGACGACGTAGACGCGCGAGCGTTTTTACAGCTTAGAATAGGCTTTATTCGGACCAACGCAATCAGCGGCTGCTCAATGCAGGGCTGGAAGCAAACGTGCTCCACATCGGCCTACCACCCGACCATGGCGGTAGCACATACTAAGCGAATTCCGCATAACAGCGGCTTGCAAGCCAACTGACGGAGCAGGCGCTCCCCAACAAACCTCCGCGGCGCGTGTATGGTCTATCAAACGCAAGGTCGGCGAGGTGCCCTTCGCGCTTAACGGTCAAGTTTCCATCATCGACTGCGGGCGCATTGTGACGGTACTCAACCAGAATGAAGCAGCTGTTCTCTTTGGCTTGGAGATGACCAACTAATAATACGGATCGCGCATTGCGTACACTGGCACCGTAGAGTGGAAGCGGATGGTCACAAAGACTGCGGCGCAACACATACTGCTTGACATTGGCGGCGGTGAATGGCTGGCCGATGTGCAGATAGGCCATCAGGAATCCGCTGAGGATGAAAAAGAGCATGACGTCGGTCTGTCCCGCGCCCCTGCCAAGCAGTCCGTTTCATTGCAGCGTTTCATTGCTGAAGTGGCTGATGATCACGATGAGAGCGGCAAATCCGCGTAAGTCATCCAGAGGCGTAATAAGTGCTTCACGGGGCGGATTCAGAGTTAGAGCGTCCTGCTTTTGTGGCATAGTACCTTCTTGAGTTTTATGTGGGCTTTTCCTTCAATGCGGGAGTCGCGGACGCAGCCATCCATAGATCCATGTGCCTGCAAGCGCGCTGGCCACGGCGACGATCAAGACGGGAACCCCCGCGCCGATCAGCGCAAAAAGCGGGCCGGGGCAAGCGCCAGTCAGCGCCCACCCCAGTCCAAAAAGTGTCCCGCCTGCGGCGTAGCGAATGCCGCTTCCCAGGTGCTTTGGGGGAATCGAAATCTTTTCGCCACTGATGGATTTCAATCCAATGCGCTTGATCAGCGCTACGGACAGAGCTGCCGTTACAACCGCGGAGCCGATAATGCCGTACATGCGAAACGACTGGAAATGAAACATCTCTTGAATGCGAAACCAGGAAAGCACCTCGGAGCGCGTCAGCACATATCCGAAAGCCACGCCCAGCAGCAGATACAGCGGCAGATAGACGGGCCGCGCTGGAGATGCGTTGTCCGCGCCGCACTCTTGATATTCAATGTTAGAAGGAGTCGTCATAGTACTCCGATCACATACGGTAGAATGAAGTAGGTTGCCAGCATTCCTCCGGCAAAGAACCCGAAGACCGCGATCAGTGAAGGAAGCTGAAAGTTAGCCAATCCGCTGATGGCGTGGCCCGATGTGCAGCCGCCGGCGTAAGCCGTGCCGAAGCCGACTAGAAACCCGCCAATAACAATCGAAACAAAGCCGCGCAGCGTCAGCAGCGCGTGCCAACTGAAGAGTTCTCGCGGAGCCAAGCCGGAAAAACCATGAATCCCTTGATGGCTTAGCAGCGCCTTGGTTGCAGGCGAAATCGCAATCCCATGCGCCGCGCCAGTGTGCGCCGCAAGAAAGCCGCCAATCAGAACTCCGCTGAGGAAGACCAGATTCCAAAGCCCACTTCGTTTCCAGTCGTAGCGAAAATGCTCCACCTTGCCGGGCGCGATGGCCGCGCACAGATGACGCAGATTGCTGGAGATGCCAAAGACCTTGTTGCCGGCGATCAGCAACGCGGGAACAAATAATCCAATCAGCGGTCCGGCAACATACCACGGCCATTCCCCATTGAAAAAAGCTGTCATAAGGATTTACCTCCTCTCCACGCGGTCTTCCTGCCCACTATTTCTTCTTGTCCCGCTTCCATCCGAAGGCGACTTGAAAGGAATTCTGATACATACTCAGATTAGCTTCACCACCGCCAAAAGCCGGTGGAATGGAGTTCACGCCATTCAACGTGTTATTGAAGGCGTGAATATAGGCAAAGCTGATTTCCTTGCCGCCATGCAAGGAAACGGTTGCGCCCGCGTGCAAGTGGTCTTTAGTTACGGCCGGAGCCAGAATGTTGAAAAAAGTTTGTGAGCTGTCAAAAGGAACTCCGCCGTGATTGTACCCTCCACGCAGCGTTAGTGACGGGTTCACCTCATAGTCGAGGCCGGCCTTCGAGACGTTGATGTCCTGCCATCCAAAGCCTGGACCGCCATCTGTTCCAAGCTGAGCCTGATTCGCATCGGAGTTGGCAATCGACTTGACTGATCCGTAGAGTATGCGCTCCTCGTCGAAGAGCAGTGTTGCCTTGGAGCCTAGCTTGACCGCAGCGCCGCCAGCGAAGTTGGCGGGGACATCGAATCCGCCGTGTTCGGCAAAGAGGCCGCTGTATTTGCTGAACTTGCTCACATAGGTGCGGCTTTGATAGGTTGCGCCCACGCTGATTGCTTTGTTCAACTCGCCCAGCCATCCCACGCGCACGCCGCCTCCAGTTCCGTATGAGCTGCCATTGTTGCTGACATTCGCAGGGGAACTGGATGCCTGACTTTCAAAGTTCTGCAACCCTTCAGCAGCGAAAAGCTGGATGGCGATATTAGCCGCAATTCCAAAATAATTATGCGCTCCCGCCTTGTAGGCCAGAGTGGGCGAGATGAACACCTGCTCGATATTTACGCCACCGTGATCCACTGCGCCTCCACCGGTGTTGCCAAAGAGCGGAAAAATGTGCGTATACGAGGTATTCAATCCGCCATTGCCGTAGATCGCCACGCCCAGCGCAAGATTAGGTTTGTACTGGAGGCTGTAACCCAGCTCGGGCAGCTCAAAGTTCTTCACCCGGTTGGCGTCATAGGTGCCAGTTGCGGGGCTGGGATTGGTAATGGTGGTTGAGCGATTGGGCCGAAAGAGCGTCAACCCGATGTCAAAACGGTTGCCGACCAGCAGTAGTCCCGCCGGATTGGTTGCGCCCGCAATGCTGTCTCCAGGCTTGGCAACTCCTGCGCCACCCTGACCTTGCTGTATGGTTCCATAACCAGTCAAAAAGTATCCATCCGTCGCCATTGCCGCATTCCCGGCGAACAACGATGCAATCAAGCCCAGCAAAATCTTGCCAAATATCCTTTTCATGTGACCTCTCCTTGTTTGAGTGAATACCTTTGCGAGACGACGACAGCGACAGAAACGCCTTTGTGTAAGCGCGTTTCAACGCAATCGATAGAGGAAGTGTCACCGCGATGGTCTGGAAAGGAGAGATATCAATAAAAAACCCACTCGCCAGATCGGCTTCCGGCGGTGGGCTAATCAACTTCTTTAGCTAAAACTAGGCGATCAAGCTGCCCAGCCTACCCCTGCCAGAGGATACACGCATATGTGCGTACCGCAACACAGCGTACAAATCGTCCTCTGAAGGCGTATCAACATGGAGACAGTCTATAGCGCGTCCCGCGGCGTGTCAACCGAAACTCTTGTCCAACGCAAGATGAGCCTGAAGTCGGGAGTTGATTCCAACGCAAGA
>CAZYCV010000148.1:0-6821 GCA_964645305.1 uncultured Occallatibacter sp. | reverse complement strand
GTGCTGAACCCATCCGACTAATGCAGTCGATGCGTTACACGATTCCCGTCGAGCGGCCCTGCCTCAGATCCCACAAGGCCGCGACCAGCGCGTCCACTTCTTCACAGGTGTTGTAGAGCGCAAAGGTCGCGCGCACCGTGCTCTCCAAGCCAAAGCGTCGCAAAATCGGCTGCGCGCAGTGATGTCCGCCGCGCACTGCAATTCCCTTGCGATTGAGGTAGTCGCCAATCTCTTCCGTGCGCAGGCCGTCCATTACGAACGAAATCACACTGGCCTTTTCCTTGGCCGCACCAATGATGCGCAGGCCGGGAATTTTTTCGAGAGCGGCAGTCGCATAACGCAAGAGCATATGCTCGTGGCGCGCGACATTGACGATGCCGACGCGATCCAGATAATCGATTGCCGCGCCTAAGCCAACCGCATCGGCGATGCTCCCCGTGCCCGCCTCGAAGCGCTGCGGAGGTGGCTGGTAGAGCGTCTTCTCGAAGGTCACGTCCTGGATCATGTTGCCTCCGCCCTGCCAGGGTGGCATCTGATCCAGCACCTCGGAACGGCCATAAACAACGCCGATTCCGGTCGGCGCAAAGACTTTGTGGCCGCTGAAAACGTAAAAATCGCAGTCAATCGATTGCACATCGACGCGCATATGCGAGACGGCCTGTGCGCCATCCACCAGCACGCGCGCGCCGTGGCGATGCGCGGCCTCGGTCATCGCCTGCACTGGAAGAACTGTGCCCAGCGCGTTGGAGACGTGTGCAATCGAGACCAGGCGCGTCTTCGGCCCAAGCAGCTTTTCATACTCATCGAGCAGCACTTGCCCAGAGTCATCAACCGGCGCAACCCGCAGCCGCGCACCTTTTTCCGCGCACAGCATTTGCCAGGGAACGATGTTGGCGTGATGCTCCATCCAGGTGATGACAATCTCATCGTCCTGCTGAATATTCTGGCGTCCCCAGCTCTGCGCCACCATATTAATAGCTTCGGTTGCTCCGCGCACAAAGACAATCTCGCGCGTGGCACCGGCATTCAAAAAGCGGCGCGTCTTCTCTCGTGCGGATTCGTAGGCATCCGTGGAACGCGCAGCCAGTTCATGCGCAGCGCGATGTACATTCGAGTTTTCGTGTTCGTAAAAATAACTCAGCCGACCGATGACCGACTGCGGCTTCTGTGTGGTGGCGCCGTTGTCAAACCAGATCAGCGGACGGCCATTGACCTGCTCGCGCAGAATCGGAAAATCGCGGCGAATCGCCTCTACGTCAAACGAATACGACGAGAGGCCAAGATCGCCCAGCAACTCCGGCTGGCCCTCGCCGGGAATCACGGCAGGAACTACATTCAAGGCACCGAGCGAACGAGGTTGATTCTGATTTTGCAATGCAGGCGCGCGAAAATCAGGCTCGTGTGTAACTGCGCCGGGCAACTGTGGAGCGTCCAAATCAAGTGGCGACGCGAATGGATTGCTGCTCTTGGAAAAATCTGCCGGAACCGGCCCAGGAAGCGAACCAGAAAAAAGTGGCCGCGCATCTTCGATAAAAGAAAAAGTAGGAACAGCCGAGGAATCGACGACGCCGAATGCGCCGGGAACCGTTGGCGTAGGCGGCTGAATTGCCTGTGACGCTGAAAAATCAGGCGACAACGAAGCAGGAATCGACGCAAATCCATCCTTGATCGGTGCAGGCTTTCCGCCGGTCTGCGTGGTGACCGACTCCGCATCCGGTTCGGTAAAAATCGGTCGCGCATCTTGCAAGAAAGCAAACTCCGGCGCAACCGTTGGCGCAACTCCGCCGCCGGGAACTGCTGGCAGCGAAGAAGTAGACGAACGCGCGTCCGGCAAAATGCTTCTCTCCGGCGTGGCGATATAACTTCCCTTTTGCGCTTCGCTCACGGGCGCAACAACTCCCGGCACGGCAGGCGCTGTTGGCGCAGGCACAGCCGCGTAGGGATTGCCGGTGAAAGTCGAGTTAGGAGGCAGCACGGCGCGCGCTGCGGTAGCGGCAAGAAACTGTTGCTCATCCGGCAGCTCGTTGAAGAGTTCATTGGCCATTCGCGCTAACTGCGCCGGAGAGAGTACGCCGGGAGCTATTGCATCGCTCCCGCGTAATCCCGCAGCCCAATCAGTCGCATTCATTGAGGCTGGCAACGGCTCACTTGTACTCATGGTATTGACCCACGTTCACGTCTTCCAGCAGGGCGATGGCATCGTCGGTCAGCACGGCCGCCGAGCAGTAGAGCGAGACAAGATACGAGGCCAGTGAGCGCTGATCGATGCCCATGAAGCGCACCGACAAACCAGGGCTCTGCTCGCCCGGAAGTCCCGGCTGAAATAGACCCACCACGCCCTGCTTCTTCTCACCCACACGCACCAGCAGAATCTTGGTCGTCTGATCCTTGCTGCGAATGGCGATCTTGTCCGAGGGAATCAGCGGAACGCCACGCCAGGTCAGGAAGGGCGTGCCAAATAAAGTCACCGTCGGCGGAGGAACGCCGCGCCGTGTGCACTCACGCCCAAAGGCGGCAATAGCGCGGGGATGGGCCAGAAACAGCGATGGCTCCTTCCACACCTTCACCAGCAACTCATCCAGATCGTCGGGCGTTGGCGCGCCCTTGCGCGTCTTGATCTTCTGTCCGTCGGCGACGTTATTCAACAGGCCGTAGTCGGCATTGTTCAGCAGTTCGCTCTCCTGCTTTTCCTTGACGCTTTCAATCAAGATGCGCAGTTGCTCGCGCACCTGATCGTAAGGATTGCTGAGCAGATCGGAGACGCGCGTATGCACATTGAGCACGGCGTTGATGCTACCCAGCCGATACTCGCGTGGCGCATCCTCGTAGTCAGCGAAGGTTGTCGGCAGCGGCGACTCATCCTCATGCGCGCAGAGCGACTCGATCACCTTGCTCTCATTCACTTTGTTGACGCGAAAGGTGCCAGCATCGAGCGGCTTCCAATCCAGGAAGCGAACCAGCCAGCGCGGCGTGATGGCTCCAAACTGCGGAGCGGTCTTGGTGACATTGGCAAGTTGAAAGGCTGCTTCTTCACGCAACGAAACGCGGCTTACTTCTTCTGACACGGACTGCCTCCTTTTGGTGCGACAACATGAAAATCATAACTGTCGTTGGCTGCGTCGCCAATGGATGGATATTGTTCCATCCAGAAACGAAATTCAATCTGGACTTCGCTTTCAAGAACAGGAAAAACAGTTGCAAAATTTGGAGCGCCGGGCGGGAATTGAACCCGCGAATACAGGTTTTGCAGACCTGCGCGTTAGCCACTTCGCCACCGGCGCTTCTCTAACAAACTCAATACTTCCGAACACTCCGGTCCACACGATCCGACCATGCATGAATGCCGCCGCTCAGATTCCAAACGTGCGTGAAGCCCGCCTTGTGCAGCACCTGCGCAGCCTTTGCGCCCCGCGGCCCCATCTTGCAAACCGTCACGATATTCAGGTGAGTGTCGAGTTCATTCACGCGCTTGGCCAGTTCGGGAAGCGGAATCAACTGCCCGCCGATATTGGAGATTTCGTACTCATACTCATCACGCACATCCAGCAGAAAGAGGTTCTCGCCCGCATCCAGCCGCTTCTTCAGTTCCTCAACACGAATCTCAGGAATGCTCATCCTATTCTCCCTTGCCTGAAACCTGTTTGGCGACTGCCTCTATTTCCGCAACCGCCTCAATCCCCAAATAAAAAGACCCACCTGCCAGTCAACTCTGGCGGTGGGTTTCTAAGAATCGGCGGCTTGTATCTTGCTCTAGCCCAGCCATTTCCTCACGCCAGAATGTGTTTGCGCACAGCACATCGCTGCACAACAACACATCGCGGCGGTCATCGGGCTAAAAGAACTCATGAAAGAAATGTACCATAGACCTTTCTGAACAGCAAGCCTCACTCTCTTCCAATACAAGATGAGCCTGAAGGCGGGATCTGATTCCAATACAAGATGAGCCTGAAGGGGTGGTCATGCTGGGATGTGAACAACCGCATGGACGACCGAGAAATGTTGAGTTTGGAGGCGATTGGCCAGTTTGTTACGGCCAGCGAGGAAATCCAGTTTGAGGCAGAAGATCGCAAGCAGCTCTATGGCTGGGTAGAGCGGGTTCTGGTCGGGCAGCAGTATGCCCAACTGGGCAAAGCGGCGCGCGGCCTGGTGCGGCTCTACATCGAGAAGATGAGCGGCCTGAGCCGGGCGCAACTCACGCGGGTGGCCGGTTCTACGCCGCGCATCTCGGAGGCCTATCTGGAGCCGCTTCTGGAGCAGATGATGCGCCAGTTTTCCTTCCGCATTTTGGGTTTTCACACCGACAACGGCAGCGAGTTCATCAATAAAACCGTCGCCCAACTGCTGGAAAAGCTGCGCGTCGAACAGACCAAAAGTCGGCCCCGACAAAGCGGCGACAATGACCTGGTGGAGACCAAAAACGGCGCGGTGATTCGCAAGCACATCGGCTATGGAGTTCGCTCATCTAATTTGGCCCACTTCGCTCATCTAAACTGGCCCACCTGTACAAGCCCGGATGTAAAGATTCGGGGATGGACAGGAGGCAAAAAGTGGAACTATTTGAAGTGATTCGGCGGGGGTACGCGGCCGGAGAACCTGGGTGAGGTTGTCGTCCTCTCGTAGCAAGGCTCGTGGCAAAGTTGCGGCGTCCATGCATGCCAGCCCAGACCAGCGCTGCAGCAAAATGAAAATTCTCACTCGTTCTGCAATTTCCGGTGCAAACCCGCACTGGCTGGTGGCCACTAGCAGCCGCGCCATTTCGTCTAGTGTAAGAGGCTGCACCTGCTTGCGGACGATCGGAAGGGACTTCAGCTTGCTCGATACATCAGAGGGAATCAGGTCGATCGAATGCGCCCAGCGAAAGAACGTCTTCACGATCGACCAGGACACGGCTGGGCCGCTGGACTCTTTATTGAATGTCCAAGTAGCCCGCCACTCGGTCAGCATGCGCGCCGAGACTTCCTTCAGGAGGATGACGTTCCGCGCGTACGCGTAGTTCCGAAGTCGTCCAAGGAGTCGCAGCGGTTTCGAGGAATCCTTGATCCCCCGTTGTGACCTGTCAAGCATGTAGAGCTCGAGCGCGGAGTCGATCGTGAAGTGGTCGGGAGGCTTGGGCACATCAATCCCCAAGGCCGCCCGTTCGAGTTCCTCCTCGGGCTTGCGGGCAGCCTTGGTGGCTAGTTCCCAAGATCGCGTGCCCGCTGCACGCTTGTTGTTCTTGCCCCAGCGGAACCAAAGGGGGCATTTGCATCGGCGGTACTGGCCGGCGTTTTTTACTTTAGATTGTGGGCGCTTTCTTGCGTGCCTGGCATAAACAGAGACAACCACAGGGCAAAATCCTCTGTCTGCTGATACCGACAAATGGCAAAAAGCCACGGGGAAAATCTTTCCCGGCGGTACAAAAGCAGTACAAAAAATCTTGGAGTTTGCGTAGGTGATTGGATTATAAGGAGATAGTCTTGTCTCCTCAGGTAGGACTCGAACCTACAACTCTTCGGTTAACAGGGGAATCATTAAGCATGGAACCCTAATGTTATCAATGGAGTGGGGGGGAGCCGAGAGGAGCAAATGGAGTCTTTTAGGCACGCAATTCGGCGAAGAATTTGGCGAACAATTGCGTTTGAATTGAGGATTCGGCCAAAAACCGAAGGTTGATTTGGCCCAACCGCTTCTGGAAACCTGGTCGTGGACAGAACGAAATTGAGTGCTTCAAAATGTTAGGCGGAAATAGCTGGTCATACTCGCCGTAACGACGCCGAATGGTAGTTCAGACGCTAACCATGTTGCGACAGCTTTCCTTGCTGAGCTGGATGCTCGATTGAAGCTATTGAGTGACAGCCTGACTGACGCTCTTTGCAACCGTCCTAATCTGCTCGCCGATCGCCCGTCGCATCTCATCCGGCATCAGATTTTTTTCATCGAGGTTTTCCCATGCGGCGACGGTACGGTCAGCCGTCTCCGTAACCATCCGCCACAAAGGGCTCGCGGGCAGGCGTGCTGTATCCGCGAATCGCCGCAACTGGTCGGTCGTGATTTCACTGAGGCTGCGGCTGCCGCCGAAACTCAGCGCGAGGGTATCGTTCGGGATGTATGGAAGCGTGGCGACAAAATCATATGCTGGCGAGAGGACGGGCGCTCGCCGGTCGGGATAGAGCAGCGACCAGTTCTTGAGGTGCATATCGCCGTTGCCGATCAGTACGGAAAACACGAGGCGTCGCAAAAACTCATACGTTCCGGTTTCCCCGGTCTCCGCCCACAGCACCGCCGCAATATTTGCATAACTGCGCTCGCGGTATTTGTCGTCGGGAAAGAGTCCAAACACTTGCGCGAAATCTTCCATGTGGACGGACTCGCCGCCCGGGCCGCGGTCGAAGCGCTCGACCGCGAGAGCCTGACCCTTCATGGCGCCGGCGTCCCGCGGCAGGCCGCTTATGGCGCCGATGTCGACAAGGCGATTCACCGGAACCTCAATGCCGACGGCGCGGGCAAGTGCGAGCATGGCGTATTCGTTCTCGGGCACGGCGGCAAAACGGGCTGAGGGCAGCTTGACGATCCACGATCCGCCCATACCGCTGGCCGGAATGGTCAGGCCCCCTGATGCTTCCATTACGGCCGAGAATTTGAGTTGGACGCCCGCGAGCGAGAATCTCAGAGCGGTTTCGCCGGCGCGTTGTCCCTCCTGATGATCCTCGCCCTCATGGACGGCGGCGTTTCCATCCATTGGTTCAACCACGAGCGCGCCGGGCAGGTCGACACCTCTCTTGTCGAGCCGCTACCCCACCAGATCACGGCGGTTTACGAGGCCATGCTGCCGCGGCAGCCGA
>CAZYCV010000147.1:0-6833 GCA_964645305.1 uncultured Occallatibacter sp. | reverse complement strand
AGCTTGCGACGGGACTTGCACCCGTAAGAGTGCGCCCATGCTGGGCGCACAAAAAGAGGTCCGGACGATGAGACTCGCCCGGACCTTTGAATGCAAGGCTGAAAAGGAAGGTCAGTTCAAAAACGCCCTGCAGAACGCGCGGCAGAATCTTGTCTGCGGCTGAGCATACGGGTGTGAGAGTTTCTCCACCTCAAATTGTCCCGGATAAACAGAGGCCCGAGCATTGCGCCCGGGCCTCTGGTAAAAGCGTGCAATTAGAAGGTCAAGCGAAGCGCGCCCTGGAAGATGCGTGCATTGCCATTGGTGCCGGTAATCACGCCAAACGTACCCGCCGCTTGATTCACGGTGGAGTTTGGCCCGGAGAAGTTCGGGTGGTTGGTGGCGTTAAAGGCATCCCAGCGGAACTGGAAGGTCTTTCCAGGCATCAGGGTCCAGTTCTTCATGATCGATGCGTTGACTCCAAAGACGCCGGGGCCAAAGTAGGCGTTTTTACCCGTATCGCCAAAGCCGCACCATCCGGGCGTGTTGTCGTCGCAAGAGGGGGTTGTGTGGCCAGTGGTCGTGCCATACGGATCAATAAAGGCGTTCTGGTTGAAATAGCCCTTGGCCGGGTTCACCCAATCCCAGTGGTTGCCTTTGCCCATATTGACGGCCTGACCGGGAACCAGATCAGCGCGGTCATCCCACATTCCGACGCCAGGATCTGAGTCCCACTGACCAATCGAGAACGGGCTACCTGCCTGCCAGGTGATGATGCTGCTCAACTGCCAGCCGCCCAGCGTGTTTTCCATCACTTTGCCCATCTCCTTCAAAGAGGGCTCCTGGTAAATAAAGTTGGTGATCCAGGCCCACGGCACATCGGCACTGGAGTTGCCGCGGTTCCATTTGGCGCTGATCGGATTACCCAAGGCCGGGTTACCGTAAGAGACGTTGCTAGTGCCGGTAATGTCTATGGTATGCGACCAGGCAAAGCTGGACTGCACCTGAATTCCATGCGAGACGTGCTGATCCAGGCTGATCTGCAGCGAGTTGTAGCTCGCCGTTGCCCAGCTCTGGTCCTCGTAGATGTCTCCTATGGAGGCGTTCACGGGCAATTTTTTGGCCCATGGCGGGTTCATATCGATCAGCACGGATAGGTGATCGGTTTCGTTGCCCACATAAGCCAGGTGGACAGCGGTGGTTGAAGTGATCTGATGCTCGACGGAGAAATTCCAGGCATATACTGTGGGAAGCTTGAAGTTGCGCGCGAATTCCTGGCCGACCTGCTGTCCCTTGGAAATAGGGGTGCTTTTAGCCGGTACGGTCTTGTAGGTGGTCGCGGCCCAAGCAAATGTACTTGGGAAGGGGCTGCTGGTGAATGGAGAGACTCCGCCCCAGGCATCCTGGAAAGGAGCAGTCCATGGAGCGTCGAAGGGAATGATTGCGCCTTTGCCAACAGAATCAGGACACATGGCAGCGCCGCAGGTTGGATCCCAATCCCATCCGGAGAAGTTGAAGGTGGGGCTGAAGGGGGCGACATCGGCAGCATGGTTGTACTCCGAGTACTGGAGCGGACCGGTGAAGATGCCGAAGCCGGCATGCAGCACGGTGCGCGGCAGGAACTTGGGCTGCCAAGCTAGGCCAATGCGCGGCTCCCAGTAGCTGTAGTCGCTGTTCATCAGAGTCTTGGATACGCCGGGGTCACCGGGGAAGTTCAGTCCCGCGGGAGCGTTGGGATACACCGTGCTTTGCTGGCCCGCAGCGCTATTGGCAAAGCCTGCGACGGTCTGCGTACCTGGAATCCAGGCGGCACCGCGTCCGTTCTTGGAGACAGGAGGCGTGTTCGGATCCCAACGCAGGCCCAGGTTGATGGTCAAGTTGGGACTGACCTTCCAGTCGTCCTGGATGAAAGGACCGATCTGCCAGCCGGCCACATCGGCGATCTCGCCGGCACCCTGCATATACCCGGTTGCGTAGCCGGCCATAAAATCGGCCAGGTAACCGCCCCATGGGGAACAACCGGTTTGGGATCCAGTGGATGGGCAAGCAATGCCGGTATAGGAATTTACTGTCCCAGCGGTTCCGTTTCTTCCAAAGCCTATCATTGGCTGTGTCGGATACGCTGTGTTCTCGACGGCATGCTGATGCATCAGATTGATGCCTGTGGTGAACGAGTGCTTGCCAAGGATCTTGTTGAGTGTATCGGTGAATCCTACCGTCGTGCGTAGTTCGGCAGAGGGCTCATCCCAGCCGCTTTCAAAGTCGTCGTTCGAGTTGATGCGCAACGCGCCCATGTAGCAATTTCCGGCAGGCTCGTTAACCCCGATACCGGCAAAATTGGAATCGCCGCTATTGTTGGAGAAGCACATCGGCTTTCCGTCGCTGCCCAACTCCTGAGCGGCGCTGTGCGCGCTCATCTGGTTCATGAAGACCGAGAGGGTGTTGACAGTGGTTTGATTGATGGTCCAATTGTGCTGGACCATATTGTTGAAGTAATACATCTGCTGCCAGAAGCTGGCCGTCCACGAACCGTGGTTGTAGGCGCTCTCCATGTTGCCCGGCACGTCGCTCGACGGAGACCCGAAGGAGTTGGTGTAAGAGCGCAGAGTAAGAACTTGCGATGGCGAGATGTTGTAGTCCAGCTTGAGGGTGCCCTCGTCGTAGTCATCGTGGACGGTGGGATAGGTATACATCATGTCGCCGTTAGCTCTTTGCAAGCCGGGCTTCAGAGTAGCGGTATTGGCGACGGTGGTTGCAGCATGAATCATGCCTTGGGAGGCGAAATATTTTGCGGCGGGCGAAAGCTGCACATTGACATTATTTGTGCAAAGAGCCGATGCGGAATATTCGCACGCGGAGGTTGTCAGGGAGGTGTCGAGCTGGTTTGGAATGCCGTTAATGGTCTTGAAGGGGCCATTCAAGTCGGTGGTACCAGAAACCAAATCGGGCGCTGAAGCAAGGCCGCTGAAGTCACCATTGAGCATGGCGGTGGTGGGCGTGCTGGTGAGCGTGTCGGTCGAGTTCCAGATGATCTTTGTTCCCTGGTAGTTGCCAAAGATGAAGAGCTTATCCTTCTTGATCGGCCCGCCGGCGAACAAGCCGAACTGGTTGCGCCGCAGGGTATCCGTGGCGCCGCTGAACCAGTTGGTGGCGTTCAGGTCGTTGTTGCGGACATACCAGAAAGCACCGCCGTGGAAGTTGTTGGTGCCGCTCTTGGTGGCGATGGAGACCACGGCGCTGGGCGCAAAGCCATACTGAGCGCCGAAGTTGCTGGTGATAACCTTGAACTCCTGGGTTGCGTCGGCGTTCGGGAAAGGAGCCGTCAATCCGTCATAGTTGTCCATGTTGGTGACGCCGTCGAGCATATAGAAGGTGCTGCCGTTGCGTCCGCTGCCGATGCCGGCGCCAGTCTCGGTCGGGAAAGAAAATCCGGTCTGGATGGTCTCACCGCCATGATGCTGAACGTCCACGGAGCCGGGAATCATAAAGACCAGGGCCGAAGGATCGTGCCCGTCCAGCGGCAGCGTGGAGATGGCGGATTCATTGATGGTCGTCCCCAGCTCAGCCGTGGTTGTGTTGATCAGTTCGGTGTCGGCAACCACGCTGATCGTCTCAGCTTTGCCCGCGCCAATCTTGAGATGCACGTCCTGCGTTGCCGCCTCGCCGACCGTAAGCACGATGCCGGTCTGCGTATAGCGATCAAAGCCGGAGACCTCGATAGCCAGCGAATAATTGCCGATGGGCAAGGGCTTGAGCAGGTAGACTCCGACATTGTTTGTTTTGGTGGCCACCTTGAAACCGGTGTCGATATTGGTAATGGTTACGGCGGCTCCGGGAATTGCTCCCCCGGAGGGATCGGTGACGGTGCCCGTCAAGCTGGCGCTGGTTCCCTGACCGTAGGCCAGTAGCCCGCAGAGAGAACAGCAAACAAGAATGACCAACAGCAAAGCGCGTACATGCTTCGTATGGATGAGTTGCACAAACACCTCCTGAAGTGTTTAAAACTTGGCGCCCAGAGCGATTCAGCCTAGCCGCAAAACCGTTTTCCCTGCTGGCGCATTCGGATGCGTTGCTCTCAAGCGGCCATCGATCTGCCAGACAAAGCGGTTCCAGCAATTCAAATGGAGATTTTCGAGCCGAATCGAACTTTACGCTCCTCAAAGAACCTCGTGCATCTGCCGAAAGTAGGATTAAAGAAATTTTTCCTAATTCAGGTTGGCTTCCTTGTCTGGGAAGACCAACCGGTTGATTGAGCGGCAACTTCCGGCAGTTCAGGGATCAGGGATCAGAAAAACCTGCTGGTGAAGGTTTGTGGTTGCCATGCATCCCTCAAGAAGCCGAAAATTTGCCTCCAACACTTGAGGTTACGCCACCCGCGAAAGCCGGCAAAACGGATGCGAAAATGGCAATTTTTGGGCGAGGAATGGAACGAAGAGAAGTCCTTTGGGCATGAGAAATGGTATAAAAATAAGGTTCCTAGTTACTATTTATACAATAGGAGACAATTTTATCTTGTTGATATGATTAAGGTTACTTGATTAAATTCAATAAATATCGGGCAACCTGTGGGAGGGGGAGTGGGATAAAGGCGTGTTTTGATGTCTTTCTGGTAACTATCTATTCTGTTTATTGTTTACTATTCAGTACCGGTGGCGCGGGCCTTCCGGATTGGTTTTCTCTTCACCCAAGATTATGGTACACGATTGGTGGTAATTATCTGCGATGGGGGCTGGGGTCAGGGGTCAGGGAACAGGGATCAGGGATCAGGGATCAGGAAATGCCCAGGGGTTAGGTTTGTGGTTCCCAACCTCCCGCTCATCGCAAAGATCGCGATGAACGGGGCACAGTTTCTCATGGCTTATGGTGATTCTTCGGGGCAGATGAGCGGGCCACCTACCCACTCGCGAAAATATTTATTGCACCCCTTTCAATAGAAGGTGTATTATTCCAGTACAAAATTTTATGACCCATTGAACTCTATCCATTGAAAGTACTCTGATGAAAATATTGCAAAAACCGGTTCTGGTGTCTTTAACAGCGATCATCTTTCTTCTGTTTTCAGCCACCTATGTAATAGCGCAGGCAACACCAATATCTAATTTACCTGCTACTACAGACACCAAGAGTAGTCCTGAGATTTTAAAGCAACCAAATGAAGTAACCTCAGTAACTTCAACATCTCTAGAAGAGACTCCAACATTTAAACCAGTCGACTCTATAGCTAATTTTATTGAATACTATTTACCTGTTTTTGTTCCACTTGCCATTGCTTTTCTGGGAGTAATTTTTGGAATTGCTGCAGGACGAATTGATTTGAAATTTACGAGTATAATTCAAAGTCACATTGATATGGCTCTTGGTTTATTCAGCTTCGTACTTTGGGCATATATCGCTGGCAATAAAGACTCAATCATTCTTCTAAACTCTGACACTGAATTGAAATCCACACGCGTAACCAGCTTGCTTATTTGTGACCTTTTCTTGATCGCTATTAGTATAATCTTGGTTACTCAAAAGAGAATGGCAGCTAACAGAGAAAAATTTAGAGCGGAATTATCTCGACAAGAAGCAGTAAAACAAACTATTCACAATATTAAGGAGCTTTACTCGACATCGAAGAGCATAAATGAAGACCAATTGGATTTGGCAACAGAAAAGGCAATCAAAATTCTCGACGAATATCGTATTGGGATACCAATTAATCCGGAATTGGATAATGTTGGTCAACAACGAACCGAAAAAGCTTTAAATGCAACGCATAAATCCAATAAAGGGCTAATTCATAAAATTTTGAACAGCATATCTACGCAGAATGGTAAATTGGAATATGGGACTCGTGCAGACACAATATTGTTTTGCTTTACACTTTTCTTTCTTTTTCTTCCCATCATGTTGTCCACACATATCACGCATAAAATCAATGCAATTACAGATAATCGACCATCCGAATATTTAGCAATTATTTCTTATCACCATATATCTAAACCTGACCACCCAAAACTACCTGAACAATTTGATTCAGAAGACATAGTCGCAACTAATAGTGAAGCTGCTTTAGATAAAGCGATAAAACTTTGTTACGATAAACACCCTCAAGCTAACTTTGAAATTGATAGATCGCGAAGTGTTGCGGGTCCTCCTTCCCATGATTTCAAGGACATTCAATAGACTGATATGTGATATAAGTGGGTGCCTCGGGTCTCACTTTGTAGACCTAGAGATCTCCGTCCTACACTCTTATCTGCCTATTGCAAAAAACTGACCATTCAGAAAATCACCTCTCAGTTTTCGGCACGACTGAACATATTGCTGAATTTGGGCTGAAACAGAGAGAAATCCTCGAAAGATATCCAACAGGAGCTCAAACCCAGCATTTATTATCAATCATTTGTGAACCAGCTGAAATCGTGCCCTTGTTATAAAACCTTAATCCAGCGAGTTTTACCGCAGCATATGATGCCCTGACCTACCAGTCGTGTCTTGACTCTTATGGGATTTTATTGAGTTTTTCGCGACGAACAAAGAGCAACAACAGGTTTTTCGACTTCCGATAATCTCCACTCCAGCGAACACAGATCGTTCGCCGGGAACCCCGGTACACTTCGGTCGCTCAGAATGACAGGTTTATATAGAATTCTGACAGGATATTATGGGATGGTTTTCCGGGACTAAAGCCCCGTTGATTCTATGGGCTTTATCGGCACGACTGAAGTCGTGCCCTGTTACAAAGCGGTTTTTATACAGACGACCGGCAACCTAATACGCTCGGCCATCTTAACTGGCTAGGGATAATATTTTCGAGAGTGTTTACCTTTAGATAGATTTGTGGTATAAAGAGCTTGTCCGTTACAGGA
>CAZYCV010000146.1:0-6948 GCA_964645305.1 uncultured Occallatibacter sp. | reverse complement strand
AAGGCCTGAAAAAAAGCCTTGACAAAGCCGACGCTGTCATACACGGCGCTACAATCCTTTTGCTTTCAGTTCAATCGGTCACGGAATTACCGAAGACTAACGTTGATCGGCTTGCCGTCGTAGGTGATCTCTTGGTCAGCCTGGCCGGTTACCTCTTCGCCAACCCCGTGATTGCTGCCGACCAGTATGATGCGAAAGATGCGCTTCTCCACCATTCCTGGAAAGGAACCCGCGCGCTCGCCAATCGTCAACTGGCCGGACGCTTCCATCCAGCGAATCGGGATCACGGAATGCTGGCCTTTTTCGTACTCATAGCCGTCTCCCGCATCTTCGTAGAGATCGAACTGGCCGTCGGCTCCGCGGTAGATGCGCAGCTCGATGGCTCCGCCTGGATTCTCGGCGGCGTACTCGATCTCCGGCCCCATCGGCAGGATCGAACCGGCGCGCACATAGAGCGGAAGACGATCCAGCGGCGCATCGGCATCGATCTCCTGCCCTCCCGGCACCGCTGCGCCGGTCCAGAAGTCGTACCATTTGGGCGATGCAGGCAGATAAACGCTGCGATGGGTGGCGTTGGACTTGAGCACCGGATTGACCATCAAGGCGGGACCAAACATGAACTGGTCGCCGATATTCCATGTGTTTGCGTCCGTCCGCCAATCCATCACCAGCGGTCGCTGGATGGTGTAATCCTCGCTCGATACCTTCCAGGCCAGCGAGTAGATGTAGGGCATCAGGCGATAGCGGAGCTTGTCGAAGCGCAGCAGCGCGGGCTCGACTTTGTCGTAGGTCCAAAGTTCGTTGTGCGCGCGATGGCCATGGGTGCGGAAGATGGGGCAGAAGGTGCCGAACTCAAACCAGCGCGCGTAGAGTTCCTGGTAGGCGGGCTGCTCTGTGACACCGGGAACGGCCGGCCAGTAGCCGCCGATGTCGGTGGTCCAGTACGGATAGCCGCTGAGCGCGAAGTTCAGTCCGGCCGGAACCTGGCGCGAGAGCGCCCAATAGTTGGTGTGCACGTCGCCCGACCAGACTGTCGCGCCGACGCGCTGCTGGCCGAAGAATGCCGAGCGCGTGAGCAGAAAGACGCGCTTGCCGTTGTTTTCAGCCTTCCAGTGATCCTGCACGCCAAGGGTATGCAGCAGCGGGAAGACGTTCGTGTACTCCGCGCCGTTGCCGATGGCCAGTTGCTTGTAGCGCAGAATCGCATCGCCCATGTGTGGCCAGAACTCCTCCGGTTCGGCGCTGTCCAGCCAGAAGGCATCCCATCCCTGCTTGAGCAGCTTGCCGGGCAGCCGGTTCCAATAAATATCGCGTCCTTCGGCGCTGCTGGGGTCATAGACATGGGCACCGGGAATGAGGAGGTTCTTCGCGTCCAGCGTCTTGTAGGTCTCGGATTTTGGATCCAGCATTCCCCAGACGGAGATCATGGTGTGCACATTCTCTTTGTGCAGCGTGTCGAGATCTCTGGGCACATCGTGGTAGTTTTCGTTGAAGTCAGGATCGCCTTCGTTCTTCCACCAGAACCAATCCTGCACGATCGCGTCCAGAGGAATGTGCTCCGAGCGATAACGTGCCGCGACGGTTTTGATCTCATCGAGCGACACGTAGCGGTCCTTGGATTGGAAGAAGCCGTAGGCCCACTTGGGCAGCAGCGGCGCGTGGCCGGTCAAATCGCGGTACTCATGGATGACGGTGTCCATCTCCGGGCCATAAAGGAAGTAGAAATCCACCGACTTGCCGGCCATTGAACTGAAGGAAAGCTCGCCGGGAAAGCGATTGTCGACGTAGGTGAAAGCCGCTGTATTCCATAGCAGCGCATAGCCTTGGCTGGAAACCAGCAGTGGAATGGCCACGTCCGTATTGTTCTGGCCCAGCTCGACGGTTGAGCCGCGATAGTTGAACATACCGCTCTGGTGCTGCCCTAGCCCGAAGAAGGCTTCCTCCGGCACGGGAGAGAAGCGGTCGGTGATGCGATAGGTGTTGTCGCCGTTCACCTGCATCGGCTCATAGGTGCGCGGCAGGCTGTCCCTCTCGCGCAGCAGAAGGTCTCCATTTGCGCCGTGAAAGGAAAGAAAGCCGCGCTCCAAATTGATGGCAACTTGCAGCGCATCGGTCTTGATTTTGGCCGAGCGAGCGTCTTGCGAGAACTGAAAGGGAGCGCCCGCGCAGGATTGGGCGGCATCCAGCATCCAGGGCCGCGGGCCGGAGATGGCCGATGCATCGGGCTTGGCCACCACATGAATCACCGAAGCGCCGCATACTGTAACCTCAAGCACCTCAGAGCCTATCGTGGCGCGCATTCCGTGTTCAGACTGTTGCGCCGCGACGGGAACCAGACCGGGTCTGTCCTGCCCTGGCATCTGACTCCAGGCGTTGGGGATAGTTGAAAAGAGAACCCAGAAGGCCGGGATCGCCAAGATGCGGAAGAGACTCATGGGTTGTATCAGCGAAGTGAATCTGGTAGGTAAACGATTACTCATTGAAGCGCACCTTTCATTTTTTCAGGACAGCTTTCGCCATCGGTTGAGGGGGTCGATCCGCAACCAACATTATAAGAGTTTTTTCATCTATATCCTCACGCAAAAAACATTTGCTAGAACTCAGAGTGTGCTTTTCTGCGAGGTGAACGGAAACCTATCGCGGCGATAAGTTGTCAAAGTCAACTGGGCTGTGTTCCATGTCTATTTGCCTGTGAAAGGGCGAACTTAAAAGAAAGTTTGACGGATGCGGTCGGGATAGCGCTCTTTGCCGCACCTGGTGAGCGACCGCCTGTGGATGTGCTTCTGTAAGTTGTGACCGCAGAAAGAGAGATTCCGCTGCCCAAGTTGGATCGGCTGAACACGAAAGAAGCAGAGACGTGTTCGAGAGCGCCATGTTTACAGAGAAGCGTGGAGAGTTACATTGATGCGTCCGAACGTTCCGATGCTCAGACCAGTTCGTCGATGCGGATAGTGAGATTGTTTTCTGCCGCAATCGCGCTGGATCCCGATGCAGTTGCTCCAGAAAGGCTTGGATCGGAGGCCACGTACTCCCCGTTCGACTCCGAGACGATGCCCGAATACTGCTTTCCGGCAATGGTCGTGGAAAAACTGGTCTCCTGCATTTGCTGGGCGGCGCTGCTGCTGGCGCTCACTCCGCCGCCGCGCGAGGCGTGGCTTTGTTCAGTCCGAGCAGGCGCGGGAGCGCTGGGTGTGGAGGTGCTGGAAGATGCCGCAGCCGGTGTCGGCGGAGCTGTCCTAGTTGATTTCGCAGCCGCCTTGATCGGAGCGGCAATCACCGGGTTGAAAAGCGTTCTGCTTGTGGTACTGGATGTTATCGGCGTGATCGTCATCGCTCTCTCCTCCGGGGAAAAGACACTTCCCCATTCATCTATCGGCGGTCGCGGCAAAATCATTAGGCTGGGGGTAAACTCTCACGGAAGTTTATTACGTAGTTCTGTTTTGGGATGTAGATTTTCCCTTTTTAGGCATAGTGGGTCGCTTGGGCTTTTCAACAGTTGATTCTAAATCGAATATTGGTGCCGGGAGGGGGGGTCGAACCCCCATGACCACAAGGGCCGGCAGATTTTGAGTCTGCTGCGTCTGCCAGTTCCGCCATCCCGGCTCGGGGTGGGAATCCGCTCTCAAAGTATCGCACAATGGTTGCCCTTAAGGCTAGAGAGATCGAGCAGAAGTTGAAAGGCCTTTCTCTGTCGGAGCGCCGGAAGCGCATCCCACAATGCCATTGCAAGGCTTGATCTGGGACAGAACCCTGCTTTCCACATCCGAAAGCGCTCGAAACGGCCTCTCGCGTGCGACAATGGAGGCAACCGCGATGAACAATTCCTCTTCCAATCCCGTTCCCGATCCAGTTTCGATTACGCCGGAGCTTCTGGCCCAGCACAGCATCACCGCCGATGAGTACAGCCGCATTGAAGCCGCTCTGGGCCGTGTGCCTTCGCTCACTGAGCTGGGTATTTACAGCGTAATGTGGAGCGAACATTGCTCCTACAAATCCAGCCGCGTGCATCTGAAACGGTTGCCCACCAAGAGCGACCTGGTGGTGCAAGGCCCCGGCGAGAATGCCGGCATCATCGACGTGGGCGACGGCTGGGCCTGCGCCTTCAAGATTGAGAGCCACAACCACCCCAGTTACATTGAGCCGTTTCAGGGCGCAACGACGGGCGTGGGCGGAATTCTGCGTGACATCTTCACCATGGGCGCGCGCCCGCTGGCGGTGATGGATTCGCTGCGCTTCGGGCCGATTGAGCCGGGCGGCGACGAGCCGGAGCTGGTGCGCAAGAATCATTCCATCGTGGAGGGCGTGGTGGGCGGCGTGGCCGGTTACGGCAACTGCTTCGGCGTGCCCAACCTGGGCGGCGAAACCAAGTTCGAGGCCTGCTACAGCGGCAACCCGCTGGTGAACGCCTTTGCGCTGGGCATGGTCCGCAAGGATGAGATTTTTTACGGCAAGGCCAGCGGCGCGGGCAATCCGGTAATTTATGTGGGCGCAAAGACCGGGCGCGACGGCATTCATGGCGCGACGATGGCAAGCGAAGAGTTCCACGAAGGCACCGAGGCCAAGCGACCCAATGTGCAGGTGGGCGATCCTTTCATGGAAAAGCTGCTGATGGAGGCCTGCCTGGAAGCGATGAAGACGGGCGTCATCGTCGGTATTCAGGATATGGGTGCTGCGGGTCTGACCTGCTCAACCTGTGAGATGGGCGCGCGCGGCGGCGTCGGCCTCGACGTGGAACTGGATCTGGTTCCGCAGCGCGAGACCGGCATGAGCTCCTACGAGATCATGCTCAGCGAGAGCCAGGAGCGGATGCTGCTGGTGGCCATCAAGGGCCGCGAAGAAGAAGTTCTGAGCGTCTTCAAAAAGTGGGGCCTGGACGGCGTCATTATTGGCACGGTGCAAGACGCGCCGCGGCTGCGCATACGCCATCACGGCGTGCTGGTGGCCGACATTCCCAACACCTCGCTCACCGACGATGCGCCACTTTACCATCGCCCGGTCGGGGTCTGGAAGTCGCCGATCCCGCTGGAGCCATCGGAAGAGGCGCTGGCGCAGCTTACCCTGGAGCGTGATTTCACCGCCGACCTGAAGAAGCTGCTGGCTAGCGCCAACGTCTGCAGCAAGCGCTGGGTCTACGAGCAGTACGACAGCATGGTGCAAACGAACACCGTCCTCGGTCCCGGAAGTGAGGCCGGCCTGATGCGCATCAAAGGCACCTCCAGCCCCAATGCGGCAGAAGGCCCGATCGGCGACCGCGCCCTGGCGATGGCTTTGGACGGCAATGGACGCCTGGCTTATCTTGATCCCAAGCTGGGCGCCATGCACGCCGTGGCGGAGGCCGCGCGCAAGGTAGCCATGACCGGAGCCAAACCGGTGGCCGCCACCAACTGCCTCAACTTCGGCAACCCCGAAAAGCCGGAGATCATGGCTCAGCTTTCAGCGGCCATTGACGGTATCGGCGAAGCCTGTACCGCGCTCGGCACGCCGATCACTGGCGGCAATGTTTCGCTCTACAACGAGACGCGTGGCGAAGGGATTTACCCAACGCCGGTTCTGGGAATTGTCGGCATCCTGGAAGATGTTTTTAAGGCGGTTCCGGCGGATTTCCAGCGGGCTGGCGACGCGATTCTGCTGCTTTGGCCGGTGCCGCGCGGTGAGCAGCCTGACCCTAATCTTGCCGTTCCTTTCAAGCCGATTCCGATGAACGCCTACGTCGTGCCGGAGCTGAATCCGAGCATTCCCGGCTCCATCTTTCCAGATCCGGTTTCCGATGAGCCGACCTCCTCCGATGCAGAGTTAGTGGCTTTTGGCTCCTCCGAGTACGCCAAAGTCATTCTCGACACCCTTTGGGGTACGCCGCCGCCACTTGATCTGGAGGCCGAGGCCAGCCTGCACAAGCTGCTGGCCAAGCTTGCCGATGAACGGCTGCTCAGTTCAGCCCGCGACATCTCCGACGGCGGCATTGCGGTCGCACTGGTGCAAGCCGGATTCCCCAAGGGCATCGGCGCAATCGTCGAGCAGGATCCCTCTCTGATGGTCCATCCGCTCTTTGGACTTTTTGCCGAACCGGCTTCGACTGTGCTGCTCACCACGCATCCCTCGAATCTTTCCGTCATAGAGAAGCTGGCCGGCAAGTTCAACTTCCAGGCCGCCCGCATCGGTGTGACCGGCAGCGACCGGCTAACGATCACCGTCGACGGCGAGCCGTTTATCTCCGCGCCGCTCAGTGATTTGCGCAAGCCCTGGGCCTCGGCCCTGGAAGCCATCCTTCACGACGAGGTGACCGCATGAGCGGGATGCTCTTTCAGGGGGTCGAAGGCGAGACCGACGGTACGCATCTTCTTCATGATGTGGCTTTGAAAGGGCACGACTTTAGTTGTGCCATCCAAGGCCTCTATCGGGAATCGGCTTTAGCCGCCGAGGGATGGGTTACTTTGGGAGAGAGCATCCCGCAGGGGCTAAAGCCCGATCCTTTCATTGGTCCTGCTTGCGGCACGGCTAAAGCCGTGCCCTTTCAAAACTCGAGCGCTCCGGAGCTTTTACTGACTACTGGCCCCTGTTCCCTGTTCCCTGGCGCCGAAGGCGATACCCTCCACGAAGAGTGCGGCGTCATTGCCATTCATGGTCATCCCGATGCCGCCCGCCAAGCTTATCTCGGCCTCTACGCCCTGCAACATCGTGGTCAGGAGTCGGCTGGAATCGCCACGGCCGACGGGCAGCATTTGGCCAACATCAAAGGCATGGGTCTGGTTTCAGAGATCTTTACCGACGACGTGATTGCCAAGCTGACCGGCTCGATGGCCATCGGCCACACGCGCTACTCGACCACCGGCGACTCGGCGCTGCTCAATGCGCAGCCCATTCGCGTTGAATCCACCAAAGGCCTGATCGCCATTGCGCATAACGGCAACCTGGTCAATCTGGGCAATGTGCGTTCGCGCCTGGAGCGAG
>CAZYCV010000145.1:0-6980 GCA_964645305.1 uncultured Occallatibacter sp. | reverse complement strand
AGCCTTGACAAAGCCGACGCTGTCATACACGGCGCTACAAATTACGGATAAGTTCTAGAGCCGTGCCCTTTCAAAAGATCAACTTATTCAGAGGTTCCTTACAGTCTGTGTGGCATTTCTACTGAGAATTTCACCAATCGCAGGCTCGGCAGTTAGCGGCTGGTGACCGCCGTTTTGGCCGATGCGGCGGTCAGCGCATCAATCTCCTTGTAGATTTCCATGTTGCGCAAAATACTCTCGACGTAGCCACGGGTTTCAGTAAAGGGAATGGATTCGACAAACTCGTCCATGCCGGAATAGGGTCCAGCGGCCTGCCAATCCTGGACGCGGCTGTCGCCGGCATCGTAGGCGGCCAGCGCGTACTCGGGGACGCCGCCAAATTTATTCAGAGTTTGGCGCAGGTAGCGGGTTCCAAGACGGATGTTGGTGGCCGGATCAAAGAGTTGGAAGCTCTGAAAATTAGAGATGCCCTCTTCGCGCGCCAGAGTTTTGCCGACCGAGGGCAGCACTTGCATCAGTCCGCAGGCGTTGGCGGGAGAGACGGCCGAGGGGTTGAACTCGGACTCCTGGCGAATCTGCGCGGCCACCAGATAGGGGTCCAGATTGTTTTTAGCGGCTTCGGCCTTGATCGTATCCCACCAAGGTTCTGGAAAGAGAATGCGCCAGTACGCCAGCGGAATGGCTTTGATGGGGGCAGAAGCGGCGCTGGGCAGGGCCCGCTTGAGCGAGCGCAGGGCGCGAAAGGCCTCGCCGTAAGACGAGTAGATCTGCGCTTCGGCCAGCGCGCTCCAATCGGCGGAGTCTGGATCGGCGGCAATCTCCTGGGCAATATAGTCATTCAGTCCGGCGTTGGCCAGCAAACGCGCCTTGGCCAGGTGCGGGCTGTCGGCGGGAAAGCTCTCCGTAAGTTGAGGAATCGGCGCGGGCTGAATGTTGTCCACCTGCGGCTGCGGCGCGGGCGGCAAATTGCCCAGTGCGGCAAGGCGCTGACGCGCCATCTGCGCATAAAAGTAGTGCGGATAGGCACGGAGAATGGCGCGATAGTTGGCCACGGCCTGAGCCGGCTTGTGCTCCTGCGTCTCGTAGAGACGGGCGCGCCAATAAAGCGCGCTTGCAGCCTCTTGCGAGGTGGGAAAAAGGCGAATCTGCTCGTCAAAGAGCCGCGCGGCCTCCGCATAAAGCCCTTGGCGATAGCTTAGCCAGCCAGCCTTCCAATGGGCGGCGGAACCGTGTTTGCTATCAGGAAAGCGCGTGGCCAGGGTTCCGTAATACTCCACCGCCGCCGGGTACTCGTGACGCAGCAGGTAGGTGTTGCCGCTGTCAAAGAGCGCCTCGGCCAGCCACGGACTCTGCGGGAAGCTGGACTCCATCTGCGCCACTATGCGCTGCTGTTCGTCCAGATCGGCGCGACTGCGCGCCAACTCCATCAGCAGATAAAGCCGCCGCGCACCGTTCTCGCCCTGCGTGTCGGCAAGCGCTTCGGCCTCGGCCGTGGTCAGGCGCTTGAGCTTCAGATCGCAGTTGGCCGCTGCCACCGCAAATGTATTGCGCGTGGTTGCGTCCAGGCCCGGCTGCCGCATAAGCGCGCGATACTGCTCGCTGGCCTCCTCATAGCGCCCGGCGTTGTAATACGCGTCGCCCAAGCTACGCAACTCCGGCGTGGTCAGGCTGCTCTCCGCGCCCAATGCGCCCAGCTTGGCGCGCGCAATTCCCGCCTCGGAGCTGAGCGGGTGAGCCAGCAGCAGCCGCTTGTAAAGGCTGACGGCCTGCTGCGCCTGCCCCTGCGCATAGGCCACCTCAGCCTGCGCAAGCTGGTAACCGGTGCGATTGGCCGCCGCCGTTCCCGCCGCCGCGGCCAGCACCTTTTGCGCCCCCGCCGCGTTCTTCATCGCCAGCAATATTTGGGCCTCCAGCTCAGGCGCCTCTGCCGTAAAGATGCTCTCCGGATAGCGCTCCGCAAAGCCGCGCAGCAGGCCTTCCGCCGTCTCCTCGTTGCCCACTTCGTGGTTGGCGCGGGCATTGAAATAGTCGGCATAATCAGCCAGCTCCGCGCCGGCCTTCTTGGCCAGGCGGAAGTCTTCAATCGCCTCGCCGTAGCGCTTGTCCACCAGATACGCGTGGCCCAGCGCCAGATACGCCGCCGCCGCTGCTTCGCCGGTGTGGCTCTTGGCGTACTTGGTCACTCCCGCATAGGCCGCCGGAGTGCGCATCGTGGCCAGTTGCTGGGCCATCGGGCGCAGCTCGGCGGAGGCTTGAAAGGCCAGCTTGATGCGCGCCGTATGCGCCCGCCGCGCCGCGCGAACGGCCGGGCTGACCGGCTTCTTGGATTTTTTCCCAGACTTGGCGGCGGGTTTTGCGGAGTTTTTACTCGGCGAAGCAGGCTTCTTCGCCGCCGGTGCGGACTTCTTTGTCGTCTGCGCGGGCTTTGCAACAGGCTTATGCGCCGGTTTCTTCGTCGCGGATGAGGCCGGAGCGGCCGGCTTCGGCTTCACGCCGGAATCGGTTTGCCCAATTACAGGCTGAACAACCATCAAAAAAGAGAGCAAGCCAACCAAGCCGCCCGTTGCCAATCGCGAAAGAAATGAAGGGGAAGATGAGACCGTCATTCTTCCACTTTACTTCGATTTCTCGCCCCATGCGGCAATCGGGAACCATCGCCGTTACTGCAATCGCCATAAAGCGGGACCGCATTTCGGATTGAATGGGCCAAGCAACTCAAAGTGCTGGATTAACCAGTTCTATCTACCTGGTGCGGATTGGGAACTGGGCTCAGATAGAACGATGTATACTATACATCATGAGGAGAACTCAACTCTATCTCGAAGATGACCTTTGGGCCGCGCTTCATACGCGGGCCTTGCTGGAAAAGGCAACGGTCTCAGAGCTGGTGCGCGTGGCCGCGCGTGAACGCTACATGGGCAACCAGGAAGATCGCCGCGCAGCCATGCTGGGCATTGTGGGACTTTGGAAGGATCGCGTCGGCATGGTCGATACGGAGGAGTTGATCCGTGACCTGCGCAACGACAACCGGCTAGACCGACTGGATGCCCAGTGAGCGTCCTCCTCGATTCCGATATTGTCATCGAGGTTCTGCGCGCAAGGGATCAGGCGATTCTTGTGCAATGGAGCCTTTTGGCCACAGGGCATTCCACAATCCTGGTTTCGCCGATCACCATAGCGGAAGTCGGAGCGGGCGCGCTCCCGCATGAACTCCAGATCATCGCACAATTGTTTGCGCCGCTTACCTGCGTCACAATCGATCAGAAGATCGGCCAGTTGGCGGGTGAGTATTTGCGGCAATTCAGCAAGAGCCACAACCTCAAAATAGCCGATGCACTGATTGCCGCCTCTGCCGTGCAGAATCAGGCCGCCCTCTGGACCCGCAACCGCAAGCATTATCCCATGACCGATCTGAGTTTCTACGCATGATGCGTGAGGCAACCGCATCTCGCCCGGATGCGTCGTCACTCTTTGCAGCTTCCATTCCGGAACGGGATTTTGATTGTCGCTTGATTCAATCTCGACTACCAAATCTCCAATTCAAATGCGCGATACGAGCGGATCAGCTCGAAGTCGGCGCGGTTGGAGGTAATCAGCGTTGCGCCGTGGGAGCGGGCGGTCAGCGCAATCAGCAGATCGAAGTGAAGATCGCGCAGCTTGGCAGGCTCGAAGCCCTTGTCTGCCCGGATCGCGGAAAGAATCTCCCCCGATTCAAGCCAGTTCTTCTCTGTTGGCGTGAGCACCGGCCGGCTCGCCTGGAGCGCCTGCACAAACTTCCTCTCGGCGGCAAGCGTAGCCCCTCGCCACAACTCTGCCAGAACCACAGACGAGTTCCTTATCCGCCCCGGACAGGCCTCGATCCGCGCCGAATGGCAAGCCGTGCGCTGATTGTCGACTAGGACAGAAGTATCGAAGAGGATGATTTCATTCATCGCAGCCGGCAAACTTCAGCTTGCCTTCGTTCTTTCGTATCAAATCCTTGAAGCGCTGGTTTCCAACAATCTCCTGAAGCGCGATATGCACCGCTTCAGTGCGGGACTTGACGCCCAAGGCGCGCACGGCTTCGTCGGCCAGTTTCGTGTTCAGTCGTATGGAAGTAATTGCTGTACCCATATTCCGCTCCCGTGTATTACAAATTACACCGCAAGCATATACAAATGTCAAGTCAAAAGAACCGAAAGTCTCAGCTGCCGAGTTTACGGATTTAGAACCGCAATCCACCCGTTTGGCCCATAGCCCTGCCGTCCGTTACACTCGTCTATAGAGACCAAGGCACAAACGCCGACCGCGCCCAAAAGGATTTCCGCAACCAAAGCTCATGCCGACCATCCAATCGATTGCAGGACAACTCGAAGAGCATCCGGATGTTGCACTGATTGCCAAGGTGCGCGCGGGGGATATCTCGGCCTACGATCAACTGGTTCGCAAGTATGAGCGCCAGCTCTTTCGCATCGCCCAGCACATCACCCAGAACCGGGAGGATGCCGAGGACGTGATGCAGGACGCCTTCTTGAAGGCGTATGAGAAGCTGGAGCAGTTTCAGGGGAATTCAAAGTTTTACACGTGGCTGGTGCGGATTGCGGTGAACGAAAGCCTGATGCGGCTGCGCAAGCGGCGCACCGGCAAGATGGTTTCCATCGACGAGGACATCGAGACCGAAGAGGGCAGCGTGCCGCGCGATCTGGCGGATTGGGCGCCCGACCCGGAACAGAATTACAACCAGGCCGAGCTGGCCGAGATTTTGCGGAAGACGATTCAGGGGCTGCCCCAGGGGTTTCGTATCGTGTTTGTGCTGCGAGATGTGGAAGGGCTTTCGACCGAGGAGACGGCGGAGACGCTGGGGTTGAGCATTCCCGCCGTCAAGTCGCGCCTGTTGCGCGCGCGCCTGCAACTACGAGAGCGCCTGAGTCGCTACTTCCGCCGCAGGAAAAGTCCAAGGGAAACGGGGATAGCCAAGTGACCTGCAAAGAGTTTCTCGCCCTACTCGATGATTTAATCGACGGCACGGTGCCGGCCGAAACGCGCGCCGAACTCGAAGCTCACTTGGGCCGCTGCCCGCACTGCGAGGTGGTCTTCAACACCACCCGCAAGACGATCCAGATCTATCGCTCGCACGAGATTTACGAGCTTCCTACCGGAATCCAGGAGCGCCTCCACGCCGCCATCATGGCCCGCTGCAAAAAGGGTTGCTGACCGCTCACATCTCCACGCTGGTCTCTGAATGTATATAGCCGGGGGATCATCCATGTGGGTTGGATTTCTCGCTGGGATTGGTTTCCCGCCTCTCGTTCCAATCTGAACATCTTCATCCTCATTTGGCCGGTTCGGTGACTGGAATCACGCTGGGATTTGCGCCGTGAGAATATCATGGAACCCTGGCAGAACCACTGCCGGCGCTTGAACGAAAGGGAGTCAGTATGAATTTGGGGTTTATTGAGAGCAAGACCTACGACGAGATTTCGGTTGGTGACGCAGCCTCGACAGAGCACGTTTTGACCACCGATGATGCGATGGCTTTTGCCTCCATTTCAGGATTCCACTCCGTTCTGAACTCGGATGAGCAGTTGGATCGCGCGGGCGGTATTCCTCCGACGGGCCCCAATATGTGGTGCGCCTCGCTGATCTCCGGCCTTTTCAGCATGAATATTCCCGGCCCTGGATGCACGCTGACCAATATATCGCTCTCGTTCCAGAATCGCATCCGTGTCGGAGACCGCATCCTGGTCAAGGTGCAGGTTACGGCCAAGGATGATTCCACCAAGAGCGTGGCCTTCAAGTGCGAGGCCGTCAACGGTGTCGGAACTCCTATCTTTTCAGGAACCGCACAGGTTCTGGCGCCTCCGGTCAAGTTGCGCTGGTCCACGCTGCCCGTTCCCAAGCTCATTGTGAATGAGCCCTATCGCCGCTACCAGGGATTGATTGCGCGCGCCACCTCCAAACCGGCCGTCAGGACTGCGATTGCGTGGCCGTGCGACGAGGTTTCTCTGGGAGGCGCCGTCCAGGCATTCAAAGACAAACTGATCGTCCCGGTTCTGGTGGGTTCGGAGGCAAAGATTCGCGGTCTTGCCGAGGTTCTGCAACTCGATCTTGGGACAATCCAAATTGTGGACGTTGCGGAAAGCCGCGTGGCCGCCGTGCGCGCCGTGGAGTTGGCTCGCAAAAATGAAGTCCAGATGCTGATGAAGGGTTCGCTGCACACCGACGAACTGATGAGCGCCGTGGTCTCGCGCGAAGGTGGAATGCGCACTGGCCGGCGGATCAGCCATGTTTTCGCATTGGACGTGCCTTCCTATCACAAGACCCTTTATGTGACCGATGCAGCCATCAACATTCAGCCGGACCTGGTGACCAAGATTGATATTCTGCAGAATGCCATCGACATGATGCTGACGCTTGAGGTGGATAACCCCAAGGTGGCAATCCTGTCGGCGGTTGAGTCCGTGAACCAGGCGATCCCTTCCACGCTGGATGCCGCCGCTCTTTGCAAGATGGTTGATCGCGGGCAGATTACCGGGGCCATCGTCGATGGGCCGCTGGCCTTCGACAATGCCATTTCAAGCGATGCCGCGCGGATCAAGAAGATTGATTCGCCGGTCGCCGGAGATCCTGATCTTCTGATGGTTCCCAATCTGGAGGCCGGCAACATCCTCTTCAAGGAGCTTCAATACCTGGCCGGAGCTTTGGCGGCGGGAGTCGTGGTAGGCGCCAAGGTTCCGATCGTTCTTACCAGTCGCGCGGACGGAGAGCTGGCTCGCATGGCAAGTTGCGCCCTCGGAGTCCTGCTGGCAAAGCCGGCCCCCGGCCAGAGGTTGGCGTAAACAGCGGCGCTCTGATTCATTAGAGGCTATGTAGGTGAAGTAAACTGAAAGCGGAGTGGCTTAAATTGTCCAAAAAGCCTGGAAGTCAACCCGCGCATGAAGCGAAACAAAGGGATGCAGCTTCGGCTGCGTCCCGAAAGCCCACCATGAGCGATGTTGCCC
>CAZYCV010000144.1:0-7016 GCA_964645305.1 uncultured Occallatibacter sp. | reverse complement strand
TTCACTGGAAACCTATCTGACCACTTCCTATGAGCCGGACTGTGATTTCGTCGATGGGATACTGGAGGATCGGAACGTGGGCGAATACGATCACAATGTGGTGCAGATGGCCATTTTATTCTGGTTCCACCAGCATGGGCGAGAATGGCGTATCCGAGCGATCCAGGAACAGAGAACCAGAGTTGCTTCCACTCGGGTTCGCATTCCCGATGTCTGCGTCTTTTCCCGCGATGTACCCATCGAGCAGGTCTTTACGCGTCCCCAGTTGATTGCCATCGAGGTTCTGTCGCCCGAGGACCGGCATTCCCGCATTGAGGCGAGGATGAACAACTTCCGCAGCTTTGGGGTGCCGAATCTTTGGGTCGTGGACCCGGAGACGCGTTCTGGATGGGATTTGAGCGACGGGAACTGGGTGCGGAAAGAGCGGTTGGAAGTAGCGGGCTCACCGATTTATCTTTCGCTGCCCGAGCTATTCGCCAAGATAGATGAAGACAACGCGGACTGAGATTGCTTTGGTTCGACCTGCGTCAAACGCACGCTCATCGTGAAAAAACGCGATGTAAAGTCGTACGATGCAGTCCATACGATCAAGATTTGTCTGTTTCGATTGAAATGCCATGCCGATTTCCTTTTGAAACGAGCAACAGGCCAATTGATTTGTCTTTGCAAATTCTTTATCGCACCTTACCTTTTTCTTCCTGATTTTGTCTTTGGACCACTTGGTCTACCCCCCAATCTGGCGGTAGTCGTTGAACAAAGGATTGGACGGGCGGGCTTGGCGGCGGGCTGCGGAGCGGGGAGCGTTTGGAATGTTTTATTATTTGCTTCTGTCCGGGAGACCATGAACCATTACCAGCAGTCTTTTTTCTGATCTCTGATAACGATTTGAGTCAGGTTACCCGTGGGATCTGGAAGAACCGCCATGGGCAGCAAAGAGATCTCACACTTTGTGGTAGGCTGATGCAAGTGGAGGCAAAGATGGCTGAGACGACGATCACCATCCATGTGGATGAAGAATTGACGATGGCCTTCGAGGAGGCGGCCAAGGCGCGGAATCGCACCGGCGCGGAGCTGCTCCAGGAGTTCATGCAGGAAATTGTGTTTCAAAGCCCAGACGCCGCATACGACCAGTGGTTTCGCCGCCAGGTGCAGATCGGCATTGATGAAGCGGATCGAGGCGAATTGATCTCCAGCGAGGAGGTTGAGGCGGAGTTTGCGGCTCTCCGCGCAGGTTTGCAAGACAATCTGCTTCGGACTGCGTGATGAATCTTTTTTGGACCAAGTCAGCCAGAGAAGACCGGCGTGAAATCTTCGAATTTATTGCCAGAGACAGTTTTCGAGCGGCTGGCAGAATAGACCGGATATTCGCGAAGAAAGCCGAGATTCTGATCCGATTTCCTGAACTTGGCCGTCCTGGTCGCATTCCAGGCACGCGGGAGTTACTTGCGCATAAACACTACTTTCTTATTTACAGAATTTGCGGAAGCATGGTTCAGATTCTTCGCGTTCTGCATACTTCAAGGCAATGGCCGCCTTCTCTGTCTTCCTGGAGCTGAACGCTACCTTTCAATTTGTGATTGCTGTGAAAATTCAACACTTTCCACTTAGGCGGATGGCCCAGGTCTCAATTATGAAACCTGGGAGACTTCACTCTTCACGGATTATTTTGACGAATCTGCCGTCGGGGAGTTCACTGGCTAACAAGAATCAAACGTGGACCGGGAGGTCCACGTTACAGCCGGTCTGGAGACCGGCGCTACCAAACAGGCCGGCGCTACCAAACAGGCTAGCGCTGCGGATTCATGGCAAACAGGCTGGCGAAGCCGACAGGGGGCTAAGTGGTGGACTTCGCCGTCTTTGAGGCGGTTTTGGCGGGCGGCTTGGCGGCGGGCTTGGGGATGGCGTCCAGGTCTGTTTTGCCCTCGGCCAACGCTATCAGGAAATCCTGGCTGGAGAAGGGAATCGCCAAAGACTTGGCATCCTTCGGCAGCTTGGCGGCGCGCTGGTAGTTGCCGTCGGGCTGCTGGAGGCGGGCCTTCGCCGTGTCGGCCAGGTAGGCGGGCAGAATCTCGTCGTGGATGCGGGCGCGGACCTCAGGATCGCGGACCGGGAAGACCACCTCGCAGCGCTCGAAGAGATTGCGGGACATCCAATCGGCCGAGCCGAGATAGATTTCATCGTTGCCGCCGTTGGCGAAGTGGAAGATGCGCGAGTGCTCGAGGAAGCGGCCGACGATGGAGCGGACGCGGATGCGCTCGGAGAGTCCCTTGACGCCGGGGCGGAGGATCGAAAGGCCGCGGACGATCAGATCGACCTCGACGCCGCCTTGCGAGGCCGCATAGAGCGCCTCGATGACCGAAGGCTCAAGCAGGGCGTTCATTTTGGCGACGATGTGGGCGGGGCGGCCGGCCTCAGCGTGCTCCTGCTCACGGCGGATGAGCCCCAGGAAGCTCTCGGCCATGGTGAGCGGCGCCACCAAAAGCGGGCGGTAGTCGTCGATCTCGGCGTGGGCGGTCAGGTAGTTGAAGACCATGTGGACACGCTCGGTGATCTGGGGGTCCGAGGTGAGCAGGCTGAGGTCGGTGTAGAAGCGGGCGGTGACGGGGTTGTAGTTGCCGGTTCCCAGGTGGCAGTAGCGGCGCGTCACACCGTCTTCGTCGCGGCGGACGAGCATGGCCAGCTTGCAGTGCGTTTTGAGGCCGACGACGCCGTGGAAGACTTGCACACCGGCGTCCTCCATGGAGCGCGCCCAGCGGATGTTGGAGGCCTCATCAAAGCGGGCCATCAGCTCGACGACCAGCGTGGTCTCCTTGGTGGTGGCGGCCTCGATCAGCGCCTGAAAGACGGGGGAATCCTGGCTGGTGCGATAGAGGGTCTGCTTCATCGTCACCACGGCGGGGTCGGCGGCACCCTGCTCAATGAATTCGACGACCGGTTCGTAGGAGTCATAGGGATGATGGAGCAGCACATCGTGCTGGCGCAGTTCGTCAAAGATGTTGGCGGATTTGCGGCTCAGCTTGAGCACGCGGGGCTTGAAGGAAGGGTACTTCAAATCCGGCCGCTGCACGTCGCCGTAGAAGAACATGAGGCGCGATAGGTTGACCGGGCCGTCGCCGCGGAAGACCTGGTCTTCGTCCAGTTCGAAGTTGACGCGCAGGCGCTCGACGATCTCTGGATCGGCGCCGGCCTCAATCTCCAGGCGCACGGCATCGCCTTTGCGGCGGTTGTGCAACTCGACGCGGATGGTCTCCAGCAGCGAGCGCGCTTCTTCCTCCTCGAAGTAAAGGTTGGAGTTGCGCGTGACGCGAAAGGCGGCGCGGGAGAGCACCTCATAGCCGCGGTACATTCCGGCCAGATTCTGCTCAATCAGATCCTGCAACAAGAGATAATGAAAGACCCCGTCCTCCGAAGGCAGGCGAATGAAGCGGGGCAGGGCGCGCGGCACGGTGACCACGCCCAGAACCTGCGGGCCCGCGCTGCGGCGCTTGAGCTTGAGCAGCAACGCCAGGCAGAGGGCTTTGTTGAGCACGCGCGGAAAGGGATGAGCCGGATCAATGCTGATGGGCGTCAGCAGCGGGTCCACCTCGCGCTCAAAGTACTCCTGGGCAAAGGCGCGGGCCTCTTCACGCAGTTGCTTCCATTCGAGCAATTGAATGCCTTGCTTGCGCAGTTCCGGCAGCAAATGTTCATTCCAGCACTTGTACTGCGCATCGACAAAGCTGTGAATCTCCGCGGTCAGTACGGTCAGGGATTCATCCGGGCGCAGGCCGTCAAAGCCCGGTTGGCGGTTGCCGTCCTCAATGCGCTGCATCAGGCCGGCTTGGCGGATTTCCACATACTCGTCAAGGTTGGAGCCGGTGATGGCCAAAAACTTGACCCGTTCCAGAAGCGGGTTTGCGGCGTCTTCAGCCTCTTCAAGCACACGCCGGTTGAACTGCATCCAGGAGTAATCCCGTCCGTTAAAGAGCCTTTGCTTTTGCTTTGTTTTAGCCATGGAGTTCTTTTATGCCGTGTTGGCAGTCTACAGCGTTTTAGCGAAAAACTAAACCCGGAATTTCTGCAAGCTGGTAAAAGGCGTTTTTTTGTTCTCCATTCCGCGGCATTCTTGTACGAAATTGATGAAGATGAATTTTGGATGAATTCCGGTTTTGTTGCGCAGAATGGTCTCGCATCGCGTTATGCGTGTGGCTCCGCTCCTGCTGAAGATGGCCATCCATTTCGCACGGAATCCATCAGCGCCTACCTGCGAATGGTTCATACTTGTAGGATGCAGCCACTTTGGAGACGGACCGGGATGGTGCTGGCGGGGTTGGTTCTTGTCAGCTCATCCAGCCTGCCCAGCTCCTCCAGCGGAGGGCGGCCTTGGCAGAGCGCCGTGGATCAAGTCCAGCGCGAGGCTCCAGATGCGCGCGTGCTGGTTCTGGAGATCGGATCGGGAGCTCTTCTGGCATCGGCGCACCTGAATGAGGCGAGCCGAACGGTGGCCACGCCGGGCTCCACGTTGAAGCCGCTGATTCTCTATTTTGCGCTGGCCTCCGGGCATTGGGATCCGGCGCGCAGGGTTGCGTGCAGCCGATTGCTGCGGATTAGCGGCCGCCAGCTCAACTGTTCCCATCCGGTGGCTGATCCCATGAATGCGCAGCAGGCGCTCAGTTGGTCTTGTAACTCGTACTTTGCGGAGTTAGCCGGGTCGCTTTCAGCGCGGGAGCTGCGACAAGCGCTGAGTGAGCGGGGCCTGCTGGCAGCCACCGGCTTGAGCCGACCGGAGGAGTTGGCCGCCTTTCGCGAGCCGCGCACACGGGAGCAGGTGCAACTGGCCGCGCTGGGTGTGGAGGGGATACGGGTGACGCTGCCGGAGCTGGCCGAGGCCTATCGGTCGCTGGCTTCGGAGATGGCAGCCCATCCAGAGACGGTAGCTTCAAAAACCGTGAGCGCGGGGCTGACCGACTCTGCCAGCTTTGGCATGGCTGAGGCAGCGTCGATGGGCGGGGTTCCGGTTGCCGGCAAAACGGGCACGGCCAGCGCGGAGAACGGCGGCGCGACGCATGGCTGGTTTGTGGGCTTGGCGCCAGCCATCCATCCCCGCGTGGTGGTGGCCGTATTTGTGCCGGTTGGGCATGGCTCGGATGCAGCTCTGGTGGCGTCAAAGCTGTTGGCTCATGCACCGCTGAGGAAGCCATGAGAGGGATTGCGCTGGCAGTTTTTCTGGCCGCATCCTGGGTGATGGCCCAGGCTGAAGCGGCTCCGCGGGCGACGATTCGCGTGGGAGTGTGGACGCTGTGGCGCGATCACGAGGCCTCCATTACGCCGATCTCCGGCGCAAGGATTCAACTGTGCGAGAGCTGCGCCGCGCAACCGCTCAAGCAGATTTCAATTCATGCCCGGCCTGCGCAACTTGCATGGACTGATTCCAAAGGCATCGCTCATGATTCAAATCAACTGCTGCTCACGGGCAGTTACCGGATCACAGCGCATGGAGAGTCGCTCACACTTGCTTATCCGCTGAGAATCACTGCGCAATCGGGCGCGCTTGTGCTGGCCGCCACGCTTCCCGTGGAGCGATACGTGGAGCTGGTTGTGGCGGCCGAGAGCGGGGCAGCGGATTCCGCGGAGTCGTTGAAGGCGCTGGCTGTAGTGGCGCGCAGCTTTGCCTTGAGTCCGGCGCACGGGCATACCGCCTTTGATGTATGCGATTCTACGCATTGCCAATGGGTGCATTGGCACAGCACGCACCAGGCTCATGCGGCCACACTGGCCACAGCCGGTGAGAGTCTCTGGTTTCATGGAAGCCGCGCGGAGGCGTATTTCCATCAGAACTGCGGCGGGCGCTCGGCGAGCGCAGCCGAGGTTTGGCCGAAGGGAGGAGTGTCGCGGGGGGCGCTGGTTTCGCGCTCCGATCCTTATTGCCAGCGAGTTGGATCGAGCGATTGGTCGGTCCGGCTTTCGCGCGCGGAGCTGACGCAGGCTCTTGGCGCGGCGGGGTTGGCTACGCCAGGATGGAAGACGCTGACCGTTGCCAAACGCGGCGCTTCGGGCAGGGCAATGACCCTGACGGCGGATGGACGTGAGATTCCGGCAGAGGATTTTCGCCTTGCGGTTGGCCGCGCGCTGGGATGGAATCGGATTCGCAGCAATTGGTTTGAGATTGCGGCTGAAGGCGACGGCTTCCTTTTTCATGGGCGAGGATCGGGGCATGGCGTGGGCCTGTGCCAGGCGGGGGCGGCGGAGATGGCGCGTGAAGGCCACGGCTACCGCGAGATTCTTGCGCAATACTTTCCCGGCGCAACGGTGGCGGAAGTGACAACAGGCGCAGTGTGGCAGAGGTTGGCCGGCGCTGGTTTCATGCTGGAAAGCACTTCTCCGGAAGATAAAGAGTTTCTACCGGCGCTCGGGCGCGCGCTGGGCGAGGCCGAAAGCCTGAGCGGAATCAATCCCGGCGCAGAGATTGCGGTCAAGGCGTACCGCTCAACCCCGGCCTTTCGCGCGGCCACGTTGGCGCCTGGCTGGGTGGCGGGCTTTACGGAAGGCGATTTGATCGCATTGCAGCCGCTGCGGGTTCTGGAGGCGCGCAAACTGCTGGCCTCCGTTGCGCGCCACGAGTTCCTGCACGCGCTGATCGAGGAGCAGGCATCGGCGCAAACGCCGCTGTGGTTACGCGAAGGGCTGGTTGAGGCCTGGAGCGGCGAACGGTTGAGGGGAGCAAAGCCCACGTTCACTTTGGAGGCGGTGAACGAAAAGCTGGCCCATGCGAGCAGCGAAGCTGACTCCGAGTCCGCGCATCAGGCCGCTGGATGGTACGCGCAACAACTGCTCGACCGCTATGGACGCGCGCAGGTGTTGGATTGGCTGCGCGCGGGGCTGCCTCGGAGCGACTTCCAAGGCATTCTTTCAGGTAGCGTCTCTGGTAAAAGATGATTGACATCCCGCCGGGCTATGCGAAACTTCTGAATAAGTTTAATTTCTGAGAGTGTTTACCTAAAGATAGATAACGCTGTTCCTTGGAATGTTGCGAAGGT
>CAZYCV010000143.1:0-7358 GCA_964645305.1 uncultured Occallatibacter sp. | reverse complement strand
AGCGTGCGGTGCGGAGCTCGTCAGAAGCGGTGGGACGGCGGCAGCCGAGCAGGCTAGGTGAAACAAAAGGCGGGCGAGAGAACTCCACTCACTCTCTTCATTGTACGCCGGAAATGGTTGCTGCGCCGTTCTTCAAGCGACTCAGCAGGGGTTATTGAGCCATCTGGAGGATGGAAGATTTCCGAAAGATTGCGATGTTTGAATATTTCTAACAGCCCACCCTGGCCGCAAAAACAAGAACGCGCGAGGGTGGGCACCCAAATGACTCTACTGATAAGAAGAATTCTCTAAAAGACATATTTGGCGCTGAAGCTGGGAAAGAGCGGCATCTGCGTCACTTCAACGTAGGGACCGAACCTTTTGACGCAGCTAGCGCTCGTTGAGCAGTGGTCCATCCACGCGTAGCCCAGGAAGTTATGGCGATCGAAGGCGTTCTCCAGTCCGGCTTGCAAAAAAAATTGATTCTTGCGGAGATGGAAGTTGCGACTGAATTGAAAGTCCATGCGGTTATACACAGGCCCGCGCAAGGCATTGATCTGAGTCAGATCGTAAATGCCGCGATCCTGTTGCTCAGATGCGGCGAGGTTGAATGGTGTGTAGGGACGGCCGCTGGCAAAGGTGTTGCGCAGGGATAGCTGAATCGCCATCGGCAGTTGGAGGGTAGCCAAGGTGTTCAGCACCACTGGCAGATCGAAGTTGCCGGGACGCAGGACTCCATCGGCGGCGGCATAGCGGGTCCGGCCGTAACTGGCCGTGCTGGTCAACTGGATGCGGCCTGTGGCGCGCAGACGCAGGATGGCTTCAAGGCCCTCGGATTGGCCGCGTCCCACGCTGGTCATGGGAAGCCAGACGAACTGCTGGCCGAGCGTATCCACCATGTTGGCCAGCATCAGGCTGGGGTACTCGGTGGAGGCCGGTTCATTCGAGTAAGTTTTGTGATAGGCCCCCAGGCTCAAGGTTGCAGGGCCGGAGTTCCACAGGTTGGCTTCCACGGAGAACTGCCTGACCAAGATCGGCTTGAGACGCGCGTTTTGCGCATAGCTGAGGATATTGATGGTGGGCGCAAGTTGCGCGGAGCGGCCAAACTCCGCGCTGAGGGTCTGATGGCGGTTGATGCGAAAGGCGATGGAGGCTTGTGGGTTGAGCGCTTTTGTGCCTACCAGCGCAAAGGTCTCCAAACGAAGGCCTGCGCTGGCCGACCAGCGGGTACCCAGGTGTCCATTGGCATCCAGATAGCTTCCGGTCTGACCTGTCCAGAAATCACGCGCGAAGTTGTCCGCATCGGTCCACGTAGGAGTCGCGTTGTATGGAGATTGCTGTCCGGCTGGCTGGGCGACAGAGTCATCCAGATTCAACAGCCGCGCGGTGCTTCCAAAGGAAAAAAGCCAGGCGCGGATTTGCCTCTGGTGCGCGAAGCCAAGGTTATAAATGCCGTCGCGGCTTTCTTCCTGATATACGTTGGTGAATCCCTCCAGCTGGCAGTTATTGTGACTGGATTTAGCCCGTTGCTCCTGCTGTGCAATGTTGTGGTTTTGCAGGGAGTAACTCGCCGTGACAGTGGAGACGGTGGTAGGGCTGTGCGTGTGCTGCCAGACCAGGCCGCTGGTGGACTGCAACCCTTGGTATTGGGTATCGATATTCAGACTCTCCAGCCAATCGCCGACGCAGGGCTGAATGTTGATCGAATCCGCGCCATTCAAACTGAGCGCGGTGAGATGATCGCGCGGACCTGGGGTGAGATCCAGTCGCGCCATGCCGTTGGTGTAGATGGGAACGCCATTCAGGCCTACATCATTGGTAAAAAGATTCAGTAGGCTGCGATGCGCGGCGAGTAGCAGGTTTCCGCGTTGCCTGATTGGCTGAGCCACAAAACCGCCCGCGCCGGAGATGCCCACCTCGAACTCGCCGCTGCGCACGCCATTCCGGCCCTCCAGCGTATGAATGTCGATCAGTGAGGAGAGACGGCTGGAGCGGCCCGCATCGTAAACCCCGGGCTTCATATCAACGCTGCCGATGGTAGAGGTGTCAATCATGGAGGTAAAACCGCCGGTGGTTCCCTCGAGAGCAATGTGATTGATGTTGGGCACTTCAATGCCGTCCACCACGAAGAGGTTTTCCGCAGGATTGCCGCCGCGCACCATCAAATCATTGCTTTCATCCGAGTTCCAAACCGCGCTGGGCATGATCTGCAAATAGCGCTCGGCGTCTCCATAGCTGCCGGCCGCGGATATAATCTCAGCCTGATTCGCGTGATAGGAGGTCTCAAAGCCCTCCTGGGTCGTTTGTTCACGGGCATTTACCTCGATGGATGCATGCACGGGGCGGAAGACCGAGAAGTTCTGGCTGGAAGGCGCGCCGGAGTTGGGGGAGGCCTCAGCAGAGGAAGGAAAGGCAGCGGAGAAATCGTTGAGGGAAAGAAGAGGAAGACTCTGGTGGGCCTGTTCAGTGCCGGATAAAATCTCACTTATGGAAGAGTTGGATGCGGCCAGCGGCGATTGCGGAGAGGCTTCCTGCGCGGGCAAGGTTGAGTAAATGCCAAGGAGAGCGCCGATTCCACCCATGAGTGGGAACCAAATTTTGCGCGGTAGAAATGAAGAAATGCACATCATACGCCTGATCCTGAAGAGAAAATCTCTTCACTGTGGGTATCGGCGTGAGAAGACTTCCGATGAGAGCGAACCCATGAGTATTTGCACGTGAACGGTCCGAATTAGTGATATGAAAGAATTAATCTTGAGAAAAAATGAATTGATTGCCAACCGGAATCAACTTTTGCTGGTCTCGCCCAGGATTCTTGTTGCTCGCCCTGATTCAACGCTTTCGCGCTGGCGCAAAGCCTGTTATTCTATGAGAGACATTCACCCGCTGGACGGGAAACCCCGAAGAGATTGCAGCGAAAGAGGTTAATCAGTGGCAGATACCACCCAGATCGAAGATAAGCAGGAACGCAAGAAGATCAAGCGGGCAGCGCGCAAGGCAGCCGCCCCCAAGGCCCCACGCACAGGCGCGCGTGGCGAGAAGAAGAAGAAGGTCAAGAAGCTGGCGCGCGGCCAATCGAAGCGTTAAAGGCAAAGTGCCTTTGAACCAGTGCGGATGAAGTTCGTGATATCTCAGGTTCCAAATTCGGGACCTGGGCCGTCCAGCTTTCTTGTACATTCATGATTCACAAAGAACAATGGGGCTCCGGGCCGGCTCGCTTTGCGTGCCCGGTCTGGAGCTTTTTTACTCTAGCCGCCTTCCGGCGGGATGAGGAGAAGTGCACTGCTCAAGCAATTAAGCGCTCGAAAATCCATTGACAAGCTATTGGCCGACTCGATTGAGCCCGAGTATGCATTGAAGAAGTCGCTTGGACCGTGGTCGCTGACCGCGCTGGGTATTGGCGCTGTGATCGGCTCGGGCATCTTTACCGTGATCGGCACGGCCATGGCCGGGCAGAAGTTCGATGTGCCGAATATCCGCGACACTCCTCTGTTGCATTACATTCTGCACCACACAGCGATGGCTGGACGACCGGGAGCCGGGCCGGCGCTGGCGCTCTCGCTGGTGCTGGTGGCTATTGTCTGCGCCTTCACCGGGTTGTGTTATGCGGAACTGGCGTCAATGATCCCCATTGCCGGTTCGGCCTATACCTATACCTACGCTACGATGGGCGAGCTGGTGGCGTGGATCATCGGCTGGGATCTGATTCTGGAATACGCCTTCAGCAATATGAGCGTGAGCGTGGGCTTTGCCGCGCATATTGTTGATTTGATGGACTGGTTTGGCTGGCATCCGCCGCTGCGCTGGATATCGCCTGCTTATCTGCCCACCGGGTTGCAGGATCTGGCGGGCAATGATTTGTACAAATCCGGCTGGCACTTCGGCTTCAATGTTCCCGCCTTTCTGGTGGTGATGATCCTGACGGTGATTCTGGTGCGCGGCATCCGCGAGTCGGCACGCGCCAATAACATCATGGTTCTTGTCAAGATGGCCGCCATTCTGGTCTTCATCTTTGCCGGCGCCAGCTTTATCAAGCCGCACTACTGGCATCCTTTCATGCCCAACGGGTGGACGGGCGTGCTGACCGGCGGTTCGATTATCTTCTTCAGCTACATCGGCTTCGATTCGGTTTCGACGGCGGCCGAGGAGTGCCGCAACCCGCAGCGCGATCTGCCCATCGGCATTCTGGCCACGCTGGTTGTCTGTACCTTGCTCTACGGCGGGGTGGCCATTGTGCTCAGCGGAATTGTCCCCTGGCAATCGGTGATGGGCGATGCAGCACCGGTGGTCAATGCGCTGAAGAAACTCTCTCTGCTGCCGGGCAGTGGCGGCTTGCAATGGGTGAGGCTCTTTGTTTTGGTGGGCGCGTTGTTGGGTATGATTTCTTCGATTCTGGTCTTCCAGCTTGGGCAGGCGCGCGTCTGGTACGCCATGAGCCGCGACGGCCTACTGCCGACAGTCTTTGGGCGGATTCACCCCAAGTTTCGCACCCCGGACGTAGCCACTTGGGTGGCGGGCTTTGCGGTGGGCATTCCCGGAGGTCTGTTGGACATCGGCACGGTCTCGAATCTGTCGAATATCGGCACCCTGTTTGCTTTTGTGTTGGTGGCCGCAGCCGTGCTCATCCTGCGCTATCGCGAACCGGAGCGGCCGCGTAGCTTCCGCACGCCGCTGGGACCGATCTTTCCGGTGCTTAGCATCCTCTTCTGCATCGTGCTGATGATGGGCCTGGAAGTGATGACCTGGATGGCTTTCTTTGCATGGCTGGTGATCGGGCTGGTGATTTACTTCCTTTATAGCCGCCACCGCTCGGAGTTCGCCGGGCTTTAGATCAGCAGTCTGCTGATTTGGGATGCCATTATGCCCGAAGCTACCACGCAAGCCCGCATCGTGCTGACCACGACGGCCAGCCCTGAGGAGGCCGCGATACTGGGCCGCAGGCTGGTTGAAGAGCGGTTGGCCGCCTGCGCCACGCTGATACCCGCCGTGCAGTCGATCTATCGCTGGCAGGGGGCTGTGGAGTCGGCCACCGAGACGCTGCTGTTGCTCAAGACCAGCAGCGAGCAACTACCCGCTCTGGAGGTCCGTCTGCACGAGTTGCACAGCTACCAAACGCCGGAGTTTCTAGTCCTGCCTGTCGAGTCGGTTAGCCGGCCTTATCTTGACTGGTTGCAAAGCAGTCTGACGCAGGAGTGAATTTGCTGCGAAAAGAGCCGTTCATCTGGTATTCTGACGCTGGTTTATACGGATGCGCTGGTTACTACTGATTCTTCTCATCTCGGTGGTTGGGATGCTCTTTGCTGCCTTTGGTCTGGCTCGGCATGTGATGCAGCAGCGCGCCCGCAGAGGCTCAAGACCTCTTGGTGAGCCCGTCAAGAGTTCAGACCAGAACGAGGAAGTAGATGTAGAATCAAAACGTTAAGACGAAAACCTGCTTCTTGGCTTTAACTTTTGTTCTTTTGAAAGGATTACCTTCCCCATGAGTCAAACTGATTCCGCTGTTGCTCTTCCTGCCGACACCATTGAGATCTCCATCGCCCATAGTCCCGATTCCGACGACGCCTTTATGTTTTACGGCTTGGCCACCAACAAGGTGCGTGTGCCCGGTTACAAGTTCACGCACACGCTCTGCGACATTGAGACGCTGAATCAGCGCGCGCAGAAGGAAGCATTCTTTGACATCACCGCCATCAGCTTCCACGCTTATCCCTATCTGCAAGAGAACTATACGCTGATGGGCTGCGGCGGCAGCGTGGGCGAGGGCTACGGACCGATGGTGGTTTCGAGAAGTCCACTGACGCCCGAAGATCTGGGCCGTATCCGCATTGCCGTACCGGGCGAAATGACCACGGCTTACCTGGCGCTGAAGATCTTCAATCCTGAGATCAAGACCGAGACCGTCCCCTTCGACAAGATCATCCCGGCGATCCTGGCCGGCGAGTTCGAGGCTGGACTGATTATTCACGAGGGCCAGCTCACCTACGGCACCAGCGGCCTGCTCAAGGCTCTGGACCTGGGCGTCTGGTGGCGCGAGACTACCGGCCTGATTCTCCCGCTGGGCGGCAACGCCATCCGGCGCTCACTGGGCGCGGCCAAGCACAAGATCCTCTCCAAGGCGCTGCGTGACAGCATCCAGCACGCGCTGGACAACCGCGAGCAGGCGCTGGAGTACGCCATGCAATTTGCCCGCGATCTGGACACGCGCCTGGCCAGCCGCTTTGTCAGTATGTATGTGAACGAGCGCACGCTCGACTACGGCGCCGACGGCCGTCTGGCGATCCGCAAGCTGCTGGATCTGGGCCACGAGCGCGGCATCATTCCCATTGCGCCGCAGGTGGATTTTGTGGACTAGAGATGACCGAGGTTGCAAAATCCCATCCTTGCGGCATTAATAAAACTTCGCAAGGATGGGATACTGCCTTAGAAATAAATTTCGGAACTGGGGAGGAAGCAGCAGAGCTCGCTAGGCACATAGGAGTTTCCGCCACTTACCAGTAGACTTCCGTCAAGCAGTAATGTGGCTGCTTGGGCCGCACGTCCTATTGTGAGCGGTCCGGTTGCGCTCCAGTTTCCGTCGGAAGGATCGTATAGCTCAGCGCTGGTGAGAGTCGTATAAGTTCCGCTGCCGAGGATGGAACAATTATTATCTCCTCCATTAACCATCACATTGCCGCTTGGCATTAGCGTTGAGGTGTGCATGCAACGCGGATTGGCGAGTGAGCCTGTTGCGCTCCAACGGCCTGTGTCAGAATTATAAAGTTCGGCGCTCGAAAGAACTCCACCAGCATTTTGTCCACCATTAACCAGCACATTACCGTCAGGCAACAGGGAGGCAGCATGCCCCCAGCGTGCCGTTGCTAATGATCCCGTTGTGGACCAAGTTCCGCTAGCCGAATCGTATAACTCGGCACTGGCAACATCAGTGCCATCAACAGAAGTGTTCAGATCATTGGCCCCGCCACTGACCAATACCTTTCCGTCAGGCAACAGAGTCGCTGTATGTTCCATACGAGAGGTCGAGAGCGAGCCAGTTGTTGTCCAAGAGCCACTGGCTGGATCGTAGACCTCGGAAGTGCCAATCGTTCCGCCTGGCCAGTTGAATCCACCACTTACAAGCACGGTGCCATTCATCAACAGAGTCGCCGCGTGGAACATACGCGCCGTTGCAAGCGAACCTGTTGGCGTCCAATTTCCTGTATTCGGATCGTATAGTTCCGCTTTGGCAGTGGCGCCTCCGCCTATATTTCCACCCACAACCAGCACTTCGCCGCTTGGCAACAGAGTGGCAGTATGCGCTTCACGCCCCGTCGTAAGTGATCCGGTCTTAGAGCGGTTTTGATTTAAGTGGTTACATATCCGCACGAGGCGATGAAGTTTTC
>CAZYCV010000142.1:0-7383 GCA_964645305.1 uncultured Occallatibacter sp. | reverse complement strand
CGCATCTGATTCCGCTGGTTCTGGATGTGGCGCTGGGACGCCGCAAGTCGATCAAGATCTTTGGCGACGATTATCCCACCCCCGACGGCACCTGCATCCGCGATTACATTCACGTCTCCGATCTGGCCGATGCGCACCTATTGGCGCTTACGGCGCTGGAGGCTGCGCCCGAATCCGCCAGTCGGCTGATCTACAACCTGGGCAACGGAAAGGGCTTCAGCGTTCTGGAGGTGATTGAATCGGCCCGCCGCGTCACCGGCCACGCAATCCCAGCCGATCTCTGCCCCCGCCGAGCCGGTGACCCGGCAGTGCTGGTCGCCAGCTCCGAGAAGGCCATCCGCGAACTCGGCTGGAAGCCGCGCTACACGCAGCTCGACGAGATCGTGCGGACCGCCTGGGTTTGGCATCAGAAGCGGTACGCTTAACTGGCTGTGGGAAAACTCCAGATTGCGCCAGCTTTTTAACAGGGCAGGACTTCATCCGTGCGGTGAATGACGGATAAAACGTTGGGCGTCACTCGCATCGAAAATCAGCCTTATTTACGGTGGGCTTCACTTGGCGGATGCAATACAAACGAGCAAAACACAGTTGCGCTCAGAATCTTTGTCCGTCCCAGCTTGCCGATTTCAAGCAAACCGGACCGCTTATCCCCGGTTACGGCATAATCGGGTTGCGCCGCATCCATCAGGTCCAACAAATAGCTGTCTGCCGGGTCGGTAGCCTGATGCTTGCGCGGCAACGGTCCCGGCCAGACAGTTTCGCCGTAGAGGTGGTTGAGCATTGTACCGACCTCGTTTGGATGAAGCAGAGAGCGCAGCTTTGATCTACGGCTGGCGACCTTGATCTCATCGATTTGCTGCTGGCAGGTGACCAAACGGAATCTTCCACGGAGCCATGTATCGTATATAACCCGAGGCGGGCCAGCGGGCGAGATCAACGCGCTGAAAAAGATGTTGCTGTCGAGCAGAACAATCATCGACGTATCCGCGCCCGCGCCCAGGCGAGAGACTCTTCAATAGCCGCTTCAATCTCCTCCGGGGGGACGTTGGCATTTTTCTCCATGACGGCCTGATGAGCTGCGTCAAAAATCTGCCGATTGACAGCCTCTGCGACAAAGCGCGACAACTCACCTTTTTTACTTCTACCCTCCGAGGCAAGAAACTGGCGCAAGTCTTTGTCGATTTGCTTGGGGACAACGAGATTCCAACGGGTGGTAGCAGTGGCCATAAGATCCTCAGGTTTGAATATACACCTAAACAGATAAACATATAAACACCAATCGTTGTGCCTCCATACGATTCTTGCGCACACCAATTCGTGGCCTTCCAGCCTTGAATCCAAAAACGATGGGGGGACAAGGTACTCGACTTTGGCGCCATAGATGGCACGCTTGAGTTCAGCTTTTTAACTGTCGATAAAGTGGGTGCCCCCGGTCTCGATTTTGAGACCGGGGAATCGATCAACAAACGAAAATTTCATGAGCCAAACGCTTCAGTACAAAGGCGATGACGGCTCGGTCGAATAGCACGCCAACGTGGACGAGCACCTGGCCATTTGCGCGGAAGAAGGCAAGTTTCCTGATCAGCCCACCAAAGGCTAGTCGAAGGATGATTTCGCCATTGTTTGTGCAACATAGTGCCTTTTCAGGGTATGATCTCGACATGAGATTTCGGAAGAGTTTCGGGTTACTTGGCTGGTTATTGCTATTTTTTCTCTGCCTCCAAGCCTTTGAATGGTTTGACAAGCGACATTTGAGCCATTGGGATGAAAAGTACTGCGTCTTTTTGGCCTTTGCGACTTTGTTTCAAGCATTCAGCCGTTACTTGGTTTGGTGGGATATTGATTCAACTGGCCTCCACCAACGGCAATGGAGAAGCAAAAAGGAGTTGACGATTGCCTGGGACAAGGTACTCTGTGTGCGAAATGCCATTCCTGGTGTCACGTGGGATGGAACTGTCGCGGTGTATTTCGATGATCCTGGAACAAAATTGGGTTTTAGATACCTAGTGACCACCCCTGAGCAACGCAAGAAATTTATCGCTGCGCTACGAGAATATGCTCCCAATGCCACTTTCAAGATTTGAATATCTCTCGAGCAACTCATTCCGTTGTAGCTACAAAAGGAACTTCAATTGAAATGTCTTTCGTAGTATAATCGAGGTGGATCGTGGAGTACGAGTGGGATCCTGCGAAAGCTCAATCCAACCTGCGCAAGCACGGTATCCCATTTCACAAGGCTTGCCAGGTCTTCAAGGACGCAGGAAGGCTTGAGCAACTCGACGTTTCTAGCGACCACGATGAAGAGCGATGGGATGTTCTGGGGCGCGTTGATCAGACGATTCTCTTTGTGGTCTATACACAACGCGACCAGCGGATACGCTTGATCTCCGCACGAAGGGCGACACGCAATGAACAGCGAAGCTACTGGTTTGGTGACATACAGGCTTGATCCCGACAACCCTCCTGTCTTGACGCTTGAGGAGCTTCAGGCGTGGGAGGAGGCAAAGGCGATGCGCGATGAAGACATTGACCTGAGCGATATGCCTGAGCGAACCACCGGTTGGCGGCGTGTCTCCGAGCTGGTTCCGGCGGAGAACAAGCAGCAGATTACGCTGCGGCTGGACGCTGACCTGATTGCCTTCTTCCGCGCCACCGGACGCCGCTACCAGAGCCGCATCAACGCGGCGCTGCGTGAGTACGTGACGGCGCAGAAGCGGGCCCTGTAAGAAGCCGCTCAAAATTTTTCCATAAATTCACTTGACATTCATATCGCGCAACAAGCAACTTTAACTGGTAACAGGAGTTAAACCGGCCAGTGCGTTCCGCCCCCTTGCGGAAGCGCGCGGCTCCCCACGAGGTTGCAACTTCATGGCTGCCAGTGTATCCCTACGCTCCGGCGCAAACAGCGCCGAGAGCGTCAGCATCCCTCGCGTCATTCTCGGTTCCGCGCTTGGAACGATGATCGAGTGGTACGACTTTTATATCTTCGGCTCGCTCACCACGGTGCTGTCTTTGAAGTTCTATCCGCCGGGCAACGACACGTTTGCGCTGATTGCCTACCTGGCAACCTTTGCGGTTGGCTTCCTGGTGCGTCCCTTCGGAGCACTCTTCTTTGGCCGGCTGGGCGACATGGTGGGGCGCAGAATTGCATTCATTCTGACGCTTTCCATCATGGGATGCGCCACGGCCTCGATCGGGCTGTTGCCCACCTATCGCACGGCTGGCTGGGTTTCGCCGATTCTGCTGATACTGATTCGCGTGCTGCAGGGTTTGGCGCTGGGCGGCGAATACGGCGGCGCGGCGGTCTTTGTGGCCGAGCACGTGCCGGATAACCGGCGCGGCTTTTACACCAGCTTCATCCAGATCACGGCCACGCTGGGCCTGTTCATCTCTTTGCTGGTGATTGTGGTGACGCAGCAGAGCATGAGCGTGGCGGCCTTCCAAAGCTGGGGCTGGCGCTTGCCCTTCCTGCTCTCGATTGTGCTGGTGAGCATCTCGCTCTATATTCGCCTGAAGATGAAAGAGTCGCCCATCTACACGCAGATCAAGGCGGCGGGGATGCACTCGGCCAAGCCGCTCACCGACGCGTTTACCAAATGGCCAAACCTCAAACAGGTTCTGATTTCGCTGGTGGGCGCGACGATGGGCCAGGGCGTGGTCTGGTATACCGGGCAGTTTTACGCGCTCTTCTATCTGCAAACGGTTTTGAAGGTCAACGGGAAGATGGCCAACATTATTGTTGCGGTTGCGCTGCTGGCGTCGATGCCATTTTTCACGGCCTTCGGCGCGCTCAGCGACCGCATCGGCCGCAAGAAGCTGATGATGACCTCGCTGTTGCTGGCCTGCATCTTTTACATTCCGATCTACAAGGGAATGCAGCAGGCGGCGGGCAACAATGTGACGCGGGTGAGTTCGATCAGAGACAAGGTGACGGGAGCCATCAAGCTTACCCCGCTGACCATCGACGCGGCGACCGGCAAAGAGCTTCCCGCCAAGGAAGCGGTGAACGCCAATCAGCCTATGCTGATGCTGCTGGTGTGGCTGCAAGTGCTGCTGGTGTGCATGGTGTATGGGCCGATTGCCGCTTATCTGGTGGAGGCTTTTCCGGCCAATGTGCGGTATACCTCGGTCTCGCTGCCCTACCACATTGGCAACGGAGTCTTTGGCGGGCTGCTTCCGCTGATCGGGCTGGGACTGTGCGCCTCGACGGGCAATATCTATGCGGGACTGTATTACCCGATCGGGGTGGCGGCGGTCTGCTTTATCTTTGGGACACTTCTTTTGAAGGAGACGCACGGAACGCTGATTTGGGATGAGGTGAAATAGGCGACCTATCCTCGCCAGTCCATTGCTGCCGAGTGACTTTGATTGCCGGCGTCAGTCTGGCCGGTGTTACGGAGGCTTTCCATGTCGAATTTCATCCAAGTTACACCGTTCATGATGGTCGATGACCTCGAGAAAGCAGTTGCTTTTTTTACCGGAATACTGGGGTTTGAAGTGCTGCTCCGTCAGGGTAATTACGCTTATGTGCATCGCGAAACAGTGGGCTTTCGGTTGATGGAGCAACACGGCCCCAACGGCGCTCCTCCAGGCAATCGGCGCTTTGCCTATTACATTGACGTGCGGGATGTGGACCAGCTTCATGCTGAGTTGAAGCCGAAGCTGGACTCCCTGCCGTCGGGCGATGTGCATGGGCCGGTGGACCAATGGTATGGGCAACGGGAGTTGCTGGTGCTGGCCCCGGATGGGAACCTTCTGGCCTTTGGGCAGGCAATTGAACAGAACGGAATGACTGCCTGAGCAATCTTGTGAATATTTCCGCAAATCCCACGGAGCATTTCCCGTTTGTGCGCATCTTTATAAAGAGTGGTTCCACGCGGAGCTTGCGCGGGGGCAGCCTCCCGCACTCTGTCGTCAGCCTTTACGATTCCCTTCCCCGAAGGACGGTTCGCATGACTTCCCTGTCCGCTTTAGAAGTTGCCGCTCCTGTTTCTGTGGTCGCCAAGCCTGTGCTGGCCGTTGCCAATCAGGACATCGACTCAACCCTGCGCGAAGACCGCGTCTTTCCGCCGCCCGTGGAGTTCGCTGCCAAGGCGCACATCAAGAGCCTTGAGGAGTACGAAGCGCTCTACAAGCAGTCCATCGACGACCCGGAGAGCTTTTGGGCAGAAGCGGCGCGCAACTTGCATTGGTTCAAGCCGTGGGAGAAAGTGTTGGACTGGGATCTGCCCCATGCCCGCTGGTTTGTGGGCGGCAAGCTAAACCTAAGTTACAACTGCGTGGATCGCCATGCGCTCAGCGAACGGCGCGATAAGACGGCGCTGATCTGGGAGGGCGAGCCGGGCGAGGTGCGCCGCCTGAGTTACGCCGAACTGCACGTCGAGGTGCAGAAGTTTGCCAATGTGCTGAAGGCGCTGGGCATCAAAAAGGGCGACCGCGTGGCCGTTTACATGGGTATGACGCCGGAGCTGGCGATTGCCCTGCTGGCCTGCGCGCGCATCGGCGCGGTGCACTCGGTCATCTTTGGCGGCTTTGCGGCCAACGCCATCGCCGACCGCGTCAACGATTCGGCGTGCGTGGCCATTCTCACGCAGGACTCCAGTTATCGCCGCGGCAACGTGATTCCGCTCAAGCGCATTGTGGATGAGGCTCTTAACGCCTGCCCCACGGTCGAGCACGTGGTGGTCTTCCAGCGCACGGGCTTGCCCGTCCAGATGGTGGAGGGGCGCGACCACTGGTGGCATGAGCTGATGGCCACGGCCAGCGCCGATTGCCCCGCCGCGTGGCAGGATTCGGAAGATCCGCTCTACATTCTTTACACCTCCGGCACCACCGGCAAGCCCAAGGGACTGGTGCACACCACGGGCGGCTACTCGGTGCAGACCTACCTGACCTCCAAGTACATCTTCGATCTGCGCGACGAGGATGTTTACTGGTGTACGGCTGACATCGGCTGGGTCACCGGACATTCTTACGTGGTTTACGGCCCGCTGCAGAACGGCGCCACCGTGCTGATGTACGAGGGCGCGCCCAACTGGCCCGACTTTTCGCGCTTCTGGAAGATCGTCGATGACCACCACGTTTCCGTCTTCTATACGGCTCCAACAGCGATTCGGGCCTTCATCAAGTGGGGCGACCAGCACGTGGAGAAGCACTCACTGGCCTCGCTGCGCCTGCTGGGAACCGTGGGCGAGCCGATCAATCCCGAAGCATGGATGTGGTATCGGGAGAAGATCGGCCATAACCGCTGCCCTATCGTCGATACCTGGTGGCAGACCGAGACCGGGGCCATCATGATTGCGCCGATTCCCGGCGCGGTGGCCGCCAAACCTGGCTCGGCCACGCGGCCCTTCTTCGGCATTCTGCCGGAGGTGGTCAACAAAGAGGGCGAGCCGGTTCCCCCCGGTCATGGCGGCCTGCTGGTCATTCGCAAGCCCTGGCCGTCGATGGCCCGCACCGTCTACGGCGATCCCGAACGCTATCAACAGACTTATTGGAGCGACGTACCCGGCTGCTACTTTACCGGCGACGGCGCGCGCCAGGACGCGGACGGCTACTTCTGGCTGATGGGCCGGGTTGACGACGTAATTAACGTAAGCGGCCACCGGCTGGGAACGATGGAGGTCGAGTCGGCTCTGGTGGCGCATCCCAAGGTCGCCGAAGCCGCGGTCGTCGGCCGTCCCGATGAGTTGAAGGGTCAGGCCATCTCCGCGTTTGTCACGCTGGAAAGCGGCAATGAACCCAGCGAGGAACTGAAGACCGAGTTGCGCAAATGGGTCTCGAAAGAGATCGGCTCCCTCGCCCGCCCCGACGATATTCGCTTCACCGATGGCCTGCCCAAAACCCGCAGCGGCAAGATCATGCGCCGTTTGCTCAGGGAACTAGCCACCCACGGCGAGATCAAGGGCGACACCACGACGCTGGAAGATTTCACCGTCATCGCCAAGCTAAGGGAAGCGGAGGAGGGATAAACTTCAGGCAATCACAACAAAGCCTTTATAAGAGGTTGGAAGTCAATCTGCTACACTGACCATATGATGAAATCTAAGACCCATCCACTTGCAGAAGTCTTTGGTTTCCCTACGGATAATGCTTCCGCTGCGGCGGTTCGGCATCGGCTGAAAAAGCTATGCCCATACAATAACAAAATACCCAACTGCACAAAAGACAAGGCTAATGATCCACTTGGTGTGTGCAGTGTTTTTGAAGGCGAAGGTATTGCCGTTACCTGTCCGATTCGGTTTCGGGAAAACTGGATTATTGCCGATGATGGCGCGGATTTCTTTTTTCCAGCGAATACAAGATGGACATCCCTCACGGAAGTTCGGCTGAAAGATAAATATGGCAAATCAGCGGGGAACATTGACCTGGTTCTCGTCTCAT
>CAZYCV010000141.1:0-7519 GCA_964645305.1 uncultured Occallatibacter sp. | reverse complement strand
GGGACAATGGCTACCTGCTCCATTTGCTGGGGAATTAAGATGCGTTTGCCCTGCCCCTCGGGGAGAGCCGCTTTGCGTATGGGGCCGTCTTGAGGCAGACTCTGGTTCAGCGCAGACTCGCCGCAAGCGTTATCGATATTGATATTTTTGATGTGAATGTGGCTGCCGTTCGCCTCGAAGGTGCAAAGCTCATAATCTAGCCATAAATATGGTAAGCTCAGTTGAACGATTCATCTCCCTGGCACAGCTTCTCAAAGCTCAAAAACTATATTTGGGATTAAGGAACGGGCCATCTGCCAGAAAACACGTATAATCCATAAATGTGTCGCATCAAAGCATATTTATGCTATATTTTGTTTATGCGCACTACCATCGACATCCCGGATGAAACCTATCGTGCCGTCAGAATTTTGGCTGCGCAACGCGGAGACACGATGCGAGAGCTTGTGTTGGAGGGGTTGGAAATGGTGACAAAGGCCAGCCAAGCACCTCGAAAGCGTTTTGAAGTCCCCGTGATTGAGTCCTCTCGCCCCGGATCGCTAGTGATTGACAATGAAACCATTTATGACCTCCTCGATCTTCCCTGATGTGAATGTGTGGCTGGCGATCAACCACCGGATTCACTCATATCACGAATCTGCAATGTATTGGTTTGCCAGCCAGGACGAGTCTGCCACATTTGTTTTTTGCCGTCAGACGCAGATGGGGTTCTTTCGCCTGATGACCACGGAAGCCGTTCTCGGGCAGGACGTCCTGACGCAACGCCAATGTTGGGCAATCTATGATCGCTGGATTGACGGTGGCAAAGCCATTCTGGCCGAGGAGCCAGTTAGCCTGAATGCCGCTCTGCGCCAGAGGACATCCTTGGATTCTCCTTCGCCTAAGACCTGGATGGACGCCTATCTGGCTGCTTTCGCGGAAGCAGCAAACCTGACTCTGGTCACCTTCGACCGCGCCCTGGCCGGGAAGGTGAAGGGGGCGGTGCTGCTCAGTTGAACGATTCAATCCCGGCTCCAAAATGCGGAATCTGGGTTAACCGTCGCGCCACGGCTTATTATGATGCCACGCCTTCCTGTTACCCTCGTAGCATGAACTTATCCAGCCTTTGATCCCTGTGGTTGGCGATCAACTTCTTAGCGATTTGCTCACCGACGTATTCGAAATAATTGGGGCGCTGATTGGAAAGTTTACCGGAAAAATGCGTAGTGGCACTCTTGAAACCACGAGCAGCCGAGGCATGCAGCAACGGAAGCATCGTCACTTTACCCAATTGAACTTCTTTTATTCTGTTGTCGAATTCCTCGCTTAGCCTCGGAATCGACCAATTCGTCCATTCATCTTGAGGCAGTAGTTTTATCTCATCTTGCTGCGTCCGGAGAGCAAACGGATAGGCAAATTGTCCGAAGCAGAGTACGAGAAACGGCTTGTGCTCTATCAGTAATTCTCTCAACTCAGTAATTTCTTTTTTTTGATTGTCCTCAAACTTGTCAATCTGCTCTTTGGACGCTTTTGGATTATTCAATTTGTGGTCCGGGTGGCTGACGGCGTTTCGAATGAACAACTCATTATCATCCAATCGGCAGCCAAGCCTGAACAAATGGCGTTGAATGACATCGAGTATTGGCGTCCAGATAGTGTGTCGGCTTGGATGCCTTGAGTCCAGTGGCGTAAGATGGTCCGGGTCCGAAGCCTTGAATTTCAGATACTTGGCGGATGGCGAATCGCCAAGCAACCAGATTGGATAATCGAAACGGCCAATTTTCTCGACGAGTAATGAAGTGCTTAAATTTGTCATGTCTTCCTCTGAATATAACTGTGTATCACGTGTTTAACAGATTGAGCCTATTGCGATAGCGGGTGCCACAGGTCCCGCTTTTGGGACCTGAGAGACGGCCAAACAAAAAACTACGCCCGCAAACCTTCCAGCGTTGTAACCTAACTCTTCCGCAGTCCCCGGTTCTTATAACTCGCAATCACAAAATCGCGGAAGAGCGGATGCGGCTCCAGTGGCTTGGACTTGAACTCTGGATGGAACTGGCAGCCTAGAAAGTATGGATGGTCCGGTAACTCGACTATCTCCACATACGTCGCATCTGGCGTTGTGCCGGTCAGCTTCAATCCCGCTCCGGTCAGCGCCGCTTCATATTCGCGGTTGAACTCATAGCGATGGCGATGGCGCTCGCTGATCTCGGTTGCGCCATAGGCCTTCGAGGCCAGCGAACCATCCTTCAAAATGCAGGTCCACGCGCCCAGGCGCATGGTTCCGCCCATCTCTTCCACGCCCAGCAATTCGCGCAGCTTGAAAATAATGCGGTGCGGCGGGGCAGGATTGAACTCGGTCGAGTTAGCATCCTTCAATCCGCAAACATTGCGCGCAAATTCAATGCACGCCGTCTGCATTCCCAAACAAATTCCAAAATAAGGAACCTTTTTCTCGCGCGCATAACGGATCGCATTTAACATTCCCTCGATGCCGCGCTTGCCAAAGCCTCCGGGAACCAGAATGCCGTCAAATCCTGCTAACTTCTCCTCATAACTCCTATCTTCCGGAGTCTTCGATTCCAACTCCTCCGCCTCTACCCAAGTTACCTTCAGCTTGAGGTTCTGCGAGACGGCGCCATGCGTCAGCGCTTCCTTCAGCGACTTATAACTATCCTCATACTCCACATACTTGCCGACAATGCCGATATGCACCGTGTCCTTGGGGTTATGGACGCGATCAATCAGCGCCTTCCATTCGGTCAAGTTCGCCTCGGGGGCGTCAATGTGCAGGTACTTCAGGATCAGCGCGTCCACGCCTTCTTCGGCAAAGCCCAGCGGCACCTCGTAGATCGACGGCACGGTCAGCGCGCCGATCACGGCCTTTTCCTCGACGTTGCAGAACTGGGCGATCTTCTTCTTCATCTCCTCGCCCAGCGGCCGCTCGGAGCGGCACATCAGCACATCGGCCTGAATGCCGATGGAGAGCAGCTCCTTGACCGAGTGCTGCGTCGGCTTGGTCTTCAACTCCTGCGCGGCGGCAATCCACGGCACCAGCGTCAAGTGCACAAAGACGGTGTTCTCGCGGCCCAACTCCTGGCGCATCTGGCGGATCGCCTCCAGAAACGGCAGCGACTCGATGTCGCCCACCGTGCCGCCGATCTCGACCAGCGTCACGTCCGCGCCATTCGCCGCCACTTTGCGCATGGCGGCCTTGATCTCGTTGGTGACGTGCGGGATGACCTGGACGGTCTTGCCCAGGTAGTCGCCGCGTCTTTCCTTCAAAATAATCTGCTCGTAGATGCGCCCGGTGGTCAGGTTGTTGTCGCGTGAGAGCGGCGCGTGGGTGAAGCGCTCGTAATGGCCCAGGTCCAGGTCGGTCTCCGCGCCGTCGTCGGTGACAAAGACCTCGCCGTGCTGGAAGGGCGACATCGTCCCCGGATCGACGTTCAGGTACGGGTCGAACTTCATCATATTGACGCGCAGGCCGCGGCTTTCCAGCAAACAGCCGATGGAGGCCGCCGCCAGACCTTTACCTAAACTGGACACAACTCCGCCCGTCACAAAGACATACTTTGCCGACATGGATGCAACCTCACTTTTAACTTGTTGGGATTGGCCGAACGAGGTGGACACTTCCAAGTATGGCAGAGATGGAGCGCGAGGGAAACTCCATCTTCCCTGCAGGCAGAGAATTTCCGCAGAAAAACTGGAACTATCAACTGCATTATCAAGGTTTTAAGAAAATGTAACAAATATTGGATCAGGTTCAAAAATCCCGCCTCCCGTACAATCGAACTAGTGAAAAGCTCCGTGCCCCATCCTTTCGCGTTCTTTGCGAAAGGGTGGGAATCCACGAACCATCAAATTGAAACACAGGAGCCGACCGCCGTGATGCGAGTCTACATGGACGCCAACGCCACCACACCTCTGCTGCCGGAGGTGGTTGAGGCGATGCGCCCTTACTGGACGGAGCGCTTCGGCAATGCCAGCTCGATTCACCTGGACGGCCAGCAAGCTCACTCCGCCGTCAATCGCGCCCGCGCCGTGCTGGCCGAGTTCCTCAACTGCCACGAGGCCGAGGTGGTCTTCAACTCCGGCGGCACCGAGGGCGACAACACGGCCCTCTTCGGCCTGCTGCGCCCTGGCGATCACCTGGTGACGACGGCCATTGAACATTCGGCGATCCTGGGAGCGGCGGAGCGGCTGGAGAAGTTTGGCATCGCCGTCAGCTACGTGGCGCCTTTGCCGAGTGGTCTCATTGATCCGGCGGCGATTGAACGCGCGCTGCGCCCAGAGACGCGCCTGATCAGCGTGATGCTGGCCAACAACGAGACCGGCGTACTGCAACCCGTTGAGGAGATTGGCCGGATCGCCAAAGTGGCCGGCGCGTACTTCCATATCGACGCTGTGCAGGGCGCGGGCAAGGTGCCGCTGGATGTGCGCCGCTTCGGCTGCCATCTCTGCTCTATCAGTGCCCACAAGATGCACGGCCCCAAGGGCACGGGCGCGCTCTTCGTCCGTCGGGGAACGCCGCTGGAGCCGCTGCTGCTGGGCGGAAGCCATGAGCGCCGCCGCCGCGCCGGAACCGAAAACGTCCCCGGCATCGTCGGCTTTGCCAAAGCCGCCGAGCTGGCGATGCACTCACTGGAAGACGGGACGATTTCGCGCTTGGCGGCTCTGCGCGACCGGCTCGAAGCGGGCATCTTGCAGCTTGGCGGAACGGGCGTAAATGGCGCTCAAATGATGGGTGCCCCAGGTCCGGATTTTCGGACCTGGGAATCCACGAACCCCGTCCCCCGCGTGGCCAACACCACCAACATCTGGTTCGACCAACTGGAGGGCGAGGCGCTGGTGATTGCCCTGGACCTGAAGGGCATCGCCGTCAGCGGCGGCTCGGCCTGCCACTCCGGCGCAACCGAGCCAAGCCATGTGCTGCTGGCCATGGGCCTGGACAAGCCCCGCGCCCGCGCCAGCCTCCGCTTCAGCCTGCTCAAAACCGCCACCGACGCCGATGTGGATTATGCTTTGCAAGTCATCCCCGAAGCCGTCGCCCACCTGCGCGCCATTTCGCCGGTAGCGGTTGGTACTGCGGGATGAACGCCCGCAACCCAATCTACGGAATGTTCTTCTTCTCCACGCTCCACTTCGGATCTTTGCAGATGCCGCAATCTGCGCCGGAGAAGACCTTGGCCGCCACCTTGTCGCCCTTCAGTTGCCAGTCCAGCCATGCCGAGCCGTAGCGCCCATAATCGCCTGCGTTGGGAGCGCGATAAATCGTCCCCTCATAGTGTTGCGCGCCGTCCCGGATCGCAATCAGAATCGGAACCTGATTGATCTTGCTATAGTCGTCCTTGGCGTTTTCCAGCTCAATCCCCTTGCTTCCAGTCACATAGAAAATCGGGCTATGAATCTTCTTCAGATCGTCCTTGCTCACGTTGGGCATCTGAAAGCCCCCTGGCGCAGCACCGGCCGTGGCGGGCGGCGGCGTGAATGTCATCGGATGGATAAATACGCCGCTGTTCCAGATAATCGTCGTCGTGATGCGCGGATCGGCTGAGGCCTCCAGCGCCTGCAACCCACCGCAGCTCATCCCCATGACGGCGATTTTTCGGGTGTCGATCTTGCCGAAGTAAACGCTTTCTGGACGGGCACTTTCTTTCACCGCCCAATCGATCCCGTCAAAGAGTTGCGAGGTCGTGGTCCCCCCCTGCGCCGCCACCAGATCAATCGAAGCCGCTGGTGGTCCGATGGCCACAATCAGATACCCGTGCGAGGCAATCTCGCTGAGCAGATTGCGAAACTCCGAGGCGCTGTTGGCGCAGGCGCCGTTGCCCCAGGCCACAATCGGCAGCAGATTCGACCCGCCAAACTGGCTCAAATCCCGCGGACGGAAGATGGTGTGTGTCTTCAGGCTTTCCTCGCCGGTCAGAACCGCCTTGTACGCGCCGGTCCCGCCATCGCCCACTATCAACAGCAGCGCCCGCCGCCCCTTCGCCGCATCCGAGTCCGTGTCGAAGGCAATCGTGCCGGTCACAGACGCCTCAACCTTTTGCGCCCGCGCGCAGTACGAGGCTCCCAACGCCGCCAGCACAAATGCCCCCGCCCAAACGCATCCACTCTTCGTCTTCATTCCGCTCTCCAGCCCTTCTCGGTTTCGTCTTGCCAATTACGGTGTCAGTATAGCGGATCAAAGCTGGGGTCGCGGCATCCCTAAAAACCGCAGCCGACGCAGATGTGGGTTATGTTTTGAAGGGTTTCCCCGAAGCCTTCGCCTACCTGCGCGCGATTATACCGGTCGCGGCGGGAACGGCAGGATAAATAAGAAGTAGAATTGAACTTTATTGACTTATAAATCTATGGCTTCATCCGTAAAAGCGATTGCATCTCTTCGAAATACGGGTTGAAAACCGGGCTAACATCAAGCAAATGGTCTAAGCTAGGTTTCGTTGGGTCCAGGATGAATCTTCGTACCGCGTGATCGAGGTCCTTCGTGAAGAATACCTCTTCAAGTTTTTCTTCCGCATCAATGGCGATAGCCTCGAAAAGATGTTTCAGTTCTATGGCAAGATCGCGATATTCACCGAGACCAACTTCGTCATCATCCATATTAAAACCGTAGAAAGACTCTTTAGTAAAATTCCGTGGAATCTCCATCAACAATTTCCTTTCTGAGACCGAAATCAGGATTTCGGAAGCGTGCAAACCGTGTCAATGGTTTCTTAGATCATCTTTCGTGCGAACTGCATGCAGGCCAAAATGCTCCGCTGGTTGAGCCAGCCTTGTTTCCAAGGATCGGATAAATCGAATTCAATCCTTCCTAGGAACTCTCTAAATGCAATCGCGGCTTCACCCTCTTTGCCAACTTGCTGAAGAATACATCCGAAGTCATAGAAATGCATGGAGAACGGGAAGATCGAACAGGCCTTTGCCGCAGTTATGCACGCCTTTTCAGCCAACACCGGGTCGATAGGCGTCACACAGATGCATGGAACATGGAGCGTGGCGTTTAGGGCACTTCCTCCGGCCATACATAAGAACCTCTCAGCCCTAGCCATGAGACTGTACGCAATTATGCTGCGTTGGAATGTTTCCGCAAATTCCTTTTTGACAACGATTTCTCCCTCTTCGTCTCCTTCCTGCTCCTTTCCTGCAGCCATAAATAAACGTAACGTCTCATCGCATTCCTGCTGCTCCTCATCAGTCAGCACGACTGTGCCGATCGGATAGACTTCATTTCTGTCTTGTCGTCGAGAATTATCCACTAAGATTTGCTCCTTTCAGTAGTCGGCCCAAGAGTAGCAAACAAAAAGCGAATAGTCAAACCAATTCCATTTCATTCTGAGGCCAATTACATTTGAATCTTTGAAGATCAGGGTCTGATCAGGTTGTGGAAATCACGCTTTTGGAAGAGTTTTGTAACAGGGCATGACTTCAGTCGTGCCGCCAGATGCCGAGAGAATGTCGGGCTTAAGCCCCTGAGGATCAGCAATTCTAAATGGGCGGAGCTTTGCCTGTGCCAACCGCAATCATGAATCCG
>CAZYCV010000140.1:0-7540 GCA_964645305.1 uncultured Occallatibacter sp. | reverse complement strand
GATCGTCGTGGCAGTGCGAAGAGAGAATGATGCCCTGCGCGTCAATCGCCGGCACACGCTCGCGCACCTCGCGGAACATCTGCCCATACTCTTCCGGCGACATATAGCCCACCGTGTCCGGCATATTGATCGTCGTCGCGCCGGCTTCGATAGCGATGCGCACCATCTCCACCAGAAAATCCCGGTCCGAGCGCGTCGCATCTTCCGGCGAAAACTCCACGTCATCCACCAGAGAGCGCGCCAGCCGCACCGATTCGCCGGTCAGGTCAAGCGCCTCAGCGCGGCTGATCTTCAGCTTGTACTCCAGGTGCAAATCGCTCGACGCCAGAAAAACGTGAATGCGCGCGCGGTCGGCAAATTGCAGCGCCCGCGCCGCCATCTCAATGTCTTCCTTTTTCGCGCGGGCCAGCGATGCAATGCGCGGCTTGTGGATCGCCTGCGTAATGGTGGCGATGGCCGCGAAGTCGCCTTCGGAAGCCATGGCAAAGCCAGCCTCGATAATGTCCACGCCTAAGTCTTCCAGCGCGTGCGCCATAGTCAGCTTTTCCTGCGTGGTCATCGAGCAGCCGGGCGATTGCTCGCCGTCACGCAGCGTGGTGTCGAAAAAGAATACTTGATTGCCGGATTTGGTCGTATCTGTCAACGGAGTGCCTCTTCTGAATGATCCCATTTTCCCGCGCCGGAAGCCCATAAGGCAAATTTATTATTTTTTGGGTTGCGATTACTTTTCATTATGTTAAAGTGGACAGTGGACACACAGGCGATTTTGGAAGGTCTCACCCAAGACAGCATCAATTCAATCTTTGACTACCTGCCTGTCCCGCAGCTTTGGTAATCCTGAAATCCGAATTTTTTGAGGAATGAAAATATTTTTATCAGAAAAGAGAAGAAACGGTGAATTCATGCTATTCTTGTTTCAATTCCGAGAGGCGCTATGAAAATATTCCGGAAGCAACTCACCAGCACGTTTATCCTGGCATCAGCATTGATTGCAGCCGCCGCGACTTTCCTGCTTATTCCTTCGCTTCATGCCCAGACTCAAGCTCAACCCAAAAGCATTGACACTACTTTGTTGGCCAAGGCAAATGCTGGCGATGCGAATGCGCAGTTGCTCGTCGGATATGCATACAGTGCTGGCGATGAAACACCGTTGGATTTGACTGAAGCTGCTAGGTGGTATCGCAAAGCTGGTGAGAATGGAGACACTACAGCACAATTCGCTTTAGGTTGGGCATACTACTCTGGCATCCTTGTCCCTGAAGATCATATTCAGGCGGCAAATTGGTTCCACAAGTCTGCAGAACATCCCAATTCTATCGATTTGAGCAAAATGCCCCCTATGCTCGTTATTGACAAGCATTCATACGGGATTCTTGGATTCACTTATTGGGAAGGAAAAGATCTTGCACAGGATTACACCCAAGCTGCGATCTGGTTCCGCAAATCGGCGGAACAAGGCGAAGAAGATTCTCAATCTTTTCTTGGACTTCTTTACTATAATGGCCAAGGTGTCTTGCGTGATTACGCTCAAGCTGCATTCTGGTTTCGGAAGGCTGCAGAACAAGGAGACGCTGATTCACAATTCAAGCTCGGAGTGCTTTACCGCGACGGTCTAGGTGTTTCGCAAAACAACTCTATTGCTGCTGAATGGTTTCATAAAGCTGCAGAACAGGGCAATGAATTGGCCCAGATTGAACTTGGGAAAGAATACCAGCATGGAGATGGCGTTCCAAAAGACTACATAGAAGCTAGTTCCTGGTATCGGAAGGCAGCGGAAAATGGGTCGGACTTGGCACAATCCATACTTGGATTAATGTATATAAAGGGGATGGGCGTCCCAGTAGACACAAAAGAGGCGATTAAATGGCTTAGTAAAGCTGCAGATCAAGGTAATTCAGAAGCTATGTTTAACCTAGGGGCGATGTATGCGAATGGAAAAGTGGTTAAACAAGATTTGTCTGAGGCATATATGTGGTTTAACTTGGCAGCACCGCATTTCGATCAAGCGAAATCCATGCGTGAGCAGATAGAAATACTAATGGATCCCAAAGAAATCGCAAAAGGTCAGCGGATCACTCGTGAATGGCTAGAAAAACATAATCAGAAATAATCAAACTGATTGCTTTTCAGCATCGAGAGGAGTTAGCGATGATCTTTGATAGGATTTGGAGGCTTAGACGGCTGCGAAATACTGCGGAAGAGGATTTTCAAAAGGAAATTCGCTCCGCAAAGAATCCTCTGGAGAGGCAAAGCATTGAAAGCAATATGCAATTCGAGCTTGAAACATTGGATGACGATCTTCGAGTTGTGCTAACTCGAAAATTGATTAAAACTGCACGCAATCGAGACATTCCGATTCCTTCAGAGAGTGAATCCTGGGGACAACATCAAACAACCGGAGACGTTTTTTTGAAAGATATCGCTAGAGAAAATTTGAAACAACAAATTGAAAATGAGAAAAAAGGAAGGCGTGATCGTTGGAAAGATATTATTCTTTTCGTCAGTGGAATTATCGCCATTACACAACTGATCTGGCCTTTGCTAAAAACTCTAGTTGGCCATTCGTCTCCCAAGTAAATAAATTTATCTCCAGCATGGATAGTGAACTGTGGATACAGGACTAACGCAAGGCGGTCGAAGCTGAAGGAGCCATGCGCGAGCACAAGGAGATGCAATGTGTAATCAAACAGAAACAAAGCGAGAAATTTTCGCTGACTTGATGGAGGGCATCAGCGCGATGGGTAAGTGCCGCCAAAACAAGGTCACTCTGAGGATTCATTCTCAACAGAAGGCCATAGTTGATGAATCAAAAAAAATTGAGAATCGGGAATCAACTTTTTTGAGAGAGACTGAAAACTGACCCCTGCCATGGAACTTCATCAGCTTGAAACCTTTCTCGCCGTCGCCGAGGAGCGCAGTTTCTCCCGCGCAGCCGTGCGCCTGCATCGCACGCAGCCGGCCATCAGTCAGGTCATCCGCAAGCTCGAAGCAGACATAGGCGAAACGCTCTTTGACCGAGCAGCCCGCGACGGTTCGCTGACCGCGGCCGGGGTGCTGCTGCGCGACTATGCGCTGCGCTTGCTTGCCCTGCGGCGCGAGGCGGCAAGCGCTTTAGGCGAACTGAAGAGCCTGGAGAGCGGACGCCTGCAACTGGCCGCCAACGAGTACACCTGCATGGTTCTGCTGCCGGCCATTCATCGCTATCGCCGCGAGTTTCCGCACATCGATGTTGCCGTACATCGCAGTTTGGCCTCGCACATTCCCGACGAGCTGAATCTGCGCACCTTCGAGCTGGGAATGCTCAGCTTCCGGCCCGACCCGGTGCACTTCCGCTCCATCGCCGTGTATGCCGACACGTTGGCCTGCATCGTCGGTCCGGCGCATCCGCTGGCCGGCGCCAAGCGCGTCTCCATCAGCCAGCTCGGCGAGGAGACATTCATCGCGCACAATGTTGCATCGCCCTTGCGCAAGCGCGTGATCGAGGCCTTTCAGCGCCATCGCACGCCGCTCAAGATGGCCATCGAACTGCCCACCATTGAAGCCATCAAGCGCTTTGTGGCGATGGGCAACGGCGTCGCGCTGGTGCCGCATTTGACTGTGGCGCAAGAGTTGGAGTCGGGCGCGCTCGTCCGCATTCCAGTTGAAGACCTGGAAGCCAAGCGCATCCTGCGTCTGGTCCATCGACGCCAAGCGACGCTCTCTTACGCCGCCAGTGCCTTCCTGCGCACGATAAAAACACTGGCCCAAGAGCAAGGACCTCCGTTCTACTATCAGGTTGAGCGGGCCGGATGAAGAACTTGGCTTTCAGGAACCATAATCCTTGGTTTTGCTAGAGCGTTGCCATTCGCTCACTCCGGAGCAACGGCACACCTTTTGCCGGTGACGCTGTTGATCCGGAATGTGTTCACGGGATTAGTGGCGCTTGGCGGGAATATCTTGACCGCCCTGATGCAGGACCAAGGATGCGATGGCGCCGCCGGCATCTGGAACAAACTCGATCTCGGCGCTGACCGGCGGAATAAAGAAGCGCGCGGAGTGGTGATGGCGGCTCCAGCATACCGGAGAAGCAAACCCTGGCTCTTCGACTGCCTTTGCTTTGCTACGGTCGCTCAGGAGGACAAAAGTATCGGAAACGGACAAAAATACACCCCCGAAGGAGGTCGTCTCTTCGGAGGCGCTTGTGGTTCACAAGAGAATAGTTGGGAACCAGTAGCCGGCACTGGAGGTCGGTAGTACACGGCTACTGGCGATCCCTGCACAAACGAAGCTAGCAGCGGCTTCCCCTTTCCACGGCTACTTCGTGTCTCCCGGCTCAAAGGAAGCATTTTTACTCACTTCCCAAGCCATGTTGACAAATGGAGTGTCTCTCATCTGAATAGGGCCATTCCGTGATGGTCATCACAGTGCTGTGAAATTTCTGGCCCCGCACTAGATATTTCTCAAATACTCATCATTTTGGGCGAATACATCCTGTTTTCTTTATACGCCAGCATAAAAAGTTTCACACTATGAGACAAGCGGCGTATTCTCTAGGTGGCGGCAAGAGAAGGGTTGACAAAGAGCGCCGGGGCTTTGAGAATCGAAGTTCAGCTCCCTCCGAGGGTTAACTCCGCATGGCAGTTCTTTTGACTACGAATCTAGGTGCTACACCCCTGCTGGGGCGCGGCAAGGTGCGCGATCTGTATGAGGTGGGCGACGCGCTTCTGCTGGTAGCTACCGACCGCATCTCCGCCTTTGACCATGTGCTGGCCACCGGAATTCCGGGCAAGGGCAAGGTACTGACACAGATCTCTCTCTTCTGGTTTGACCTGCTCAAGGAACTGGTTCCCAATCACCTGATTACCGCCGAGGTCAGTGAGTACCCGGCCTCGTTGCAGCCCTACGCCGAACAACTGGAAGGCCGCTCGATGCTGGTGAAGCGGGCCGCAATGTTCCCCGTGGAGTGCGTGGTGCGCGGGTATCTGACCGGTTCGGGCTGGAAGGAATATAAAGCGAGCCGGTCGGTCTGCGGGATTCCGCTGCCGGAGGGTTTGCTGGACGGTTCGCGGCTGCCCGAGGCGCTCTATACGCCGTCCACCAAGGGCGAGGCGGGCACGCATGACGAGAACATTTCTTATGCAGCCACGGTGGCGGCTATCGGCGAGGCGGACGCAGCGGAGCTGAAACGGCTGACCCTGGCCGTCTATCATCGGGCCGCGGAACACGCTGAAGCGCGCGGGCTTATCCTGGCCGACACCAAGTTCGAGTTTGGCCGGACGGCCGAGGGAATCATTTTGGCCGATGAGGTTCTTACCCCGGATTCCTCGCGTTTTTGGGAGGCGGCGGCCTGGAAACCGGGCGGCGCGCAGCCCTCATTCGACAAACAGTTCGTGCGGGATTATCTTGAAACAATCCACTGGAATAAGCAAGCGCCCGCTCCGGGGCTTCCGGACGAGGTGGTCGAGCGTACCCAGGCCAAGTATCTGGAGGCCTATCAGCGCTTGACGGGGCGGGAGTTGAATTTGTAAGGCGTGGATGAGGCACGGTATGGTGTGGGTGGACTGGGTGATTCTGTTGGCCATGGTACTGACCATCCTGGATGGCTTCAGGCATGGCTTTCTTCGCTCCTTTTGTTCATTGACCGGGTTGGTGGCGGGGCTGGCGCTGGCCGCATGGAACTATGGCAGGCTGGGCAAGCTGATCATGTTTTCGGTGCGTTTTGAGGCGGCTGCCGATACCATTGCGTTTTTGTTGATTGCGTTTTGTGTCATGGGCGTCTTCAGTCTGTCGGGCAAGGTTCTCTCCAAGGGCGTGCATGCGGCGGGGCTGGGATGCCTGGACAAGCTGGCCGGCGGGCTCTTCGGCTTTGTACAGGGCGCGCTCTTTGTGATGGTGGCGATTCTGGTGGCGGTGGCGTTTTATCCGCGCGCGCGGTGGGTTTCAGAGGCGCGCCTGCCGCACCTGTTTTTCGGAGCCTGTCATGTGACGGCGCGCATGAGTCCTGATGATCTGGCGGAGCGCATTCGCCACGGGTTGAGTATTCTGGAAGATGAGACTCCGCAGTGGATGCATCCCAACACCGGCGGGGCGTAATCTTGGTTTGAACAACGAAACAAGGCAATAAAGATATTTGTGTACGAGGTGAACGTGAGACGAGAGCTGGATAGTTTAGTGACCCAAATGCATTCCAGCGGCATCCGCTACGAGGACGCCGTGCGGGAGTTCAAGAAGCAGTATCTGCGCGAGGTTCTTCTGGCCCACCGGGGCAACCAATGCAAGGCCGCCGAAGAGATGGGGATGCACCGCAACACGCTCAGCCGGACGATGGCCGAGCTGGATTTGAGCGTCGCCGAGGTGCGCGCCTCGCTGAAGCGCCCGGTGCGCAGCGAGCGGCCGGTCTTTGGCTCCATTCGCCAGATCTATCGGCAGGGATGACGGGGGGAGCGACGCGCCTCTATGCGGAGTCGGATTTGATCTTCGATTAGGTCGTCCCTGTTGTCGGGCTTGTTCACCTATTTATAGCAGTGATTGAGATGAATTGAAGATGCGTTCCCGCAGTTGCGCCCATTTTGTTGCGGATCATGAGACAGGATCGGTGGCGCGGCGCGCAAATTCTTCTTCTATTAACATTCGGTGATGCACAATCGATAGAGGGAGAACTGTTTTGCCTCGTATTCATTTTCAGATCCAACTGGCCGAACTCAAAGACAAGCTGCTGGCCATGGCGGCGCTTTCCAAGCTGTCGGTTGATTCCGCGGTCGATGCCTATCTGCAACGCGACAAGAAGCTGTGCAAGTACGTAAAACAGAACGAGCGGGCCATCAACAGCGCGCAGCGCGATCTGGACGAGATGGCCTACGATCTGATGGCCAAGGAGCAGCCGTTGGCCGGCGATCTGCGCTTTACCTTGGCGGCCATCAAGATTTGCAGCGACCTGGAGCGGATTGGCGATCAGGCGATGGGCATCAGCCGCCGCACCAAAGAGATGATGAAGCTGGAGCCGGTGGATCTGCCGGTGGATTTTGCGGCAATGGGCGAGTTTGCCGGGCACATGATCCGCTCCGCAGTGCAATCCATGCTGGACGGCGATGTGCAACTGGCCGAGCAAGTGCGCGAGATGGACGACGAGATCGACCGCATGAACTATCGCGCCCACGACGATCTGCTTAAGTTCATCGAGGAGCAGCCGCGCTTTACGCAGCAGGCGATGCGCGCGCTATTGGTGGCCAAGAACCTGGAGCGAATTGCCGACCATGCCACCAATATCGCCACCGATGTAATCTTCTGGGTTCGCGGTGCCGATCTGCGCCATCAGTTCACCATGGAGATCGATGAGGAAGAGGCGGAGACCGCTCCGGGCGCTTAGCTATCAGCTATCAGCTTTTCATATAACTTTGTAGGAGAGATCCCGCAGGGGCTGAAGCCCGCATTTTATTTGGCGATTTTGCGGCACGACTGAAGTCGTGCCCTGTTACAAAGCTAAATCCGCTCAAGAGTTCGTTAATCAGTCGATCCTGAAAAAGCCGATTTCAAGCAGAAGGCAAGGCGATCAAGAAGCCTT
>CAZYCV010000139.1:0-7929 GCA_964645305.1 uncultured Occallatibacter sp. | reverse complement strand
TGATTGTTTCCAATCCGCCCCGTGCGCGCCCAACTCTCAGCCGCAACTAGTGTTGCTCCAAACTCTCATCAATGCGGGCCAGGTCCACCTCCCGGTTTTTCCCTTGCTCCAACGGGTTGCCATGTCGCCTATCCGACCGCAGCAGCAAAAACGCGAAGATGAGTCCAACCACGCCGAGACCCGCAAACATCACCTGGGTCGCAGTATACGTTCCAGTGACGTCACGCAGCTTCCCATTCACATAGGGAAACACTGCCAGGCCCAAATTCTGGATGGCCGTCATCAGTCCAAAGGCCGTGCCCACGCGTTTCTCCTCCACTACCAAGGGAACCGAAGGCCACATCGCCGCGGGAACCAGCACAAAGGCAGCGCCCAGTACAACCATGCTGGGAATAGGATTCCAGTGGGTAATGCCCATGATCAAGTGGGCGGGAATCAACATCAGCGATCCGGCCACCATCAGCGTGGCGCGCTTGCCGATGCGGTCAATCAGATCACCGGCAAAGGGCGCAAAGACCATGGAAGCAAAGATCACAATGCTGGTGATCCCCGGCGCTGTGCTGAACATATGAATGAAGTTATCGAAGATTTGAGTGAGAAAGCCGCCCGTGCTCGAACTCACCAAAGGAATGCCCCACTTGTCGTGGAACATATCCGTGGCCAAAGCCGTGAAGGGAAAGATGGCGCTGTAAAATGTAACGCAAAGAAGGGTTACGAACCAGAAGGAGGAGTTGAACTTTCCGATGTCCGAAAAGACGATCTTGTCGCTCGCGTCGGGTTTTGGTAGTTTGAGCACCTTCTCGCCGTGCAGGTCCATGGCGTTATAAATCAGATTGCACACCACGGAGAAGAGGCAGAAGCCCGCCGCTGCCCAAAGAGCCACGCGATAGCTGCCAAAGTAATCCGAGATCAGTTGCTCGGTATTAAAGCTGAAGAGGGTCCCGACCCGGCTGATGGTGAGCGCAATCCCAAAGGCCAGAGCCATCTCCTTACCCTTGAACCAGCGGCTGATGATGGCGCTCTGCGCCACAATCAGCGATTCCCCACCCGCGCCGAAGATCAACCGTCCGGCGAACAGTTCCCATTTGGAGTGAGCCATGGCCACAATTATGGCGCCAAGCAGAACGAGAGTGCAGAACAGCAGGCTGGCTCTGCGTGGACCAAGTTTGTCGTAAAGCATACCGCCAAAGAAAACGATGAGGATGGCCGCAACCGAGTAAGCGGTATAAAGATTCCCAATCGTGCTGCGGTCCAGATGCAATGCTTCGATCAGTGTGGGTGCCAGGGCGCCAATGCTGTCGTATGCAAAATAGCTTCCCAAGACGATCAAGCTGATAAACATCAGAATAATAAAGCGATAAGGGCGCTTCGATGGGTGAAAAAATCCCATGGTTACAGGACTTTCAATCACGGATTCGGGCGGACGGCGCGAGGGGTCAGGCATAGGGCGTTGAACCTCAATACGCCGGCGATTAGAGTACACTGGCGCAAACTTTGAAGGTAGCAGATCGGGGTGACGGCTTGCTCCCTCACGCTTCCTGATATTCTGGAGGTTCAGGTCAAAGCCCGTCAATCGTGGGGCCGGAAACTGCCCATCAGCCACGGGAATATCGCTCAGAAAGAACTCATTCTCCAGCAGAAACAGAATCTTATGACAGAGACAAAAATTAGAAGAGTCGAACTTTTCGATACCAGCCTGCGCGACGGATTGCAGCAGCCGAATATCGACATCTCCGTGCCCAACGCCGTCGGCCTGCTGGAGCGCATGGCCGCCTTCGGCATTCACTACGCCGAAATCGGCTTCGCCGGCGCCAATCAGTTCATTTCTGATTTGGCGGCCGCGCTTGAGCCGGTCGATACCGGCGCCATGAAGTTGGCTCTCTTTGGCAGAACCCGCGGACGGGGCACGCGTGTGCAGGATTGGCCCGACGCGCAGTTCATTCTCCGCCACAAAAAGCGCGTGCCCGTCGCCGTTCTGGTGGTCAAATCTCGCCTGCTGGATGTGATGAAGTCTTTGGAGACCACGCCGGAAGAGAATCTTCTCATGGCCTACGACACCATAAGCTTTCTCCAAGACAGCGGCCTGGAAGTCATCGTCGATCTGGAACACGCCATGGATGCGGCCTGCGGACGGCGCGAGAACGGAAACCCTTGTGAAGCTGAATTCCGCGATCGCTCATTGGAATATTTTCATCAAATGATCGCACAATGCTCTGCCCAGAAAGTAACTCGCATCATTGTATGCGACACCACCGGAGGCGCTGATCCGCAGGAAGTATCCGAGGTCTTTCACAATCTAACTAAGAGTTATCCCGCCAACCGCTTCGGCTTTCATGGCCATACCGATCGCGGCTTTGGAATTGCTAACTCGCGCGCTGCCATTCTTGCCGGAGCAACTCAGATTCAAGGAACTCTTCTGGGAACCGGCGAGCGCTGCGGAAATGTAAACTTGACCACCGTAATCGGCAGCATGCAACTTAGAGGCGAAGCCGAATTTGTAACTCCAGAGTTACTCACTGGACTTACCAGTCTGGCGCATTCCGCCTATGCCGCATTCGGCCTGGATGTGCCGCACAGTGCGCCGATTGTCGGCCCCGGAGCCTTCGGCACGTGGGCCGGAATGCACGGCAGCAGCGAGCGTAAAAATCCAGGCGCCTATCTTTGGTGTAATCCGGCAAGGGTGGGGGCGATCCCTATCATTGGCGTCAACGCGCAATCCGGCCGGGCTAACATTATTCTTCTGGCGGAATCACTCGGAATAACTCTTGATTCCGCGCAGGCGCAAGCTCTGATGGACGGCAATCTGTCGATGATCGAGGGCGATGGATTCACCTCCAGCGAAGTCTCTTTCAAGTTAGCCTGCATGAAAGTGCTCGGCACCCTCCACGAATGCTTTTCCGTAAAAAGCTGGAGGGTGATCGATGAGTCGGATGTCATTGGCAGTCGCTATGTGCAAGCCTCCATGTTACTGTCGATTGGAGAGGACAAGGTAACAACGACACGAGCCGAAGGTGCCGGCCCGGTCGATGCGCTCACCAAGGCCATGCGACGCGAGTTGGAGAAATGGCATCCATCAATTGCCCGTATGCACTTGGGAAGATTCAGCGTCACGGCGATTGACGTCTCGGCGCAAGACACCGCGGCGCACGTCCGAGTTACCATCAGCTTCCACGCCGATGGCCATGAATCCTGGACCACGGCCGGTGTCTCCAGCGATTTGAATCAGGCCGCGCTGATGGCCATTGTGGATGGCTTTCACTATTGGCTCTTGATGAACCCCTCGTAACTCAAAACTTGTTTTGATTCCGCTTACGCGGACCAGAAAGGGTAACTCAATGAACAGCTTCAAGACTAAATCGACTATCAAATCCAACGGCAACAGCTATGCGTTCTATAGCCTGCCTGCGCTTGCGGAGCGTGGATTCAATCTCAGCCGACTTCCTTTCAGTCTGAAGATTCTCTTGGAGAACTTGCTGCGCCGCCAAGATGGGGTCAATGTTACCGCCGCCGACATCGAGTTTCTGGCGAACTGGAACGCCCATGCCCTGCCCAGCCGAGAGATTGCCTATATGCCTGCGCGGGTGCTGATGCAGGACTTTACCGGCGTTCCTGCCGTGGTCGATCTGGCAGCCATGCGCGATGCCATCCGCGCGCTGGGTGGTAATCCAGAGCGAGTCAATCCGCTGGTTCCCGCCGAGTTAGTTATCGATCACTCCGTGCAAGTAGATGAGTACGGCACCGCGGGAGCTCTGGAAGCTAACACGCTTTTGGAGTTTCAAAGAAACCGAGAGCGCTACGCCTTTCTCAAGTGGGGTCAAACCGCCTTCAATAACTTCAGCGCCGTGCCGCCTGGCATGGGCATCTGCCATCAGGTGAATCTGGAGCATCTGGCGCGGGTGGTTTTCACGGCGGAATTAGACGGCGAGTTAGTCGCTTACCCGGATACACTTGTAGGCACTGACTCGCACACCACCATGATTAACGGCCTCGGCGTGCTCGGCTGGGGCGTGGGCGGCATTGAGGCCGAGGCCGCAATGCTCGGCCAGCCTATCTCAATGTTGGTGCCCCAGGTGGTTGGCTTCCGGCTAACGGGGAAACTGCGCGAGGGAACCACTGCGACTGACTTAGTTTTGACAGTAACTCAACTGCTGCGCAAACTAGGTGTAGTGGGTAAGTTCGTCGAGTTCTTCGGCCCTGGAATCGCAGAGTTGCCGCTGGCCGACCGCGCGACCATTAGTAACATGGCTCCAGAATACGGCGCCACTTGCGGCATCTTTCCTGTCGATGCAGAGACACTGCGTTACCTTCGCCTCTCCGGCCGCAACGAGGAGCAGATTGCATTGGTCGAGAGTTATTACAAGGAGCAAGGACTTTTTCATACAGGAGAGACCCCGGAGGCCGAGTACACGCAAACACTGCAGTTGGACCTGGCCACGGTGGAACCGAGCGTTGCCGGTCCCAAGCGTCCGCAAGACCGGGTGCTCTTGAAGGATGCGGCATCGAGTTTTGCGCAACAGTTGCCTTCGCTGCTTTCACCTACAGCCAAGCCGCTAGGCACACGCGCGGCAGTTCGATGGGAACGCGACACTGTGAAAGATGCGGGCCTTCAAACTACGTCCACAGTGAAAGCCAGGTTTGGCATTGATCCCGATAAGTATCTCGATCACGGTTCGGTAGTTATCGCGGCCATCACCAGTTGCACCAACACCTCAAATCCATCGGTGATGTTGGCGGCGGGAATTCTTGCCAAGAAAGCGATAGAAAAGGGACTCACCGTGCCGCCGTGGGTAAAGACTTCTCTCGCGCCAGGCTCACGTGTAGTTACGGATTACTATGTCAAGGCTGGCCTGCTTCCCTATCTTGAGAAACTTCGCTTCAACATTGTGGGTTATGGTTGCACCACATGCATTGGTAACTCCGGTACGCTGCCTGCCGATGTTTCCAAAAGTATTGACGAGCACGGACTGGTTGCGGTCAGTGTGCTCAGCGGCAACCGTAACTTCGAGGGCCGCGTCAATGTGGATGTGCGCGCTAACTATCTGATGAGTCCGCCGCTGGTAGTCGCTTATGCGCTGGCAGGCACAATCAACCATAACTTCGAGACTGATCCGCTGGGCGTGGATGAGGCAGGCCAAGCGATTTATCTCAAGGATATCTGGCCCACCCAGACAGAGGTTGCGGAGTCGATTGAAAAGGGATTATCCAGCGAGGGATTCCGCCGCGAATATGCCACGGTGAGTCTTGGAGACGCTAACTGGCAGGGACTCAAGTTTCCCACAGGCGATGTCTATCAATGGGAGCCGGATTCGACTTATATTCGGAAGGCTCCCTATTTTGACGGAATTACCGCGACTCCCGCGCCAGTTACAGAGATTCTTGGCGCGCGCGTACTGGCTGTGCTGGGCGACTCAGTAACTACCGATCATATCTCGCCGGCCGGTTCCATCAAGGCAAACGGCCCGGCAGGCAAGTATCTTGCCGATCATGGCGTGAAGCCTGCTGAATTCAACAGTTATGGATCACGGCGCGGCAATCATGAAGTGATGGTGCGCGGAACCTTTGCCAACGTCCGGCTGCGCAACAAGATGGCTCCGGGCACCGAGGGCGGAGTAACTCGCTTGCTTCCTGAGGGCGAACCAATCTCCATCTTCGACGCCAGTTTGAAGTACGCGGAGCGTGGCATTCCATTAATTATTCTGGCCGGCAAAGAGTACGGCTCCGGCAGTTCGCGCGATTGGGCGGCCAAAGGTCCGAAACTGCTCGGCGTGCGCGCAGTGATCGCGGAAAGCTTTGAGCGCATTCATCGCTCTAACTTGGTGGGCATGGGAATTCTTCCGCTGGAGTTTGAGGCAGGCCAGAATGTGGCGTCACTGGGACTGAACGGCGAAGAGCTTTATGACTTCCCTGGTTTGAAAACATTGCTTTCGACTAAGTTCGCCGACGGCAATACACTTCGGGTGAAAGCCACTGCTAGCGACGGAACTGTAAAGGAGTTCGACGCGAAGGTGCGCATAGACACGCCGCAGGAGATTGCCTACTACGAACATGGCGGCATTCTGCAGTATGTTCTTCGGCAGTTAGCGGAGAAGTTAAGCTGAAGGGAATGCCTCCTGGAGCGAGACTTACGGAATCAAGCTTTTTGCATTGGTTGAAATACTAAGACGAAAGTTAGGTTATGGACAATCAGTTGAAGATTACGGCGGCTGAGACAGCGCGCTGGGATTGTGTCAGCTTGGGCGAAGTCATGTTGCGGCTTGATCCGGGCGACGACCGGATTCATACGGCGCGCACCTTTCGCGCATCTGAAGGCGGCGGCGAATATAATGTCGCACGCGGTTTGCGCCGCTGCTTCGGGCTGCGCACGGCAATCGCAACGGCGCTGGCCGACAATCCAGTTGGACGATTGCTGGAAGACTTGATGTTGCAGGGCGGCGTCGACCAGGAGTTAGTACGCTGGAAGCCATATGATGGCGTGGGACGAAGGGTTCGCAACGGTCTTAATTTTACTGAGCGTGGCTTTGGCGTGCGCGCCGCGCTGGGCTGCAGTGATCGCGGTAATACCGCAGTTTCGCAGTTAGCCCTTGGCGACTATAACTGGCCGGAAATTTTTGGCGCGCCGATGGGCTCGCGCTGGCTGCACACGGGCGGAATTTTTGCTGCACTCTCTGAGACAACGATGCTGGTTGCAACCGAGGCGATGGACGCCGCGCGGAAGGCCGGCACCATGGTTTCTTATGATTTGAATTACCGTGAATCCTTGTGGAAGTCGATTGGCGGCAAAGCAAAGGCACAGGAAGTCAATCGCGAGTTAGTGCGCAAAGTGGATGTTCTCTTTGGCAATGAAGAGGATTTCTCCGCTGTGCTTGGCGTGAAGCTGGAAGGAGTCAGCGATAGCTTTGACGAGCTGCCGATTGCGAGTTATGAAAAAATGCTGCGGGAGTTATCGGCAGCCTATCCGAATCTGAAGGTTATTGCGTCCACGCTACGCACCGCGCACTCGGCCAGCGAGAACGCATGGGGCGCGATTGCGCTGCACGAGGGAGAGATTGTTCATGTGCCACAGCGCAATGTAGAGATTCTGGACCGCGTTGGCGGTGGTGACTCCTTTGCCTCTGGAGTTATCTACGGCTTGCTAGGCGGCAAAGGAATTGAATGGGCAGTGCGGTGCGGCGTGGCGCATGGCGCGCTGGCCATGACTACACCTGGAGATACCAGCACAGCGAGTCTGGCCGAAGTGATGCGCGTAATGGGCGGAGGCGCCGCGCGGATTTTACGGTGAGAGTTCTTGGTATCCCACCCATTCGCAAAGAGCGCGAATGGATGGGGCACCCAACATTTCAACCAATCATCAAAAAAGCCGATGGTTTCCCAACTTCGCATTGCTCCGCTCAGTATGACAGAGTTTTGATTTTGCAGTTGTTTGATTTGGATAAAGAATTCGCGAAAGAAAAGGACTTTTGAATATGAAAAAGGAAGAAGTATTAAGGCGCATCCAGGAGATTGGCTTGCTTCCGGTTTTGCGGGCTAACTCGGTGGACCAAGCACTGGCTCTGGCTGCGGCCATTGAGGCCGGAGGAGTTACCGCGCTGGAAGTTACCATGACCGTGCCCGGAGCGCTGGAAGTTATTCGCCAGTTAGTGCGCGAAACCAATGGGCGCATCCTGATCGGCGCCGGCACGGTTCTCGATCCGGAGACGGCGCGGGCCTGTATGCTGGCCGGGGCGGAGTTTATTGTGAGTCCATCGCTGAATTTGAAGACGATTGAAATCTGCCGCCGTTACAGCGTGCCGGTAATGCCCGGAGCGCTGACGCCGACCGAAGTGGTGACGGCCTGGGAGGCGGGCGCGGATGTGGTGAAGGTCTTTCCGTGCAGTGCGCTGGGCGGGGCGAGTTACTTGAAGGCGCTCAAAGGCCCGCTGCCGCAGATCG
>CAZYCV010000138.1:0-8038 GCA_964645305.1 uncultured Occallatibacter sp. | reverse complement strand
GCTGTTTGAGCGTTTTGAATCAAACGCATCAATATAAAAAAGTATAGCAGCAGCACAAAAATCGCGCCGACAAATCCATGTTCCTCGCCAAAAGCGGCAAAGATGAAATCCGCATGGGGAATCGGGAGGAATGCGCCTTGGGTCTGCGAACCCTTCTCCGTGCCCTGGCCCCAAACCCCGCCTGAGCCGACGGCGATCAGCGACTGCTTGAGCTGATAGCCGGTGCCCTTGGGGTCGTTATCGGGATTGATGAAACTGGTCAGGCGCGCCTTCTGATAAGGGTGTAATCTGCCGCTGGTCCAAACTCCAGTCACCAGCGCTACGCCGCAAACGCTCAGAATCAGCGCCTGCTTCCAGTTGATGCCGCCCAAAAAAAGGCCCGCAACCAGAATCGGCGTATAGGTGAGGGCAGTTCCTAGATCGGGCTGGACCAGCACCAGCACCATCGGCAGGCCCACCAGCGCAAAGGCCTTGAAGATGTCTCTCCAAGTGAGCGAGCGCCCTCCCAGATTGGAAAAGTAGCGGGCCAGGAGCAGAATCAGGATCAGCTTCATCCACTCCGAGGGCTGAAAGTGCATGGGGCCGATCTTGATCCAGCGCTTGGCGCCCAGCGCGCTGTGCCCCACAAGTTTGACCGCCACCAGCGCCAGCAAGAAGACGGCGTAGGCCCAAGGTGTCCAATCCAGCAGCCGGTGATAGTCGATCTTGGAGAAGAGAAACATCGCCGCCATTCCGCTGGCAATCCAAAGAATTTGCTTGGTGTGGAAGCCCACGTATTTGGTGTGCAGCGTAGCCGAATAGATTTCAAAGACGGAAAGCGTGCACAGCAGCAACACCATGGAGAGCAGCGCCCAGTCGAATTCGCGAAAGCTTAGAAAGCGGCGCATCAGGGCCGACCTTCCTTGAAGCGCAACGGCAAGGCCAGCAGCCAACCCGGCAGGGAAGGCCGAGCGCTGGCGAGCGCCTTGGTGGGTGCAAGCGGCCCAGGATCAATCATGTAGTGGCCGGCATGGAGGACCGAGTCCTGCCCTGGAAGGCCGGCGGCGTGCGAACGTCCGACTGGCGCGGGCTCGCTCCAGACCGCTCCCATTTCAACCGGCTTGGAGGTCGCCGCCTGATCGAGGACGTTTTTGTCCTGAGAGCGCTTTTTGTTTACGTAGGCAATGGCGATTTTTTGCGCAATCATCGCCGAACCTGAACCCCAATCGCCGTGCTCCTGCAACACCGTTATGACCACCTCCGGGTTGCGCCGGGGAATCATGCCCACAAACCAGGCGTTCGGGGTCTTGACGCCGCCTTTGGTGTGCGTATCGCCGCCGCCCACCACCTGCGCCGTACCCGTCTTGCCGGCAAAGTCCACGCCTTCCAAGTGAGCGGCTGCCGCTGTACCGGTGGTGGTGGTGGCAGCCATGCCGTCGGTAATGATGGACCATGTATCCGGATTGAGAGGAACATCTTTGTCGCCGGAGCCGGGAAAGCTATCTAAAATTGCCTGGCGGAAGTCGGCCGGGATATTCTGCTCCGGCATCACCACATGGGGACGCACAAAATGTCCGCCGGAAGCAATGCCGCCCAGCGCGCGCGCCAGTTGCAGCGGCGTCACCTGCGTCTCGCCCTGGCCAATGCCGACCGAGATCGTGTTGCCGGCGTAATACTTCTGGTGATAGTTCTTCATCTCCCATTGCGTCGAGGGCATAATACCGGCCATCTCGCCCGGCAGATCAATGCCGGTTTTGACGCCGATGCCGAAGCTGGTTGCGTAGCGGGCGATGGTGTCGATGCCCAGCCTCTGTGCCAGCGTGTAAAAAAAGGTGTCGCAAGAGAGTGGGATCGCCTGGGTGATATTGAGCACTCCATGATGCTTGTCGCATTTGAAGAAGCGTCCGTAAAAATTTCCGCCGCCCACACAGTTGACGTGCATATCCTGCGCCACGCCCTCCTGCAAGCCGGCCGCCGACATGATGATCTTGAAGGTCGAACCCGGCGCAAGCTGATCCTGTATCGCCTTGTTCATCAGCGGATGGTTGGGGTTGGTGATCAGCGCATTCCAGTCCGTGCGATTGATGCGCACGGCAAAGGCGTTGGGGTCGTAGCTGGGATGCGAGACCAAGGCCAGTATCTCGCCGTTGCGCGGGTCCATCACCACCACCGCTCCGTTGGCGTCGCCCAGCGCCAGCTCGGCCGCGCGCTGGATGTCAATGTCAATGGTCAGCTTCAGGTCCTGGCCGGGCTGCGCGTGCTGCGTCCGCAGGAAGCTCACCTCGCGCCCATGGCTGTCCACCACCACGTCGCGCGAACCGTCTTGCCCGCGCAGCAGTTGGTCGTAGGTCTCTTCAACGCCCGCCTTGCCCACCACGTCGCCCGGCTCGTAGGCGGCATAGCGCGGATTGTTCAGATCCTCTTCGCTCACTTCGCCCACGTACCCAATCAAGTGCGCCGCAAAGCCGTCGCGCGGGTAGAGCCGCCGCTCCACATCAATGGTCTCCAGTTCCGGCAGCTCATTACGATGCGCCTCGATGAAGGCCTGCTCGTCGGCGGTCACCTCTTGCTTGATGGGGATCGGCTCGTAGACCGGCCGGGTGCGGTAGCGCCGCAAAGTCGAGCGCAGTTGCTCCAGGTCCAGATTGAGCCCCTTGGCAATCAGCGGCAGATCATCGTCCACATTCCGATTCGCCTCGCGCACCAGGTAGCAGGAGACCGAAGGGTAGTTGTCCACAATCAGCCGGTTCTCGCGGTCAAAGAGCTTGCCGCGCGCGGCCATCACCGGCTCCTTGCGAATGCGGTTCTGCTCGGCCTGCAAGCGGTAGTCGTCCACGCGCAGCACCTGCAAGCGCCACAGCCCAGCCGACAACCCCAGCATCATGAACAGAATGCCGTACTGCACCACCGTCAGCTTGACGGTGGAGAGCTTTTCGCCGCGTGTGCCAGAGGAAGAAAACATCGCCTATGCCTAGAATACAGCGGATTATAACTTCAGTCGTCTGTTGGCGCATTTTGATTAGTGTTGTTTATCAGGTACGGTGACTCATAGTCCGTGGACTCATCGGCCTAGTTCGTATGCAATCGTAATTCGTGGACAAAAAATTAGAATTTCGCAATGCTTTCGGACACCTCGTGCGTCTCCGCCGCACTGAAGTCGGTCTGACGCAAGAGGGCCTCGCTCTTGAGACCGGTCTCGACAGAACCTATGTTTCCGGCATTGAACGCGGACGTAGAAACCCAACCTTAACAGTGATTGCGATCCTTGCTGAGGGATTGAAGACTACGGCTTCGGACCTTCTTCAAGGACTTGAGAAGGAGGCAAAACTTGACTGACAAGCTCAAATTTGACATCACTGAATTGAACTCTGAGAAGATTACCGTTCATTCATTCTGGTCTCACAGCAAGGCAAGCGAGAAATACTTGGATGTGACATTTTCTTACCCGAAGCATAAGTGTAATTTTGGCATTCCAATTGAATATCGCCGTACCGGATTGTTGCTGGAGACTGCGGACAAAATTAAAGATTATCTTTCAACTGCATATATTTATTGCGATCCAGCGAATTGGAAGAAATGGAAAAAAGAACAGATTGATTTTTGGGCGAGCAAGCCCGGAGCGAATGTAACTCGACCATTTTTTGATGCGATGCTCACTTTCGAATGGACTTGCAAAGAATGTCAGTTCCCCAAGAACGGAAATTACGCGAGCAGAACCCGAGCCATCAAGGAATTTGGATTTACTCTTGCAACCAAAACAATGCAATGTGCCAAGAAATGTGGCAAAAAAACTGTTCACCTTCAGATGCTTCCCATCCCTCGTCAGAATGTTTTCGGATATGAAACTTGGTCGCCAAAGCTCAGAAAGCATATCGTATCAGTTCTTGGGAATTATGACGCTTTTGAGGGACGAAAAGTTAACGCGGATTCGCTGCTTCCCGACCACAAGTTTTCTGAAATTCGGTGGGATCTCAATACCAAACGATCATCCCTCGAAGCTCTTGAGGACCAAGATATCAAAAGAGATTTTCAACTTATGAACAACCAGCGAAACCTACAAAAGCGTATGGTTTGTCTTGCCTGTGATCAGAGCGGTGACCGGGGCTACCCATTTGGAATCAAATATTTCTATGAAGGAAATGCCCGCTGGCCCGACAATGTGCCCCGGCGTGGCAAGGCAGCAGAAAAGGGCTGCGTTGGGTGTGGCTGGTACGATCTTGAAAAATGGCGTCAATCTCTTGTGAAGCAAGCGGGCAGTTCGCCCTCTTGAGGACTATGTGTCACATTCGGTATACTAATATTCATGCTTGAGACTCTGTTTCCAGAAACCGAACTTATCGAACCAGCCCCAAAGGCAAAACGCCCAAAAATCGGACGCTATGAACGATTGAAACGGGATTCGCAGACGGACTTAAACGATGAGTTTAAAGTTTTTGTTGATGTAAATGAATCGCTAATTGCCAGTGAGGCCTATCGTTTTATCGATCTTTTCTGTGGCGCTGGTGGAATCACGAAGGGTTTGTCGATGGCGGGTATGAAGCCAATCGCCAGTGTTGAAATCAGTCCGATTGCCTCCGCCACGCATCTGCGAAATTTCCCATCTTGCAAGCATTATTGTGGAGACATAAAAAATTATCATCCAGGTAAATTATTGAATCCGGAGGAACTTGGAGAAATACACTTGGTCAGTGGCGGTCCTCCCTGCCAAGGGTTTTCGGTTGCTGGCAAGCGCGATCCCAACGACGAGAGGAACAAACTCTTTTATGAGTTCATCCGGGTTGTGGCGGAGATTCGTCCTTGGTATGTCGTAATGGAAAATGTACCTGGAATCCTTACGATGAAGAGTGGCGCAGTAAGAAAGGCCATTCTCGAAGCATTTGAAGAGATCGGCTACCCAAATATGTCAGTAACAGTATTGGAAAGCGCGGACTATGGTGTGCCGCAGTTTCGGCCTAGAGCCATCTTTGTTGCAAATCGCTTCGGCTTGGACAATCCTTATCCAAAGCCGCAATTGACGCCGGATCAGTATTGGCCAATTGAATCAGCAATTTCTGATCTACCACCTTCGACTCCGATTCCAGCTATTAATCACGAATGGACACGCCACTCAAAACAGTACATGGAGAGGATCGCCAAAGTTCCCCCAGGCGGCTCGCTTTATGAAACATTCTTTGATGCCTTCAAGCGGCAATATCCCGGACTTCCTTCAATGACAATCAAGGAAAATCACGGTGGAACACATATTCATCCGCATTTGAATCGCGTGATTTCAGCACGGGAGATGGCTCGATTGCAAACATTTCCAGATGATTTCATCTTTGAGGGAACGATGAAGAAGGCAATGTGGCAGATCGGAAATGCAGTTCCTCCTCGACTTGCACAAGTCATTGGACTCGCGCTTATTCCATATCTCAATGAGATTGCTCAAGCACCATCGAAATCATTTAACTTGGAGAATATGCAGAGGCAAAGCAGCACACGACAGGCAGGGCTTTTCTCGCAACCTATGCTAGCGCGTTAATGCTCTGTATGCAATCTGAGCATAGGGAAGAGGCATTGATTTCCCAGAACTTCCAGCCCAACGCAATAAGATAGTTTCAGTACAAACTATGCCTTTACTCGATCCGATCCCGTCGCCGGTGGAGTTTGCCGACTTTGCCGCTCTGGAGTGGGAGCCGCTGCTGGCGCTCGTTGCCGGCTTTGCTGCCTCGCCCGTGGGCCGCCATGCGATTCTCGCCCTCCAGCCCTCCACCGATGAAGAGTGGATCGTCCGCCAGCATCAACTCACCGGCGAGCTGCGGCTGCTGCTGGAAGAGCAGACCTCTATCCCCGTCGGCGGCCTCTTCGACCCCACGCAGCACGCCGCCAAGGCGCAGATTCCCGGCGCGGCGCTGGAGGCCAGCGAACTGCAAGCCATCGCTCGGCTGGCCAACGATGTGGCCGCCTGGCAGGCTCTGCTGCAATCGCCCCCGGCGCGCCTCGTGGGCAAGCTCTTCGGCCTCAGCCAACTCTCAACCGCGCTCACCACCAGCCTGCGTCCGCTCGCCGAGTCCATCGAGCGCACCATCCAGCCCGACGGCTCGCTGGCCGACAACGCCTCGCCAGAGTTGGGCCGCATCCGACGCGAGCAGGAGCGTCAGCAGCGGCAGATCGAAGAAAGCCTGCGCGCCGCGCTGCGCAAGCTGGCCTCGGACGGCGCGACGCAGGACGAGCTGATTACCATTCGCGGCGAGCGCTTTGTGATTCCGGTCCGCGTCGAGCAGAAGCGGCGCGTCAGCGGCGTGGTGCATGGCGTTAGCTCGTCTGGGCAGACGGTCTACATTGAGCCGCTGGAGACCATCGAGCAGAACAACGAACTCGTCCGCCTGCTGGAAGAAGAGCAGGCCGAGATTCACCGCATCTTCATGGCTCTCACCCGCCAGGTGGGCGGCTATGCCGTGGCGCTGGTCGAAGGCGCGCGTGTGCTGGCGCTGGTCGATAGCTTGCAAGCCCGCGCCCGCTTTGCCCGCGCATTTGATTGCGTTGCGCCCACCCTCACGCCGGATCGGCTCACTCTCGCCGCCGCCCGCCATCCGCTGCTGGAAAAGCGCCTTCGCGCGACCGGCGGGAGCGTCGTCCCGCTGGCTCTTAAATTCACTGCCGAAGCCCGTCAGCTCATCATCAGCGGTCCCAACACCGGCGGCAAAACCGTCACATTGAAGACCGTAGCTCTATTAGCAATGATGGCTCAGGCCGGATTGCCTGTGCCCGCTGAAGCCGCCAGTTTTCCCGTCTTCACGGCCTTCCTCGCCGACATCGGCGACGCGCAATCGATTGAAGCCGCTCTCTCCACCTTTTCCGCACACATCACCAATCTCGACCGCCTCTCCCGCCTCGCCGGCGAAAAGTCCCTGGTTCTGCTCGATGAGCTAGGTTCTTCCACCGATCCTGAAGAAGGCTCGGCGCTGGCCGTGGCCATTGCCAGCCACTTTTTGACGGCCGGAGCCTGGTCGCTGATCTCCACGCACCACACCTCGCTCAAGGTCTATGCCGCCAACACTCCCGGCGTGCTGAATGCCGCGGCCGGCGTGGATGAACTGACCCTTGCGCCCAACTATAAACTGCGCCTCGGTGTTCCCGGCGCCTCTGCCGGCATCCAAACCGCCGAGCGCTTGGGCCTGAACGCCGCCATCATCGCCGCCGCTCGCCAGCGCCTGGGCACGCAGCAGGCGGACATCAGTCGCTTTCTGGACAAGATGCACAGCGAGCTGACCCAGCTTGAAGAGGACCGCAAAGCCGCGCGCGAGCAGCAATATGCGCTGAATCTGGAGAGGAAAAAGCTGGCCCGCGAAGGCGACGTCGAGCTGCGCAAGCGCACCCAGGAGCTCGAATCCAAGCTCGCCTCGCTGCTCAAGGACTTCGAGTTTCAGATGCGCGAAACGGTCCGCGCCATTGAGGATCGCGCCGGCAAGGAGAAGCTCTCCAAAGAGGCCGAACGCCGCATCAACCGCCTGCGCCGCGAGTTTCAGGAGAGCTTCAACCAGACCGTCGTCGCCCATCGCACCGGCGCGGACCAGGGCGACCAGAACGCCCAGCCGCACCTGCTCAAGCACATCGCCGCCGGCGATCAGGTCCGCCTCAAGTCGATGAACAAGATCGCCACGGTGGTGCGCGAGGTGGAAAAAGACCTCTTTGAAGTGGCGCTCGGCCCCATCAAAATGCGCGTCCGGCGCGATGAGTGCACAGCTCCGAATCCTCCCAGCGGCGATTCCGCGCCTGTGCAACGCCCCGATCCACTCGCCGCCGCCCGCAGCCAGAAGAACGTCCACGTCACCATGATCAGCGCCAACACCGACGACCTGCGCATGGAGATCAACCTGATCGGCCGCACCGTGGACGAGGCCGAGCAAGAGCTGGAGAAGTATCTGGATCGCGCCTTCCTCGCCGGCCTGCCCCGCGTCCGCATCATCCACGGCCACGGTGCCGGCGTCCTCCGCCGCGCCGTCCGCGAGTTCCTGAAATCCCACCCCCACGTAGCCACCATCGCCGAAGCCCCGCAAAACGAAGGCGGGCAAGGCGC
>CAZYCV010000137.1:0-8039 GCA_964645305.1 uncultured Occallatibacter sp. | reverse complement strand
CCACCGCAACCCAGATTCCCAACCTGATTGAAGTGCAGCGGCGCTCGTATGAGCGCTTTCTGCAGATGGACAAGCTGCCCAACGAGCGCGACGACGCTGGTTTGCAGTCGGTGTTTGTTTCGGTTTTTCCGATCACCGATTTCCGCGGGATCTCGCAGTTGGACTTTGTGGATTTTTCCATCGGTAACTGGGAGTGCAAGTGCGGCCACTTGAAGGGCCTGCATCACCTGCGCACGGCCTGCGTGCATTGCGGGTCGATGGTGATTACCGATCCATTTCATCCGGGCGATGTGCTATGCCAGAAGTGCGGCACGTATAACAAGAACACGCCGGACTTTTGCAACAAGTGCGGCGATCCGGTGAGCTTGCAGTTGAAGTACGACCAGCAGGAGTGCGAGGAGCGGGGCATGACCTTCTCGGCGCCGTTGAAGGTGACGGTGCGGTTGACGATCTACGAGAAGGACGCGGAGACGGGCAACAAGACGATTCGCGACATCAAGGAGCAGGAGGTGTTTTTCGGCGACATTCCGCTGATGACGCCGAACGGGACCTTTATCGTGAACGGCACCGAGCGCGTGATTGTTTCGCAGTTGCACCGCTCGCCCGGCGTCTTCTTTGAGACGGCCAACAACCGCACCTACTTCCTGGGCAAGATCATTCCCTATCGCGGATCGTGGGTGGAGTTCGAGTACGACCAGAAGAACACGCTCTATGTGCGCATCGACCGCAAGCGCAAGTTCCTGGGAACCATCTTCCTGCGCGCGCTCGGCCTGCGCACCGACGAGGAGATACTGAAGACCTTCTACACCGTGGACACCATCCATGTGAAGGGCGGCAAGCTGTACTGGAAGGTGGCCCCCGAGGCGCAGTCGACCAACCTGCTGGGCACGCGTCCGGCGGTTGGCATCACGGTAAAGGGCGAGGAAGTTGCCCCGGCCACGCGCAAGATCACGCCCCATACGCTGAAGCAACTGCGCGCGCACAAGATCGAGTCGGTGGAGGTGGAAGCCAGCGAGTTCGACGGCGCAATGACCGCGGCGGACGTGGTGGATATGACCACCGGCGAGCTGCTCTACGAGGCCAACCAGGAGCTCTCCGCCGACAAGCTGCACAAGATCGTGCAGGCGGGCGTGACCTCGATCGAGGTCTTCTTCCCGGAGCGCGACGATGTGGGCAACATCATCACCAACACGCTGAAGCGCGACTCGATCCGCAAGCCGGAAGAGGCTCTGATTGAGATCTATCGCAAGCTTCGCCCCGGTGATCCGCCAACGCTTGAGACGGCGATGTCGCTCTTTGAGGGGATGTTCTTTGACGCGCGCAAGTATGACTTCTCGCGCGTGGGCCGGCTGAAGTTCAACATCAAGCTCTATGAGAATCAAGACGCGACGCAACTGCACAATCGCACCTTGACGCCGGAGGATTTCTACGCGACGATCCGCTACCTGCTGAAGCTGCGCAAGAACATCGGCGTGGTGGACGACATCGATCACCTGGGCAACCGGCGCGTGAGGGCTGTCGGCGAGCTGATGGAGAATCAGTTCCGCATTGGTCTCGTGCGCATGGAGCGGGCGATCAAGGAAAAGATGAGCGTCTATCAGGAGCTTACGACGGCGATGCCGCACGACCTGATCAACGCCAAGCCGGTGATGGCGGCGATCCGCGAGTTCTTCGGTTCTTCGCAGTTGTCGCAGTTCATGGATCAGACCAATCCGCTCTCCGAGATTACGCACAAGCGCCGCCTGTCGGCTCTTGGACCGGGCGGCTTGAGCCGTGAGCGCGCGGGCTTTGAGGTGCGCGACGTGCATCCGACGCACTACGGGCGAATCTGCCCGATTGAGACGCCGGAAGGCCCGAACATTGGCCTGATCAGCTCACTGAGCTGCTTTGCGCGCATCAATGAATACGGCTTCATCGAGTCGCCTTATCGCAAGGTGAAGGACTCGCGCATTCTTGACTTTGTCGAGATCGCCAACGCCGGCGAAAGTGGATTGCGCGTGGGCGACCACATCGAAAAAGATGAGGCGGCGCGGCTGAATGAGGAGCTGAAGAAGGCCGGCAAGCGGCCCATCGACAGCATTCCTTTCAGCTTTTATCTCTCGGCGTGGGAAGAGGACAAGCACACCATTGCGCAGGCCAACATCGAGTTCAACGATGAAGGGTTTATTACCGAAGACTTGGTGAACGCGCGGCGGCAGGGGAACTTTGTGCTGGTCAATCGCGGCGATGTTGATTACATCGACGTGAGTCCGAAGCAACTGGTTTCAGTAGCCGCTAGCCTGGTTCCATTCCTTGAGCATGACGACGCGAACCGCGCGCTGATGGGCGCGAATATGCAACGCCAGTCTGTTCCGCTGCTGGTGGCTGAAGCGCCGCTGGTGGGCACGGGAATGGAAGGCGTGACGGCGCGCGACTCCGGCGCTGTGATTCTGGCCAAGCGCAACGGAATTGTGGATTCGGTGGACTCGCAGCGCATTATCGTACGCGTTGAAGGCGAGCATCATCCGACGCAGTTGTCGCGCGAAGTTGGATCGGACATTTACACGCTGATCAAGTTCAAGCGCTCCAACCAGAACACCTGCATCAATCAGAAGCCGGTCGTCCGCGAGGGCGAGCGGGTGGTGAAGGGTCAGGTAATCGCCGACGGGCCATGCACGGAAGGTGGCGAGTTGGCGCTGGGACGCAATGTGCTGGTGGCCTTCATGCCGTGGCGTGGCTACAACTTTGAGGACGCGATTCTGATCAGCGAGAAGCTGGTGCGGGAGGACTACTACACCTCGGTGCACATCGAGGAGTTCGAGATTGAAGCACGCGATACCAAGCTGGGACCGGAAGAGATCACGCGCGATATTCCGAACGTGAGCGAGCACGCGCTGCGCGATCTGGACGAGAGCGGCGTCATCCGCATCGGCGCGCAGATCAAGCACGGCGACATCATGGTGGGCAAGGTCACTCCCAAGGGCGAGACGCAGTTGACGCCGGAAGAGAAGCTGCTGCGCGCCATCTTCGGCGAAAAGGCCGGCGATGTGCGCGACGCTTCGCTGACCACGCCTCCAGGCATTGAAGGCACCATCGTTGATGTGCGCATCTTCAGCCGCAAGGGGCAGGAGAAGGACGAGCGCGCCAAGCAGATTGAAGGCGAATACATTGCCAAGCTGGAAAAGAACTTGGGCGACGAGATTCGCATTCTGACCGACGAGCGGTTGAAGCGTTTGGAAGGCATTCTGGGCGGCAAGGAAGTGTTGGCCGATCTGCACGACGAGCGGACCAACAAGCGTTTGCTGACCAAGGCGGCGATTCTTGATCGCGAGACGATTGAGCGCATCTCGACCAAGAATCTGAAGCGTATCCGCTATGCCGACAAGGATCCGCGAGTCAACGAGCAGATCGACGAGATCGAAGAGATGACCTCGCGCCAGATCGAAGTGCTGCGCAAGATCACCAACGAGAAAGTCGCCAAGCTGGCCAAGGGCGATGAACTGCCTCCGGGCGTCATCAAGCTGGTGAAGGTTTATGTGGCGATGAAGCGCAAGTTGAGCGTGGGCGACAAGATGGCCGGCCGCCACGGCAACAAGGGCGTGATCGCGCGCATCCTTCCTGAAGAAGATATGCCGTATCTGCCCGATGGAACGCCGGTGGAGATTGTGTTGAATCCTCTGGGCGTGCCTTCCCGTATGAACGTGGGACAGGTTCTGGAGACGCATCTGGGCTGGGCGGCGCACGTATTGGGCGAGAAGATTGCCGCGCTGATCAAAGCCAACAGCGACGTGGAAACCACCCGCGCGCTGATGCGCAAAGAGTTTGCCGGAACCGCAGCGCTGCGCCAACTGGAGGAGCTGGACGACGAGATGCTGCTTCGCGTAGGAGCAGGCATGAAGCGCGGCATCTGGTTCGGCACGGCGGTCTTTGACGGCGCGCGCGAGTCTGAGATCAAGGCGCTGCTGGCATCAGCCGGTCTGCCTTCTTCAGGCAAGACGCCTCTGTTTGACGGCATGACGGGCGAGCAGTTCGAACAGCCGGTGACGGTGGGCTACATCTATATGCTGAAGCTCTCGCACTTGGTGGACGACAAGATTCACGCGCGTTCGATTGGACCGTACTCGCTGATTACGCAGCAGCCTTTGGGCGGCAAGGCGCAGTTCGGCGGACAGAGATTCGGCGAGATGGAAGTGTGGGCGCTGGAGGCTTACGGCGCGGCTTACATCCTGCAGGAGCTGCTGACGGCGAAGTCGGATGACGTCTATGGCCGCACCAAGATTTACGAGGCCATTGTGAAGGGCGAAGCGGCGATTGAGCCGGGCGTGCCGGAGTCGTTCAACGTGCTGATCCGCGAGTTGCAATCGCTGTGCCTGGATGTGGAGCTGATCAAGCGGGCGGATCTGATCAAGAAGCTGCCAGAGCCTGATTTGCTGGCAGTGGCGGACTAGGAGCAAGGGATCAGGGGTCAGGGATCAGGGATCAGACTGGGTGTGCCGCGCTGGAAGGAATTGGCCTCCATAGATTGAAACCGCTGAGAACTGAACCCTGAACCCTGATCTCTGATCCCTGTTTTTGGGTTCTTCTTGAAAGCGGTCTACACCGCTTCCCGGGAAGGAAGAACCTGATAAGAATCCCGGGGAAAGCCAAGGCAGGCGCCGAGAAGGCCCGCCAAGGAGGGTCACCTTGTTCCGTTCAAACCCGTTTGAGCTTTCTGGTCCCATTACTGATTTCGACGCCATCCGCATCATGCTTGCTTCGCCTGAGAAGATCCGCAGTTGGTCGCACGGCGAGGTCACCAAGCCGGAGACGATCAATTACCGCACCTTCAAGCCGGAGCGCGACGGCCTCTTCTGCGCGCGCATCTTTGGACCGGTCACCGACTGGGAGTGCCTTTGCGGCAAGTACAAGCGCATGAAGCACCGCGGCGTGATCTGCGACAAGTGCGGCGTGGAAGTGACGGTGTCGAAGGTTCGCCGCGAGCGCATGGGGCACATCGAATTGGCGAGCCCATGTTCGCACGTCTGGTTCTTCAAGGGCCTGCCCTCGCGCATCGGCCATCTGCTGGATATTTCACTGCGCGACCTGGAAGCGATTCTCTACTTCGAGTCGTACGTGGTTGTTGATCCCGGCGACTCGCCGACCAAAGAGCGCGAGATCATCAAGGACGAGACCAAGTTCCGCGAGCTGGATGCGCAGTACCGTCCTTCGGGCTTCAAGGCGATGATGGGTGCCGAGGCGATCAAGGAATTGCTGAAGCGCGTGCAGATGGACGAGCTGGGCATTGAGCTGCGCGAAAGAATGAAAACAGAAACATCCGCGCAGAAGAAGCTGAAGTACGCCAAGCGTTTGAAGGTGGTCGAGGCCTTCCGCAAGAGCGACAACAAGCCGCAGTGGATGATTCTGGATGTGCTGCCCGTCATTCCACCAGAGCTGCGCCCCTTGGTGCCGCTCGATGGCGGACGCTTTGCGACCTCCGATTTGAATGACCTTTATCGCCGCGTTATCAATCGCAACAACCGCTTGAAGAAGCTGATGGATCTTCATGCGCCGGAAGTGATTGTGCGCAATGAGAAGCGTATGTTGCAGGAGGCGGTGGACGCGCTCTTCGACAATGGCCGCCGCGGTCGCGTGCTGCGCGGGGCAAACAACCGCCCGCTGAAATCGCTCTCCGATACTTTGAAGGGCAAGCAGGGACGCTTCCGGCAGAATTTGCTGGGCAAGCGCGTGGATTATTCGGGCCGCTCGGTGATCGTGGTCGGTCCTGAGTTGAAGCTGCACCAGTGCGGATTGCCGAAGAAGATGGCGCTCGAACTCTTCAAGCCGTTTATCTATCATCGCCTGGAGCAGACAGGCCACTGCACCACCATCAAGCAGGCCAAAGAGATGGTCGAGATGCAGGAACCGGTGGTGTGGGACATTCTGGAAGAGGTCATCAAAGACCATCCGGTGCTGCTGAACCGCGCGCCTACGCTTCACCGTCTGGGCATTCAAGCCTTTGAGCCGGTGCTGGTGGAGGGCAAGGCAATCAAGATTCACCCGCTGGTTTGCACGGCCTTCAATGCCGACTTTGACGGCGATCAGATGGCGGTGCATATTCCGCTTTCGCCTGAGGCGCAGATTGAAGCGAGTGTGCTGATGCTGGCCTCGCATAACATTCTTTCGCCGGCCTCGGGCCAGCCGATCACCGTGCCTTCGCAGGATATGGTGCTGGGCCTCTATTACCTGACCAAGGCCAAGAAGAATGCCAAGGGCGAGGGACGCGTCTTTGCCAATACGGAAGAGGTTCTGATGGCGCTCGAGGCCAAGGAAGTGGAGACGCTTTCTCCCGTTCGCCTGCGCTATACGGGCAAGGTGATGGATTTGACCACCGCCTACGACGATCAGGATTTGACCCACGTGGAGCCGGTGGACTTCAACAAGCAGTACATTTCAACGACGGTGGGCCGCGTGATTCTGAATGACGCGCTGCCGGAGGGAATGCCGTTCATCAACGGGCTGCTGAAGAAGAAAGGCATCGGGCAGTTGGTGAACTTTTGCAACCAGAACCTGGGCCTGGAAGTTACGGTTGGAATGCTCGACCGCATCAAGGAGATGGGCTTCAAGTACGCCACGCGTTCCGGGCTTTCCGTTGGCCTGGACGACATGGTGATCCCGGACTCAAAGTACACTGTTGTGCGCGAGGCCGATTTGAAGGTGATCGAAGTCCAGAAGCAGTACATGGACGGCGCCATCACCAACGGCGAGCGCTCCAACAAGGTCATTCAGATGTGGTCGGCGGTGACGGATAAGGTGGCCGATGAGATGTTCGGCAACATGAAGCGCGCCGACGACGAAGGCGCCTTCAATCCGATTTACATCATGGCCGACTCCGGCGCTCGCGGATCGAAGCAGCAGATTCGCCAGCTTTCCGGTATGCGCGGATTGATGGCCAAGCCATCGGGCGAAGTCATCGAGACGCCCATCACGGCCAACTTCCGCGAGGGGCTGACCGTGCTGGAGTACTTCATTTCGACGCACGGCGCGCGCAAGGGATTGGCGGATACGGCGTTGAAGACGGCTGATTCCGGCTATCTGACTCGCCGTCTGGTGGACGTGGCGCAAGACGTCATTGTTACCGAGTACGATTGCGGCACGGTCGAGGGCATTTACGTCGGCTCGATTGTCGAGTCCGGCGAGATCATCGAGGAACTGCGCGACCGCATCATTGGCCGCGTCTCCTTGGAGCGCATCAAGGACTATGACGGCAACATCATCGTCGATATCAATCAAGGCATTGACGAGGATACAGCCGTGGCGATTCAAGGCGCGGGCGTGGAGAAGGTCAGAATCCGCTCGGTGCTGACCTGCGAGTCCAAGCGCGGCGTCTGCGCGCTCTGCTACGGGCGCAACCTGGGTTCGGGACGCATGGTGGAACTGGGCGAAACCTGCGGCGTCATCGCGGCACAGTCCATCGGCGAACCGGGCACGCAGTTGACGATGAGAACCTTCCACGTGGGCGGCACGGCCAGCCGCGTCTCCGACAAGTCCAAATTGGACGCCAAGAACAACGGCAATGTGCGCTTTATCAATTTGAACTACGTGGAAAGCAAGGACGGCACACTGGTGGCCATGAACCGCTCCGGCTCGATTGCGGTTCAGGATGAGCGCGGCCGTGAGAAGGAACGCTATCAGGTGGTCTACGGCGCGCGCCTCAAGGTGAAGGACGGCGAGCACGTGGTACTGGGTCAGTTGCTGGCCGAGTGGGATCCCTACACCTACTCGATCCTCACTGAAATCGGCGGCATTGTCACCTTCAAGGACTTGCAGGAAGGCATCACCCTGAATGAGGAAGTGGATGAAGTCACCGGCCTCTCTCGCTGGGTGGTTGCCGATGCAGCCGACGAAAAGCGCCAGCCTACCTTCGTGGTGAAGAACGCCAAGGCGCACAAGCGCTATCTGCTTCCGCGCGGCGCTCACTTGATGATCGAGGACGGCGCCGAAGTGGGTCCGGGCGATGTACTGGCCAAGATTCCCAAGGAGAGCACGCGTACCAAGGACATCACCGGCGGTCTGCCGCGCGT
>CAZYCV010000136.1:0-8060 GCA_964645305.1 uncultured Occallatibacter sp. | reverse complement strand
TCTTGATGATCGAGTGCGTTTGCCCGCCGCAGACCTCCATGATCTTCCACGGGCGTGTGGTGACGGCGGCAATCTCGCGCGCCATTCGCTGCGCCACCTCGCCATTACGGAACTCGGTCAGATACTTCATGGGCTTTTTATCTCCCGGTAGCGCTGCTCGCTATCGACCCTCTGCCTTAGCCTCATTTTCGGCCACACGCACCATTACGATCTTTCTCACCAACGTCGCAGGCAGCGGCTGATCCACCGCGAACTGAAGCGTTCCCTTCGAAGTTCGATACTGCTTCAACTCCTCTCCCAGCGAATCGATCAATGACGCACTCATCGGAAAGAAGCTGCAATGATTCTTGAAGGCCGCATAGGCCACCAGCGCGCCTTTGTAGCGAAAAGCCGGCATCCCGTAGCTGATGCCTTCAGTCGCCTCGGCCGGCGCTGCGATCCGGATGCTTGCCCGGACCTTTTCGAGCGTACTCCGCGATGGTTCAGGCACATTGGCAAGGTATGCTTCCACCTCTCGCACACCACTGTCTGCTGGCGCAGCGGCTGCAACCGCTCCTGCTCCAGTCATTGTGTTACCCCTTTCCAGCGCAGCTTCCATCCGGGCAAGGCGATTGGGGCACGAGGGCCGCTCGCGCAAAGGCCGCTTCCTCGCTCTCCAGCTCTGCGTCCAGCACGCCCATCTGGCGGAAGTCTTCAAGCGTCTGCAGGGCCGTTGCCTCATCGATCTTGGAGAGCGCAAAGCCCACGTGGACAATGGTATAGTCGCCAACCTCGACTTCTGGCACGTAGTCCAGACAGACCTTTTTGCGCACACCGCCAAAGTTCACCCAGCCCAGGCGCAGATCGCCTTGGTTGAGAATCTCCTCGACTTTTCCCGGAATCGCCAAGCACATATTTCTACGTTATACCGGTGACGCGGGCTGCGTATAGTGTGATTTGAATCACACCGATCGGAGATGCCGGAATGAGCCTTTGTGAAAATTTAAACAACCCCAATGATTGTGTCGACTGTGTTCAGTTTTGCTCAGATCAAGATTCGGCCGAACCTCTATCGTCGGGTCAATGGATTGAAAAATCTTGCCGTACGATACACAGGAGAAAAACATGAATAAATTGACGTTTGGATTTATCGCATTGGCAACGGCCCTTGCATTCACCCCCAGTGCGATGGCCAGTCCACTCATCGTCGGCACATTCGGTGTCGGTGGCGGTAATGACCAATGGACCTTAACCGGCATTACATTTTCCAACATAGCTGGAAGTGAAAGAGACGCAACGGGTGATTTTATTGCCATCTTCGGTGCCTCTCCGACAACCACTCCCACGACCATTGATGAAACCATTTTCACGTTCCTTACGCCGGATGGTCTCTTTCTCAGCACGAACACGGGAGGCGCCACATTCACCATCACCGGCCCGATCAACGTATCGCTGGATAACAGTGAGTTTCTAGACATCTCTGGAAGCGGCATACTAAACCTGCCTGGTTATGCGGCAACATTGGCGACCTTCAGTTTTGACAGTACCGATTCGAGCCTCAGTTCCGGCACAACGGGATCTTCGACATTCGGGATTGACATTACTTCCGAAGGAGTTTCACCTACCCCGGAACCGAGCAGCCTTCTTCTCTTCGGCACTGGATTGTTGGGCTTGGCGGGTATGTTGCGTCGTAAGTTGGCGAAGTAACTCACCCGATCTTTCACATTGACTTTGCGGCTTCCCCGTGATTCCCCAGGCTTCGATTCCGAGGCCTGGGGAATTTCACATTGCGCGACGCTTTCAGGGGTCTAAAAGCACCTGCTTTCTCCGTCACTCCCATCTACAACTTGTAGCATTAGAGCGTTTCTCCAGGATCAGCGTCAGGACGTCGGGGGAAGGATAAAAACTCCAACCGAAGATGACCGTTTTCTGATAACCTGAACGCAATCTTTTGGAAGGCATTCTTATGATTTTGTTGAAAAAGGCGCGAATGGCGAAGGCCACGCTGGTATTTACTATTCTGTTTGTGTGGTCGTGCCTTTTGGCAGGCGCGCGGGCGGATGCGCAAAAGAGCGAGCTTGTGACTGCGGCTAGCCAAGGAGAGTTGGTCCGCGTGGAAAAGCTGCTTGCCTCCGGGGCCGATGTGAACGCGCACAACAGTACAGGAGTGACGGCGCTGTGGTGGGCATCGCTGAATGGACACTTTGAAGTGGTCCAAGTGTTGCTGGCCAAAGGCGCCTTTGTGGATGCCGTAAATATTGATGGGGAGACAGCGCTGCATGCCGCGTCGTATGCCGGAGCGGTTCGTGTGGCGCAGGCGCTGCTCGACAAAGGCGCCAACGTCAACACTGCAAGCGTGAAGGGCGAAACGCCGCTGCTCGTCGCCACCGAGCATCGCCACTCGGATGTGGCGCTGGCGCTTTTGGCCAAAGGCGCGGATGTTCGCGCAAAGTCGAATGAAGGGGATACGGCGCTGATTGCTGCCGCGCAAACCGGCCAGTTGAATCTGATGCAAGCGTTGATTGCCGCCGGAGCCGATGTGAATGTCAAGCGGAAGGATGGAGCGACCGCGTTGATCCTGGCCTCTCAGCTTGGCCTGATGGATGTGGTGCGGGCCTTGCTTGCCAGGAATGTGGATGTGAACGCCAAGAATAACGATGGCTGGAGTGCGCTGATGTGGGCCGCCCGGTCTGACTATCCGGCAGTGGTGGAGGCGCTGATCGCCAAAGGCGCCAACGTCAATGCCTACGCGAATGACGGCACAAATGCGGTTGAGATTGCGGACAAGGCAGGCCACACCGAGATCCGAGCCATGCTGTTGAAGGCCGGGGCTTATCCATAAGTGCCGGCGCTGCGAATGTAAATTCTGAATGTGATTTAACTTGTCCGCCATCTCATGCAATTGAAAGGGTTTTATGAATCTGCTGAATATTTATTCCACACGAAGTGCTCGCTGGTATTTATTACTTCTTCTCCTATGTCTATTTATTAATCTATCTGCAATCGCGCAAGAAGATGACATCTTTAATGCGGCAGGTAAAGGAAACTTACCTCGTGTTCAAGCTCTTCTGACTAGCGGAATAGACGTCAATGCCAGAAATGCGAATAGAGCGACGGCATTGATATGGGCTGCTTATTTTGGAAAGATCGACATCATGCAATTGCTGCTGGCAAATGGCGCAGAAGTTAATGCCGAGGACAATGATGGACAAACGGCATTGATACTCGCTTCCAAACAGAATCAGCTGAATGCGGTAAAGGAGTTGCTCAGTAAAAAAGCTGAAATCGATGGCAAGACCAAGACTGGTAATAACGCGCTGATGTGGGCTTCGCAAGAGGGAAACCTTGAAGTTGTTCAAGTTTTGCTTGCGAATGGGGCTAAGGTGAATCTCCAGGATAATGAAGGTGAAACGGCACTGATTTTTGCATCTCAACGGGGTCATCTTGAAGTGGTAAATGCATTGCTCTCGCATAATGCCGATGTTAATCTGGCCGACAATGAAGGCTGGACTGCATTGATATGGGCATCTCAGGAGGGGCACCTTGATGTGATTCAGGCACTAACCAGCAAAATGGCTAATGTCAATGCAAAAAGTAAAAATGGCGTGACAGCTTTGAATATGGCCTCTGAAAACGGTCATTTGGAGATTGTGTCGTCATTACTTGCTCATGGCGCAGAGATCAATACACGGAAAAATGATGGCTCGACTGCTCTAATGGCGGCTTCCTGCAATCATCATATAGATGTGGTGCGGGAACTGATTAAGAAAGGAGTCGATGTAAATGCTAGAAAAGACGACGGAGTGACTACTTTGTATTGCGCCGCATCAAATGGCTTTCTTGATGTTGTGCAATTATTGGTGAGCAATGGCGCGGAAATCAATATTGCTAATAATGATGGTTTGAATGCATTAGATATGGCTTCCATTAATAGTCATTCTGATGTTGTGCAATTTCTGCTTGCACACGGCGCAGTGGCAAATGGCAAATCAGATAACGGTTCGACAGCACTGATGGCAGCTTCGATGAACGGTAGTCTCGATGTTATTCAGCAATTACTTGCAAAAGGTGTTGATATTGATTTTCAGAGAAAAGACGGTGCAAACGCACTCATGGCAGCCTCTTTAAAAGGTCATCTGGACGTTGTGCGCCTATTGCTTGCAAAAGGCGCCAATGTTAATGCCAAAACCAGCAATGGCGGAACTGCATTGATGTTTGCCTGTCAAGAAGGAAAATTCGAAATTGTTCGAGCACTTATAAACGACAAGGCAGAAGTCAACGAAAGAACATCCGACCAAGGCACCACGCCGTTGATGTTTGCGTCAGGGGAAAATCACCCGGATGTTGTTCAATTACTAATCGATGACAAGGCCGATGTCAATGCTAGAAAAAATGATGGAGCAACCGCATTAATTGGCGCGTCTCAAGATGGCTATATTAATGTTGTAAAGATTTTGTTGAACAATGGAGCTTTGGTCAATATCAAAGATATACATAGCCAGACGGCATTGCTGTTGGCTGCCGCAGAGGGACAATTCGATGTGGCCCAGATGCTTCTTGCCAAGGGAGCCGATGTCAATTCTAGGAATGACCAAGGTTCTTCTGCATTGTTTGCTGCCACTGAGAAAGGAAATATAAATCTTATACAGGCACTTATTGCTCATGGAGCGGATATTGATGTGAAGGACGCTAATGGGATTACGGCACTGATGAAGGCTTCCTATATTGGTCATTTTGAGGTGGTACAGGCATTACTCGCCAAGGGTGCCAACGTGAATACTACTGATCCGGCCCGAAAGAGTGAGACATTTTGTTTGGTTAAAACGTCACACAGGCATGGAGAAGACTGAGGCACACAAGCTTCCGCGGGTTGTGTTGAATGAGCGTCGCCGTCGCGCCGTGAAGTTGCGCCTGAGCGGAGCGACGATTGCCGAGACTGTGGCGCAGTGCGAGTTGGGCCGATCAGCGGTTATTCGCGCCATGCAGGCCTACCAGCGCGATGGCTGGAAGGCCGTGGCGGTTCCGATTGTCGGTCGGCCAACGGGTTCGGGCCGACAGTTGACCGGCGAGCAAGAGAAGAAGATCCAGCAACTGATTCAGGACCGCACGCCAGATCAATTGAAACTGACTTATGCGCTGTGGACGCGCCAGGCGGTGAGCGAGCTGATCGAAGCCCTGTACGGCGTTCGCCTCACGGTACGCAACATGGGCAAGTATCTGAAGCGCTGGGGATTCACGCCGCAGCGGCCTCTGAAGAAAGCCTACGAGCAATCTCCCGAGGCGGTTGCGAAATGGGTGAACGAGGAGTATCCGAAGATCGCTGCGGAAGCCAAGCAGGAAGGCGCGGAGATTCAGTGGGGCGACGAGACCGGTATCCGCTCAGACGACGTGCGCGGCCGCGGCTATGCACCGAAGGGCAAGACGCCCGTGGTGCTGGCCAACGCCAATCGCGCCAAGCTGAGCGTGATTTCCACGGTGACCAACAAGGGCCAGATGCGGTGGAAGGTCTTCTCGGGCGCGCTGAACGCGAAGATCATGATCGGCTTCATGAAGCGGCTTGTGCATGGACGCGAGAAGAGAGTCTTCCTGATCCTGGACAACCTGCGTGTGCATCACTCCAAGGCGGTAAAGAAGTGGCTTGCGGAAAACGAGGAGAAGATCCAGGTCTTCTATCTACCCAGTTACTCGCCGGAGCTGAACCCGGACGAATTGCTCAACGCCGACCTGAAGCAGCGCGTGACCAAGGTGGCCCCGGCCAGAAACAAACTTGCGCTGACGCGGACCGCCATCGGTGCGCTGCGCAGCATCCAAAAACAACCCGAAAGGGTCGAACGCTACTTCGGCCAAAAGGACGTCGCCTATGCTGCATAGGTTCCACTCTTCAGGGCCGGATCAATAAAAATGACAAGGGCGAAACCGCGCTTGGAGCGGCTATCTTAGGGAAACACGATGATATCAAAGAGTTATTATTGAAGGCTGGCGCCAAAGAATGACCGAGTAAGATTGAGCGGACTATGATGATTGATCCGGCGCTATTGCCGGGAAACAACCGCAGGTTTTTCGACCTCGCCCCGCTCTGCTCAGGAGGAGATCGTGTTTGGATGGGGGCATCGCGGCATTGCCGATCCCCTCATCCAAGCGTGCGTCTCTGTGCGTTACGACCTGCTCTTTGCCGCGACGCCCCTTGCAGCCTTGGCGGCGGAGCGCTTTGGTTTTTCCGCGCTCTCGTCAGTGCCGGCTTCCTCAGTGGCCGGTTCGGGCGCGGGCGGCGGGAGCGTCTCCTCGGCGCGCGGGGTATCAAGCGAGGAGGCGAAGCGCGTTACGCTTTTGTTCTCGCCCATCACATGGAGGCGGAGGAAGTTGGTGGCACCGGATTTGGTGCGCGTTCCGGCAACAATGGCAATCACCTCGCGCGGCTTGACGTGCTCGCCCTGCTCCAACAGGCTTTCCGCGCACTCGACCATCGCTTCATTGGAGTTGAGCTTCGGGCAGCGGATGGGCAGAGTGCCCCAAAGCAGATTAAGGCGGTTGATGGTGACGTCATTGGGACTGAAGGCGAAGATCGGTGCCGAGGGATGGTACTTGGAGAGCTTGCGGGCGGTCGATCCCGATTCGGTGAAGAGCGCGATGGCGCGCAGGGCTAGATCGTCCGAGGCGTGCGCGGCGGCCTCGCAGATGGTCTCCGAGATGGAGAGCTTGCTGCGGCGCTGCTTGCGGCGATCGTTGTACTCGTCATCCTTGATGTTGCGTTCGGCGTCGGCCACGATGCGGGCCATCATGGCGACCGCCTCCACCGGGTACTTGCCCACCGCCGATTCGCCGCTCAACATGACGGCGTCGGTTCCGTCGTAGACCGCGTTGGCCACGTCCGAGACCTCGGCGCGCGTGGGGCGCGGATTTTCGATCATCGATTCAAGCATCTGGGTTGCGGTAATCACCGGCTTGCGCAACTCGGCGGCGCGGCGAATGATGTGCTTCTGAATCGCTGGAACCTGCTCCGGGGGCAGTTCGACGCCCAGATCGCCGCGCGCCACCATGATGGCGTCGGCCGCCGCCAGAATGCCTTCGAGATCTTCGATGGCCTGTGGCTTCTCCAGCTTGGCAATCAGCCAGGTCTCTCCGCCGTAGGCCGTGACGCGGTTGCGCACCAGGCGCACATCCTCGGCGGTGCGCACAAAAGAGACGGCCACGGCGTCCACGCCATTCTTCAGCGCAAACTCCAGGTCGTCCGAGTCCTTCTCGGTGAGCGACGGCACGCGCACCGGAATTCCCGGCAGATTGATGCCTTTGTTTTCGCCCAGCAAGCCGCCGTTGACAATCTCGCAGATGACATCGCCGTCCTCGACCTCGTGGACGCGCAGTTCGATCAGGCCATCCGAGAGCAGAATGCGCGAGCCTTGCTCGACATTCTCAGCCAGGGTCTTGAAGGTTGTGCCCACCAGACTGGCCGTGCCGCAAACTTCGCGCGGCGTAATGATCAGTTTGCCACCGGCCTCCAGCAGCACCGGTTGATGATCTTTGAGCTTGGAGGTGCGGATCTTGGGGCCTTGCAGGTCGCCCAGGATGCAGAGCGGCTTGCGCTCCTCGCGGCTCACCTTGCGGATCATCTGGATCATGGCCAGCTTTTCATCCAGCGTGCCATGGGAAAAGTTCAGGCGGACAACGTCGACGCCGGCGCGCACCAGGTTGCGGAAGACGGGCACGGTATTCGAGGCAGGGCCGAGCGTGGCCACAATTTTTGCGCGGCGTTGGAATGGTGTATCGGTCGGACTATGGTGTTCAAAAGGCAAGAGCTTTCTCCAGGGAAGGTTGGTTGGGTGACGAGAACAGCTTGGCGCGCCCATCTTGTTGGCGCGTGGAAGCCCAGTCACGACCTCCTCACTATCTATTATGCGGGAATTGCGATGAAAGAGCGGTGAAACTGGTCACAGACACTCTTGATCCTGGGCGGAAGCCGCAGAAACGGAAGCCTGTTTCTCGCGTTCCCGAAAAAGGACGCCATTCAACTCCGCGCCCAGCAATGCGCTAAAGCTGGTGATGTAAAGCCATACCAGCGTGGCGATGCCGGCGCCAAAGGAGCC
>CAZYCV010000135.1:0-8215 GCA_964645305.1 uncultured Occallatibacter sp. | reverse complement strand
AAAAAAGCCTTGACAAAGCCGACGCTGTCATACACGGCGCTACAAATTACGGATACGTTTTAAAGTCGTGCCCTTTCGAGAGTTGACGTTCATCAGATGTTCCTTAGAACAGGAGGCTGGGAATCGCCATCCGAGCCGGAGTAATAGGGCGGAATATCCTTACTCTTCTTTGGACTAAAGATAGAAGCATGAGTCAGGCCCATCTTGTGCGCGACAAAAAGGACAGAGGTACTCAGGACTCCCAGCCCATACTTGACGCTGCGCCGGAAGTTGATCGAAGAAGCTTCGGCGAAGTAACGGGTGGGGCAGGAGATTTCGCCGATCTGGAAACCAAAGATCACCGCCTGGGCAATCATCTGGTTATCAAAGACAAAGTCGTCGGAGTTTTCATGGAGCGGCAGTGTTTCCAGCAGGCGGCGAGAAAAGGCGCGGAAGCCGGTGTGGTACTCAGAAAGCTTTACGCCGAGAAAGATGTTTTCGATGGCCGTCAAAATGCGGTTGGCGATGTACTTGTAGAGCGGCATTCCGCCCTTGAGCGCGCCCGCGCCCAGAATGCGGGAGCCTAGCGCCATGTCATAGTTTCCGCTGGCCACCATGCCGGCGATGGCCGGAACCAGGGTGGGCGTGTACTGATAATCGGGATGAACCATGACGACGATGTCAGCGCCGGCGGCCAGCGCCTCGCGGTAGCAGGTCTGCTGGTTGCGCCCGTAGCCGTAATTGGCGTTATGAACAAAGGTGCGCACGCCCAGCTTTTTGGCTAGCGCGGCGGTATGGTCGCTGCTGTGATCGTCCACCAGAATGCGGATGTCCACCACGTCGGACAACTCTTTGACCGTCTGCTCAAGAGTCTTTTCGGCGTTGAATGCCGGCATGACAACCGCAATACGCTTTCCGTTAATCATGAATTTACCTGGAACGTCTATTAAATTTTATCCGAGATGGGCGATATTCTGGCCGTCAAATCGCGTATGGTAGCTTGGATAGAGGAGAATAATTCAAGCCATGCCGCCGATTACTGAGTTTATCAAGCACCATTATCGTCACTTTAACGCCGCCGCGCTGGTGGATGCAGCCGAGGCTTACAACCAGTTGCTAGCCTCCGGCGGCAAAATGTTCGTCACCATGGGCGGAGCCATGAGCACCGCCGAACTGGGCCTGTCGCTTGCCGAGATGATCCGCCAGGACAAGATTCACGGCATCTGCTGCACGGGCGCGAATCTGGAGGAGGATGTCTTCAACCTTGTCGCGCATGATTTTTACGAGCGCGTTCCCGGCTACCGCGATTTGACCCCGGCCGACGAGGCCAAGCTGCTGGCGCGGCACATGAACCGCGTGACCGATACCTGCATCCCGGAGATGGAGGCGATGCGGCGCATTGAGAACGAGGTGCTGAAGGAGTGGGTGCGCGCCGACCAGGCCGGCGAGCGCTACTTCCCGCATCAGTTCATGTACAAGATTCTGCTCTCCGGCGACTTGAGGGCGTCGTATCAGATTGATCCTAAGAATAGTTGGTTGCTGGCGGCGGCGGAAAAGAACCTGCCGATCTTTGTGCCTGGCTGGGAAGATTCGACGCTGGGCAATATGTTCGCCGGCCACTGCATCACCGGCGACGTGAAGAACGTGCATACGGTGCGCACCGGCATCGAGTACATGATGGAGCTGGCTGAGTGGTACACCAAGACGACCGCCGAGACGCCGCTGGGATTCTTCCAGATTGCGGGCGGCATCTCCGGCGACTTTCCCATCTGCGTGGTTCCGATGCTGCATCAGGATTTGCAGCGCCCACACGTTCCGCTGTGGGCGTACTTCTGCCAGATTTCGGATTCGACCACCAGCTACGGCTCGTACTCCGGCGCCGTGCCCAACGAGAAGATCACCTGGGGCAAGCTGGCCGAGACGACGCCGAAGTTCATCATCGAATCGGATGCGTCGATTGTGGCGCCGCTGGTGTTTGCGTATGTGCTGGGCTGGTAGATGCATTCCATCCCCGGTCTCAGAATCGAGACCGGGGGCACCCAGAAGTTATTTTTTGATCTAAGAGCCTGCATCTTCGGATGCGGGCATTTTTGTATGATTGCGGAAGGAAGGAAATGAGACTAGACTAGACCTAGTCAAGTTGAGGAGGGGTCATGCCTACAGTTACGGAAACGCCCATGGTGAATATCTATGAGGCCAAGACCCAGCTCTCGAAGCTGGTTGATCTGGCGGCTGGCGGGACAGATGTGGTGATTGCGCGCGCTGGGAAGCCGGCGGCGCGGCTGACCATGCTCAAGCCGAAGAAGCGTCCGATTGTCTTTGGCCTTTTGGAAGGCCAGGGCTGGATTGCCGATGACTTTGATGCGCCGCTGCCCGATGAAATTCTAGCTGGGTTTGAAGGCCGCTAATGCAGATCCTTCTGGATACGCACATCATATACTGGCATTACTATGAGCAGGAACATTTGCCGGAGATGGCGCGACAACTGATGCATAAAGCGGAAACCATTTTTGTTTCCTCTGCTTCGATTTGGGAGATCGCCATCAAGGCCCGATTGGGAAAGCTCAATGCGAATCCACATCGGATTGCACAGCTCATTGAGGCAGCAGGATTCAATGAACTGCCGGTATTTTCAAGGCACGCCGTCCTGGTTGCCGATCTGCCATTGCTCCACGGAGATCCTTTTGATCGCCTGCTGGTTGCTCAAGCGATCAGCGAACGACTCAATCTGGTGACGGTGGATGCGCAGTTGCGGCCTTACAGTGAGCTGGTGATTCAGGTTTGACGGCTACTGCTGCAAGAAGGCGACGAGCTTGGGGCCGATTTGCTGAGTGCACTGCACCGGCGCCAGATGACCGCAGCCTTCAATGACCTCCAGTTGTGATTGCGGAATCAAGTGGTGCATCGTTTCACCCAGGCTGAGCGGCGTGATTTGATCCACCGATCCCCAGACCAGCAGCACGGGCATTTTGAGCTGCGGCAGGCGCGCGTCGGTGGCGTCCTGGCCGGTGAGCATTGAGTCCAGCGCGCGGTTGATGATCCAGGCGTCCTGGCGAGAGACGCGCAGCACGTCGCGCGCGACGAAAGCCGGCACGCGGGGCGGGGCGGGCATCAGCAGCGCCTCTAGCTGATCGATCTCGCCGGGCGTGCGGGGCGCAAAGAGACGGACATTCCACGCAGGCTTGAAGTAGAGGCCGATGGCGTCAAAGAGAATCAGGCGGCGCACCCGTTCTGGAGCATGGAGCGCCACGTGCTGCACGACGCCGCCGCCCATCGACCAGCCGCCCAGATCGACCTGCTTGAGGCCGAGGGCGTCCATGAAGCCGGTCACGATCTCCGCCTGATCGTGAATGGAATAGGAGAAATCGGCAGGCTGCTCACTGCGGCCAAAGCCGGGCAGGTCGGGAGTGTACACGCGGTAACCGGCCTTGACCAGCCAGGGAGCCAGGTCGCGCCAATCCTCGGCGCTGCCGCCCAGCCCGTGCACCAGCACCACGACTGGCCCGGCGGCGGGACCGCGCGCCTCATAATGCACACGATGGCCGGCGACCTGAATGGTGCGGCTCTCCACGCCGGTGAGGAACTCGTGCAGGTAGAGGGCTTCTCTGGAAACAGCGACCGGACGCATCCAGACAACCAGGCCGCCCGCCAGAGTCAACAGCCCTGCAACCATCAGAACTTTCTTCTTCCAGTTCATCTCGCTTGTCCTTTCAGCGCTTGCGCCCTCTGCCAGCCGGCCTCGATTACGCGCACGGTGATCGGGTCGAGGTTGAGCGTGTTGTGCTGGTTCCATTCGGAGCGTTCCGCCCAGCGTGCGGCGTCGGCGTCAGATGCTGCCTGCAACGCGCCGCCGGTCACGCGGCAGAGATAATCCGCAATCACATAATGGTAGCGGACGCGCTCGGCTTCGCGATGAATTCTATCTAAAAGTTCGATCAGTTCGAGCGGCTCAACGGTGAGGCCGGTCTCTTCGCGGACCTCGCGGCGGACGCCGTCGGTCAGCGATTCACCCAGCTCCAGCAATCCGCCAGGCAGCGACCAGTGGCCTTTGAGCGGCTCACTGGCGCGGCGAATCAGCAGCACGCGGCCGGCGTCATCGACGATCACCGCGCCCACGCCCACCAGCGGCGAGGATGGATACTCTCTTTGCATGATTCTCTGGGTTATTCCGTTTCCGCCACAACCATGTATTGGCGGGTTTCTCCGTTCGGCAACAGGAGTTCGTAGATTCTCCGGTATTCGAAAGAATGATTGTTTTCATCTTCGACGATCTTTGCCTTGTAATCGCCTACGCGCAGCAGATCGTTGTGATATTCAGAATCGTAGAGATCGTATTTCTTTCCATCTATAAGAACGGTCAGATCCTGCTTATACCTGGCGAAACGGTCCTCATAGACCAAACGTGAGGATTGCACATGAACACTAACCGTGTAATCAGCGGGATTCGGAGCCGGCTTTTCTTTCGCTTGGCAAACCAGCGCGGGCATCAACAGCAAAAGTGTGAACAGCAGCTTTTTCATTTCTTTCTCCGGCTGCAATCATGTCAAACCCGGCAAGCCTATGCAAGTCCGGCGGCAGAAACGACTTTTATGTAATATCAACCAGGCCATCTTGCCAGGACGAGGGGTTGATAGAGACCACTTTCGGCGGGCATCAACCATTGTATTTCCCGGAAGCCTGCGGATTGCAGCGCCGCCGAGAGTTCTTCGCGTTGCAGGCAGCGATATTCCGAGATGAAGTGATGTGCCGTCCACGATTCGCCGGATTGCACCGTAATGTAAAGATGCACGATGTAACTTGCGCTGCCGGTCCAGTCCCAAACTTGTTGAACGATGCGCCGGTTTCCCTCCACGCCGTAGAATGTCGGCCCCAAAACAGTGGGTCTTTGCAAAATCAGCGCGTCATAATCTCGAATGCCGGCAAGGAAGACTCCATTAGCCTTCAGCTTGGAACTTAGAACAACTACTGCGCGTTTCAGTTGATCGGCAGTCAGATGCGGCAGCGCATTATCGAGCGTCGCAACAACATCGAAATCATTCTCCGCAATCTCCGTGAGCGCGGTCATATCGGAGACGCGAAAAGAAATCTCCAAGCCGCGTTTTTCGGCCTCGCTTCGCGCTCGATTCACTGCCGCCGGACTCAGATCGGAAGCAACGACGCGGTGACCCAGGGCAGCGAATCCAAGCGCCTGTGTCCCGATTCCGCAGGCGCAGTCCAGAATCTTCAGCGAGGAATTCTGCAAATGTGCGGCGAGAAGCGGATTGAGAATTTCAGCCTGCCGCTCGATTGTCTTGTTCCAATCGTCGAAGATCAGGTGGTAGTGTTCCGCTAGGGGATCGTAAAAGCTCAGGATTCTTTCCGTCATGAGTCAGGCCTCCGGAAAAGCCGATGAGGTCAGCTTATCAAGTTAGTCCCCCACTGGTGTTGACGACCCATGGACCCCACACTGGTGTGGGCGAGGACGCCCACACGACAGCCGGTCTGGAGATCGGCGCTACAGGTTGTTTCTTAGTAGAGCTATTCGCGCACGAGCCGCGCCTTTTGGCCGGGCGTATCATCAAAACAATCAGGAGGAAGGAATGGCGGAATATGCGCTGAAGATTGATGGAATGCACTGCGGGGCTTGTGTGCGTCGGGTAACGCAGGCGCTCGGCGTGGTGGAGGGAGTGACGGTGAACGAAGTGACGGTGGGCGCGGCGCGGTTCAGTTCCGCGATAGAGCCTGCACCGGTGGAGGCGGCTATTGCCGCGTTGGGCAAGATTGGGTTTGCCGCGAAGCTGGAAGCATAATCTTTGATGACCAAATCCGCCACAGAATCGATCACGCTGCCGGTGCTGGGCATGAGCTGCGCTGCGTGCCAGCATCATGTGGAAGAGGCGCTGCGCGCGACTGCGGGCGTGGAGTCGGCGCGGGTTGATCTGATGGCGCATCGGGCAAGCGTGGTCTTTGATCCGGCGCTGGCGCGGCCCGCGCAACTGGTGGAGGCGATTCGCGCGGCGGGCTATGATGCTGTGCTGCCGCGCGCTTCTGAGGGCTTGTCAAAATCGCATATTGATTCTGAACAAACGGGTTCTGGTATCCCACCCATTTCGCAAAGAACGCGCAATGGATGGGGCACCAAACTGTTTTTGTTGATAGAGAAAATCAATGATCTTGGAGCCGAGCGGAAGGCTTATGCGACGCTGATCGCGGGCGCGGCGGCGATGCTGCTGGCGATGCCGCTCGGCAGCGAGATGAGCGCGCTGGATCATGCGCTGATGCGCGCGCTGCCGTGGCTCTTTGCGCTGCCGCTGGAGTTGCTGCGCTGGTTTCTGCTGCTGCTGACCGCGGGGATGATGGCCTGGGCGGGGCGCGGAATTTATGGGAGCGCGGCGCGCGGGCTGCGCCACGGAACCACGAATATGAATACGCTGGTGAGTTTGGGGACCGGCGTGGCGTTTCTTTATTCGGCGTGTGCGACGATTTGGCCTGCGGCGGGGCGGCAGGTTTACTTTGACGCAGTGCTGCTGATTATTGGCTTTCTGCTTTTGGGCAAGGCGCTGGAAAGACGGGCGAAGCGGCGCGCGCTAGCGGCGCTGGATGCGCTCTCCAGACTGAGGCCGGCGACGGCGCGGCGCATCCGCGAGGGCGTGCAGACCATTGTGCCGCTCGAAGAAATTCAACTGGGCGAGAGCGTGCTGGTGCTGCCCGGTGAGCGCTTTCCGGTGGATGCAACGATTACCGAAGGCCGCACCACGGTGGATGAATCGATGCTGACCGGCGAGCCGACGCCGCTGGAGCGCACGGTGGGCGGGCGCGTGCTGGCCGGGGCGCTGAACTATGAGGGCGCGGTGAGCTGCCGCGCGGAGTCGCTGGGCGAGGCGACCGTGCTGGGGCAGATTACGCGCATGGTGGAGCAGGCGCAGAGCTCGCGCGCGCCGATGGAGCGGCTGGCCGACCGGGCGAGCGCCATCTTTGTGCCGATTGTGCTGGGGCTGGCGGCGCTGACCTTTGTGGTTTGGATGGTTGCCACGCACTCGCTGGAGCGGTCGCTGGCTGCGACGGTGGCCGTGCTGGTGGTGGCTTGTCCGTGCGCGATGGGGCTGGCCGTGCCTGCCGCGCTGACCGTGGCCGTGGGGCGCGGGGCGCAGTTGGGCGTGCTCTTCAAGGGCGGCGAGGCGCTAGAACGACTTGCCCGGTTGGCGCCACTGGATGCGATTGTGCTGGATAAGACAGGGACGCTGACGGTGGGACGGCCGGTGCTGTGCGGGGTTGGTTTGGTGGGTGGTTTCCCCGGTCTCAAAATCGAGACCGGGGGCACCCAGGCTTTGGTAGCTGGTAGAGAAAACGCGGGTCCTTCGACTGCGTTTGTCGCAAAGAACGCGACAAACTCCGCTCAGGATGACAAGGTTTTTGGAGTTCAGGATGACAGAGTAGATGGATTATTGCGCCTTGCGGCGGCGGCCGAGGAGCGGTCGAATCATCCGCTGGCTCATGCGGTGGTGGACGCGGCGCGGGCGCGGGGGGGGGGGTGGAAGCCAGCGGAAGACGTGCAAGTTCTGCCGGGACGCGGGTTGAGCGCGCGGGTGGAAGGGCGCGATTGCTTGCTGGGGAATGAGGCGCTCTTCAAGGAGTTTTTTATTGCGCTGCCCGGCGGGATTGCGTTGCCGGAGCCGGGGGTGACGCGGCTGTGGATGGCGCTGGACCGCGTGCCTGTTGGGTATTTTGATGCGCGCGATGCGCTGCACGACGATGCGGCGGAGGCTATCAGCGCGCTGCGGCGGCTGGGGCTGCGGGTGCTGATGCTGACGGGGGATTCAGCGGAGGCGGCAGGGCCGATTGCGCGGCAGGCGGGGATTACTGAGGTTGAAGCTGGGCTTGATCCGGCGGGGAAATTGGCTCGGATACGCGCGCTGCAAGCGGCGGGACTGCGCGTGGCGATGGTGGGCGACGGCATCAATGACGCGGCCGCGCTGGCTCAGGCGGATGCGGGGATCGCGATGGGGTCAGGCGCGGACCTGGCGCAGGAGGCCGGCGATGTGCTGCTGCTGCGGGCGCAGCCGGGGGCCATTCCTGCCGCGTTGGAGCTGGCACGCGCAACACTGCGAGTGATGCGGCAGAATTTGATTTGGGCGGCGGGCTACAATCTGCTGGGGATTCCGCTGGCGGCGGGCGTGCTGTATCCGGGCTTTCATCTTCTGCTCAGCCCGTGGGTGGCGGCGGCGGCGATGGCGCTGAGTTCAGTGAGCGTGCTGGG
>CAZYCV010000134.1:0-8291 GCA_964645305.1 uncultured Occallatibacter sp. | reverse complement strand
GAAGAACACGAAGCGGAGGTTGACCATGGAAGTGGAGTACACCGCCCGGCAAGTGAAGATCTCCAAGGCGCTGCGCACGCAGGCCGAGGAGGGGATGGAACGGATTGCCCGCATTTTGGGCAAGAGCGCGCGCGGCAGCATTGTTTTCAGCGCGCAGAAGCGCGAGCAGATCGCCGAAGTCACGATTCAGGCGCGCTTGCAGACCATTGCGGCCACAGGCAAGGCCGACACGCTGGAGTCGGCTTTGCGCGCGGCTCTGGAGCACGCCGAGAACCAGGCGCGGCGGCATCGCGACCGGCGCATTGACGGCAAGCGGCTGCCCAAGGAAGAAAAGGAAATCTCCGCGCCTCCCGTGGCTCGGTCCAAAGCCCGCGCCGCGCAGTCTGAGGAGGCCGAGGTTGCTGAAGCAAAATCGGCGCGCCCCCGCAAAAAAACCAGCGCGGTGATCGCCGTGCATAAGTCTCCCACGCGCAAGACGGTCGTCGAACCGCATGTCGTCACCAGCGGCGAGGCCTTTGCCGAGAGATCCATGACCATTGAGGAAGCGGTCAAAGAGGTTGAATCCAAGGATCGGGATCTGCTGATCTTTCACAACCTGTCGGGGGAGCAATATGTGCTGCATCGCCGCCGGGATGGCGAGGTGGAACTGATCGAGCTTCCGTAAGACCCGGGTTGAGGTTTGTCGTATCCCACCCTGGCCGCATAAACAAATGCGCGGCGGGGGTGGGGCATCCAGAACTCCGAATGTATCAAGGAAAAGCAATTTAGGATCAATCACTTGAGCCTGCCGGAAAAATCCGAGCCCGTACAGCCTCGTCTGATGGAGGAGCTGCTGGCCAGCCTTCCAGAGGCCGTGGTTGTTGAGCGCGGCCATCGGGTGGTTTTTGTGAACGCCGCCTTTACGCGCATCTTTGGCTTTACCGTTGAAGAAGTGCGTGGCGAAGATCTGCGCAATTTGATTGTGCCGGACTCCCATGCAAAGGAGAACGCGCAACTCGCCAAGGAGCTGGCGGAGTTTGGCTTTGCCTCGCTCGATACGGTGCGTAAAAAAAAGGATGGCGGCCTGGTGGATGTGGCTCTGGAGGCGCGTCCGCTTGGGACGGGCGCTGCCGGCGATGGACTCGTCTTCTCCTACCGTGACATAGGCGACCGCAAACGGATTGAGGCCAAGCTGCAGCACGACGCGCTGCATGATCCGCTGACCGGGCTGCCCAACCGCGCGCTCTTCCTTGACCGTCTGAAACTCGCCTTCAGCCGCAGGGCGCGCAGCCGAAACCAGAACTGCGGCTTGCTCTTTCTGGACCTGGACCGCTTTAAAGAGGTCAACGACACAATGGGCCACGCCGTCGGCGATGCGTTGCTGGTGGCCGTGGCCGAGCGCATGCGCGGGGCGCTGCGCCCGCAGGACACGGCGGCGCGGCTCGGTGGCGACGAGTTTGCGGTGCTGGTGGAAAATATCCTCACCAGCACGGACATTGAACACATGGCCCTCCGCGTCCTTCATGCCATGCAGCAGGAGTTTCAGATCGATGGGCGCTCCGTTCCTGTCGGCGCATCGATCGGCGTGGCCATTGCCGGACCGGACCACGTAGCGCCCGAGTTGCTGATCCGCGACGCCGACTTTGCCATGTATCGCGCCAAGCAGGCCGGCGGGGGGCGCATTGAAATCTTTGACAAAAAACTGGAGGTGGCTGCCGCCAGTTTGCAGGAGTGCGAGCAGGAGCTGCGCCGGGTGATCGAGGAGCGCCGCTTCGAGCTGTGGTTTCAGCCGATTTGCAAGCTGAAGCCGGGCGCGCCGGTTACAGTTCAGCTGGAAGGCCTGGATACGCAACTCTGCTGGCGGCGGCCTGACGGCTCGGTGGCTGATTTTGGCAGCTTGCTTCCGGTGGCCGAAGAGACCGGCCTCTCGATCAGCCTGGGCCGCGAGAAGCTGGAGGCGGTCTGCCGTCAGTTGAGGCTTTGGACCAAGAGGCTGCCGCAAGCGCAACTCACGTTGGCCATCCATCTGACTCAGCGCCAGTTCTATCACCCCGATCTGATTGCCCAGGTGAAAAGAACGCTGGCGGCCAGTGGGGCCGATCCAACGCGGTTGCTCTTTGAAGTAGGAGAGAGCGCGCTGAGCGAGAATCCCAAGGGCGCGCTGGAGCTCTTCGAGCGGCTGCTGGAGTGCAACGTCCGGCTGGCCGTGGATGATTTTGGTTCCGCTCTCGCGCCGCTGAATCATCTGGTGCGCCTGCCGGTGGATGTGCTCAAGCTGGACCCCAAGCTGACCGCGGCCGCAACCCAGACGGGCCGCCAAGTGGCCGTTCTAGAGTCGTTGATTCAATTGGGGCTGAAGCTGGGCGTGCAGGTGGTGGCGCAAGGCATTGAGACGGTGGAGCAAGCCGAGGCGCTCCTCCGCATGGGCTGCGAGTTAGGCCAAGGGCCGCTGCTTTCGCCCGCGCTGGAGCCAACTGCGGCGCAAAAGCTGGCCGAGCGGGGTGAGTGGAGTTTATAAAATTTTAGAAATATCAAGGCATTACAAATCGGGGACCAGTCGTCAGGCAGCTTTGCGGAAGGGTTGAATGACGGGCAGCTTTTTTCGCTTTGCCCGAGCAAAATCGTAGTTGGTCTGCATCTCCCACCAGAAGCTTGGGCGCGTCCCCAGCGCGGCGGAAAGTCGCAGCGACATCTCTGCCGAGACGCCTCCCCGGCAGTTGAGCACCTTGGAGAGCGTAACCCGCGAGACGCCGATGTGCTTGGCGAAATGGGTGATATTCAAGCCTTCCAGATGGTCGCGGAGAATGCTTCCAGGATGCGCCGGGTCAAACATTTCTGTCGTCATAGTATCCTTTCCCTAGTGGTAATCCAGATAGTCCACGAGGATCGCGTCCTCGCCGTCAAATGTGAAGGTCAAGCGCCAGTTGCCGTTCACCCAGAGGGACCAGTGTTTCTCTTTGCCTTGCAGCCCGTGCAGTCTCCATGACGCGGGCGTTGCCTTCGCCATTTCGTCTTCGCCCTTGGAAAGGTCGAGAGTGGTCAACTGTTTCTTCAGCTTCTCGGCATGATGTGGTTGGATTCCGGCCTTGCTGCCGGTCCTGAAGAACCTCTCCAACCCGGCGTGCCGAAACGACTTGATCATAAGGAAACTGTATCGCTACGGTTTTCGGTTGTCAACCCGTCCGGCAAGTGGTTCGTTTCTTTGATTACCCAAAATGACTGGTTGCCCCCGGTCTCGATTTTGAGACCGGGGAAGCACGAACCCCAACTCGCACTCCAATTCCTCAAGCATACTGACTGCAAATGGCAGCTTTTCAGTGTACGATGTGGCCATGACGCTTTCTTCAAACCCGTCGCCTCAGGCCCCCGCTGCGCACGCGGAGGTCCAGAAGGGCAAGGAACTGGTCATCGTTACCGGAATCTCCGGCTCCGGGAAGGCCTCGGCGCTGCGCGCCTTTGAGGATCTGGGCTACCACTGCGTGGACAACCTGCCCTTGGAGCTGCTGCCGGATTTTGCCACTCTGGTTGAAAAATCCGCCGAGGTGGAGCGGGCGGCGATTGTCGTTGATGTCCGCGAGGGCCAGACCCTCGACCGCCTGCCGGAGATTCTCAAAGGCGTAAAGAAGCTGCTGCGCACGCGGGTCGTCTTTCTGGATGCGCAGGATGCCGTGCTGGTGCGCCGCTACTCCGAGACGCGGCGGCCGCATCCGTTGGGGCGCATGGAGACGGTCTCCCGTTCGATTGTGGAGGAGCGGCAACTGCTCGACCCCATCCGCAACGTCGCCGATACGCTCATCGACACCTCGAATTACAACGTGCATGAGCTGCGAGCGCAGATTCAGGCTCGCTTTGGCCAGGAGGAGAAGAGCACGCGCCTGCTGGTCAGTTGCCTGAGCTTTGGCTTCAAGAACGGCGTGCCGCTGGACGCGGATTTGGTCTTCGATGTGCGCTTCCTGCCCAATCCCCATTTTGTGCCGGAGTTCAGGAAGCTCACCGGGCTTGATCCTAAAGTGGCCGCCTATGTGCGCGGCTTTCCTCAGACCCAGGAGTTTCTGGAGCGCGTCAAAAGCCTGCTGCTCTATCTGCTGCCGCATTATGTGGAAGAAGGCAAGAGCTACCTGACGGTCGCCTTCGGCTGCACCGGCGGCCAGCATCGCAGCGTGATGATGGCCGAGGAGATTGCCGAGGAGCTGAAGCGCGCCGGCTACCAGGTGAAGGCGCTGCATCGGGATACAAAGCGGTGAGCGATCATCTGATTCTGATTACGCTGCTGGTCAAGCTCGGCGTGGTGGCTGCCGTGGCCAGCGTCCTGGCGCGCGTCACAACCTTCCGCCGGCTCTTCTTTGCCCCCCAGCGCAGTCCTCGCCAGACCCTGGCGCTGCTGGTCTTCTTTCTTGTTCCACTCACCCTGGGCGTTTGGATTCGCTTTGCCGTGCCCAACTTCCTGGCCGCCGACATCTCATTTACCGCCGTGATTCTATTGGGCTTGCTGCTGGGGCCGGGCTGGGCCGTGCTGGGCGGCCTGGTGCTGGCGGCTCCAGCCGCTTATCACCACGAGTATCTGGCTCTGCCCTTCAACGCCGCGCTGGGCCTGACGGCGGGGCTGCTGGGCTGGTTTGTTGAGAAGGATGAGATCTGGTCCTTCACTCCTCTCATCGACCTCAGCCTCTATCGCTGGATTCGCCGCAACCTGATCCAGCCGCGCATTGACCGCCAGTTCCTCATGCTCTTCCTGATTGTGGCCGCCGAGGCCTGCCGCGACTGGATCGCCCATCTCTATCCCCACCGCCTCTTTGCGCTGCTGGCCAGCCGCCTTTGGGTGCAGGCGCTGGTGTGGCTGGCTGCGCCCATCGGCGTGGGCATTGCGCTGAAGGTCTGGAATACCTTGCGCATCGAGATCAAGCTTGAGGAGCAGCAGCGTCTATTGCTAGAGGCGCGCCTGGACGCGCTCCAGCGCCAGATCAACCCGCATTTTCTCTTCAATACTCTGAACTCGATTGCCTCGCTGGTGCGCAAAAAGCCAGAGCTGGCGCGCGAGATGATCGTCAAGCTGAGCAATATTCTGCGCGCGCTACTCAAGGATCACGAGAGTTCCGTGCCGCTCAGCGACGAGCTCAAATTCACCGACGATTACCTGGACATCGAGGTGGTGCGCTTTGGCGCGGAAAAGCTGCGCGTAGAAAAGGAGATCGACCCGCGCACGCTGGGCGTTTCCGTGCCTAGCCTTCTCCTGCAGCCGCTGATTGAAAACAGCATCAAGCACGGCCTGGAACCGCGCCTAAAGGGCGGAACCGTCACCCTGCGCAGTCGCCTCGAAGGCGACCGTGTGCGCATTGAAGTGGCCGATGATGGCGTCGGAATGGGCGACCGGCCTCGCTCCGCGCTGCGCCGCCCTGGCGCGGGCATCGGCATGAAAAACGTCCGCGAGCGCCTGGAGATGCTCTACGGCAACCAGGCCAGCTTCACCGTGGTCAGCAATCCGGGCCGCGGCACGCTGGTCACCATTGAAATCCCATCCAATCCTGCCGATGCCCGCTAGGCCAATCTTTTTGCCCCTGGAGTGCATTACGATAAGAGTATTGTGCAAACGATTCGAGTAGAGACACCTTCGGCAAAGTATAACGTCATGGCGGGCAGCGGGTTGGTGGAATCGCTTGCGCCGCACATTGAGCGGGTCATCGGCAAGTTGCCCCGCCGGGTCTTTGTGCTGACCTCCGCGCCCATCTGGGGCTTGTGGGGGAAGGACTTCCTGACTTCCTTCGCCGAGCCGCCAATTGTCATGTTTCTGGAGCCCGGCGAACGGCACAAGACGCTCAAGAGCGTGGAGAGCCTGCTGCGGCAGATGGCCGGGGCGGGCGGAGATCGCGGCAGCCTGCTGATTGCCTTCGGCGGCGGCATCGTCGGCGACGTGGGCGGCTTTACCGCGTCGATCTTCATGCGCGGCATCCCGTACATTCAGGTGCCGACGACATTGCTTGCGCAAGTTGATTCGTCGGTGGGTGGTAAGACCGGCGTGAACCTGCCGGAGGGTAAGAACCTCGTCGGCAGCTTCTGGCATCCGCGCGCCGTCTTTGCCGACATCGACGTGCTGGCCACGCTGCCCGACCGTGAGCTGCGCGCCGGGCTGATGGAGAGCGTCAAATCCGGCATCATCCGCGACCGTGCGCTGGTGCGCTTCATGGAGGAGCATGCGGAAGAGGTGTTGGCGCGTGAGCCCAAGGCGCTGGAGAAGGTCATCGCCGCCTCCATCCGCATGAAGGCCGGCGTGGTCAATCTCGACGAGCGCGAGAACGGCCTGCGCATGATTTTGAACCTCGGCCACACCGTCGGCCACGCCCTCGAACAGGCTACGCACTACAAGCAACTGCTGCACGGCGAGGCGGTGGGCTGGGGAATGATTGCCGCGCTCTATCTCGCCCGTGAGCGGGGTAAGATCTCGCCCAAGCAATTCGACCGGCTGGAGTTTTTGGTTCATCTTTACGGCCCACTGCCATCGTTGAAGCTGCGCACAGCCAAAGTAGTGGCAGCCACCGGCGGCGACAAAAAGAACGTCGGTGGCGTAAGACGTTTTGTCTTACCGGAAGGCATCGGCAACGCCTGCGTAGTCGAAGATGTTACACCAGCAGAATTGGAAGCCGCGGTAAAGTATATGCTGGCGCAAGCCGCTGAGCGGAGTTAGCGCGGTTAGCGGAGTTAATGGAGTTAGCGCGGCTAATGGAGTTGGCGCGGTTAGATAAACTCTGAACAGGCATGGCTTTGTAACAGGGCACGACTTCAGTCGTGCCGCAAAGGACGCAAAACAAAACGGGCTTTATCCCCTGAGGGAATTCTCATTCGCAGTTATGACTTGAAATAACGTATCCGGATCGAGGCAATATGAGAAAATCGAAAATTGCCGTTGCAATGGCATGTTATTGGATTTTGTTCTCTGCGTCGGCATCCTCTGTTTGTGCGCGGACAAAAGACACGTGGGTGACAGCCCAATCGCCGCGAGCTTTCGTGGAAGGGTTCTATCGGTGGTATCTTCCGGTGGCGCAGAAAGTGGATGGAAAGACATATTCGGAGATCGCTATCCGGAACAAGAGCACGGTTTTTACTCCCGAACTTCGGCAACTGTTGAAAGAAGACAACGAAGCCCAGGCCAAATGCAGTGACATCATCGGCATTGACATGGATCCCTTTTTGGTCAGCGCGGATGAAGAGGGATACGAAGTGGGAGGAATCATAAAAGAAGGAGCCAGCTTCAAGGCCAAGATTTACGGTGTGCGATCAGGTAAGCGGTTGGAGACGCCTATTTTGATTGCCGAGTTTTCCGGCTCACCGGGACATTGGTTTTTCGTGAATTTTCACTATCCAAACAGTTTGGACTTGTTAACTGCATTGAAGAAGCCGAGATGGGCGTGTTCAATGCCTGCTCATTGAAGTGAAGCTTGCCATCGGGTTTGAATATTTTCAAATAAAACACGACGGATTTAGGGATTCAGATGACCACCACAGGCGCCAAACCGCCCGGAGCGACCGACGAAGCCAGCGCCGCTGCCGCCGTCCGTGAGATGTTTGACTCGATCGCACCGCGCTACGATCTGCTGAACCATGTGCTCTCGGCCAATGTGGACCGGATCTGGTGGTGGCGGGCGGCGCGGCGGTTTCGCGCGGTGCTGGCTGACCCCGATGCGGCGGTGCTGGACATCTGCTGCGGAACCGGCGACATGACCATGGCTCTGCTGAAGCGCCGTCCGCGCGGCTCGCGGCCCATCACGGCTGCTGATTTCTCGCCGCAGATGCTGAGCCGAGGAGCGAAGAAGTTCGGCGGACCCGGCGTAGGCGCGCGCGCGCAGGGCCAGCCCTACGCAATCCCGATGGAGGCCGACGCGCTGCATCTGCCGCTCGAATCGCAGTCGCTGGATTTGATTGTTTCAGCCTTTGGATTCAGGAATTTGGCCAACTACGAGGCCGGCCTGCGCGAGTTTCATCGCGTGCTGAAGCCCGGCGGGCAGTTGGGGATTCTTGACTTCAGCGAGCCGGGCGGCCTCATCGGCAAGGCTTACGCGGTCTACTTCCGCCGCGTGCTGCCGGCGATTGGCCGGGCGATCTGCGGGCAGAAGGGCGCGTACAGCTATCTGCCGGCCTCGGTTGGCAACTTTCCTGCGCCGCCGGAGATGTTGGGGCTGATGCGGACGGCGGGGTACGAGCAATGCGCGTGGCAGCCGTATACCTTTGGAATCGCGGGACTGTACACGGCGCGGCGTCCCCTTGGTTGAGGTTCATGGTTTCCCACCCATTTCGCACAGAACGCAAAATGGATGGGGCAC
>CAZYCV010000133.1:0-8424 GCA_964645305.1 uncultured Occallatibacter sp. | reverse complement strand
CCCATGCCGGCATTGAAACAGGCGCGTTCCACGCGGTCGCCCCACAAGCCATCGCCGGTGGCCATCAGCATATAACCCCACGACCAGGTGTGATCAGTGATATCGCAGGTCTCGTGCGAGTCAAGCGCGGTGACGGTCCGATAGAACTCTGATGTGGAGGGGATGCCGTCGATCAGCATGTGGTGGTCGAAGATGCGCTTCTGCGCGGCCAGGGCGAACTTCAGGTACTCAGGCTTGCCGGTGTACATATAGAGGATCGCCGGCTGCTTGGAGATTTCGGCATAGCTGACGCCGTGAGCATCGATGGGTGCGTTGGCAAAGACGCGGTCGGCCTTGAGGTCGGCGCCGTCTGCCTTGCCGTCCAGGGCGCTGTAGTCTGCCCATGCCATCTCAGCCATGGCCAGCAGACGCGGGTCACCGGTGCGCTCATAGCACCAGAGCATATCTTCGATGTTGGTAATGTTGCGTATGGGCACTCCGTACCCGGCCATGTCCGAGTTGTAGTGTTTGTGCATGGCTTCGGCAACTGCGTTGCGATGCGCAACGTCGCCGGCATCAGCATCAGCGGCAAGGCCGCGGAAGAAGAGCGTGTGTGGCCAGCGATGGAAGTTGCCCTCTGGATTTCGAATCACTTCCGGACCAAGGTAGCCTTCGGGGAGCTGGTGGGCCAGAGTGAAGTCGATCGGTTCATGGACCCGCCGCAGCAGGCGCTCATCGCCGGTGACCAGCGCCAGGCGAGTTGCGCCGTCGATCCAATACGCTTTCTGCTCCCAGGGCCACCACTCCTCTGATTGTCCATTCAGTTCCAGTCCCTGCCAGTAGGGCGACGAGAACGGCCACGACGTATCAGGCAGGTGGTAGCCAAGGCCATCCACCTGCTTCTGGAGCCAGCCAGCGAGCCAGCCGTCGGCGCGGACGGCGCCGGGCGCCAGGGGACGGAAGGCAGCAAAAGCGGGAAGTGCCGGTGCGTCAGGATGAGAGGCGGCCGGGGATTCAAGAGCTTCGAGCAGATCGCAAGGAACAAAGAAGGCGGAGGAGCCAAGGACAGCCAGACGCAGAAAATGCCGGCGGTTGAAGTTGCTGAAATGCGTGTGAGGCAACTGAATGGTATCGCAAAAGTTGGCGACGCTATTATCCTGGCCGGTTGTGGAGTCCTTCATAGGGTCCTCGGAATGGGCGGCTTGGAGGTAGTGCGGGCGGAAATTGTCCCCAAAGCGCCAGTGATTATGGATTGCATCTACTTTACACGCTGGCGGTGGGATTGTCAGGGAGGGGTAGGGGTGGGACGGCTAAGCATGATGGCGACCGACCAATTTGATCCAGCACGACTTATGATGGTGACAGCCAAGATACTCAACAGAGTCGGCTGAAAGGAACTGGAGAAGAATGAATTGGTGCGCAAAGCTGTCTCACCAAATATTGGTGCTTCTTGTCTTCTCTCTCAATTCAATGATTTGGGCGCAGAATACGAGTGCGACGGCTGCCAGACCACTGCCTTCCATCCGCATTCACCCCGACGGTCATTCGCTGGAGACCACCGATGGACGGCCCTTCTTTTGGTTGGGCGACACGGCCTGGGAACTGATTCATCACACCACCCGTGAAGAGGCCAGTTATTACCTGCACACACGCGGCCAGCAAGGTTATACGGTGATTCAGACGGTGGTCTTGTCAGAGTTTGATGGCATTACAAAGCCCAGTGCTCTGGGGCTGCTTCCGCTGATCGACAATGATCCTCGCAAGCCCAATCCGGCGTATTTCGACCGTATCGTAGAGATTGTGGATGAGGCGGCTGCCAATGGACTTTATGTGGCTCTGGTTCCCATCTGGGGCGACAAACTGACCGCTCCCTGGGGTACTGGTCCGCGCCTCTTCCGCAACGATAATCTGGCCGACGCGCGCTTCTTTGCGCATTACCTCGCAGACCGCCTCAAGGATCGAACCAATGTTGTGTGGATATTGGGCGGTGATCGACCAGCGCGCCTCAAGGGCATGAATAATGATTACCTTCAGGAGATGGGCAAATCCGCAGGCTTTCCGCCCGATCAGGACTGGACCCCCATCTGGCGCGAGGTAGCGCGAGGCATTGAGGAAGGGCTGGGCCGCAAGCCGGTAATCGTCTATCACCCACAGGGCGGCCAGGAGTCATCCTCTGTGTACCTGCACAATGAACCTTGGCTCTCTGTGAATGGAATGCAGAGCGGGCATGGCGGCGGACATGACATTCCTGTTTGGGAGTGGATTGCGCGCGACTACGCCATGACGCCGGCCAAGCCCACGCTCGATCTCGAACCGAATTATGAGGATCATCCCTATAATCCGTGGCCCGATTGGGATCCTGCAACCGGCTATTTCCGCGATCTGGATGTGCGCAAGCAAGTTTATCGCTCGGTCTTTGCCGGTGGCTGCGGCGTTACCTATGGGCATCATGCTGTGTGGGGCTTTGCGAATGCACGGAATGGAGTAGAGAACCATGCCGATCGCGACTGGATCGACGCCATGCAACGCCCCGCCGGACGGCAGATGCAATACCTGCGCGCGCTCGTGGAGTCCCGCCCATTTTTCAGTCGCATTCCGGACCAGTCGTTAATTGTTGGCGATGCAGGCAAGGGAGGAGAACATATGCAGGCGGCGCGGGATCGCGACGGCAGCTATGCTTTTGTGTACCTACCCGCCATCGATACCTATTTCTCGGTTGACCTGGGCAAGTTGAAGGGCAAACTGATTCGCGCCTGGTGGTTCGATCCGCGCACCGGCATCGGCACCGTGATAGGTAAGTACGCTGGAGGAATGCAAGTGCAGTTTCGCACGCCTTCCTATGGGCCGGATTGGGTGCTGGTGCTAGACGACGAAGCAGCGAAGTTTCCGCCGCCGGGGCTGTCCCGCTGGGAAAAGTAATCCGCGTCAGGCAGCGAAGATGGTGGAGAGATGATGAAGAACAAAAGAACGATTGGCTTGTTGGCAATAGTGGCGTGCGTTAACTTGCCAGGGTTGGCGCAAACGGCTCCGGCATCGGCGGCCATGAATACGATTGGCATGGACGATGCACGCATTGTGCTGCTTGGACAGATCGATGGGCGTAATCCGAAACAGCCGCGGATGGGCTATCCGGGAAGCGGATTGATTGTGCGCTTTCTCGGCAGTTCGCTCTCCCTGCGTTTGATGAGCGACTCCGAAAAGTCCGCATTGACGGTGGTGATTGACCACAGCGAACCGGCTCTGCAATTGCTGCGCAAGGGCGAGCAGAATCTCGTTTTGACCAACGGTCTTGACGCGGGTCCGCACACCGCCGAAGTCTACAAACGCACGGAGACCTGGCAGGGAATCCTGACTTTTCTGGACCTGACATTGCCGGCTGATGGTGTGCTGCTACCACCGCCTCCGCAGTCAGTTCGCAAGTTGATGTTTGTGGGCGACTCGGTCACCTGCGGCGCTGGCGTGGAGAACAACTCCACCTGTACGGCTGATCCCGCGCACCCGGCCAACGATGTCTATGATAGTTACGGGATGGAACTGGGCCGCCGTCTGGATGCGCAAACGCATCTGGTTTGCTATGGCGGCCGCGGGTTGGATCGCGATTATCGCGGCTTGTCCATCGCCGACAATGTTCTGAACGCGCCACAGTTTCTCGATCTATCCATTCCCGCCGACGAGCGCTCGAATCGCGCGCCCTGGGACTTTCACAATTGGACGCCCGATGCCGTGTTCGTCTCACTGGGAACCAATGATTTCAGTCTGCAAAAGACCAAGCCACTCGAAGCGAATACCTTTATAGAGGATTATGCGCGGTTGCTGAAAACCCTGCGCTCCCATTATCCTCAGGCTGAAATCTTCGTGACCGAAGGCGCGATTGTCACCGACCCGCTCTTGCGCAAGTACATTCAGGATGCGGTGGCAGAGACACTGGATGCGCGTATACAGTGGGTGCAGGCAACGCATTATCCCGGCAACGGTTGCGATGGCCACCCCACCAAAGCGCAACACCTGCACATGGCCGACGGCATTGAACCGGTATTGCGCAAGGCACTGGCCTGGTAGAGTTAACTGCGCTTGCTCCGCCTCGACAAACCACAGCTTCAGTGGTTTAGGATCAATGTGGCCCTGAGCCACTGAAGCCGTGAGCTCCATCGCCTTGGACTCCATCGATGCGACTTGTTAGTGCATTGCGTTCCGCCCTGGTTTCGCTCTCTCTTTTAGCCTCAGTTGCCGCTGCCGCTCAAAATGCCTCTCCGGCCTACGATGCTGTCGATCCGATGATTGGTACATCCGGCGGCGGAAACACCTTTCCCGGCGCTTCTCTTCCCTTAGGTATGATGCAGTGGAGCCCGGACACAAACCGCGACGCCTGGTATTTCTACAACGACAAGCAGATCAAAGGCTTCAGCCTGACCCACATCAGCGGAGCAGGATGCCCGCTGTATGGCGACTTTGCCGTGATGCCGACGACATCCTTGTTAGCTTCGAGTCCAGGCAGCGATTTTGCGCCCTACGCTGCCGACTTCAGCCATGACAAGGAGGAAGCCCATCCAGGCTACTACGCCGTCACGCTGGCGAACGGAATTCGCGTCGAGATTACTGTCACCGAGCGGGCCGGCATTGCCCGCTTTATCTTTCCGGAAGGCGTCGCCGCGCGCCTGCTCATCAATACCGCCTCCAGCGCCGGTGCTATCCACAATCCGCCGAAAGGCAAGCAGCCCGACTCGGCCTTTGGCACTCGAATCGAGTTGAATTCAGAGACTTCCTTCACCGGCGCCTCGGCGGCGGGTGGTTTTTGCAATCTGGAATCGCACTACAAGATCTATGTCGCGGGGCGCTTCAACAAGCCTTATAAATCCTCAACCGTCTGGCAGGATGAAACCCTCTCCAGTGACAAGAAATCGGCCCAAGGCAAGCACACCGGCGCATGGCTGGACTTCGGCAACCAACGCGAGATTGTGTACAAGGTTGGTATCTCTTTTGTCAGCGAAGAGGCAGCGCGCAACAACCTCGATCAAGAGATTCCCGGCTGGAAGTTCGCGGCCGTGCACGCCCGCGCGCGGAAGCAATGGACCGCGCTGCTGGACAGATTCGCAATCGAGGGCGGCAGTGCGGATCAGCGCAAGCTCTTTTACACGGGCGTTTACCACTCCTTCCTCTCGCCGAACCTCTTCAGCGATGAGGACGGCAAATACGCGGGCTTCGACGGCAAGGTGCATTCGCTGGCTGGTTCAAAACAGAAGGCCCAGTATGCGAACTATTCCGATTGGGATATCTACCGCAACACCGTCCAGCTTCAGGCTCTCTTTGAACCAGAGCGCGCCAGCGATATGATGCAGTCGCTGGTCAACGATGCGGTGCAGAGCGGCATCTATCCCCGCTGGCCGGCCGCCAATGACGTGACCTACGTGATGGGCGGAGATTCAGCGGTGATTGTACTGGCTTCGTCCTATGCCTTCGGCGCGCATAACTTCGACACCGAAACCGCCTTCCAATACATGGTGAAGGCTGGAACTTTGCCTACGCCCGGACCCCACAATGGCGTCGAACGCGTGGCTATTGAGGACTACCTCCAACATGGATTTATTCCCCAGGACAAAGACAATATCTCCGCCTCGGAGACCCTGGAGTTTGCCAATGCCGACTTCGCCATCGCTCAGTTTGCCAGGCAGATCGGTCACCCCACGGAGCACAAGCACTTTCTCAAACAGTCAGAGAGTTGGAAGAACCTGCTCGACCCCGCGACGGGTTGGATCCGCCCCAGGATGAGTGACGGAAGCTGGATGGCTGGCTTCGATGCCGATCGCGTATTGCCCAAAGCCAATCTGGGGTGGGATACGTCCTCACAGGTTGGCTTCCAGGAGGGCAATTCCTACCAGTACACCTTCATGATTCCCTTCGATTACCCGGCTCTGTTTGCCGCAATCGGCGGAGAAGACAAAGTGATTCCCCGCCTGGACAAGTTCTTTACCAAGCTGCGCTGTTGGGGCGAGCCTTGCTACAACATCGAGAACGAGCCTGATTTCGTCGTTCCCTATGCATATACCTTCGCCGGCCAGCCCTGGAAGAGCCAGGAAGTAATCACGCGCATCAGCCGCGAGGACTTCAAGGCTGCTCCAGAAGGGATTCCCGGCAACGACGATCTGGGTGCAACATCGGGAGTTTATGTGTGGAATGCATTGGGCTTCTACCCGGCGGTTCCGGGCGTTGGCGGAGTCGTCCTCGGAACACCTCTTTTCGACAAGGCAACTTTACGGCTCTCTGGAGGCCGGACATTAATCATCGTCCGCAAGGGGAGTGGATTCTACGTCCAGAAGGTTGCGCTCAACGGCATAGAGTACCCGAATACCTGGCTGCCGCTGGAAAAGCTGCACCCAGGCACCACGCGCATCGAGTTCGCCACCGGCGATACGCCCAACAAACAACGCGGGCGAGACCTTGAGAACCGCCCGCCATCCTTCCGATAGCTCAACACCGCCCCAACTTGCTATGGACGGTTGCGCAAGTTAAGCAGTAAAAGCGAGAGGAATGATTCATGATTACAAAATCTCGGATAACATTTCTGGTAATTTTGGTTGTCGTTTCCGCCTGTGGTGCGTTGTCCGCGCAGGATGCCGTCACCGTAAGTGCCCAATGGGAAGGGCCATCCAAAATATCTGTTACAGTACCCACGACACAGCATCTCGCCAATTCGTTCACTCTGCGCAGTCACCCGTTCCACAAGCCCTTGCTCAAGGCTTTGCAGAATCTACACACAGACGATACGCGGTTGCAACTCTGGTTCTCGATACCGCGTCAGGTCTTGCCTGAACTCAAAGAGCCAACTGCGACCGAAACATTTTGGGACTTCACTTATGTCGATCCGGTAATGCTGGATTTCTATGCCCATACCTCCGGCATTCGCCACGTAAATATCGGGAGCATTCCGCGCTGGATGTTCAACCTGCCGATGTTGGATGTACCCACTGATCCGGCCGCTTCGTTCTACGACTACACCAAGGGAACGACGGGCGAGTTGCTCAAAGACCCGACCGGCAAGCAATTCGCCGAGTATCAGTTGCGCATCTTTCAGTGGTACACCCAGGGCGGCTTCACGGACGAGTTGGGGAAGTTCCACAACTCCGGTCACCACCTGAAGATCGACTACTGGGGCATCCTCAACGAACCCAACTGGGAAAACCATATCGGCGTGGAAGAATACACAAAGATCTACGATGCGGTGGCCGAAGCCATTCACAAAGTCGATCCGAAGGTGCAGTTCTTTGGGCCGGAAGTTACAGACATCGACGGCGCAATCGTACCCTGGGCGCGGTACTTTCTGAATCCCAGGAATCATAGTCCCAATGCACCCAAACTGGATTGGTTCAGCCTTCACAATTACCCGGTGGCTGACAACAATCCAGATTCCTGGCACCTCAAATATTTCGCCAATAAGAACGATAATTCCACGGACGCTTTTGCTGAAGAGCTTCGCGAGGTCATCAAACTCCGCGACGAACTTTCTCCCGATACAAAACTGGCGATTGATGAGTTGGGAACATTCGACGTGATCAAGCCCGGCGAAGACTGCGGCCAGGCCGTGGAACCTTACCATGCCTTTCATCCGCGATACTGGGCAGCGTCGGGCGGCAACTGGGCGGTCAACTTTATCACCGCGGAGCAGCTTGGAATACCGATCATCAGCATGACGCAGATGCTTGGCTATGAGACGCAATCTCCTTCAACGACCATGTTGGATTGGAATAACGCAAAGCCCAATGCGCATTATTGGGTTCTCAAACTGGTCGCCGGCAACTTCGGTCCGGGAGACAAGCTGATTGCAACGCAGAGTTCCTCGCCGGATGTGGTCGCACAAGCCTCCATCACACCCACAGGACGCAAGGTTCTTCTGGTGAATACGACCAACCGGACCATCGCCGTCAATCTCTCCGATGCTTTCAAAGCCAAGGCTGTCAGAGTGGAAACCGTTGATGAAGCTTCTGGGGAACAAGCCCCGCGAAGGGAGATTGTTGCGAGCGACAAGATTCGTCTCGCCCCGTTCGCAACGGCTGTAATCAGAGTGGCCAAAAGATAGCTGCAAATGAGCAGAGTGGACCGGCTTGACCAGAAACCGAAGCAGAAGCAGGCTTCAGCGAAGCAACCATCCGCAACCCAGGGGTGAAACCAAGTTCAAAATACAAGCGTATGTTATTGATTTTAATGGTGGCGGGAGGCAGGATCGAACTGCCGACCTACGGGTTATGAATCCGTCGCTCTAACCATCTGAGCTACCCCGCCGGATAAGAAGAAGCTGGCCCAGCCTCAAAAGGCCGTGGCAAGAAGCGGGCAGAGCTGGACTCCGCGCACAACTCCCTACTCTGATGATACGGGTGGCCGCGAAAGAGGTCAAACCGGACTCTCTTCCAATACAAGATGAGCCTGAAGGCGGGATCTGATTCCAATACAAGA
>CAZYCV010000132.1:0-8615 GCA_964645305.1 uncultured Occallatibacter sp. | reverse complement strand
CCATCTGTGTTGGCGCTCCGTGAGTTGCGTCTTCTGTCCCGACTGGTTGAAAGCGCACTGAGTAGCCAAACCTAGTCGCAATGGCCTCCGCCCATTTCGTAAACTCCGCTCGTGTCCACTCGAAGCGATGGTCGCGATGGCGTAACTGGCCAGCGGGCAAAGTCGGAAACAGACAGTTATATTCCGCATTGGGCGTGGTCAGAACAATGCTGGTTGGCTTTGCGTACTCAAACAAGACACGCTCAAAGGCTGCTAGCCTCGCTGCATCCAAGTGCTCGATGACCTCAACGACGGCAGCCGCATCAAAGCCTTCCAGACGCTTGTCACGATACATCAACGATCCCTGAATCAGTTCAATTCTTGCCCGCTGCTTTTCGCCGATCTGCTCCAGTTTCAGGCGTTCGCTGGCAATCTCAATCGAACGCCAGGAGACATCCATGCCCAGAATCTGCTCGAATTGATGATCGGACAAAAGAGAACGCAGCAACTTGCCTTCACCGCAACCCAGGTCCAACACACGCTTGGCCCCTACTCCGCGAAGAGCCGAAAGAACCGCGCCCATGCGCTGCTCGTTCAGGTTCAGAGGCCGCTCGACCTTCTGTTCTTCTTCATCGCGGTCGCTGACCTTTGCTTCCTCTTCGGGCAAATCATCCTCCGTCAAACGCACCAGAGCTTCGCGCGTCAAACTGCGCTGGCGCTTCAGGTAGCGTTGGACGATCAACTCCTTCTCTGGATGCTGGCTGAGCCAGCCTTCGCCGCGCTTGAGCAATTTCTCGATCTCGTCCTCGCCCACCCAATAATGCTTTTCGTTGTCGAGCACTGGGATCAGTACATAAAGATGCGTCAGAAGCGTTTGAAGCTGGATGTTTGCCGATAACTCAAGCGAGACATAGGGCGACTCGCCCCACTCCGGGAACTGCTCATCGAGCGGCAGAGTTTCAACGCGAACGGCATATCCCAATGGCTCAAAGAGCCGGCGCACAACCGCTTCTCCACCGCGCGCCGCAATCACCGGCAGATTGGCTGTGAGCGGAAGAGCCATTTCGGCAAGCTCAGGCCGCTCCTTGCTCTTGCCGCTCATGGCGGTGGTGAAAAGCCTGCCAATCGCCACGCTTAGGAAGGAGTTGGCCGCGTAGGGACGGTCATTCACGTATTGCTGAAGCTGACCGCCCTCGCCTGCTGGACCGCGCCGACCACGCACCAAACCGATCGGGTCCACCTCCAAGAGGACGGAGACGGTGCACCGGTTGGCGTTGGCTTCGGGATAAAATACGTATGCCTTGCCGAAGGAAAACTCCTCGGCCTGCATCCGCGCGGGGTTCTTGTGCAACAGATAACCGAGATCCGTCGCCGGCTCATGCGTTGTTGTGACAGATAAAAGCATTGCACTCCAGTGTAGAGCATGGGGTGAAAAGGTGGTTTTATTGGGAGCTTCAGCTTAGAACAACAACGTTGTAGACCATGTGAAGAATCACGGCGGGTGCCAGGCGGCCAGATTTCTTGAAGATCAGCGCATTGGTCGCGCCCAGCAGGAAGACCGGAAACCAGGAGAGCGCCGGATGGTAGATGGCGAAAAATGCCGCGCTGCCGACGACTGCCTTCCAGCCGCCCCACTCCTTGTTCAAAGCTCTGAAGAGCAGCCCGCGAAAGAGATACTCCTCGGCAAAGGGCGCAAAAGCGATGGCCATCACCGCATAGGAGATACGCATGTCGGGAATGCTCGCCATCTGCTCCTGCCCTTTGCGGATTATCTCGGCGGTCATCGGAATCAGATGCAAGACGGCGAGATAACCGCGTCCGATCATGCCCAGAACAAACCCGCAGCCCGCGCCAGCCAGAAGCCAGGAATAGATTTTTGGGTCTGTGAAGCCCAGCGCGCGCCACCAAGGCAGGCCCTCCGTGTCTCGATCAACCTTAGCCTGCCAGCACCACACGTCCTCTGTGCGCACGCCGCGATTGGCGAGATAATTCGCCACGCCGAAGGAGACAATTACGGAGCTAAGGAGATAACTTACGGCTTGCGCCACGCCCAAATGCGCGCGCCCCGCGAATACCGCAATAATTCCGGTGACAATTGCTCCACCCTCGACCAGAATACTGATCGAAATCATGGCGTGCATCAGCGTGGGCGGAGGCGGAATCTTCTCGGACCAAGGGTCATAGAGATAAGGCAGGCGGGCGCGGAAGTTCTGCCACATGGCGGCAGAGGTTAAGTACGAGAATACAATTCCCATGAAGGCGATGTGCCATTGCTGCGTGAGGATGCCTATGGCGAAGGTCAGCATACCGAGTTGAGTCGCCCAACGGCGTCCACTCGGAATTTTCTGCGCCTCTCCGGAATCGGAGGTTACTGTAACCAGTGTGACGGATTTTTCCGCCATGCTGCGAGCAAAGAAAAACCACGCCACACCGACCAGCGCAATCTTCCAAATCTGCGCGGGAAAAACAAGTGCCGCATAGCAAAGCACCAACGCCACCAAGCCGGAAGAGATCAGCGCCCAGAGCCAAGCCTTGGCCTTCAACAAACTCTCCAGGCCGCGTGGCCAGGTCATGGAAATCCACAGCGCCGCGCCTTCGCTGGAAAGCGACTTGGGCCCCAGCACCCAGAGAAAATAAGTTCCAAAGATGATGGCCGCGCCACAGAGATAATTCCAATTATCCTGCGCGTGAACCAGCAAATAACGCATATTGAATAACTGTCCGCCGGCAACCGTGATGGGAATCAGGATTGACTGTACGATGGCGCTGCGGTCGCGCAGGAACCAGAGTAATTCTTTGCGATAGAGCGGGTCTTTGCCGAAGTTTGCCGCGCCTGCAAGAGACTTGGAAGGACGCGAGCTTGCGGCGGAAAAATTGCCAGCCAAGCCTTGTTGCGCTCCCCAGGTGCTGAACCAGACCGCGCTCAAAATCATCAGACCGGCGATGATCCAGCAAGTGAAGAGGCCGGTCAGATACGAATACGAGCCATTTGAGTCTCCACCAAGGAAAAACCGCAGCCATGGCCAAGGAAGCGCAGTAAAGAGCGGCAACAACCTTCCCAGGACAGAGACGATTTTGGGGATCAAAAACATACCCAGAAAAAGCATCATCATCGAGGCATACCCCAGCCAGCTCATCAAGCCGATGATGGCTCCGCGCGTGCGGGGCGAACAACGCAGAACCACGGCAATCTCAAGCGCTTTACCCGCGCAGGCCGCGCCCAGGCTGATCGGTATGCCAATGAGAATTGCAGCCAGAACGCCCAATCCAGGACCGTAGATAAATCCGTAAACCAATCCTGCGAAGACCGGAGCGGTCCAGTACATCGGATTGGCTGCGAGGGGCGCAAGCATCTCTGCGAGAAAGATCGCTCCCGGCTGCACCGGATGCGAAAACAACCATTCCCACATCGGATGCCTGCGCCGTTGCAAGTCAAGTTCCAAGCCCTCCCCTTGAAGGATCAGCATCCCGGCCCACCACAAAAGCATGATCGATCCCAGCATTTGTGACAAAGGGGAAGCGTTGGATAACGCCTTGATTCCTGAAGACGGACCATGAACAGAAACGAAGTCTCTTGTGCCGTGATTTTGAAACGATACGCGAAGCTTCTATTCAATCTCCGACCGCTTGCCACCGTATTCTTCTGAAATTCGTTTCGCCTCGGATGCGTAGTCTGGCGGATTCCAGCCGCTTGATTGAGTCGTCTGTGTTGCCTCCAAAAACCAACTGCTGACTGCGATCTTGCCCTGATGCTCGGCATCGATGCGTTCCGCCGCACTGATGACAAAATAGAGTGATAGTGCCGCCATGCCGTGAACCAAGGAGAGAAAAAATACGGATACAACAGTACCGATCCACCCCCAACTGGATGTACGCCGACCTGCCGGTTTACCTGCCTTCTTGTTGAGGATCTCCTGTCGACGTTCCCTGCGGCCCATTGCCCGCATACGCGCCGCGACAAGAAGCAATCGAACAGTATTCCAGAAACTTGGCTCTTGATTCATCGAATTCATCGTATCTGTCGTATTCGTGGGCTTAAGGACGGACGGGGTAAATTGCAATCACTTCTGTGAACAAATCCCTGCGCATGATCTCACCGCCTTGAGATACGCTTCAGCTTGAAGGGTTTGAATCCGAGTGAAGATTGCTGTTCAGATTCCGATTTCTGGTCCTGTAATTCGATCTGTGGTGGCCGCTCGGTCAGCTTCAGGAAGATTTCCTCCAGGCTGGCTTCACCGGAGGCAGCGCGCAACTCCTCCAGCGAGCCATTCGCCGCCAGCTTGCCTTCGTTGATAATCACGGCATGGGAACAGAGCCGGGTCACATGATCCATCAGGTGCGTCGAGAACAGAACTGTCGTTCCCTGCGCGGCGGTCTCAGAGATCAAGTCATAGAAGAGATGCGTCGATTCAACATCGAGTCCATTGGTCGGCTCGTCCAGAACCAGCAGCTTCGGCTGGTGCAGCATCGCCAGCAGCAGCCCCAGCTTTTTCTTCATGCCGCGCGAATAATCCTCGGCATAGTTTTCGATGTCCTCGGCCAGCCGGAGTTTGGCAATCACCGGCGCAATGCGGTCCAGGGTCTCGCTCGGATTCAACCCATGCATTGCCGCGCTCAATTCCAGAATCTCCTGACCGGATAAGTAGGAGTAAAAGATCGGCTCGTCGGGCAGGAATCCAATCAGCCGCTTGACCTCGACGCGCTCTTCGAAGGCATCGCGCCCGTCCACCAGCAGCCTGCCTTCGGTGGCCTTCAGGATGCCCATCAGCAAACGGAAGAGCGTCGTCTTTCCCGCGCCGTTGGGGCCTAGCAATCCGCAGATTTGCCCCGGCGGAACGGAAAAAGAAACGTCCTTCAACGCCACCTTGGAACCGAAGGTCTTGGTGACCCGGTCAATCGAAACCAACGCCGAGGCAGGCGGGATGACTGACTCCTGAGATTGCGGATCGTCTGTCTTGACTTCCATTGGAAGATTGCTTTCGCTCATAATCCGTTGTAAATCGTTCAAATGAGAGTTCAATATTACGAATGAGCATATCATGCGGGCACGATCTATCGGGTGATGTCGAAGAAGGACGCTTCCGCGAAGTTCTCTTAGCTCGCATCAATCTGCGGACATTTACGCTGCCCGGCTTGCGCGAGTGGCAAGTGGACATCGAACCCAATCTACAATTTGAACTCGACCAGTATGCCGAGAAGACTGGAACGCGGGTCACCTTCAATCGCGAAACTCGCAACCGCTTTCTCGACTTTGCTTTGTCCCCGACCGCAATCTGGAAAGGCAACTTCCGCGACCTCAACGCAGCCGTGGCGCGCATGAGCACGCTCTGCTCCGGTGGCAGAATCTCCGTCGAGATCGTGGAAGAAGAGATTGCCCGACTGAATGCCGGGTGGCGCACGGAAAGCAGGAGCGGCACATCCCAGGCATTGTCGAAGCTTCTCAGCGAGGAGCAAAATGCGGAACTCGACCTCTTCAACCGCCTGCAACTGGAGCAAGTAGTCTCAATCTGCCAGCGCAGTCGCACCATATCCGAGGCCGGTCGGCAACTCTTCGATCACTCGCGGACCCAAAAGGCCACGCCCAAAGACGCCGACCGACTACGCAAGTACCTCGCTCGATTTGGCCTCGACTGGGCAGTAGTCTCTGCTAAGCATTGATCCCGACAATTGCCGCTCGGGTTGGAGCGAAGTCGAACGCCACCGTTGCTGGCCGCCGAGTGCGCATGTTGACAAGCGCGGCGCTGAGGTATACTTTGCAATGTAAAGTGATTCTCGTATGAATGAACTCTACAAAGCGCTTGGTGACATCAGCAGCATCCGCAGACAAGTGGCTCATAGCACGGAGTTTCGTGGCTATGGACCGGCGACTCTGGCGGCCACGTCCGGGTTTGCAATCCTGGCGGCGGGGGCGCAAGCAGTGTGGTTTCCGGATGCGGCGCATCACATCGCGACCTATCTGGCCATCTGGATTTCGACCGCTATTCTCTCGGCAGGATTGATCGGTTTGCAGATGGTCACGCGCACTCACCGCATCCATTCCGGCATGGCGGACGAGATGATCCGCATGGCCGTCGAGCAGTTTTTGCCCGCAGCGGGCGCTGGCGCGCTGATGACGATTGTGCTGATGCGAGCGGTTCCGACTGCCCTGTGGATGTTGCCAGGACTTTGGCAGGTGATCTATAGCCTCGGCGTCTTTTCCTCTTGCCGGTTTCTGTCGCGCCCGATGCTCGCCGCTGGAGTTTGGTATCTATTCTCTGGGCTGATCTGCATTTCACTGGGAGAGGCACATGCGCTTTCCCCATGGGCCATGGGCATTCCATATGGAGTGGGGCAGTTGCTAGTGGCAGGGATTCTGTACTTTACAGCAGAGGAGGGCGGCGATGAAAGCTAAATCCACAAACAGCGAGGCTCGATTCGCTTACGAGGGACTGGATCGCGTGATACATGAGCGTGCGCGCCTCAGCATCCTGACTTCTCTGATTATCAATCCCAAAGGACTGACTTTCGTGGATCTCAAGCAATTGTGTGCGCTGACAGACGGTAACTTGAGCAGACATCTGAGTGTGCTAGAGACGGCCAAGATGGTGGTGATTGCCAAGGGGCATGATCGCAATCGCCCGCAGACTCTTTGCAAGATCACGGCATCCGGCCGCAAGCGCTATCTTGAATACCTGTCCACGCTCGAACAAGTCGTCAAAGATGCGGCACTCGTTGCTCTAGATGATTCTGCTCCAAGCTCAATCGGCAGTCTGGTTCCATCGCGGGCCTGACTATTTTTTTGCACATTAACTTTGCAATGCAAAGTTATATTCAGGTTTGGCGCTTATTAGTGAGTTCTTTCAACTCACTACCCCAACAACAAGCAGAACTCAACAATCAGCATTTTTGCACGAGGTAACTTTACAATGCAAAGTAATAATCCCAAAGGACTGCACGTGGCCATCATCATGGATGGCAATGGCCGCTGGGCTACACGGCGCGGATTGCCACGCATCGCGGGTCATCGCGCCGGGGTAGCCGCATTGCGTCGGGTTGTCGAGCGCGCGCCAGACGTAGGCATTCGCTGCCTTACGGTCTACGCGTTTTCTTCTGACAACTGGCGTCGGCCGACTGCCGAAGTCGAGAGCATCTTCTGGCTGCTGAGAGCTTTCCTGCGCCTCGAAACGGAGAGGCTCAGGCTGCGCGGCGCGCGGCTCCAGGTTATCGGTCGGCGTGATCGATTGGCGACATCGGTGCTGCGCGAAATTGAAAAGGCTGAATGTGCAACCGCCGCGGGACACCGACTCCATCTGCGCGTTGCCATCGATTACTCATCGCGCGATGCAATTGCGCTCGCCGCGACTGGCGCACATGACGGGTTTCTTCATGAGATGCGATTCACTCCCGACGAAATAGCAAAGACACTCGCGCAGACGTTGACTGCGGGGAGCGGAGATGTTGACCTGCTGATTCGCACCGGCGGCGAGAAGCGCCTTTCAGACTTTCTGCTGTGGGAGTCCGCCTATGCTGAACTTCACTTCACTGATCGCATGTGGCCTGACTTTAACGAAGCTGACCTTGAAGACGCATTGAATGAATTCAGCCATAGGGAGCGCCGCTTTGGTGCTGTACCAGAACCGGATGCTCTTCTAGTTGGAGGTGTGCAATGATCGTTCCCGTTTCTCGGTTGCTCTCTCATGCACGCCTCATCAACGCCAAATTCATACTGCCCGCACTCACCGAGGCGACCGATCCCTATTGGCGTCCGATCAAGTATTCACTGTTTCCTCCTCTGGGGTTGGCCACGCTTGCCGCATTTCTTTCTTCCGATGACCGCGCTGTGATTGTGGACGAACACGTAGAGCCGTTGACCTTCGACGATTCGCCGGACCTGGTGGTGATTCAGGTCTACATCACCAACGCCTATCGAGCCTACAAGATTGCAGACCACTATCGAAGCCAGGGCGCATTTGTCTGCCTCGGCGGGCTACACGTCACTTCGCTTCCCGACGAGGCAGCGGTTCATGCGGATGCCATCTTCCTTGGACCGGGAGAACAAACCTTCCCGCAATTCCTACAAGACTTTCGTGCGGGGGTGCCGCAGCGTGTATATGCCTCCACGGAAGGCCGCACACTGGAGCGAGTTCCTCCAGTGCGTCGCGACCTCATCAAGCGCAACTACTATCTGGTGCCGAATTCCATCGTTGTGACGCGCGGATGCCCACAGCATTGCGATTTCTGTTACAAGGACGCATTCTTTCAGGGCGGCCGTGGATTTTACACGCAGAGGGTAGACGATGCTCTCGCCGAGATTGACCGCCTGCCCGGACGCCATCTCTATTTTCTCGACGATCATCTGCTTGGCGACCGGCGCTTTGCGGAATCGCTCTTTGAAGGTATGAAGGGGATGAAGCGGCTCTTTCAAGGCGCGGCGACGGTAGACTCGATCTTGCGCGGCGACTTGATCGAACGCGCCGCCGAAGCTGGACTACGCAGCATATTCGTCGGCTTTGAAACGCTTACTCCGGAAAATCTGCGCCGAAGCAACAAGCGCCAGAATTTGGGCCGCGATTACAAGGCCGTTGCCGACCGACTACACTCCCTCGGCATCATGATCAACGGAAGCTTTGTCTTTGGCATGGATGATGATGGAGAGG
>CAZYCV010000131.1:0-8622 GCA_964645305.1 uncultured Occallatibacter sp. | reverse complement strand
ACTCCATGCTCCCCCGCGCCACCCTCACCCGCACCCCGCGCGAGAGCGAGAAGGGAAAGATCGGCGGACGCACCCACGAGATTCAGCGCCTGATCGGCCGGAGCTTGCGCTCGGTTGTGGATATGAAGGCCCTGGGTGAACGGACAGTGATTCTCGACTGCGACGTGATTCAGGCCGATGGCGGCACGCGCACCGCGGCCATCACCGGCGCGGCGGTCGCGCTCGGACTCGCGCTCAACGCCCTGGTCGCCGCTGGAACTCTCAAAGCATCCCCCATGAAGCAACTGGTTGCCGCGACTTCAGTAGGCATCGTCGGCGGAGCCATGCTGCTCGACCTCTGCTACGAGGAGGACTCCCAGGCCGAGGTGGACATGAATGTGGTGATGACCGCCGACGGCGGCCTGATCGAAACCCAGGCCACGGCAGAGAAGGGTTCTTTCTCCCGCGCCCAGCTCAATGAACTGGTCGATCTGGCCGAGGCGGGATTGAAGGAAATCTTCGCAGCGCAGCGCCTGGTGCTGGGACTATAAATGGTCGTGGAAAAAACTCGGTGTTGAGTTAGCTTTGTAACAGGGCACGACTTTACAGCCTGCGGAAAAACTCAATTGGGGAAGGTTTTGTAACCAGGGCACGACTTCAGTCGTGCCGCAACGCAACAAAATAGGACTGGGCTTTAGCCCCTGCGGGATGGTTTTCGGGGATTTCACCCTGTTTCCGGCCTTTTTTCGCAGGGCGTTATGGCATTTTCGATTCTGATGTTTACAGAATCAATGCGGCCTCGGGTGCCCCATCCATTTCACGATTTTTGTGAAATGGTTGGGATACCCCGACACTCACCCGCATCGACGGAGTCTCATCGCCTCAACCCTTGCTATCATCAACTCAAGCATCAACGCATCCTCAAACCTGCGTATTCACTGAGGTCTTACCTTGAACTCCGCCGCTCAAGCCGAAGTTGCTGAAGCCCAAATGCCGGAAGCGCATCCCCACAAGTTCGAGGCCGGCGCCACGGCCACGCTGATCCACGACCTGCGCGAACTCTTCAAGGTCAAGGTCGTCGCCCTGGTGCTGGTCACCGGATGGGGCGGCTTTTATCTCGGCTCGCTGCAATCGGGCATCACCAGCATGCAGCGCGGTTTGCTCGACACAATGCTCGGCATCGGCCTGGTCTCGGCCGGCGCGGGCGCGCTCAATGAGGCTCTCGAACGCAGAATCGACGCCCGCATGAAGCGCACCGCCAACCGCCCCATGGCCGCCGGACGCATCTCGCTCGCCCAGGGCATCCTGGCAGGCCTCGGCGCCGTCCTCCTCGGCGCTTGGTGGCTGGCCGCGCACACCAACCTGCTCACCGTCGCGCTGGCTCTATTAACCGTCTTCACCTACGTCGCCGTCTACACGCCGCTCAAGCGCCTCACCGCCTTCGCCACCTTTATCGGCGCATTCCCCGGCGCCATGGGTCCGCTGCTCGGCTGGACGGCCGCCCGCGGCCAGATCGAAGCCCCCGGCCTGGCGCTCTTCGCCATCCTCTTTGTCTGGCAGTTCCCTCACTTCATGTCCATCGCCTGGCTCTACCGCGACGACTACGCCCGCGCCGGCATTCGTATGCTGCCCGTCGTTCAGCCCGACGGCCTCTCCACCGTCATTCAGGCGCTCTTCTTTGCCGTGCTGATGATCCCCGTCAGCCTCGCCCCATGGTTTCTTGGCGAGGCCAACTTGACCTACGCCATTCTGGCCGCGCTCCTCGGCCTGCTGTATCTGGCCTACACCATCCGCTTCGCCCGCATCCTGCGCGTCCAGGACGAAGACGAAAGCCGCCGCATCGCCCGCGACCTGCTCAAGATCAGCGTCCTCTATCTGCCCCTGCTCTTCACCTCGCTGATGCTCTCAGCCGTCGCCAGGCACCCGTAGTATCCGAAAACTGTTTCATGAGGTTCGAAAAGAAGACCGCCGTGCCCCATCCATTCGCGCCTTTTGCGAATGGATGGGAAACCCAAAACCTCAATCCGCTTTGTTCACGAGAAGGCCATGACAAACACCAACCCGCAATCGAAGACCGGCCCGACCATCGCCGCCATTCTCGCCGTCAGCCTGGCGGCCACAATCTTTCTCATCTGGCTGATCTACCTGCATCCCGCCACCGATCAGGCCAACGTCCGCCTCAGCTTTCTTCCCGCATTGAACGCGGCTCTCAACGGCCTCAGCGCCATCGCGCTGCTGGTCGGCTATACCTTCATCCGCGCCCGCCGCGTCTCGGCCCACCGCGCGGCGATGATCGCCGCCTTTATTTTTTCCACGCTCTTCCTGGTCAGCTACATCCTCCATCACGCCCTCCACGGCGATGTCCGCTACCCGCTTCACGCGGCCCTGCGCTCGGCCTACCTGCCGCTGCTGGCCAGCCACATTACCCTTGCCATCATCGCCCTGCCGCTGATCCTGGTCACATTCTTCTTCTCGCTCACCGGGCGCATTCCGCAGCACCGCCGGATCGCCCACTGGACCCTCCCGCTCTGGCTTTACGTTTCGGTCACCGGCGTCCTCACCTGGGCGATGCTGCGCGTGGCGTCGCTGAACCCCTATTGAGATTTACGCAGTCTGCAGCCTCGTGCCCTGGCGCATTTTTGATCTTGAAATGGCGCATCGCAAGAGGCTCCGGACGCCTGGATCTTTACCCAGGAATCGTAAAAACCGCCCCGCGAACGTAAACTATCAAGAGAACAGTTCAGAAAGAAGGGGCTGAAATCGCATGATGCGTTTTCTGGCGCGCTGGGTCTGGCGGGCGATTGTGGTGCTGGCGGCTGCCTTCGCGCTCCTCTATGGCGGCGATTGGGCAGTCTTCAAACTGCGCGGTTCGCCGCTCTCCAAGGTCACCGTCAACCGTTACGTAACCATTCCGCTCAAGGGCGGCAAGCAGGAGTTCGATTACCTCGGCTCGATGGATCTGCCCTGTTCGCGCTCGCTCTTTCCCCAGGCCGGCCAATCCGTCTGCTGGCAACTGCGCCGCAATCCCAATCAGGGGATGACGATGTAGCCACTCCTCCACCAGTGAACCTTTACCTCGAACTGAACATAAGGCCGTGATCGATATCACGTCCCGGAAGTTGATTGCCGTCTACCATCGCTATATTCGTTCAAGCGGTTCTCCACTTTACTCCCCATCTCTGGCAGCGCGGAAGACGGCTTCTCTTTTGAATCGCAGGCTGCTTGATGGCAATCGTTGCGGGGTACAGCCTTCGGAGAACTGCGATGGCAAGGGGGCGGGGAATCATGTATCACCGCGAACAAAACGAAAACGGGACTTACAACACCCGTTGCCTCTATTGCTTCATGACCATCGCCTTCTGCCTGGAGACGGAGGCGGAGTTGGATCGTGCCGAGGCAAAGCATATCTGCCCTGAACGCGCGCTGGCTAATTTGCTGGCCACGGAAAAGTCCAGGGAAGCCGCAAGCCACTTGAATTAGTGCTTTTCCCAGACTTGAAGCTATAGCAGCCCGTGCCCCATCCATTCCGCGTTCTTCAGCGGAATGGGTGGGAAACCAGCCAAACTCCGGTCTACACAATCTCCGAAACCGCACTCATTACCGACAACCCGCAACCGCCTCCACTACTCCGTTTTCATCAGCGTCGCCAGCAGCCCGTGCCAGCAGCCCGAGTTAGTAGCCCGTGCCCCATCCATTCCGCGTTCTTCAGCGGAATGGGTGGGAAACCAGCCAAACTCCGGTCCACAATCTCCGAAACCGCACTCATTACCGACAACCCGCAACCGCCTTCGCTACTCCGTTTTCATCAGCGTCGCCAGCAGCGAGTCACGCCGCTGATTGGCCAAAGCAGCCACGCCGCGCAGCCCGTGCAGCCAAACGCGAATCGCCGCCGCCGCCGCCAGCAGCAGCAGCAGCACCGCCAGCCACGGCGCATCCAAAGCCCACCCCAGCCAGAAGAAGCCCGCGCCCACCCCCATCACGGCCAACAGCAGCCCCATGCTGGCCAGCGCGTTGGCCTGCGAGCCGCGCTGCCGCTTGATTCTGCCCGGATGAACCCGAAAGGGCATACGCAGCGAGAAGATATTCCCCACCGCCAAACAGCAGGGCAGCGCAAACAGCACCCACGCCGCCGTAGCGGCCACCACCACCGCCTTCGGCGCTCCCATGCGCGCCACGGCAAGCCCGCCCACCAGCAGCGCATCCAGAAAAAACAACTGCGCATGAAAGAGGTTTTTGGCCAAAAAAACCGTGCGAATCGGCGTGGGAGTAAGAAAAAGCAGTTGAATCCCCGCGCCCTCCGCGCCCAGATTGTTGGAGAACAACTGGGTAAAACCCATCAGCGCAAAGGCCACATAGAAAGGCAGCGCAAACGGAAAGGAACTCCCCATGGGGTTATTGCGAAAGAGGCTGGCCATCACCAGCACGGTCAGGATCGGCGCGCCCAGAGCCCACAGCAGCGGCAAGGTGCGGCGCAGGGCGCGCGCCTCCTTTTCCATCAGCGGAATGAGCAGGCTGGAGCCGCCAAAGCGCCAGCCGGATTCCGCCGGCATCGCGGCGGCCAGCGCCCCGGCACTCTTCTTCCGGTTCGGCGCCCAGCTCAAATTCTCGCCGCGATACTCCGCCCGCAGCCGCCGCGCCAGCACGCCGCCGGCCGCCAGCACCCACACTCCCAGCACGCCCAGCGAGAGCAGCGCCTGCGGCGGATGCCCCTGCGCGCCCTTGCGCACCACGCGCATCGCCAGCCCCGGCGGCGTCCAATCCTGCGTCAGATAGATGGGCCTGATCCAGCCTCCGTAGCGGGCCATGAACTCCGCGCTGATCTGCTGCGGATCACGGGCCATCAAGCGGCTCTGTTCAGCGCTCGCCGCCGAACCCCGCCGGTGGTGCAGCGCCGGGTTCAGCAGTTGCAAGCTCATCAAAAAAACCATGAACAGCGCGCCCATGATCTCGCGCGTCTTGCGCTGGGTCAGCCAGCGGTCAATCCAGGCAAAGATGGCGCGCGCCAGCAGCACATTGAAGGCCGCGTAGCCCAACAGCCCCAGCGCCGCCCAGGCAAAAAGCTCCGGCTGTGCCGCGGTAATGCCCAGCCAGATTCCCAGGCAGCCCAGCCCGCCCAGAATCGTCGCAATATCCGCCAGTCCAAAGACCACATACAGCACGCAATAGGTGCTGAAGCGCACCGGAAAGCGGAGCAAAATGCCCAGATCGAACTGCTCCTGCATCGAGGCCATCATCACCGGCCCGGCCTGCCACAGCACACACAAGACCCACAAGATCAAAGGCAGAAAGGGCCACAATTCGCTGCTGGCCAAAAGGTAGGCCGCCACCCCCGTCCCGGCGCCCAGCCCCAGCCCGAAGAGGCCCAAGATAAGAAAAGACACCAGGCGAGCGCCAAACTCAAAGACGCCCATCCGGGAGCGCACGCCATGGATGAAGATATGCCAGCGCAACGCCACCATCGCCGCATACTGCGCCCGCGACGAGGCGCTGGTCACCTCCGCGCCCAGTTCGGCCAAATCAAAGCCCGGACCGCTCAGGTCAGCCATGACAGCTCCTGTTGCGGCTCCGTTCCGCCCACGCCCACAATCGAAAGAAAAATCTCTTCCAGCGTCAGCCGCTGCTCGCGCTCGGCGTCCGGCAGCGTGGAGACCACCCCCGCCCGCAACTCCTCCAGCGGCCCGTTGGCCACCAGCCGGCCCTTGCTGATGATCGCCACATGGCTGCACAGGCGCTCCACAATCTCCAGCACGTGGGTGGTTAAAAAGATCGTCGCCCCGCGCGCCAGCATCCCCTGCAGCATGGACTTCAACATTCCGGCGGCAATCGCGTCCACGCCTTCAAACGGCTCGTCCAAAAAGAGCACCTTGGGCCCGTGAATCACCGCCGCCGCCATCGACAGCTTGCGCTGCATCCCGTGGGAAAAATCCGTCACCAGCTTGCGCCCATCGCCAGCCAGTTGCATAAAATCCAGCAACTCATCGGTGCGCTGGTTGGTCGTCTCCCGGTCCAGCCCATACATACGGCCCACAAAGCGCAGATACTCGCGCGCCGTCAGCCGTCCCAGCAGCGCCATGCCCTCCGGCACCACGCCAATCTGCCGCTTCAAATCGAGCGACCCGGCTCCGAAGGGCTGCCCCAGAATCTCAATTCGCCCCGCCGTCGGCTCCAGCAGGCCGGTCAACATCTTGATGGTGGTGGATTTGCCTGCCCCGTTCGGCCCCAAAAAACCAAAAAACTGCCCCGGAGCCACACTCAAGCTCACATCTTCAACGGCCGTCAGCGCGCCAAAGCGCCGCGTCAGGCTTACCGTTCGTATCGCCGCAATCTCCATGTGCCAGCAAGCATAACAAGATCGCCTCGCAATTCAAAACGAAGCGGCCCGCATGGCGCAATGCCGGATTCTTTTCGGGCAAACGGAATGGTAACTGCCCAAGGCAGGAATTTGCCGCGCGCGAAGACCTTAGGATGCGAAATGGGTCGGGCTTCCCTGCCGAAGCGGATGCCCTGAAGTGCTGCCGCCAGCTCCGGTCAATCGCTCTCAGTTCCTTCTTGAAGCCGCCCCAAATCGACTCGGAGATCGCCGGAAATGGGCCGGTTTCCTTCGATTCTTGCAGGCTCTGCGTTCAACCCCGCGCAACGTCCGGAATCCTGAAAACAACCCTTGGCGCAGTACGATTCGCGCGGTTCAATCGCGATGCCGAGATCTGCCGCGAACTCGCCAACTTGCGATTTCCGCGAAGCGGAAGCTGACTCGCTGATTTTGTTTCTGAAAAACCTCTTCACTGGTTTGCAGGAAGAGCAGCAGAACGGCAAGGCGTTTCCGTTGCAATTGAACCGCTCCGCGCTTTACCCAAATGGTGAAATCTTCATAACTGACAATCATTTCATTCTGTTTGAGTTCTCCAACTTGAACCGGCATCGGTCGCCGTTTTTGGGGTCATTCGGAAGCTTCCCTGTTTGCATTGATAGAATTGGATTGAACGGGGAGTCAAACATTGCTGAAGCTCTCGCTGATCCTTGGAGCCATCGCCGCGCTGGCCGATGTGGCGGGCGGCTTCGTGCTGGTGCGGGCGCGCGGCGTGGAACTCTACTTGCGCTACTTTGTCGCACTGGGCGCGGGCTTTTTGATGGCAACAGCCGTGCTGGAGATGGTGCCTGAAGGGCTCAAGCTGAGCCCTGCGCTCGGTCCCGTGCTGATTATGGCCGGTTACTGCGTGGTGCATCTGCTGGAGCACACCATCAACGCCCACTTCCACTTTGGCGAGGAGACGCATCACGGCGAGTTTGTCTCGCATCACACCGGCAACTCGGTGCTGGCGGGCTTGAGCCTGCATGCGCTCTTTGACGGCGTCGCCATCGGCTCAGGCTTTCTGGTCTCCGGCTGGCTGGGCTGGCTGATCTTTCTCGCCATCCTGCTACACAAAGCTCCGGAAGGTTTCACCATGGCCTCGGTGATGCTGGCCAGCGGACGCTCACGCTCGGAGGCTTTCTATTCTGCGGTGGCCTTGGCGGCGGCAACGCTGGCCGGCGTGCTGGTGATTCAGTTGGTGCCAAGCTGGCTGCCGTATGGGCTGCCGGTTTCGGCAGGCGTGGCGCTGTATGTGGCCGCCACTGACCTCGTGCCTGAGGTCAATCGCGAGCCTGGAATTCGCATGGCGCTGGTCTTCTTTGCCGGCGTCGGCGGCTTCCTGCTGATGCGGTTGCTGCTGCCCGCGCTGTAGCCTATCGATCTGGCCTAAAAGGATTGCAACACAAAAAATCTGTCATCCTGAGCGGAGCGTAGCGAAATCGAAGGACCTGCGGTTGCTCTTCGGCTGCCATATCGCAATGCAATCGTGCCGGTTCAATATTGCCGAGGCAGATAGATTGTGCCGTCTTCGTTGTCCAGGCCGGGACGGTAATACTGATTGATCGCCTGCAGGATGGGAATGGTGAAGCTCATCTGCGGCTCCGGGTCGGCAAGTTTATCATCCACGTTATTGTACATTTGAATTGCGCCGTAGCTGTGATTCTTGATCCGATCGATGATTACTTCAGGGTTAAGCTTGCCCTGGCCGATAAAGCGCGTGGCGTTGAATGGATCGTAGATATAGGGCTTGCCGGCATAAGCGCAGCGCATCATGCTTTCGCAAAGCGCCGCGCCGGGCTGCTGGCGCAGAAATTCGACCTCCACTGAAAAGCGATTTGCCGCCGCGCGGTTCGCCGCGAAGGCCTGATCCACGCGCGCGTTGCCGGAGTGAATCATCGGCACGGCCAGCGACAGAAAGAGAACAGAGACAACGATCACCGGCGACTGCACGCCAAAGCGGCCCATCCAGCCTTTGCAACTCTCCACGGCAAAGACGCCGCAGAGCAAAGCCATGGCCACCAGCAAGCCGAAGAACCCATTGATGTCCACGCCGCTGCCGCCACAAAAGATCGTATCAACCACCAGCGCGCAGCCCAGCAGCAGCACCAGCACGCGCCGCTCCGGCAGCCTCCAGCAGAGCCATGCCGCAGCCAGAGCCACCAGCGCCGGCAGCGGCGAATAAGTGGGCAGAAGCAGCATCAGGTTGACGCCGTCAGCAAAGGAATAACTGCGCGGCGCGAGCATCGAGGAGACGTACGCCGCGCCGTCGATCCGCTGCGTCAAAAAAATTGAAA
>CAZYCV010000130.1:0-8683 GCA_964645305.1 uncultured Occallatibacter sp. | reverse complement strand
GTCTTCTGCGGCTCCATGGTCGGCGCCTCCATCGGCTTTCTCTGGTACAACGCCCACCCGGCGGAGATCTTCATGGGCGACGTGGGTTCGCTGGCGCTGGGCGGAGCCATCGCCACGGTGGCCATCATCATCCGCCAGGAGCTGCTGCTGCCATTTATCGGCGGCGTCTTTGTCCTGGAGGCGCTCTCGGTGATCCTGCAAGTGGGCAGCTACAAACTGCGTAACGGCAAGCGCATCTTCAAGATGGCCCCGCTGCACCACCACTTCGAGCAGCTCGGCTGGGCCGAGTCCAAAGTCATCGCCCGCTTCTGGATCGGCGCGCTGGTGTTTGCATTGTTTGCACTCACCACGCTGAAATTGCGCTAAACCGGAGCGAGAAAGGTGCTCTTCGTGTACAGAAATATCCACGAGATCATCTGCATTGAGTCTGTCATTGCGCTTCTGATTGCCGTCAGATACGGTTACATCGCCGCAACTGAAAGCGACAGTCCGCGTAAAGGCAAAGCTCGTTTGATCGGCACATTCGTGTTCGGTTCATGGCTTTGCATTGGTTCGCTTTCGATGATTCTTTTCAACGCGAGCCTTCCCGTCTTTGACTTTGAGGGAAGAATCGAATCGGTCCAGGTTATCCATTCCGCAAGCAGGAACTATCGAGCGTCTTTACAGATACAAACGACCTCAGGCGGCAATATTTTGATCTTCGCCTCTGATCGCAGCCAGAATTTTCATCCGGGCGAATATGTAAAGGTTCACTATCAGGGAGATACAGGCGAACTTCTCAAAGCGAGTTTCTTTGCTCCAAACGGTAAGCAAGACGGCGCTTTCATTAGTTCGTCAATCTGGACTCCATATCTTGGGTTTTTATTCGGAATGTTCATAATCTGGGCCGGTTTCCGGAAATATCACCGTGACCCGGAAGCCGCTGAAGATTCATCATGGAGCAATCCGAGTCTTTTGGATTCAGTCGAAGACGACGCTGAAGGCAAACCATTATCTTCGGAGTAACTTCGGCCAATCCCGCGCCGTAGGCGCAATGGTTATTAGCCCCGCGTTTCAACGCGGGGTGAGCGTAACCAACAATACCTCCGGAGTCCCATAGGGACGGCGCTGATCGGTAATGCGTCCTTTTCTGTAACGATCCAAGCGTTACTTGATTTGCTACATGGAGCATTTCAAATTCAAAAAAATCTCAAACCGGCAATAGAATGGAACATAAGGATAGAATTGGCAAATGGACCTGAAAAACAAAAAAGTTCTCGTTGTCGGCCTGGGCAAATCCGGCCTGGCCGCCGCCCTCTTTCTCCGCCGCCGCGGCGCGCAGGTCACCGTCTCTGACGTGCGCTCGGCCGAGCAACTGGCCAAAGAGATTCCCGCGCTCATCGAGGCCGGCATCATGGTCGAGTCCGGTGGTCACGGCCTGCTCACCTTCCGCCGCCAGGATCTGATCGTCGTCAGCCCCGGCGTGCCGCTGAATACCCCCGAACTGGTGCAGGCAAAGAACTTGGGCCTCCCCGTTATCGGCGAGCTGGAGCTGGCCGCGCGCTTCCTCAAAGGCAAAATGCTGGCCGTCACCGGCTCCAACGGCAAAACCACCACCACCACGCTGCTGGGCGAAATCCTCTCGGCAGGCGGGCTGCAAACTCTCGTCGGCGGCAACATCGGCCTACCGGTCGTTGAGCTGATCGATCCCAGCACAGACGACAGTTGGTCGGTCCTCGAAGTCTCCAGCTTCCAGCTTGAAACCACCGTCGAGTTCCATCCCGCCATCGCCGTCATCCTCAACATCACGCCCGACCACCTGGACCGCCACGGCAGCTTTGAAAGTTACGCCGCCGCCAAAGAGCGCATCTTTGCCGCGCAGACCGCCGCGGACTGCCTGGTGCTGAACGCCGACAACGCCCCCGCCGCGCAATCCGCCGCCCGCTCGGCCGCCCGCGTTTACTTGTTCTCTGTTGAGCATGCGGTTGCCCAAGGCGCCTGGCTGGAATCGGGAGCGGTGGTCTATCGCGCCGCCCCTGGTGCGGAGTCGGAGTGGGTCATGCCGCTCAGCGGAATCACCCTTAAAGGCGCGCACAACATCGAGAATGTGCTGGCCGCCGTCGTCGCCGCCCGTCTCGCCGGCGTTCCCGCCGAGGTCATTCGCCGCGCCGTTGAGAGCTTTCAGGCCGTCGAGCATCGCCTGGAGTTCGTCGCCACACGCCAAGGCGTCCAGTATTACAACGACTCCAAGGCCACCAACGTGGACGCCACAGCCAAGGCTATCGCCGCCTTTGAGCGCGGCATCCACCTGATTCTGGGCGGCAAGGACAAAGGTTCGCCCTACACCGTCCTCTCCGATCTGCTGCGCGAGCGCGTCACCGCCGTCTACACCATCGGCGCTGCCGCCGCCAAAATCGAGTCGCAGTTGCGCGGCGTCGTCTCGCTCCACTCCTGCCTCACGCTGGACAAGGCCCTCGCCGCCGCCGCCGCCGCCGCGCACTCCGGCGAGGTGGTCTTGCTCGCCCCCGCCTGCGCCAGCTTCGATCAATTCGAAAACTACGAGCAGCGCGGTCGCATCTTCAAGCAACTGGTGAAGGAGTTAAGGGACTAAACAGGTTGACAAGTTTACAAGTTGACAAGTTAACAACCTGTCAACTTGTAAACCTGTCAACTTGTAAACCTGTCCACCTCCAAGTATTGAGGAACATAAACACCATGGCCAAACGCTCGGGCGTCGACAAATGGCTCTTCTTCACCACGATCCTGCTCGTCGTGGCCGGCCTTGCCATGGTCTTTTCCGCCTCGGCCGTCATCGCCTATGAGAACCATCATTTCTTCTTCACCATGGCCGGCAAGCAGGTTGGATGGGCCGTGCTTGGCCTCGCGGTCATGCTGCTGCTTTCCTTCATTGACTACAACCACTACAAAACTCCGCTCTTCGTCTACTCGGCGCTGGCCATCACCACGTTTTTGCTGGCGGTGGCGCTGGTCTTGCCGGGCATGAAGAACACTCACCGCTGGATTCGCATCGGCTTTCTCACCTTCGAGCCCGCCGAAATCGCCAAGCCCGTCCTGGTTCTCTTTCTCGCCTGGTTTCTCTCCACCCGCCTGGACAAGGTCACCGAGGGCAAAACGCTGCTGCGCGCCGCGCTGATCCCGCTCGTCTTCTGCGGTCTGATCCTTCGCCAACCTGATTTGGGAACCGCGCTGGTGCTAACCGGCGTCACCGGCTTGCTGCTCTTTCTGGCCGGGATGCCCTGGAAGTACCTCTGGGTCGGCCTTGCCGTCACGCTGCCCCCGCTGGTTGCCATGCTCATCTTTGTTCCCTGGCGATTGGCGCGCGTGATGGTCTTTCTGCATCCCAACTGCGACGCCAAAGTTCTCAGCGGCCCGGCCTACCACGTCTGCCAATCGCTGATCGCCGTCGGCGCCGGCGGCGTCACCGGCCACGGCTTCATGAACGGCCAGCAAAAGCTCTTCTTCCTGCCGGAAGCCTCCACAGACTTCATCTTCGCCAATATCGCCGAAGAGATGGGCCTGATCGGCGCGCTGGTGATCGTGGCGCTCTTCGTCGCCTTCGCCGTGCGCGGCCTGCGCACAGCCTTCCGCTCGCTCGACCCCTTCGCGCGCCTGGCCGCCTTTGGCATCACCATGACCATCCTGCTGCAAGCCTTCTTCAACATCAGCGTCGTCCTCGCCCTCGTCCCCACCAAAGGCATCCCGCTGCCGCTGATCTCTTCCGGCGGAACGTCAGTCTTCTTCACCCTCGCCAGCATCGGCGTCCTGCTCAACATCTCACGCAAGGCCGATTGATCAAAGCAGGGACCAGGGACCGAGGGACCAAGCCGGATTGTAGCGCCGGTCTCCAGACCGGCTGTAGTGTGGGCGTCCTCGCCCGCGCTTGTTCATGATTCATTCCCATTTCATTCGGTTAGATCCTTTCTCCTGATAGTAGTAAGCCTAATCAACATAACCTTCGGAGTGGCGTAGGGACGGCATCTGCCCACGATCCCCCAAAAAACAATCTCAATTCCCTTATAAAAACTGGGTGCCCTCGGTCCCTCGCTTTTGCGGACCGGTGAGAATGCCCGCGCCGTAGGCGATATTTTCATGATCCCACCGTCTCAACGTCGAGAATGCCGCGCCGTAGGCGCAGCGGTTATTAGCCCACCGTTTCAACGGTGAGAATGCCCGCGCCGTAGGCGCAGTGGTTATTAGCCCACCGTTTCAACGGTGGGGAAGGATCATCCATAATACCCCGGAGTCCCGGAGGGACGGCGCAAGGACCGCCCAACATCCGGCACAAAATATGAATGCCGCCCAAAGGCGGCATTCGACTACCCGGAGCACATATCGACGGAGCGACAGGGGTTCATCCGGGTACACTGGAGTAGTCTAACATTCTTCAGTATCAAGGGAGTATCGTTCGACAATTGCTTGAGCAGATCAGGCAGAAAGGGAGGGAAGCATGACGCGTGTCTTTGATCTACCGAATTCACTCGTGAAACGGGCCGAGGAACTGGCGCGGGAAGATGGTGTCTCTCTGGATATTTGGGTAACCTCCGCGCTGGCGCAGAAGATCGGCGCTGTCGAGACCGCCGCTGCGTTCTTTCAGCGCCGATCCGCAGGCGCAGGCAAAGGGCTGAACTCCTACCTCGACCTCATTCCCGATCACCCACCCATGCCGGGGGACGAGCTGCCTCAAGCGTGAAGGCACCTGCGGTGCGGCAGACGTGCTTCGCGTATGGGGTTGGAAGTCTCCCAGGTCCGGTAATTCGGATCTGATTTACCCAGCTTTGTAACAGGGCACGACTTCAGTCGTGCCGCAAGCAAGCTAACTAGGGATCGGGCTTTAGCCCCTGCGGTCTCGCTTCCGGAAATTAAGAGTAGTCCTGAAAGGCGGTTTCAAGATATGTTCGGCATCAATCTTCGCGTTCTCAGATTCTACTACGGATGGATGTTTGCGATGTCGTCCTTGATTTGCGTCATTTTGGCGTTTTGGGTTATCCACCACACATTTACACGCCATAATCTTGATGTGTTTTTTCATCTTAAAATTCTGCTTCTTTTTTTAATTCTTCCTGTTGGAGCTTCTGTGTTCGGAGTTGCATGGTGGGCGATATGGAAAGAAAGAAAGTTTTCAAGATTTTGGGGAATTGCCGCAAGTTTTCTAACAATGGTATCTCCGATCCGGCACATTATGCTCCACCCGCGAATGCTGCTGAACTATTCCGGTGTAGTATTGGCTTTTGGAATAATTGGACTGATTGCCTTCTCTATGCGCGAAAAAGTCTCGACTGAGATAGACATTGTCGGCATAGAGGATTCAGAATCCGAGGCCGACCCATCTTGAAAGGCACTAACTTGTCCCAACTGCGCATCCTCATCGCCGGCGGAGGCACCGGCGGGCACATCATCCCGGCACTGGCCGTGGCGCGGGAACTGGTCGCCCACCACAACGCCGAAATCCTTTTCGTCGGTACGGCGCGCGGCATGGAGTCGCGGCTCGTTCCTGAAGCCGGCTTCAACCTGAAACTCGTCGAGGTCGGCCAGCTCAAGAACGTCTCGCTGGTCACGCGCCTGCGCACGCTCATGGACCTGCCGCGCTCGATCTTCGCCTGCCGCCGCCTGATCCGCGACTTCCGCCCCAACGCCGTCCTCGGCGTGGGCGGATACGCCTCCGGCCCGGCGATGGCTGCGGCGCTGCAGCTCAAAATCCCCGCCATGGCCTTCGAGCCGAACGCCATGCCGGGACTCGCCAATCGCCTGGTCGGCCAGCGCGTGCAGGCCGCCGCCGTCAACTTCACCGCCGCCAAAAAGTTCTTCCGCAACGCCGAGGTCACAGGCATTCCCGTCCGGCAGGAGTTTTTCTCGCTGAAACCCCCGACCGGACCAAATCCCCATCTGCTAGTATTCGGCGGATCGCAAGGCGCGCGGCTCTTCAACGTCAATCTGCCCAAAATCTTGCCAGCGTTGCTCGCCGCAGTTCCTGGCCTAACCATCCTTCACCAAAGTGGCGCGCGCCACTTTGAAGCCACGCAAGCCGCCTATGCCGCCACCGGCGCTGACCCGGAGCGCTGGGATGTGCAGGCATTCATCAGCGATATGCCGCGCCACTTTGCCCAGGCCACGCTGGTGATGGCGCGCAGCGGCGCTTCCACGGTGGCCGAGCTGGCCGCCGCCGGAAAGCCCGCCCTGCTGGTTCCCTTTGCCGCCGCCGCCGACCATCATCAGCTTCGCAACGCCGAGGAGATGGTCAAGGCCGGCGCGGCTGTGCTGCTGGATGAGACGGAGCTCGACGCGCCCGGCAAGTTGCTGGCCGCGCTGACCGGGTTGCTCACGAATCCAGAGCGGCTGGCCAAAATGTCCGCCGCTGCCCGCACCCAGGCTCATCCCGACGCCGCCGAGAGGATCGCGGATCGGCTGGCGGAGTTGGCGGATAGGCGAGAAAATAACTGATCGGGGTTCATCGTTTCCCAGGTCTCAAAGGCGAGACCTGGGGCACCCAATCGTATTTGGTTATCGAAGGGGAGGCCGATTGGGATTCGTGGATTCCCACCCATTTCACAAAGAACGTGAAATGGATGGGGCACCCAACTGTATCGGTAAGGATAGAAAGTTCTTTATCGGTAAGGATAGAGAGGCAGATTTCATTCTTCCCCACAATAAAGAAAGCCCGTCTGACGATGCAGACGGGCTTTGGAGGAGGGTAAATTGACCCCAAAGTTTGCGGGATAGGGTTTAGCGGTGTCCGCCGCCATGTCCGCCGCCGCCGCCGAAGTGACCGCCGCCACCGCTGAAGTGACCGCCGCCAGAGAAACCTCCAGCATGACCGCCGCTGAAACCTCCGGCGTGTCCGCCACTGGCGCCGCCTCGTGCGACCGGGCCGCCTCTGGGTGCTGCGCCGCGTCCTGTGCCGCCTGCGCCGGGTCTACCGGAAACGCCGCCCCGCCCCGCGCCGCCATAAGCTCCACGTCCGGCAACCGCTCCGCGACCCGCATAGGCCCCGCGTCCGCCGTACGCTCCTCGACCACCCCAGCCTCGTCCACCCCAGCCGCGCCCGCCCCAGCCGTGGCCGCCGTACCAGCCGCGGCTATACCAAGGCCCGGCTCCAATGAAGACGCCGCCGTAGAACCAGGCAGGTCCGTAATAGCCGTAAGGAGCGCAGGCATAGGGGTAATAGGCGTAATAGCCCCAGTCGCAAACCGGCGCGTCATACACCATCGGAGCGTCCACCAGGACCGGTCCGACGCCGACTCCCCAGACCACTTGGGCGTGCGCCGTAGCCGCAAAGGGCACGGCCAACAAGATCGCTAACAAAACCATGCGTAGATTCCGCATAAATCCTCCTCGCGCCGTCCTGGCCTATCTGCCAGGTCCATCTGTCATCGGCGCTGCCGGGTCGGTCTCCCAACCGGCTTCTGTACTCTCAGACAACAATCCCACGGGAAAGTTGCGGTCTGCTGTAAGAATAATTCGTGGCGGAGAGGAAGGCGGCAGTAAAGCTCAAATGAATGGGAAGTCATTCAGTCAAGCGCGGGCGAGGACGCCCACGCCACAGCCGACCAGGAGGTCGGCGCTACATATTTGGGTGGGAGCTACATACTTCATATCGGCGCTACATACTCTGTATTGGCGCTACATCCCATGGATCGGCGTTACATACAAATGATCTAGGATGCAGCGGGGGCTTCCGGTTCGACGGATGAGCCGTTGCTCTTCGGGCGGGTGGCGAACTCGGCTTCAATACTCTGAATGACGCCGCCCTTGGCCGACTCGTAGGCCACGCGGATGCCGTTATAAATGGCGCGGTCGTTCGAGGAGCCGTGGCCGATGATGCAGACGCCGCGCACGCCCAGCAGGTGAGCGCCGCCGTACTCGCGATAGTCCAGCCGGGTGCGGAACTCGTTAAAGGCCTGGCGCGAGAGCAGCGCGCCGACCTTGGCGGTGACCGTGCGGGTGAGCGACTCGCGCAGCACCTCGCGCACAAAGCGGCCGACGCCCTCGCTGGTCTTCAGCGCTACGTTGCCCACAAATCCGTCGCAGACAATCACATCAGCCAGGCCGGAGAAGATGTCGCGCCCTTCGACGTTGCCCACAAAACGGATGGGCAGCGCCTTGAGCAGCGGGAAGGCCTCGTGGGTCAGGTCGTTGCCTTTGCTTTCTTCCTCACCGACATTGAGCAAGCCCACGCGCGGCGATTCAATTTTGAGCACGGCGCGGGCATAAATCTCGCCCATCACGGCAAACTGCGCCAGATTGTTGGCCTTGCAATCGACATTGGCGCCCACATCCAGCAGCACGCAGGGGTTGCCCTTGGAGCTGGGCATGGGCGTGGCCAGAGCCGGACGGTCCACTCCCGGCAGCGCACCCAGCACCATTTTGGCGGTGGCCATGGCCGCGCCGGTGTTTCCGGCGGTCACAAAGCCGGCGGCCTTGCCCTCGCGCACCAGCTTGAGGCCGACGCGGATCGAGCTGTCCTTTTTGGAGCGAACGGCGTGCGCCGCCTTCTCTTCCATGCCGATGCGTTCGCTGGCATTGTGGATGATGATGGGCAGGTCTTCGTTGCCCATAGCCTCATCCAGAAGGTCGCGCAGCTCCGCCTCAGGGCCCACCAGGTGGACCCGCACAGGCAGAGCTTTCACGGCAAGGATAGCCCCGCGAATCTCCGCTTCAGGAGCTTTGTCGGTGCCTACGGCGTCAA
>CAZYCV010000129.1:0-8831 GCA_964645305.1 uncultured Occallatibacter sp. | reverse complement strand
ATGCCGGAGCAACTCCTGCTTCAGAGTGATCTGGCCTTTGGCGGTAATGGTAAGCATGGTCATTGAACTATCCTTTTATAACAGTAAGGCTGTTTTACCTTACCGTCAAACCCCGGTCACCCTAGGAGCGTTCCGCCCAGCCAGCCTTGCAGCCGCTCAAACGGCAGCCGGAGGCTGATGAAGAACTGGCCAAAGAGCGCATAGACGGCGCTGACCTGGTCGAAGCGCATCTCGTAGATCAACTTCTTGAAGACCACCGGATCGTCAGCAAAGAGGTCGACTCCCCACTCCCAATCATCCATGCCGATGGACCCGGAGATGATCTGTTTCACCTGATCGCCGTAGCGGCGGCCAATCAGCCCGTGCTCGTGCATCATCCGCTGGCGCTCGGCAAAGGGCACGGTATACCAGTTCACCTGCTCGCCGCGCTTGCGGTCCATCGGATAGAAGCAAAGGTACTTGGCCTCCGGCACGGCAGGAAAAAGGCGCGGCGCCATGGCGGCGGATTGGCGGCTGAGCGTAGAGGCAATCTCGGCCTTCCACTCCGGCGAGTTCTCTTCAAGGGCAGCGGCGGACTCATAGACTTTGCGGCTGGATTCGTAAAGGCCAAGCTCGACGACGGAAACATAAGAGTGGCTGAGCGTGAGATAGTCGTAGAGCTTGGTTTGGGCAAGATCAAGTTCGACCTGATTGAGGGCTTCGAGGGAGTCGCGGAAGTGAACCAGAACCAGATCGCCTTTGTGGCCCAACTGGGAGAAGAGCGCGGTCTGCACCGGCGCGCCGGCTTCTTTGCGCTCCAGGCGATGCAGGACTCCGACCGCCTCGGCGGAGATCTGGTCGCGTTCATCGTCGGCACAGGCCCGCCATGCCTTCCAGTCGAAGCGGAAGAACTGATGGAGGACAAAGGAACCTTCAAGTGTGAGAGGAACAGGGGGGAAGTCGGCCACGGTTTTTCTCCTTTGGATACCCCCTCATGGTAGCAAAATCACCTGCGATGGAGCAGCATTTCTTCATGCGATTGCACGGCCTTGGATCTGCTCATCGCCTGCATCTTGGTAAACGGAATATACTGCCAATGGAAATAGGAAGGGCGAGGAGAGTATGCGAAAATTCGGCTTGCTTGGCGCGATGTGTGGATTGCTGTTGGCGATGGCTGCGGTTGCCGGTGCTCAGCAGGCCGGGGCGGGGCCGCGAGGGTTGCGTGTGGACGAACTCGTGACGCCGCTGGGCATCGACGACGCAGCGCCGCGCTTCTCCTGGCAGTTGCTTGATTCAGTGAGCGGGGCCCGGCAGAGCGCTTATGAGATCGAAGTGATGTCGAAGCCCGGATTGTTCGACTACGTTGTGGCGGACGTTTGGGATAGCGGTCGCGTTCAATCGGCCCAGTCGTTGAATGTGCGTTACGCGGGACCGGCTCTCCAGCCCAGCACGCGCTACTATTGGCGCGTCAAAGTGTGGGACGCGGCGGGCAAGCTATATCCCGAAAGCGCGGCCAGTTGGTGGGAGACGGGCCTGCTGAAGCAGGAGAAGTGGCGCGGCCAGTGGATCGGCTACGAGACGCCGGAAGAAGATGCGGTCCGCCACGCGCCTGCGGTGTGGATCACCAGCCCGGAACCGGGAGTTTTGACGGCGGGGAACACTGCGGAAGAGCATACTGTCTACCGGCAGACGATCACGCTGACCAAGCCGGTGCGCAGCGCGGCGCTCTTTGCCGCTGGACAAGACACGGTTTCTGCCTGGGTAAACGGCGCGCAATTGCTGAAAGCCAACATTTTTCCGCCCTGGAAGCAGATGCCTTGGAAGAAATTTGTGCGCGCCGATGCAACCGGCGCGCTGACTACAGGCTCCAACACCATCGCCATTGAGACGGTGCATTACCTCGCCAATCACGATGGGAGGTTGACCGGAGATGCGCCGCCGATGATCGCTACGCTGGTGGTGGAGTACGCCGATGGAAGTGTCGCCTCGTTTGTGAGCGGGAGTGATTGGAAGGCCGCGACGCGCGCGGCGGAAGGCTGGCAGCAGAAGGGCTTCGACGATGCGGGCTGGAAGAGCGCAATCGCATGGAAGCAATCGCCCGGGCCGATGAGCGCGCCGCTTGGCCATCCGTGGATTCCTGACTCGGTGAAGGCTCTGCGTCACGGCTTCGAGCTGACCAAACCAATCAAATCGGCGCGTCTCTACGCGACGGCCTTGGGTGCTTATGAAGTGTTTCTCAATGGACAGCGCTTGGGCGACCAAGTGCTTGCGCCCGGATGGACCGACTACCGCGAGCGGGTTGAATACCAGAGCTACGATGTGACGAGGTTGATTGCGCAAGGCGAGAACGCAATCGGCGCGCTGCTGGCGCCGGGCTGGTACGAGACGCCGCTGGAGTGGTTCCAGCAGCCCAACAATTATGGCGACACGCCGCCCGCGCTGAAGGCGCAACTGCGCATTGAATATACCGATGGCACCGTCGAGTGGGTGACGACGGATGCAAGCTGGCAGGCGAATGTCTCCTTCATTTCTCACGCCGAGATTTATGATGGCGAGAGTCAGGATCACCGTGCAATTCTTCGCACCATGGGTTCTTTCGTCAACAGCGTCATTGCTAAAGACTGGCCTCATGCGAGCAGAATAGAGCCCCGGCCTGTTGAGATCATTGCGCAGGAGTTTCAGCCGATTCGTGTGGAGCAGACGCTCACTGCGAAGACCGTCAGCGAACCCAAGCCGGGCATATACGTCTACGACTTCGGCCAGAACTTTGCGGGCGTGGAGCGGCTGCGGGTTTCAGGTCCAGCCGGAACCAAAATCCAAGTTCGCTTCGCGGAGATCGTCAATGCCGACGGAACCATCTACACAGACAATCTGCGCACAGCCAAGGCGACCGATCACTTCATCTTGACCGGCAATGGCGTCGAAGAGCTGATGCCGCACTTTACCTTCCATGGCTTCCGTTATCTGGAGATCACCGGCCTGCCTGCCGCGCCGCCTATTGAAGCGGTGACCGCACTCGTCTTCCATACCGACGCGCCCTTTACGGCTCGGCTCACGACCGGCAGCCCGATGATCAACCAGTTGTGGAAGAACATCCAATGGGGCCAGCGCTCGAACTTTGTCGGCATTCCAACCGATTGCCCGCAGCGCGACGAGCGCCTGGGCTGGATGGGCGACGCCGAGGTCTTCTGGCGCGCCGCCAGCTACAACGCGGACCTAGCCGCCTTCTCGCGCAAGTTTGCTGCCGATATGCGCGGGACGCAAGTGGGCACGCCATTTTACGGCATCTACTCGCCCGGTACCGCCGCGCCGAATGCGGGCTTCGCCGCCGGCTGGAGCGACGCGGGCGTCATCATTCCCTGGACCAGTTGGCTGCAATCGGGCGACACCAGCATCATTGACCAGAACTGGGCGGCGATGGAGAAGTATCTTGATGCAATCAATGCGGCCAACCCCGATGGATTGTGGAAGAATACCTCCGGCATTCCCTTTGCCGACTGGCTTTCACCCGAAGGGCGCACCGATTACGTACTGGTCGCCAGCGCCTACTGGGCCTACGACGCAACGCTGATGCGCCAGATGGCGCACGCCACTGGCCGAAGCGCGGACGAGGAGAAATACGAGCGGCTCTTCGAGAAGATCAGCGCCGCTTTTCAAAAGCAGTTTGTCCATGAGGACGGTTTTGTCGCCGGGGCGGACAACAGCCCTTCGCCCTTCGGGCAGATCAATAATCCAAACGCCAAAAGCCACGGCGGCGACACGCAGACCGGCTACGTGCTGGCGCTGCACATGAATCTTGTACCGGAAAAGCTGCGTCCTGCTGTCGCGCAGAAGTTAGCGAATAAAATAGAAGCCAATCACGGCCTGCTGGGCACGGGCTTTCTGGGTACGCCGTATCTGCTGGAAGAACTCACCCGCACCGGCCACGCCGACTTGGCCTACAAGCTGCTGCTGAACACCGAGTATCCTTCGTGGGGCTATCTGGTGGAGCATGGTGCGACGACGATGTGGGAACGCTGGAACGGTGACCAAATGAAAGGCGATCCCAGCATGAACTCCTACAACCACTATGCGTATGGCGCGGTGGCTGACTGGCTTTATCGCTATGCCGCCGGTGTGGACGCCTCGCCGCTGGACGCAGGCTTCCACACCGTGCTGCTGCATCCAGTCTTCGATGCGCGACTGGGCAGCGTCAACTTCGACTATGACTCGCCTTATGGAACGATTCATAGCGAGTGGAAGGTTATGGGAAGCACTGCTGTTTGGCATCTCACCTTGCCCGCCAACACCACGGGAAAGCTGGCCCTGACTGCGGAAGAAGCCTCGCGCTATCGTCTGAAACACGAGGCGCAAGTGATTCAAATCAACGCAGGAACTTCAGAATTCACCGTGGATTTGAAATAGAGCCGGCACGCGTCCTCAGCGCGTTGCTTTTTTCACCAGCGCGCTGATCGCCTTTTCGCTGTCGGGGGTCAACTCTTTCAGAGCGAAGGCCACCGGCCAAACGGCTCCCTCGTCAAGCTTCGCCTTGTCGCTGAAGCCAAATGTCGAGTAGCGCGTTTTGAATTTGTGTGCATTCTGGAAGTAACAAACGACCTGGCCATTCTTGGCGTACGCCGGCATTCCATACCAGGTTCTTGGCGTGAGCTCCGGCGCAGCCGCTTTGACGAGAGCATGAATCCGCTCGGCCAACGCGCGATCCCCCTCCGGCAATTCGGCAATCTTCGCCAGCACCTCGCCCTCGCCATCCGCCTCCTTTGCGCCTGAAGCCCGGCGCGTTTCAGCCTTCAACTCCTGGGCGCGCGCCTTCATCGCCTCGCGCTCCTCATCCGTGAATCCCGCTGCCGCCTTGCCCGTTGCACGGCTGTTTTTGGTGGATTTCTCCGTCTCCTTTTTCAACTTCATAGAACCTCCTTATGCCGAACGCCACCGAGCCCCATAACCGCCTCAGTCTATCAATAACGTTATAAACTTGCCAGGGTTGGCGATTCAAACGCGATAAACCATTCTTCGTTATCTATTGCTGAAACAAAAATGCCGAAGCAAGAGCTCCGGCATCTTTGGCTGTTTGTTCTGCGCTTTAGTTGATACTCTGCTCAACGCGCAGATCGCGCGACGATGCGCCGACGCTAAGAGTGCGCTTGCCGGTTGCGGTCACCCACTTGCCTTCTTTGGTGGACCAGTACTGCAACTGGCGCGGCGCAACGTGCAAAATTACCGGTTTGCTTTCGCCCGCGGCCAGATGCACGCGATCAAAGCCCGCCAGCGCGCGCACCGGGAATTGAACGCCCTCAGGAATATCGCTGGGCGCGCCTAGGTAAACCTGCGGCACTTCGTCTGCATCCATGCCGCCGGTATTCTTGATCGTCACCGTCACATCGAGTCCGCCGTCCGCAGCCTTCGCAATCTTCAGGCCGGAGTAGGCAAAGCTCGAGTAACTGAGGCCATGGCCAAAGGCAAAGAGCGGTTCAATCTTCTCCTTGTCGAACCAGCGATAGCCCACATTGACGCCTTCGCTATAGGTCGTTTTTCCGTCCACGCCCTTCATCGAGCGCTCAGGATGCTTGGGGTCGGTGGCGGCATAATCCTCCAGGCGCTTGGCCCAGGTGACCGGCAGACGGCCTGAAGGGCTGGTTTTACCGGCCAGCAGGTTGGCCGTTGCCCAGCCGCCTTCATCGCCCGGCCACCACATCTCCAGCACGGCCTTGACTTTATCGACCCAAGGCAGAGCAATGGGCTGGCTGGTGTTCAGCACAACAACGGTGTTGGGGTTGACGGCGGCAACTTCCTCAACCAGCTTGTCCTGATCGCCCGGAAGGCCAAAGACCGGCGACTGGCGGGTCCATAGAAAGACCACCGCAACCTTGGCCCCCTTGGCGGCGGCAATGGCGGCCTCGTGATCGGCCTTGCGCTGCTCGGGAGCGTACCAGTCGAGGCGCAGTTGCACGGGAGAGTTGGAGGTGTCGGGGTGAACTCTAATCTTGATCTGGTGCGGTCCAGCGGTAAGCTCCACGGCGCGGCGCAGGTTGTCCAAGCCGTCGATGGTGGGAAAGACATTGTCCTGATTGGCTTGCAAAATGTCGCCATGGACGCCGCCTTGGAAAGCGCCGGTCTGGGCCAATCCCTTGCCATCGATGGAAATGTTGGCGTCGGTTCCCAGCGCTTGGAGATAGAGCCAGTAGGTACCCGCGGTCGGCGTGGTGAGCGTGCCGCTCCAGGTGATGGTGGAATTTGGCGGCAGGGCCTTCGCGCCCGTGAAGTTGATCTCAGCGTCGGCTTGTTCGGAACCAATGCGAAGCAGCCCCGGCTTGCCGTCATGGCTCAGAGCGGCGGCAGGCACAAGCGTGCCCTCCATATCGTCGTCCACGGCAAACTTGATGTTGGAATTGCCGGTGATCTTGCGCAGAGCGTCAAGCGGTCCAACCTGGCGCTGCGGCAGTCCGACCGAGCGCTCACCGTTGACGCCAATCGAATCCACCTGGCGCGCGGTGGGTCCAATCAGCACAACCGAGTCCAGATCAGCGACCTTCAGAGGCAGCGCGCCGCCCTCGTTCTTCAACAGCACGGCGGCTTCTTCGCCGGTCTTCTCGATGATCTTGGCGTTGGCCTCGATCGATTGCTCGGTGACTTCATGCTTGGATTGGCCATCCAGGTAGCCGAAGTGGACGATCTCGTAAAGTATGCGACCAGCGGCGCGGGTGATGGTTGCCTCGTTCACCGTGCCATCCTTGAGGGCGGCGTCCATCTTTTTTGGGTCGAGCTTTCTGCCAAAGTCGCCCATCGCGCCGCGCGCGGGAGCCGGTTCTTCGGGGATGCGGCCACCAAACATGGCCATCATATCCGAGTCCGCATCGGCGGCCGGGCGAGCCGGCGGCGGTGGCGGCAGCGCTTGCTCGTCAAAAAAGGAGGGAATCGCCCAGCCGCCCATTCTTACCGGGCCAGGCATTTCCATATCCAGGCCGGCGTTGATAAAGTCGACGCCGTGCACCGCACCCCAATCCGAGGTGACAAAGCCTTTGAAGCCGATCTCGTCGCGCAGAATCTTGGTGAGCGTGGAGTCATTGCCGCAGGCGAATGTTCCATTGATGCGGTTGTAGGAGCACATGATGGAGGAGACATCGGCGCGGCGAATGGCGGCGTCAAAGGGCGCCACGTAGACCTCGTGCAGCGTTTGATCGTCGATCCAAGTGCTGTTGCCGTCCGAGTCGTAACCAACATAGTGCTTGATCTGCGCCATGACGTGCTGGGACTGGATGCCTTTGACCTCGGCCACGCCCATCTCGGCTGAAAGGAAAGGGTCTTCGCCGAAGGTGTTGTAACCGCGCGCAAACTGGAGGTCGCGATCGATATTGACAAAGGGTTGCAGGGAGACGTCAATGCCCAACGCGCGGTCTTCGCGGCCAATCACCAGGCCATTCTCCTCGGCTGTCTTGCGGCTGAAGGTGGCGGCCACGCCCATGGTGGCCGTCTCGCCCTGCGAAGGATGGCGGGTGAGCACGCCCGGAGGCCCGTCGGCAAAGCGCAGCCCCGGAATGCCCAGGCGAGGAATGCCTGCCAGATAACCGGCTTGCCCTTGATAGACCGCCGGGTCTTCCGATGCGCCATGGATCAGCGTCATCTTTTCATCAAGCGTCATCTGACTGAGCAGCTTGTCCACGCGCGCATCGCCGGTAACTACCGGTACGCTTTGGCCTTGTGCCCAACAAACGCCCAGTGTTAATGCCACTCCCAGCGCAACCGAAGCGACTGCGCGCATCCTATTGATTCTTTGCAACGGATTCTCCATGGAATTCCTCACCGTATCGTTGGACGATTGAGCCGGTCTCAAAGATTCTCAATGGCCAATCGGCCCAACTCCCAAAAGAGAGTCTAGTTCAGCGGAGTTGAAAAGAGAAATATGGAATGTGTAAACTCGATTTCATTTTCAAATTTCAGGAAGAAAGAAAATCAAGTTCGCTTTCAGGCGGGCAGTGGTAACTCGGCGTCGTATCCGCCTGCGATGAGGTCAGCGCGCAACTGCTCGACGGTCGAATACTCGATTGATTGGATTCCGAGTGCTCGCGCAGCTTCCACATTCTCCTGCCTGTCGTCGATGAAAAGCGTCTCATCCGGAGCCGTGCCGAGGCGGGCAAGCGTGTGGCGATAGATCTCCGGATCGGGCTTGGCGATGCCCAGTTGGTAGCTCCAGACCAGCACATCAAAGCGTTGAACCCAGTCGTGCTTGCTCAGGATGTGTTCCAGAACAGAGTCGCCCATATTGGAGAGAATGGCAGTGCGCAACCCGCGCTGCTGGATCGCTTGCTGCCACTTCACCATGGCGAGATTCGCTCCGCCCCACAAGCGGCCATCCCAGCGGTTCAGCTCTTCCACATGATCCAGCGGCAGGCCGGCCTCGCGCAGCAGCTTCTGCCAAAAGGTGATGCCGGTCAACTTGCCTTCGTCGTATGCCAGCCGGTCGCCCCAAAAGAACGGTGCAAAGCGCTCTTCGGGCAATCCGGTGATGCGCTTCATGGCGGCCCATGCCTCGGCATTCGGCGGCCCGCTCAGAACAATTCCATAATCAAAGACCACCGCGCGCAGTGACAATCTTCCTCCCGTAGTCGCCCGTGTATTGTTGAAAAGGGACGCCTCTTCTATTGTGGCACTTGCGGCGCCACTAGGAACCTATCCGCAATTTGTAGCGCCACTCTGGAGAGCGGCGCACCGTAAACGGTGAATTTGTTCACATTGTCAAAAAGGGATGCTGATGCGCTTTTCGCAGCGAACCAACTGGAATACCGAAGAGAGCGAACTGGCGCGCGCGCACCGGATGCGCTTGGCGGCGGGTGAGCCGATTGCCGATCTGACCGCCT
>CAZYCV010000128.1:0-8838 GCA_964645305.1 uncultured Occallatibacter sp. | reverse complement strand
AAAGGCCTGAAAAAAAGCCTTGACAAAGCCGACGCTGTCATACACGGCGCTACACCTCCCTGCCCCACCGTTTACACTGGAGTTGCATGATTCCCACACTCACATGGACGCCGGAAGGCGTTCGCTTTATCGATCAGACCCGGCTCCCTCTTGAGGAGAGCTATGTGCTTGCTACAACTTACGAGCAAGTTGCCGACGTGATTGTCACCATGGTAGTGCGCGGAGCGCCGGCGATTGGCGTCTCGGCAGCTTACGGCGTGGCCCTGGGCGCGCTGCGCACGACGGCTGCCACAACCGAAGAGTTTACGCCGGAGTTCGAGCGCGTTTGCGCACGGCTGGCCGGTACGCGGCCAACGGCGGTGAACCTCTTCTGGGCGATCGACCGCATGAAGCGGCTCTTCAACCAGCTTGTGGCCGAAGGCGCGGCGCTCGGCTTGATCCAGCAAAAGCTGCTGGCCGAAGCGCACGCTATGTATGAGGAAGACATTCAGGCCTGCAAGACGATGGGCGCTTTTGGTGGGGAGCTCCTGCCCGCCGAGGGCGGCGTGCTGACCCATTGCAATGCCGGCGCGCTGGCCACCTGCGGCTACGGAACGGCTCTGGGCGTGATCCGCTCCGCCATCGAGCAGGGCAAGAAGATCAACGTCTACGCCGACGAGACGCGGCCCTTTTTGCAAGGCGCGCGGCTGACCGCCTGGGAACTGATGGCCGACCACATCCCCACCACGGTGATCTGCGACAACATGGCCGCCAGCCTGATGCGCGCCGGGAAGATTCAGGCCGTCGTCGTGGGCGCGGACCGCATCGCCGCCAACGGTGACGCCGCCAACAAGATCGGCACCTACAACGTGGCGATCCTGGCCAAAGAGCACGGCATTCCGTTTTACGTGGCCGCGCCATGGTCCACCATCGATATGGCGACGCCGACTGGCGACTTGATTCCCATCGAGGAGCGGCCCGCGGTCGAAGTTACCCACCACGGCGGCAGGCAGCTCACGCCTAATGGCGTCGGTATTCGCAACCCGGCCTTTGACGTGACTCCAGCCAAGTACATTACGGCGATCATCACCGAACGCGGCGTCTTACGCCCGCCTTACGGCGAGTCGCTGAAAAGGATGAATGAGACGGCAAAATAGAGAGTTTTCACAGTTTAGATCCTTTATCTCGCCCAAAATAAAATACGTGTGCTCCAGATCCCAATTCTGGAAGCTGGAGCACACGGGCACTTCTGGCAATCTGACAGGTCACAGCGCAGGCACTTACTTATCGGTCAGCGCTTCCACGCCAGGAAGCTTCTTGCCTTCTAGAAATTCAAGGCTTGCGCCGCCGCCGGTGCTGATGTGAGTAACTTGATCGGCGTAACCGGCCTTGTTGATGGCGCTGACAGAGTCGCCGCCGCCGATGATGGAGATGGCCGCCTTGTTCATGGCGACGGCCTTGGCAATAGCGTTCGTTCCAACGGCAAAGCGCGGGAACTCAAAGACGCCCGCAGGCCCGTTCCAGACGATGGTCTTGGCGTTTGCAACAACGGCTTCAATTGCCGTGATGGACTTGGGACCGATGTCCAGACCCTGCCAATCATCGGGGAAGTTGACCGAGGTGTCCCAGGGCTGGGTGTTGGCGTCGGCGGAGAATGCGTCGGCCAGAATGTTATCGACGGGCAGCAATAAATTCACACCCTTAGCCTTGGCTTTATCGAGCGCGGCTTTGGCCATCTCGATCTTGTCTTCCTCGACGAGCGATTTACCGGTCGTAACGCCAAGAGCGCGCTGGAAGGTGTAGGCCATGCCACCGACGATAACCAGCGTATCGACTTTGTCCAGCAGGTTGTCGATCACATCGATTTTGCCGCTGATCTTGGAGCCGCCGATGATGGCGACGAAGGGCTTTTCCGGCGCTTCCAGAGCCTTGCCGAGGTAGGTGATCTCCTTCTCCATCAGCAGGCCGGCGACGGCGGGGGAGAGGAAGTGAGTGATTCCCTCGGTGGAGGCGTGGGCGCGATGGGCCGAGCCAAAGGCGTCATTGACGTAAACCTCTGCGAGCGAGGCCAATGCTTTGGAGAAGCCGGGATCGTTGGCCTCTTCTTCGGCGTGGTAGCGAAGGTTTTCCAGCAGCAGCACCTGACCGGCTTCGAGCTTGGCGGCCAGCGCGCTGGCTTCTTCGCCAATGCAATCGGAGGCAAAGGCCACACTGACGCTCGTGCCCAACTCTTTGTTGAGCAGTTCGCTCAGCCGCGCAGCCACCGGGCGCAGCGAGTACTTGGGATTGACCTTGCCCTTTGGGCGGCCCAGATGCGAGGCCAGAATCACCTTGGCGTTGTTCTTGAGGGCATAGACGATGGTGGGCAGCGTGGCCTTGATACGGGTATCGTCTGTAATCGTCGAGCCGTCTTCAGTAAGCGGCACGTTGAAGTCGACGCGGATGAAGAGCTTTTTGTTGGCCAAATCGATGTCGCGAATGGAGAGCTTTGCCATGATTTCTTCCTCAGTAAACAGTGGACAGTGAACAGTGGACAGTCGTAGTTCATCGCCGTTCAGTTGTTGTTGCCGGAGGATATTCCCTCGGGGGCTAAAGCCCAACGTCTATTCTGATTCATCTATGGCACGGCTAATGCCATGCCCTTTCAAAGCACTAGCAATTCTGAGAATTCTTTGAGCAGCAATCTGAGCTGGAAATAACGGCTTCCATTTCGATCTCGGCGCACCACTTAGGGCTGAGCAGGGTGGCCACAATCATGGTAGAGGCGGGGCGGATGGTGCCGAAGAACTCGCCATGCACGCGACCCACGGCTTCCCAATCCTCAGCGTGCGCCAGGAAGATGCGGGTGCGGACGACGTCGTTGAAGGTAGCTCCGGCTTCGGCGAGGGCAACGGCTGCGATCTCAAAGATGCGGCGGGTTTGAGCTGCGGCGTCCAGGTCATCCGCGCCAACCGGGCCGGTTCCGGAGAGGTGAACGGTGTTGCCGATGCGAACGGCGCGAGAGAAGCCGATGATCGGCTCGTAGGGTGAGGTGCCTGGGATGTTTTTGCGCGTCATGCTGATTATTTTACCTTTGCGTTGCAGTTGGGGCAGTGAAGTTTGTTTGGACGAAATCGGCTGAGATAGGTATCGCATACCGGGCAGCGATAGATGGCTAGGGTCAGTGCAAAAGCGAGCGTAAAGATTGCAGTTCCAATCATCATCGCAATTTCAGAATCAGAATGATAATTGAAAATTGGCCCAAAAATCACGCCAACGCCAAACCAGATAAAGGCGGTTTTGAACAAGTAATTACAAATGCGAAAACGCATCTTCACAGCACAGATGATTTCTTCCGGTCGCATTTCAACACGCGTAATTTGTTTGCTTTCATCTGGCATGAAGAAATCCGGTACTGAATTCGTAGCCACTCAGAATAGCAAAAATGGCCAATAAAAGAGAGTGCAGAAACAAGATCAGCAAGTTAGCTTCCGCTGCGCGGAAATCGCGAGTTAGCAAGTTCGCGGCTACTCATCGCTGAAGTAAATTGCAATCTCAAGCCGATCTGGTCATGATGAACTGGCTGGACACCCACCCTAGCCGCAAAAACAAAGACGCGGCGAGGGTGGGGCACCCAAAGTTGGTGGTATCCCAGGTCTCAAAATCGAGACCTGGGGCACCCAGTTTCAAAGCAGACAATCAGTGCTCCGTGCCGTAAAACTGAGTACTGAGAACTGAGAACTGACGACTGAGAACTATTTACAGGCCCTTCTTCACCAGGAAGCCGATCAGATCGACGACGCGGTTGGAGTAGCCCCACTCGTTGTCATACCAGCTGAGCACCTTGACCGAGTTGCCAACGACTTTGGTCAGCTTGGCATCGACGATCGAGGAGAGCGGGTTGCCCTTGAAGTCGCTGGAGACCAGCTCGTTCTCTTCAAAGCCCAGGATGCCCTTCAACGGACCCGCGGCGGCGGCCTTGAGAGCGGCGTTCAGCTCGGCGGCGGTGATGGGCTTCTCGGCGATGTAGGTCAGATCGACGATGGAGACGTTCGGTGTGGGGACGCGGATGGCGAAGCCGTCCAGCTTGCCGGAGGTCTCCGGGATGACCAGCTTGAGGGCCTTGGCGGCGCCGGTGGAGCTGGGGATCATCGAGAGGGCAGCGGCGCGGGCGCGGCGCAGATCCTTGTGCGGCGTGTCCAGGATGACCTGATCGTTGGTGTAGCTGTGGATGGTGGTCATGATGCCGCTGACCAGGCCAGAGGTCTCCAGGATGACCTTGACGACGGGCGCCAAGCAGTTGGTGGTGCAACTGGCGTTGGAGATGATGTTGTGCTTGGCCGGATCATACTTGTCCTGATTGACGCCCAGAACGAGAGTGATGTCTTCGTTGGAGGCCGGAGCGGAGATGATGACCTTCTTGACGGTGGTGCCCAGGTGAGCCTTCGCCTTGGCGCCGTCGGTGAAGAAGCCGGTCGATTCGACGACGACCTGTGCGCCGACCGAAGCCCAGTCCAGCTTGGCGGGGTCGCGCTCGCTGAAAACCTTGATCTGCTTGCCATCGATGGCGATAAAGCCTTCACCGGCGGTGACTTCGTTCTTCAGGTTACCGAGGATCGAGTCGTACTTGAGCAGGTGAGCCAAAGTGGCCGGGCTGGTCAGGTCGTTGACTGCGACAAATTCAATCTCGGGGTTTCCCAGCGCGGCGCGCAAAACGTTGCGGCCGATGCGGCCGAAGCCGTTAATGCCAACCTTTACTGCCATGTGTGTCTTCTCCTTAGTGAGCCGGTTAAGGCTGTGGTTTGAACGTGTTAAAGCGAATTCCAGCGTGTTCTGGCGTGCCGCGTTTGGCGGTTGGAAACGCCTTTCAAAGCATTTCCACCAAACTCATGATGGTATCACTTTTGGTCTGCGGAGACGAAATCAAAAGGCATTTCATCCCGATTTTTGCGGAAGCTCTCGCATCCATAGTGTGCCGTTCCCGATATAGGATCGTATGTGACGGAGTGCACACCAGTTGCGGCACTGGCGGCAACTGTGTTATTCCGGTAACAGAACGCGTCACTGAAGGAAGCATGAGCAAACGGTCAAGACACATCCCCAACACCTCCGAATCGACCGGAAAGATCGGTCAGGAAATTCCATCCAATCAACCACGGCCCTTGGTGCCGTTTTATCTTGAGGACGCTCCGGTGGCGCAGCCTCCCGCGCATCGGCACGCAGAGTCGCGCCAGCCAGGGTTGAATCTGTCGGCCGAGGGCCGTCCGCTTCGGCAGCCCCGGCCCGATGCCCAAGCCAAGCAGCGGTCCGCCAAGGCGGAGTGGAATGAGCCGGCCGACTCAGGACGGCTGGAGGTTGAGACGCAGCCGGAGAATTCCTCCGGGATTCCTCCGGAGCCAGAGGCTGAGCGCTCGCCGCAAGCTCCCAAGGGCTTCGTTGTGCTGGCCATCGGGTTGCCGGGTTCCGGCAAGACGACCTGGTTCCGGCGGCGCGGCGTTACTCCGCTTTCGAGCGACCTGCTGCGCAACATCTTGTTCGATGACGTCGAGGAGCAGCGTTACCAGGGGCTGGTCTTTTCGACGCTGCGTTCCCTTCTGCGGGCGCGGCTGATTGCCAAGATGCCGCTGAATTATGTGGATGCCACCAACCTCAGCAGCCACGAGCGCAGCCAGTGGATCAAGATGGCCAAGAGCTTCGGCTACGAGGTGCAGGCGGTCTTCTTCGACGTGCCGCTCGACGTTTGCCTGGAGCGCAACCGCAAACGCGACCGCTCGGTGAGCGAAGAGATCATGCGCAAGATGGCCGAAAAGCTCAAGCCGCCGGTCTTCGAAGAAGGCTTCGCCAAGATCACCGTGGTACGGGTGAAGAGCGCGGGGTAGGCATCCTGAATCTAGGGTGCTGGATGACTCCGTTAAAAAGAAGCATACTGTGCCCATTGCGGAACATGAAGTTCGTCTAGGTTTTGCGAAACGCAGATCGAGAGATTATGTCTATTCCTGATTACCAAACTGTAATGCTCCCGCTTCTCAAACTCACAGCGGATCGTAAGGAGCATCAGATTCAAGAATCGGCCATGATTCTTGCAGGCGATTTCAAGCTGACTGAGAATGAGTTAAAGGAGATGCTTCCCAGTGGTGGTACAGGGATTTTCTTTAACCGTGTGGGCTGGGCGCGTACCTATTTGAAAAAAGCTGGTCTCCTTTGCAACCCAAGGAGAAGTCGGTTTCAAATCACAGAACGTGGATTGACTGTCCTCAGCCAGAACCTCAAGAAAATAGATGTGAAGTATCTGCGACAGTTTCCGGAATTTCTCGAATTCCAATCTGCAAAGAAGTCATCCGCTGGAGAGATTGTAAGTGAGCCTCTTGAAGAATCAAGCAAAACCCCAGAGGATATGATCGCTTCGGGTTATATAAAACTTCGCAAATCGCTTGAATCCGACCTATTATCGCGAGTGAAATCCTGTCCTCCCGACTTCTTTGAGAGGCTGGTTGTACGGCTTATCACGAAAATGGGTTATGGAGGCTCTCTGGCCGATGCCGGGAGGGCGATTGGCAAATCTGGAGACGGTGGTATCGATGGCGTCATCAAAGAGGATAAGTTGGGCCTCGACCTACTATATATTCAGGCAAAACGCTGGGATAACGCTACAGTTGGGCGACCTGAGATTCAGAAATTTGTTGGTGCCCTTTACGGACGCAAGGCAAAGAAGGGAATCTTCATCACAACAGCGACATTCTCTAAAGATGCGAGGGAATATGTTGAAGGATTGGAGAGCCGGGTCATTTTAATTGACGGTGCCCAGTTATCAGAATATATGTTCGATTATGAGATTGGCGTTTCTACGATAGACAGCTATGTTGTGAAGCGAATGGATTCGGATTTCTTTGAGGACGAAGCTGGAATGGACGTAAATTAGGGAGAACCCAATGAATACTCCCCCAGTATCTCCCCCCACCGTCGAACCCTGGCTGCACGGAACCCACACCGAGGTTCCAGCCGTAGCCCGCGCGGTGCTGCACGCGCTTGAACTGGCTCTTGAAGACCTGACCAAATGGACCGCCGGACTAACCGACGCCGAGGCGCACGCCCAGCCGCACGGCCTGCCTTCCATCGCCTTCCATCTCAAGCACATCGCCCGCTCGGTGGACCGCATCCTCACCTACGCGGAGGGCAGTCCGCTCAGCAGCGAGCAGTTGGCCACGCTCAAATCCGAGCAGAGCGGAGATGAAACCCTCGCCGCCCTCCTGGCCGAAGTGGAAGCCTCTTTCCGCAACGCCGACCGCCGTGTGCGCGCGCTGGCCACGGCCGACCTAGACGCTCCCCGCACCGTGGGCCGCAAACAACTACCCACCAGCATCGGCGGCGCACTGGTTCACGTGGCCGACCACACGCAGCGTCACGTGGGCCAAGTGGTGACGACGGCCAAAGTCCTGAAGGCACTACGAGACTGACCGTGCAATCACCGGAGGCGAAGGTGTTTTCGAGAAAAACCTACAGGCTCAGTCTTTCAATCAGGCGTCACTTCCCTTCCCGCGATAAAGACGCGCGGCCTGAGGGGAGCGGCGATATAGTAGGCCAGCTCGCGGTAGTCGTTGACTTCATGAATCAGGAAATCGGCGTCTTTGCCTGCCTCCAAAGAGCCTTTCCGGGGGCCCAGGCCTAGGCTCCAAGCGGCATTGATCGTCGCTGCCGTGAGCGCCTCGGCGGGCGTCAGGCGCATCTGCAGGCACGAGAGCGACAGGATGAACGGCATGGAGGCAATGGGCGAGGAGCCTGGGTTGAAGTCTGAGGCCACGACAATTGCCAGGCCCGCATCGATCATGGCGCGTGCTGGAGGATATTGCGTCCGACCGAGCGCGAAGACTGAGCCGGGCAGGAGTACCGGCTGCGTGCCCGCTTTTTTCAATTGACGAATTGTCTCGGCATCGATCATTTCCAGATGGTCGGCGGTGGCCGTGCCTAACTGCGCCGCCAGCGCCGCGCCCGTGCCGGGACGGAACTGTTCGGCATGAACACGCAAACCCAGGCCATGACGCCGCGCCGCCGTCAGCACGTTCCGCGATTCCTCCACCGTAAAGGCGTGATCGTCGCAGAATGCGTCGCAGTAGCGCGCCAAGCCGGCCGCAGCCACTTCGGGGATCAGCTCTTCGGCGATCCAGCGGACGTACTCCTCGCGCCGGTCCGCAAATTCTGGTGGAACCGTATGCGCCGCGAGCAGAGTGGGCACAATCATCGCCGTCCCCTCGGCGTTGAGCCGCGCCATTACGCGCAGCATCTTCAACTCCGTCGCGTGGTCAAGCCCGTAGCCGGATTTGGCCTCAATCGTCGTGGTGCCTGAGCGCAGCATCCAGTCGCGATGCTGGCGCGCCGCCGTGAGCAGTTCATCCTCGATGGCCGCGCGAGTCTGCGCGACGGTGCGCAGAATGCCGCCGCCCGCCGCGGCAATCTGCTGATAGGTTTCGCCCGCAATGCGCTGCTCAAACTCTGCCGCGCGATTGCCGGCGAAAACCAGGTGTGTATGCGCATCCACAAAGCCAGGAGTTACGCAGCGGCCTTCGGCGTCGATGATCGCGGCGTCCGGTGGAATCTGGGATCGGAGTTCGGCGTAGGGGCCAGCGGCAATGATGCGACCGTCTTCGACGAACAGCGCCGCGTCCTCGATCAGGCCGACTTCGCGCAACTCCGCGCCTACGCGCGGGTGCGGAGGTCCGGCGAGAGTGACCAATTGCCCGATATCGACGACGGCTAGAATCTCCCCCACGCCTGACTCCTTCGTTGGTTGAATCTTCACATCTCTACAAATCTGTCATCCTGACATGAACCAGGCGCGGACGAGGACGTCCGCGCTACAGCCGGTCTGGAGACTGATTACATGAC
>CAZYCV010000127.1:983-9104 GCA_964645305.1 uncultured Occallatibacter sp. | reverse complement strand
GCGCTGTCATGTAATCAGTCTCCAGACCGGCTGTAACGTGGACCTCCCGGTCCACGTCGCGCCCTGGCTGTTGCGGCTGGAGCAGAAAACCCACACATCGTCAGCCGATCTAACCAAGCTCCCGCAGCGTCACTCGGATCGTCCGCTGGTCGCCGCCCGCGGAAGAGATCACAATCTCTCCGCTGGCCTTCTTGCCCAGGCTCCTGAACTTCTCGCCCCATTCAACCAGCACCAGCGCATCGGGCGTCAGCAACTCATCCAGGCCCAGCGTCTCCAACTGCCGCTCGCTCTCCAGCCGATAAACATCCAGATGATAGAGCAGCACCGCGCGCCCCTCGCGCGTGCCTTCGTACTCGTGCAGCAGGTTGAAGGTGGGGCTCGTCACCTCATCGGCCTCGGCCGCGTCCAGCGCCTGCGCAATGCCCTTCACCAGCGTAGTTTTGCCCGTGCCCAGGTCGCCGGTGAGCAGCAGCAGTTGCGGCGGCGTCAGCAGGCCGACCAGCGCGCGGCCCACTTCAATCGTCTCCGCGTCGCTTCGGGTTGTAAACTCGCGCACCATGGCAGCGTGGCTCATCGGGATTCCTCGCGGGCTGGTCGCCCCTGCAACCAAAGAGTACCGCTCTTGCCATCCAATCCAAAATCAATGTTGCGCGAATGAAACGCGCGCGCCAGATGCGCCAGGCTGTCTGTCGCCAGCAACGTATGCTCATCCGTTGCCCGCACCGCCATATCCGCAGCCAGGCCATGCAGAGCAACCGCCGCCTCAACCGCCCGCGCCGCGTCCGTGGGATACTGCGCCAGCAATCCGGCAATCAGCCCGGTCAGCAGGTCGCCGCTGCCGCCCTTGGCCATCCCTGGATTGCCGCTGGTATTCACCGCAACCGTCCCGTCGGGATGAGCGACGAGCGTGCGCGCCCCCTTCAGCACCACCGTTACTCCGTTCTGCTCGGCAAAGCCGCGCGCCGTCTCCAGCCGGTTGGCCTGCACCTCGGCAACTGAGACCCTAGCCAGCCGCGCCATCTCGCCCGGATGCGGCGTCAGAACCAGCATCCGCCCATCGGCCAGCTTCGCCACCAACCCCGGCCGTGCCGCCAGAATGTTCAGCGCATCGGCGTCGATCACGGCGGGCAGGCTTGTAGCCTCAAGCAGGCCAAGAACGAACTCCGCCGTCTCCGCGCTCTGCCCCAATCCGGGACCAACGGCCAGCACGGTTTTACCGGCCAGCAGCGCGGCTAGTTGCTCTGGCGCGCAACCCGCCGCCGCAATGCAGCCCGCATCCGTAGCGGCCAGCGGAAAGGTCATCAACTCCGGCGCAACCGATGCCACCAGAGGCAGCACAGGCGATGGAATCGCCGCCGTCACCAATCCCGCCCCGGCGCGCAACGCAGCCAATGCCGCCATGGCCGGAGCGCCGGATTTGCCGACCGACCCGCCCACCACCAGCACATGACCAAAGCTGCCTTTGTTGGCCGCAGCGGGCCGAGGCTTCTGCACCAGAGCCAGCGACGCGCCCGCCCAGCGCACCTTCAGCGCGGAGACAATCGCCTCCGCCGGCGAGCCAATCGGCGCAACCACCACCGGCCGGTCCCAGCCCCTCGTCAGATGGCCAAAGAGATGGGCCGGCTTGGGCGCGGTAAAGGTCAGCACCGCGTCGGCGGGATAAACGTCCCCGGCTGGCGTAGGCGCGGTCAAGTCCGCAGGCCAGCCGGAGGGCAAGTCCACCGCGAGAATCGGCGCGCGGCTCGCCTTGAGCCACTCCAGCGCGTCAGCGGCCAGGCCCCTCAGCGGCGGCTTGAAGCCGGTTCCCACCACGGCGTCCACCATCAGATCGGTCTCCAGCGCCACGGCGTGCGGCGCCAGATCTTCAGGGCTTTCAATCACGTGAATAAGCCCACGCGAATCGGTCAGTTCGCGCCACGCCGTGGTAGCGTCGCCCGTCAGGCCATCCGCCGCGCCCAGCAGCAGCGTGGTCACCTCCAGGCCGGCAGAGGCCAGCAGCCGCGCGGCCATCATACCGTCGCCGCCGTTGTTGCCCCGCCCGCAGAGAACCGTCACCCTGCGTGCCTGCGGAAACTGCCGGCGCGCAAAGGTGGCCACGGCCGCTGCCGCAGCCCGCATCAGATCAAGCGACGCCACGCCAAAGCGCTCGCTGGTTACGCGGTCGCAACGTTGCATCTCGGCGGCGGAAAGAACCTGCATGGAAACCATGGTAGACGATCCGGAAGACTGACGCTCTGAACGACAATCAAGATTCCATTTGACGCAAAAGTATCCGCGCCAACTTGTTATGCTTCATTCATAGGCCCATGTTAGAGTGGGGTTCAGTCAAGGAGCATGAATGAAGCACCACGTCGCCGCCCTCCTTCCACGAATCATCGCCAAGCGGCCCCTCACGCTGCTCGGCTTGATTCTGATCACCGGCGCTTGCCTTGCGCAGAGCGCCAAGCCCGCCGCGGCCCCGCCGCAGGCCTCTGTCTCCGCGCTCTTGCTCAGTGACATTCACTTCGAGCCATTCTGGGATCCGGCCAAGCTGCCGCAGCTCATCGCCGCGCCGGTCAGCGGGTGGCAAGCCATCCTGGCCACCCCGCCCTCGCCCGATCAGCCGCAGCGCTTTGCCGCCTTGCAGCAGGGCTGCCATGCGCGCGGCGCGGACACGCCATACACGCTCTTCGACTCCAGTTTGAAGGCCATGCGCGCCCGCGCCGCCGAGGCAAAGTTTGTCACCGTCAGCGGCGATCTGCTCTCTCATGCCTTCGATTGCAAGTTCAAAGCTCTCACGCCTGAATCAACGCCGGACGATTACCGGGCATTTGTGGAAAAGACCTTGGATTATGTGATCGATGAGTTATATAACTCATTTCCTCAAGTGCCTGTCTACATAGCATTGGGTAACAATGATTCCGACTGTGGAGATTATCGCCTTGACGCGGGCGGCGCGTTTCTGGCAGCAATGGGCCAGGAAGTTACCAAAAACTTTTCCGCCACGGAGCGCAAGGCGGCGCAAGATAGCTTTGCGGCGGGTGGCTATTACAGCGTCTCCCTGCCCGCCCCCATTCAAAATGCCCGCCTGCTGGTGCTCGATGATATCTTCATGTCAAAAAATTATCTGGCCTGTTCCGGCAGGCCGGATGCAACCGCCGCCGATGCGCAAGTTACCTGGTTACGTCAGCAGTTAGCGGAAGCCCGCGCCGCCAAGCAGAAAATTTGGGTGATGGGCCACATTCCGCCCGGAGTCGATCTGCATGCAACCGTAAGCAAAATGGTGGATGTCTGCGGCGGTCAGGAACCAAAGATGTTTCTATCTTCAGAGAAGCTAGCCGACGCGCTGACCGACTCCGCCGATGTGGTCGAGTTAGCCGTCTTTGCCCACACTCACATGGACGAAATCAAGCTGCTCAAGGCCGATCAGGCTAATCTTCAATCAAGCAGCGCGACCGCCGGAGCAGGCGCCATTGCCGTCAAAATGGTCCCGTCCATCTCGCCGATCAATGGCAACCATCCATCTTTCACCATGGCGCTGATCGATCCGTCCACCGCCGCGCTGCGCGATTATAAGGTTATTACGGCAACCAATCCGGCCGGCGAAACTTCGACCTGGACGGAAGAATATGACTTTGACAAAAGTTATCATCAGGCGGAATTCAATTCATCTTCACTGAGCAGCCTGATCGCGGAACTCTCCGCCGACCCCGGAGCCAAGACCCAGGTTAGCCAGAGTTATATTCAGGATTTTTCCGCGGGCACTCCTTCACCGGCGCTGCAAATCTTCTGGCCGGAGTATCTCTGCTCGCTGTCGAATCATACCAGGCAATCCTTCAAAGATTGCCTCTGCCCGACCGCGCACTGAGCGCTGAGAAAACAGGTAGCGCCGGTCTCCAGACCGGCTGTCGCGCGGACGTCCCAGTCCGCGCATCTCCAGAACTCACCACCAGCGCCTAACTGATTTGTAGCGCCGACCTCCCGGTCGGCTGTAACGTGGACGTCCTCGTCCACGTAGAATCTCAAACAAACCAGAAATTCTCAGGATCCAGCATTCAATTCAACAGCCTAGAAGCCAGATCAAAATGCATGAAAATGGGAGTACACAGCCCATGCCTGCTGCATACCCGCGCCGTAGGCGCAATGTTGATTAGCCCACCGTTTCAACGGTGGGAAAGGGACAGAAAGAAGGCCGCCGGAGTCCCGCAACCGCCGTTCAGGCAACCTTTTTGCGCCTGCCCAGCGGCGATGAAAAAATAGCCATCGCCGCTACGGCCACATTGGCGGCAATCACCGGGTAGGCGTGAATGATCACGCCATAGAGAATCCACAACATCGCCGCGCCCGCTTGCACACGGCGCAGCGCTTCCGGCCGCTTGAAGAGATACGAACTGGCGAAGGCAGCGGTCGCAACCCAGCCAATCCAATCCAGCCTCATCAGGCCACCGCCAATTCGGCGTGCGGCTTGGTGCTGCGGATGATGAGTGAATCGGTGCGCACCTTGTCCCACTCTTGCAGCATCAGTCCGTTGGCTTCAAACAGAGCGCGGATGCGGATGGAATCCCAGCCGTTGATCTCCTCCAGAATGGGAATCAGCACACTGAGCGCATCATCGCTGAGGATGGTGCGCTCGGCGATGGGCGTGATGTAGGGATTCTCCGAAACCGCGATGGTAAGGCCGGAGAGGCGATTGATGTGCAGCATGACGTGCACATCGGAGCTGCCATCACCGACGTAAACAATGCGGTCATGGCCCACGCCGGCGTGGCTGCGCAACTCCTCAACCACGACCACCTTGCCGTAGCCGGCCGGAACCCGCACAATGGATTCGATTTCGCCGTTGGCGGCGTAGCGGAAGCGCGTGCCAAAGATGCGCTCGGCGGGCACAATGCCCTCCAGCGCGGATTGAATCACCTCTTCCGGCGCGGCGGAAACCACATAAAATGAAAAATGATTGCCGTCGAGGTTCTCAATCATCTGCAAAAGCAGGCGGATATTTTTCTTCAAGCGGATGCGCTTGCCGACTTCAACCAGATGCTCGCGGCGCACCCGGCGGAACTCCGGGTCGTGCAGCAAAAGATAGGCCAGCTCGCCGCCCTGTTGAACCATGTGAATGTGTGAGAGCCCGGCGATGCGATCTTCAAAACCGCGCAGCCCCAGCAAATCGCTGAGCACAATTCCTGAATCATTGAAGCTAAGGGTCTGATCGAAATCGCTGATCAACAAATAATCTCTGGCAATTCTTACCGTATCTTGTTCCATAGACACTCCTCCTGTCTCAATCTTTCGATCGGGTTGGGGATATGGGAAGGGATGATGGGTGAAGACGATTAGAGTGCGTAAGCCGGTGTGCAAGACCGGCGATAGGTCTAGCTACAGTATACCAAAATCTATTTTTCAGAGGTCAACATCATGATAATTGGAGGCGGTTGCAAAGAGAGAGAAGCGGATTTTTCTATTCACTTTTTCCTTCCGATTTGCTGGCGACGGCAAGCAGCGTCTGGAAGTGCGGCGCCTCTGGTTCTTTGTGGACCACCGAGGTTTGCCGCTGCGTGAAGCCGGCCTTTTGCAGCATCGTTTCCACCTCCTGTTCGCTGAAGCCGAGCCACTCGTCGGCATAGAGCTCGCGGGCCTCCTCAAAGCGGTGCTTGAGCAGGTCGAGGATGACGATGCGGCCGGCGGGAACAAGAATGCGGTGAGCCTCTTGCAGCGCGCGCTGAGGATGCAGAGCGTGATGAAGGGATTGCGAGAAAAAGACCAGATCGACGGCGCGGTCCTCGATGGGCAGCGACTCCATGTCGCCCAGGCGGAATTCGACATTCCGCACGCCATGGCGCAGAGCCTCTTCGCGGCTGACCTCAATCATCTTGGCCGAGGAGTCCACCGCAATCACTCGCTTGGCCGATCGCGAGAGCAAAAGAGCAAAGCTCCCCTCGCCGGAGCCCAGATCGGCAATGACCATGGGCGGCATCAGGCGCAGCATCGCTTCGGCCATGGACTTCCAACTGCGCCCTGGAACATAATCCTTGCCCAGCCGGCCCGCCACCGAATCAAAAAAGGCGCGCATCTTGTCCTGGCGCTTCTGAATTGTACGGTGCATGGCCTGGCCGTCGGCTTCCGTTTCGGGAATCTGTTGCCGCGCCTGGGCCAGAATTCCGGCCAGGAGCGCATCCATCATGACTAATCTATAGAGGCTGCTCTTGCCCGTGCGTCGGTCCTCCACCAGGCCTGCCTGCCTCAATTGCGCCAGATGCGTTGAGATAGTGCTCTGCCCCATGCTCAGAATCTCTTGCAGCTCGGCGACAGAGAGTTCCTCGCTTCCCAAAAGAAGTAGGATGCGCAACCGATTGGGGTCGGCGAGGACACGGAGGATATTTATGATTGACTGCATAGGCGGACTCTGATACATATCAATGTATCACGATTTAACGATGTCAAGGAGAAAAAATGGCAGCTTCAACATTGGAATTCAACGCGGCTTACAAGGTCGCCGATATGGCTTTGGCCGATTGGGGCCGCAAAGAGATCACCATCGCCGAGCAAGAGATGCCGGGGCTGGTTTCGATCCGCAACAAGTACGCGGCGGCGAAGCCCCTGGCCGGAGTGCGCATCACCGGTTCCTTGCACATGACGATCCAGACCGCTGTCTTGATTGAAACGCTGGTCAGCCTGGGCGCGGAGGTGCGCTGGGCAAGCTGCAATATCTTCTCCACGCAGGACCACGCTGCGGCGGCCATTGCCGCAACCGGCGTGCCGGTCTTTGCATGGAAGGGCGAGTCGCTGGAAGATTACTGGGATTGCACCTTTGCGGCGCTCTCGCACAAAGGCGGCAAGGGACCGGAGCTGGTGGTGGACGACGGCGGCGATGTAACGCTGCTGATCCACAAAGGATACGAGCTGGAGAACGGCGACATGTGGGTGCATGGACCCGCCGAGAGCCACGAAGAGCAAGTCATCAAGGATCTGCTGAAGCGCGTCTATGCCGGCGATCCCAAGCACTGGCACAAGGTTGTGGCCGAGTGGCGCGGCGTCAGCGAAGAGACGACGACCGGCGTGCATCGCCTCTACAAGATGATGGAGCAGGGCAAGCTGCTGGTGCCGGCGATCAACGTAAACGACTCGGTGACCAAGTCTAAGTTTGATAACTTGTACGGCTGCCGCGAGTCGCTGGCCGACGGCATCAAGCGGGCCACCGACGTGATGGTGGCGGGCAAGGTTGCGGTCATCTGCGGTTACGGCGATGTGGGCAAGGGCTGTTCGCACTCGCTGCGCGGCATGGGCGCGCGTTGCATCGTAACCGAGGTTGACCCAATCAATGCGCTGCAGGCGGCGATGGAAGGCTTCGAGGTGACCACGGTCGAAGAGACGCTGGGCCGCGGCGACATCTATGTCACCACCACCGGCAACGTGGACATTATCACTCTGGAACACATGAAGAAGATGAAGGACCAGGCGATTGTCTGCAACATCGGCCACTTCGATAATGAGATTCAGATGGATCGGTTGAACGCGGAGCCGGGAGTGGTGAAGCTGAACATCAAGCCGCAGGTGGATTTCTATACCTTCCCTGATGGCCACGGCATCTTCATCCTCGCCGAAGGCCGCCTCGTCAATCTGGGCTGCGCCACCGGCCATCCGAGCTTTGTGATGAGTAACAGCTTTGCCAATCAGACGCTGGCGCAGTTGGACCTTTGGGCTAACAAGGACACTTATAAAGTGGGTGTTTACGTTCTGCCCAAGAAGCTGGACGAAGAAGTAGCCCGCCTGCACCTGGACAAGATCGGCGTCAAACTGACCACGCTGACCGCGCGACAGGCCGACTATCTTGGCGTGCCGGTGGAAGGGCCTTACAAGGCGGAGAACTACAGGTACTAGTTGTTAGTTCTCAGTTGTCAGTTCACAGTTGTCAGTTTGTTCTGTTCCCCATCCTTTTCACGCTTTTTGTGAAAAGGGTGGGAAGCCACAACAGTTTCTACTCTGTTTGTCCGTTTACTGATTCGGCTTCCCGCCCTTCGCAAAAAACGCGAAGGACGGGGCACGGAGTTTGTTTGCGCGGAGAATGACTTGTGTTTCCATCAAGCCCCGTGCCCCATCCTTTTCACGCTTTTTGTGAAAAGGGTGGGAAGCCACAACAGTTTCTAC
>CAZYCV010000127.1:0-883 GCA_964645305.1 uncultured Occallatibacter sp. | reverse complement strand
TTCCATCAAGCCCCGTGCCCCATCCTTTTCACGCTTTTTGTGAAAAGGGTGGGAAATCACTCAGGGCACGGTAAGATGTTTTCTGGATCTCCAATTCAGGCAGGGGTAGGCTATGCCAGACGGTCTCATACGGCTTCATTCCTCCGGGCAGTCTCACTTCTTGACCTTCAGTTGTTATCATCGTCAGCCGCTTCTGGAACGGATGCAGATGCAGGAGGCATTTCTACTCGCTTTGGAACAGTCTCGATGCCGCTTTGGGATGCGCATTTACGGCTATGTCGTCATGCCGGAACATATTCACCTGCTGGTAAGTGAGCCGGCCGGAGAGCTGCTTTCCAAATTCGTGCAAGTGCTCAAGACCACTGTGTCTATTCAAGCCCGAAAGGCCGGCAAAAGGGCGATGGGGGAATCACCTTTTTGGCAGGCAAGGTACTTCGATCACAATGTACGCAACAATGAGGGTTTTGTGACTCAGCTTCGGTATATTCATCGCAATCCGGTCAAGCGTAGGCTGTGCGCCAAACCCGAAGACTGGCCTTGGTCGAGCTTCCGCGCTTGGGCGCTCGGAGAGGCTGGAATTGTCGAAGTCGAGTCGGAGATGTTGGCTGCCCGCCGAGAGGCATTGAGACAGGGTATTTCACTCGTTAAATTGGAACGAAACCCCTGAGAGCTGGGGGCTGTCATGGTCTCCCACCCTTTTCACAAAGAACGTGAAAAGGATGGGGCACGGAACTTTGTAACGAGTTCATGAACGCTCCGTGCCCCGTCCTTCGCGTTCTTTGCGAAGGGCGGGAAGCCGAATCAGCGAACGGACAAACGAGGTGTAAGAGGTCATGGTCTCCCACCCTTTTCACAAAAAACGTGAAAAGGATGGGGCACGGAA
>CAZYCV010000126.1:0-9121 GCA_964645305.1 uncultured Occallatibacter sp. | reverse complement strand
TCTTGTATTGGAATCAGATCCCGCCTTCAGGCTCATCTTGTATTGGAAGAGAGTGGAACTTTACCGAATGCGGGCACAACGGTACAATTTGAAAGGAAGGCCGAAGTAGCTCAGTTGGTAGAGCAGCTGATTCGTAATCAGCAGGTCGTCAGTTCGACTCTGATCTTCGGCTCCATTTTTTGAAGTAGACGTAAAATGACCTCCCGGTAGCGGGAGGTCATTTTTATTAGCGGAATGAGCGCGGCGAGGCCTTCTAACCGACCTTGAAGGCGCCTACCAAGCCGGTGAGTTCGTTGGCCAGCTTGGAGAGCTGCTGGCAGGCGGTAACCGCCTGGTTGGAGCTGGTCGCCGTCTGCTGAATGATTTCGGCGATCTCGTTGACGTTGACGCTCACGGATTGGGTTGAATAGGATTGCTCGGTGGCGGCGGCGGCAATCTGGGTAACCATTTTCTGCACGGACTCTGAGCCGTGAATGATGCTATTTAGAGCCTCGCCGGCCGAACGCGCGGAGTCAACGCCGCTCTGCACGTGTCCCATGCTGGCGCGCATGGCCTCGACGGCCTCACCGGTTCCGATCTGAATGGCGCGTACCGTCTGGTCGATTTCCTTGGTGGCTTCGCTGGTGCGCTCAGCCAAACGCCGAACCTCACCCGCGACAACGGCAAAGCCGCGCCCATGTTCGCCTGCCCGCGCGGCCTCGATGGATGCGTTCAAGGCCAGCAGGTTGGTTTGGCCAGCGATCTCGTTGATGACGTTGATGATTCTACCGATGGCGTCCGAAGATCGGCCCAAATCCTCAATCTTCGAGGAGGTTTGCTGATTGGATTCAAGCAGTTGCTGAATGGTGTTCACTGTGGACTGAACGGTTTGTCCACCACTGTGGGCACTCTCTTCAGCTTTGCGGGCATCGACGGCGGCGCTCTGCGTGGTCTGGCTGATCTCGTGGACCGAGGTGGAAATCTCGCTCATGGTGGCGCTGATGCGCGCGGCCTGTTCCTGCTGCTGCGAGGCTTGGCTGGCGGTTTCAGCCGCAGTGGCGGCCAACTCGGTTGCGGCTTGTCCTAATGTGTGGGCATGTTCGGTGACTTGGCGAACGATCTCTTCCACGCGCGCAATAAAGACGTTGAACCAGTTGCCCACTTCATCGATCTCGTTTTTGCCGTTGACCTCAACGCGCTGGGTCAGGTCGCCTTCGCCTTCGGCAATGTCTTGCAGGCGAACAGCGAGTGAGTGGAGCGGCAGAACAACTTTGGAATGAACAATCCACCAAGCCATGGCACAACTAAGCACGGCAAAAACAAGCATGAATAATCCGGTCAACCGACTGCGGACGCTGGCAGCATCCACCTCATCCAGTTGCTGCTGGAAGCTGGCGGCAATCGCTTTGTCAAATTCTGCCATGGCATCGGTCAGGGCTTTGTTGTCCTTGCCCAGCGCGCCCACCTGCGCCATCATGTCGTCGGTGGGACCGGCGGTGGCGGCGAGAATTGCAGCATAGGTATCGTGGTCGCGGGAGCGAATGGAGGAGAACTGGGCCAGCAATCCTTCGGCCTGCCGACTCAACTCCGGCGAAGAGGCCAGTGATTGCTTGACCTGATCGAGCGCATTCGCAGTGGCCTCGGCATCTTTTTCGCCGCCTTGCAGGGCCTTGGCGTCTTGCAGCACCACGGCGTCTCCGTAGTGTTTCTTCATCCGCTCAAAGGCGGCCTCTGCCTCCGACATCTTCAAAGCGGCAGGAAATAGAGAGGAGGAAAGCCGCTGCATCCGGGCATGCGTGGAAGTGGCGGAAAACTGCACCATGGCCAGCAACAACAGATAGCCGCCGGCCAGCACGGCCAGAATACTTAGAATCCTCGTTTTGATTTTCATTTGAGCAAACATGGAATCACCTTACAGTCAAAACTTTGACGCCTTCATGTGGGGTTGCTTTGCTGATATAACCGATTGCTCCAGGGGTGCGGGCGACAAATTCTACGACCGCAGCTTCGCTGTCGAGACTCTTGGGCATAGAGGCTTGGCCGGAGAAGACCAGACTGCGCCAACTGGCACGGAATGCCGTATCGTTCTTGCCGATGTAGGCTTGCAAGAACTCCTCGTGGACGGTGCCTGCCTTCAGCAGGACAGGCAAAGCACTGCCGCCTCCTGGCAACGCGGTGGACGCGCCAGTAAATACGTCGCGCAGATCGCTTTTGCCGATTTCAGATGCCTTTACGCCGGAATTGGCAATCACAATGACTTGACTCTGCGCTTGGACAGTGAAGATCAACGCGGCGGCCAAAGGCAAAATCGCAAGCAGAAATCTTTTCATTTCAGTATCCTCCTTACGTCCGCGTTAAAAGCTCACGCAGATTTTGAGCGCCGTCAACTTGAAGTTGGTAGTCGTTCCATTGGGATTCATGAGTGGATCGATGTTGAGGCTTGTACCCTCGACAAAGTGCTCTTCGGCCTTGGCATACAAGAACGAATTGAAATCGTAGCGAACGGTGGTTGCCCAATCCTTTTGGTAGCGGGACGGCCCCAGCGACGATTGATGATCGAATTGCTGGCTGTCGTAGACGCCTGCCGTCAGCTTTTTTGAAACTTTGTAGCTCACCATGGCGTACCAGTTCCGCTGGTCGGTCTTGTCCACCGATGGAATCGATCCGGTCACAGAACTGCTGAGAATAATTGGCACGGTTGCCGGCAGCCGGTTATATTCAGCAGCCAGCATGATCTTGTTCTTCTCGTATTGGCCAAAGAAGTTGTAGTTGTTCAAGGGGTTGATGGTGAAGGTTCCAGTAAGGGGGATGCTTACGCCTTGCACGCTGTATGAACTGGCGGCAGGGGCGCTCCATTTTTCGTCCTTTTCATCCGAGGCGCCAATCATGAGCCCAGGAATAGGCGTCTTCCAGCGCAAGGCGCCGCCAAAGGTCACGCCACTGATTCCATTGGGGAGATCAAGGCCCTCTTCCATCATGTAGAGGAAGTAACCGTCATTGCCTGCCAGCATGCGATCGCCGCCGAAGCCGCGATACTCCAACTTGCCCAATGTAGAACCCAGTTTTAAAGTTCCATACACCACTCCGCCCTCATGGGTCAGCAAAGAGTTGCGACTCTCCAGGGGATAAACGCTTTGCGGCAAGAACACCCAAATAAATCCTGGGTCAATGTCCTGAATCTCGTTGAAGAGGCCGATGGGAGTCTTGACCTTACCGAAGCGCACGCCGAATTTGTCGTTGACCTTGTAGTCGGCCGAGGCCCAATCCAAGGTGATGGCGTTGCCCAGATTGCCCAACATAAAGTAACGGGCCTGCACGCCGACGCGCAACTTAGGTTCAGGCTGCGCGGTTACATTGACCACTGCCTCAGTCCAGGCTGGCGAACCGTTGCTGGAATTCGTGGTGAAGATGTTGTTTGCGCTGGAATACAGAAATCCCTGGGTCGCATACCCGTGGATCTGGATATTCAGATCTTCCAGGCTCTGCGCTTTCACAGAAAGACTGCCTGTGCCAACCGCAAGCGCACCTATCAGTAAAGTGTGTGCCCACTTGGTTCTATACTTCATTGTGTCCTCCGCATTTCCGCTGGAAAGCCTTATGGCTCTTCTACTTCATCGACATTTCTGCGCGAAGCATGAGAACCTGAATCTTGCGATCCAGGTTCTCATGCGCTTTCGATCTCATTCGATACTCTTCACTTGACGGCAAGTACTTTCACGCCCTCGTGCGGAGTTGATCGATTGATATACCCGATGGCACCGGTATTATGAGCGACAAACTCGACCACCGCTGCGTCCGTATCCAGGCTCTTGGGCATGGAGGCCTGCCCAGAGAAAACCAGGCTGCGCCATCCAGCGCGATAAGCGGTGTCGTTCTTGCCGATGTAAACCTGCAAGAACTCCTCATGCACGGTGCCGGCTTTGAGCAGGATGGGCACTACATTGCCTCCGCCGGGCAGTGAGGTTGCGTTGCCAGTGAAGACATCGCGCAGATCGCTCTTGCTGATTTCGGTCGCCTTCACCCCTGGGTTGGCGATCACAATGACCTGGGCCTGTGCGCGTGCTGCAAAAAAAGACGCGGCAGCCAGGAGCATGAAGGATGCAATTAGCTTTTTCATTTCGATCTTCTCCTTTCGTCCGCGTTAGAAGCTGAAGCCTGCCCGGACTACTATTGCGTTGGTGTTCGGTTTCAATCCCTGCGGATTAACCTGTGTGTAGAAGCCGTCGGGATACTGCGGATTTGTACCGGCGGCGTTGCCGTCCATAAAGTGACCTTCCGCTTTGACATACCAGTGTTCGTACATATCGAATCGCGCGGTGATGACTTTGTCGTAAATGTGCCGGGAGGGGTCGCTCTCGCTGGGGGCTTCAACCTGCCCCGGTACGGTGACAACCCAATCAGTGTCGAAATGAGAGTAATAGCCACCAAACTCGGCCCACTTGTTCACCCGATAGGCAGCCGATGGATACCAGGCATGGGTTAAAACCATCGCCTGGAACTGATTGTTGAAGATCGTGAAATGGCGCCAGAAGTACTTATATTCGCTGTCGATGCGCAGGTTCTTGTAGGTATACGTGCCGTAAATTGTCTTGGTGAATTGGCTATCGGAGTTCTCCGTGTAGGAAACCCATATATCGGGTCCGCCCAGCGCAATCGAAGGGTTCAGGTTTCCGGTGTTTGTCACTTCATTTTCTTCATAGGAGACGCCCGCTAGCAAACCTTTGATGGGCGTTTGCCAGCGAAAATCACCCCCATAGGTCAGTCCCGAGGATTTCGTAATATAGATGCCGTGGATTGTCAACAGGTAAGGATAGCCGCCATGGGTGCTCTGTATCTGATCGCCCGCGTAGCCGGTATAAGAGAATTTCCCGTACTTTTTTGCCTTGATCGTACCGTAGACATCTCCACCAATGTGAGAGAGCGTCGCATCTCGCATATCCAAGGGATAGACACCCTGGGGCATCAGAGCAAAAGTATGCGCCGAATCTACATCCTGGGAGTCGTTATACAGGCCGAGCACAGTCTTTACCTTGCCGCCGCGAAAGCCGAGCCAGGGCTTGACGCGATAGTCGGCTGTGGCCCAGTCCAACTGCGGATGCCAATCTCCCAATTGGCCCAGCTTGCGATCATAAGCCTGACCGCCAATGCGCAGGTTGGGCAGGAGCTGCATGGTCATGTTTACACCGGCATCGGTAAATGCGCCGCTGCCAATATTGCTGGTTTTCATCGTCAGCCAGTTGTTGTCATTGGTGTGGATGAAACCCTGGGTTCCAAAGCCATGCACCTGCACGGTCTTCGATCCGAGCTTGAATTCCTGCGCGTGCAAGCTGAGCGAGATCGCAATTGTCGCGGATAGGACCGCGGCTAGACTTCCGCGAATAATTCTTGCCATCATGAATCTCCTTCACATTTCTACTGGGGGGAATCGCACCGGCTAAAGACGATTGCCGATCGGTTCACGGCAGATTCGGAGAACAAAGGCCGTTCACTGGTGACCGCATCACCGAGCCGAGCGAAGACAAAACCGCGCGATGCACAGGTGAAGAGGGTGATTCCAATCCTGCTTCCTCATCGGCAAAGCTTCCGTTAACTTTATGGGAAGAGAAATTTAAATTGAGCGGAGCCCCGAGATGATATGAAGCGGGTTCCGCAATAGTGGAATCCACTTTTGGGAAACAGAGCGCGAAAGTAGAAAACAAGTAAAGAGAATCGAACGATGGAGAAAAAAAGAGTCTTTGCCGGGAATCGAACCAAGGGGTGCGGGGTATAGGATCGTTGCGTGGCGTCATTTGGCGGCGGAAGAGTGGCTTGTTGAACTGCTGTGACTGCCGTCACATACGGCATTTTGGACTGTGTTAGTCTAGTAAGCGATTCCGAGGGTCTCAATGGGCACGATCTCAACTTTTCCCGCTGTCGATCCAATTCCTATTCCAGCGCCGATCTGGCTGGTCAAACTGCTGCATATCGTCACACTGTCGCTGCATTTTGTGGCCGTGGAGATGCTGCTGGGCGGCTTGCTGCTGGCGGTTGTGCTGAGCCTGATGAGCGGCTCGCCGCTGGCGCGGGTCACGGCGCGCGCGCTGGCCCGGCGGCTAACGGTGGTCATGACGTTTGTGATCAACCTGGCCGTGCCGCCGCTGCTCTTTACCCAGGTCTTGTATGGCCGCGCGATCTATACCAGCACGGTGTTGATCGGCGTCTACTGGATCTCGATCCTTGGCCTGCTCACCTTGACCTACTGGCTGCTTTATCGCTTCACCGGGCGGCTGGAAGCGGGCAAATCGGCGTGGTGGGTGGGGTTGAGCGCTTGGCTGCTGGCCGGGTGCATTGCGCGGTTGCTCTCGACCGAGATGACGCTGATGCTGCGCCCAGAGACGTGGAAGGCAATGTATGCCGCCTCCGGCGCGGGCGCATTTCTGCCGCCGCACGACCCCACGCTTGAGCCGCGCTGGCTGATGATGATGGCCGGGGGGCTGTTCATCGGCGGGCTTTGGCTGCTCTATCTGGCCGGGCGCTCGACCTTTACCGCCGAGCAAAAGAGCTTTTTGGCCGGATTGGGTGGCAAAGTGGCGGCGGGCTTCGGCGTGGTGTATCTGGCGGCTGGGTTGTGGGCGAATAGCGTACAGCCCGCCGCAGTGGCCGAAGGATTTGCCGGACACTCGGCGCTTTCCTTTTACAAATATTTTGGCCTGGCCGGCTACGGCTGGCTGGCGCTGGTGGCGGTTGCGATTCTGCTGGCCGCCGTGGCCGGCTTCGGCAAGTTATCGAGCGGCTTGATTAGCTGGGCCAGCGTGCTGCTGGCGGTGCTGATTGAGATCATGTTCACCGTTTACCGCGATGGCGTGCGCGATCTGACGCTGCTCTCGAAGGGCTACAACGTCTGGGATCGCGCGGTTGAAACCAACTGGTGGGTGGTGGGCCTGTTTCTGGTTCTCTTTGTTGCCGGATTGGGTGTGATTGGCTGGCTGATTTCAGTGGTAGCGCGGGCGCGGAAGGTGATGGAGGACGCAGCATAAATGAGCGAAGCAACGAATCTTCCCACAAATATCGTCGAAGATCCAGGCGAAAGGAACTCCCGCCGCGCCTTTTTGATTGCCGCCGGAGCCGCCGGCCTGGCGTATACCGCGGCGCTGGCTTATCCCATCTACCGCTATCTGGCCTCGCCGGAGGAGATGGCGATGGAGGCGACGGCGGTGACCGAGGTGACCCTGAAAGACGCGCAGAAGCTGCCGTTGGGCGCGGTGCTGATGTTCAAGTTCGGCTCTTCGCCGGCGCTGCTGATTCACCACGAAAAAGGCGAGTGGGTGGCGATGACCGCGGTTTGCACGCATCTGGGTTGCACGGTGCAATATGAGCCGCAGGCCGACCGCATCCATTGCGCCTGCCACGGCGGCGTCTACAACCCCTATACCGGGGCCAACGTCAGCGGTCCGCCGCCCAAGCCGCTCAAACTCTACAAGGTAGCTGTCACGGATGCAGGCGTGAATGTTTCGCGCGCGTAAATACAGGTGGCAAGTTACAGATAACAGTTGTCACCTGTAACCTGTCATCTGTCACCTGTCCGCTGTAAGAGGATCTTCGGAATGAGTACAAAGGCAATTTACGATTGGGTCGATGAGCGGCTGGGACTGACTGAACTGGTCGCCTTTGCGCGCCACAAGACCGTACCAGTCCACTCCCAGTCCTTCTGGTATTACTGGGGCGGCATCTCGCTCTTTCTCTTCCTGGTGCAGTGCTTCACCGGCGTGCTGCTGCTGGTTTACTACCGCCCCGGCGCGGAGGCTTACGAGTCGGTCCGCCAGATCACTTTTGTGATGCACTTCGGCTGGCTGATCCGCTCGGCGCACGCTTGGTCCGCCAGCTTGATGATCTTCTCGATCTTCGTGCATATGTTCTCGGTGTACTTCATGAAGGCCTATCGCAAACCGCGCGAGTTCGGCTGGCTGAGCGGCATGGCGCTGCTGGGGGTGGCCTCGGTCTTCGGCTTTTCCGGCTATCTTCTGCCGATGGACGAGCTGAGCTACTTTGCCACCAAAGTTGGCTTGCAGATCCCCGCAGCGATTCCGTTTGTTGGCGAGGCCATCGCCAATATGCTGCGCGGCGGGCCGGATGTGAGCGAGTTCACGGTGCAGCGCTTCTTTGCCTTGCACGTCGTCGTGTTGCCAGCGATCTTTCTTCCGCTGCTCGGCTTCCATTTATGGTTAGTCCAGCGCCACGGCAATGCTGCTCCTCCCAGCGTGGAGGCTCTGCCCGCGACTGAGCGCAAGAGCGAGCCTTTCATGCCTAACTTCCTGCGCAAGGATCTGGCGATGTGGCTGATCTCGCTGAATGTTCTGGCTCTCTTGGCTTCGGTCTTTCCCTGGTCGCTCGGAAAACCATTCGACCCGCTGGCGCCCGCGCCGCTCGGCATTCATCCCGAGTGGTACTTCATGAGTCCCTTCGAGATGCTCAAGTTGCTGGGCATGGTCAAGTGGCTGCAAGGCGAAGCGGGCGAAATTGTAGGCATTCTCCTCTTCACTCTGGGCATTGCGCTGTGGGTGCTGATTCCCTTTTATGACACAAAGAAGGAATCCGGGCAGCGCGCCCGCGCCGCGCACTACTTCGGCCTGATTGCAGTGTTTTTATTGCTGACCACCACGATCATTGGTTACTGGACAATTCGGTAAGTGCAGTTGTAAGTTCACAGTTCACAGTTGTCAGACACGATGGCTTCTTTGATTCCATGGAATGAAAGATAATGCATACACTTTGGTTTAGCCGCTTTTTACTGAGAACTGAGAACTGTGAACTGTGAACTAGGAGTTAAACATGAACTATCCATTCTGGGACATTCCGTATCTCGGTTCGGGCTGGGTCATCGGCCTGATCGCTATCTTCCACGTCATGATCTCGCAGTTTGCCGTGGGCGGCGGAGTTTATCTGCCGATGGCCGAGCGCAAGGCGCTGAAGATGCCGGAGGGGCCGCTGCGCACGCAATGGCTGGCGCAGTTGGCCAGTCACTCAAAATTCTTCCTGATCCTCACCGGCGTCTTCGGCACCATTAGCGGCGTGGGCATCTGGTTCGCTATCGGCCTCACGCATCCGGAGGCCACCAGCACGCTGATTCATAACTTCGTCTTCGGCTGGGCGATGGAGTGGGTCT
>CAZYCV010000125.1:0-9301 GCA_964645305.1 uncultured Occallatibacter sp. | reverse complement strand
TAAGCGAAGGTGTGCTCGAAGTAAGGCGAGAATGTGTTGTACTTATAAGCCGCCAGCGTGCGAATCTCGCGCTTGAGGAACTCCATATTCGGCAGCGGCCCACGCGACCAGTCATCGGAGAGCCCGCGATGCGCCATCGCCGGCCAGTCGCGGATGGTGGGTATCAGAATTACCGCGTCTTTGCCGGTGCCGCGAATTAGTTGCTTGATCGTTTGGGCAGCGTAGAAAAAGCCAGAGGAAGTCTCTGCAATTACAAATATAAATCTCCCACGTGAGGTGATAATATAACCTTCATCGTGCAGTTGCAGGTCGAAGGTTAGTTTTTTGTTAATTAGAACATTTTGGGCGAATTGGTCTTTTGTGTGGTTAAAAAAAATACTAATTCCATTGTGACCGTTATCTTCTTTCACACCTGATTCAGAAAGTTTATGCATCAAATCTTCCGCCGAAAATGCATTTGCATCTGCTTCAGCTTCGGAAATTACTGGTTCCTTCTGAACCTCAAGAAAATTGCCTGGAGGAAGGGGGCCACTAAGATCCCGATCACGACCAAGAAACGCTTTAATCTGCACGCCCGCCGACGCCGGCAATACATTGACACTATCGCACTCCCGCACTGCGGGAACCAGATGCAGGTCGGCGCAGGTGGGCGCGGATTGGGCAAGCGCGCCCACTTCGGCGCTCAGCAATAGAGACACGGCAACAAGAAATGTAAAACGCATGAGCATCTCCTCGATCATTCCGAACCGCTTGTCAGCGTAACCGATCAGCGTCCACGCTGTACATCCCGTTCAGCAAAATAACGAAATCAGAGTGAATGTCGCTCTGCCTCTCAAGAGCGCGGAAGAGCCCTGGCTTGGTTCAACCTAAAGCGTTTTCGCATTGACTATAAACTTCCGTGCCCCATCCATTCCGCGTTTTTCAGCGGAATGGTTGGGAAAACCAATAGAATTGTGGTCTACACAATTTCCGAAAACACTCCAAGCCGCGGCCCCACGCAAAGGCCCCATTCCGCGAAATTCGCAATTGGGCTGCCACCGCCCGTAGCGCTAGCCTCCAACCTATTTTGCAGCGCCGGATCTCTGCGCGGCGATCCAGGCATCGATGCGCTCACTCAGCACATCCAGCGGCAATGCGCCTGAGTCGAGCAACTGATCGTGGAAGGCGCGCAAGTCAAACTTGTCGCCGAGAGCCTGCTTCGCACGGTCGCGCAGTTCCAGGATCTTGAGCTGGCCAACCTTGTACGCCAGCGCCTGGCTCGGCCATGCAATGTAGCGATCCACCTCGACCTGAATGCTGGTTTCGTCAATGTTCGAATGGGCATGGAAGTAATCGACCATCTGCTGGTGGGTCCAGTGCTGAGAATGTACGCCGGTATCGACGACCAGGCGTATCGCGCGCCAGATGTCGGCCTCCAAACGGCCATAATCGGAATAAGGATCCTGGTAGAAGCCGATGTCCTTGCCGAGCCGCTCGGAGTAAAGGCCCCAGCCCTCGGTGTAAGCGGTATAAAACTGGTGCTTGCGGAAGGTGGGGATGCTGTCCAGTTCCTGGGCGATGGAGATTTGCAGGTGATGGCCGGGCAAGCCTTCGTGGTAGGCGATGGCCTCAACGCCGTAGAGGTTGCGGCCGCTGGCGTTGTAGGTGTCAATGCGCAGGCGACCGGGGCGGCTGCCGTCGGGCGTGCCGGCCTCGTAGTAGGCCGGCGCGGAGGTTTTCTCCAGGTATTCCGGCACGGGAGCCACTTCAAACGGAGCTTTGGGCAGGCGGCCAAAGTACTTGGGCAGCGCGGCCTGCATGGGGCCAAGGTAGCCGCGATAGGCGTCGAGCAGCGCCTCCGGCGTGGCCGGGTGCTGCTTGGGATTGGTCTTAAGGCTGGCGCGGAAGCTGGTGAGATCGGTAAAGCCGAGCTTCTGCGCGATGGTGAGCATCTCGGCTTCGTCGCGTTTGACCTCGTCCAGTCCGATCTGATGAATCTGCTGGGCGGTCAGGTTGGTGGTGGTGGTTTGGCGGATGAGGAACTGATAGTACTTTGCGCCGTCCGGCAACGCCGAGACGCCCGGCTCGGTGCGTCCGGCGGGAATGTAGCTGACTTCAAGGAAGCGCGCAAAGCGCAGATAGGCGGGCAGCACTTCCTTGCTGATGGCGGCAAGGGTTTCCGTCTTGATGCGCTCTTGCTCGGCGGGCTTGATGCTGGCCGGAAAGCTCTTCAGCGGCAGCGCCAGGGGTGAGTCTTCCGGCTTTTGATGAGCCAATTCTTTGACCTGATCGAGGGCTTTTTGCAGCAGGTATTTGGGCGGCACGCGGCCGTCTACAATGCCGATGGCCAGGTTGGTGGTCACCTGCTCGAAGGCGTTGGGAAGAGCGTGCAGGCGGGCGATCCAATCGTCGTAATCCTTGACGGTTTTAAAGCTGAGCTGCGTAACCAGTTGCGGATAGGTAGTGTGAATGCCGCTCATCTGGTCAAGCGACAACTCCCACTGCTTGAATTGCGCGGCCTCGGCGTCGTCGGCAAACTGGCGCAGCAACAGGTCGCGGCTGATCTTCTCCTGATCGGTAAAGCCGTCGGGGTCGATGGCCGCCAGTTGCATCAGAAAGTTCTGCTCGCGAGCCAGCCACATATTTTCAGCCTTGACGGAGTAGTCCGAGACGCGGTCGTTGTAGCGCGGGTCGCCAAGCTGCGAGGCCCACTCCGGCGAGCGTTCGAGGTTGGCTTGCCAATACTCCTCAAAGAGCGCGCTGAGAGCCTTGCGGCGCTCCTCCAGCGGAGCGGCGGTGAGAGCAAGGCCGGTGAGGGATTGCGCGCGCAATTTGGGGAGAAAAGCGAGCAGCAAGAAAGCGGCGACGACGACAACGGGCAACAGGAATCTTCTCAACGGAATGGGACCTCGTGGTGAAAACTAGCCTTCTTGTCGAGTGTAGAACAAGGTGGCGGTCAGGTCTGGGTGCGTGGTCTCCCACCCTAGCCGCAAAAACAAAAACGCGGCGAGGGTGGGGCATCCAAACTGATGCGTATGAAAAATGCAACTGTGCAAAATCACTCTACTTCCAGGCTGACAAAAGGGCGCGTTTTGTCTGGGTATAAGGCTACAAAATGGATGAGAGACCCCCGCCGGTCCAGAACGTCCGTCTGGAGCAGGAACGATTTTGAGCCAATGTAACCTCAGAGCCTGACAAAAAAGTGAAAAAAACAACTGTTATTTGTCCATTTAAGGCCTGTTTTTGACGCGAATTCGAGGCTGTTTTTGGTGGTGCTTCGATCCGGGAAAGAGGATGTTGGCTCAGGTCGAGCTGTCAAGAGCAGGGGAAGTGACCGAGATTCTGGTTTGCGGGTCGGCTTTGAAGATTGGGGGATGCTGGGCGACTTTTTGAGAGTAATTGGTGTTCAATGAGCGCATCGGCGATTTGTCAACAATTCAGAATCCGGTTGGAATGTGGAGGATATTCTCTGTCCGCCACCCTCTGTACTCAAATCATGCACATTAACACCAGGGTTTCATTTGAAGACTTGGTAGATTTCTAACAGGAGAAGATCTGTTGCTGAGCTTTCGCCACTTTATTGTTTCGGGCCGATCCAATGAAGTGGCGTCAATATGAAGTCTTGCCTTAACGTCTGGTAATCGATTAGCTGGACAACTTCCTGGTATGGGTGGCAGAATTTTGCGGTGACCGTAATCTGGTATGCTCCAGAGGGCAGTCCGGCGAGGGTATAGTTCCCCTGGGAATCCGTGTCAGTTGAAACCGATCCCCCCGATACTCTCGCGATGATCGGATCTTCGGTATCTGCTCTTATGACCGTCCCCGTGACAACTGCCGTAGCCTTCATCATGGCTATATCTTCGATTGCATCCACGCCTGGATTGATGGTCACGTTTACGGTTGCAGGATCGAATCCGCCCGCAATTACATTGACAACCACGGGGCCTGGATCCAGCCCAGGGAGATTGTAGTGCCCGGCTGTGCCGGACCGGGTCACCACTTTTCCCAAGCTTATTTGGGCCCCGGTGATCGGTGTCCCACTCGCGTCCCTAATCGAGCCAGAAAGCGAACCAAGAGGAATGAGCGTTAAGTCCTGTTCGATCACTGCGCCATTGGCAATGGAAGAGATCGTCACATAACTTGTCACGTAGCCTGCAAGGCTGGCGGTGATACCGAAGTCTCCGGCATACGGCCCGGGGTCCATCGTGATTGCATATCGACCGTTCGAATCGGTGTTATTTGACGCATGCTGAGGGATTGGACTGTTCTCGGTGAGCGTCACAATTGCCCCTGTGATTGCTGCGCCTGATATCGTGTTAACCACGCCAGCGATGGTAAACGGTAGTGTCGGATCGAGCGTGAAGTCTACCGTTGTCACTGGTACACCAAGGCCAACGGTCACTGTAACTTGCTGCGGCACATAGCCAGACTGCAAAGCTTGCACGGTGTAGACATGAGGTGGAATCGCCGGCGTCTGATAGAAACCGTTGACATCGGTCGATAACTGCAACGTGTCTCCGCCGGGGTCAATGATCACAATGTCCGACAGAAAGAGTATAGTGGCGTCGCTGATTGGGTTCGATGCGTTGTCGGTCACATGTCCCTGAACGATGCTCGCCGCTGGCAGAACGGTAATACTGGCAGAAAGCGTCGTTTTCGCGTAGGTTGCGTAAATGTTGACGATTTGCGATGGACCTGTAACTGGCGCTACCGTGGCTGGAATGCCAAAAGAATCTGTGCCCGGGGTAAACCGAATTTGTGACGGAATGCTCACAACTGCCGGGTTTTCACTCTGCAAATCGACCTGAATATCAGCCCACGCTATTGAATCGAGTCCAAGACTGATAGTGCCGCTTGTTCCTGCAACAATCTCCATGCTGCTGAGGAAGCTGAGGTTAGCCACGGGAAAGATCTGGTCTCCCTGGATTGAATAAGTAACCGTCTGAGGATAATGGAGATTGACCAAATCTATGAACGACTGCCATCCATCGTTCCTGCCTGTGAGGTTCGCGCACACCTCTGCAAGCGTGGCTGCGCCGGCCGCAATGATCTTCTGGATGTTAAAGTGCAGTTGATTGTTCAGGTAGTACAAGAAGGCTGTCGTACAACCCGTAGTAGCATCGCCTTTATTGTCGTCGATGGGTGTGTCGATCGGATTTGGCTGCGGCATCCGGTTGACTGCGTTGAGCCAAAGATTGACAACCGTAGGCGTCTGGAGATTCCCTAGTCCGCTTATCTGCTTGAATTGAACGGCAAGAAAGCGCGACAGGGCTTCCCCTTTGCTGCCTTCATCCGCACTATCGATAAGATCTGTATTTCCGTACCAGGCACCATTGTTTAGGGACGCCATAAGCATCTCCGTGACCTCAGCGACCACAAGAAAACGGACATATCCTGAAGTGAAATTATTGAGGGGGCCAATCCCGATGGTAGGCGTGTAAAAAGGCAACTCCGCATCCGTCGGATCAACCCATTCGCCCCCGATGTTCGAATTAAGGATGTCCACCACAATTGGAAAGTTGAATTTGAACTTGACTCCACCGAACCAACTCTCCATGAGAGCGAAGTCGCTCTCGCAAGCATTCATCAGTTGGGTGGCTACGACCACAGCGATCGGTGCAGACAGAGTTGTGTCGTAGTTGACCTGGTAGTGTTCCGTGCGGCCTCCGTTCGGAAGCCCAGTGTTCGTCAATCCCATTTGTTCGCCTTTCAATTCAAGAAATTATGAAATGCTGTTTGTGCGACTGCCAGGGATGAACCTGGCAGAAGCTATTTGCGCCCGAATCGAAAGACTATTCCGGCGCTCAGATCAAGGTTGTTCTGGCTATTGTTGGTGGAGTTGTCGAAGGCGGTAAGCAGGTAGTTCACCTCGACCAGACGCAGGGCGAAGTGGCGGCTGAGGCGAAGGTCCGCGCCACCGCCTAACTCTGCGGCAAGGGTAGCGTTGGCGTTGCTGGTGGCGGAGTAAGCGCCTTGAATCACAGCTCCGTGAGCGTGAGCAACACCGATCATCGCCTGTCCGAAGGGCTGCCAGCGAGATCGATGCCAACGAAGTTTGTATTGAGCGCCGATGGCGTACACGCTCAGGTTGATGCCAGTTCCTGAAGCGAAGAGATTGCTCGCTTTGGTGTCTGTCACGTCGGCTGCGATGGATAAGTGGCTACCATGGATGGGCCAGGCCAAAAAGATGCTTCCCCCGTTGAGAGAGAAGCAGTCGCAACTTCCGGGAGCCGCGTTCGCATGAATGAAGCTATATGCCAGGCCGAGCTCGGGCCGTGGGGCGGCGAGTTCTGCCACCCGCTCGGAGGCTGGGCTAGTGTGGGCTGCAGCTGACCCGGTGAGCAAGGCAGCGGTGACCACCACTTTGGCAACTGCGGACTCAAGCTGGAATCTCATCGTCGTCTCCTTACTCGACCGTGAGTTGCACGGTGGTGGTTTGGTGAACTGAGCCAACGGCTGCGGTCACAGTAACCGTATAAGTCTTGGCGGGAGGAACCAGGTTGAAGCCGCCCGCGCAGCCGGTTAGCGCGAAGCTTCCGCCGAGCGATGCGAACAACAGCAAGCCCAGAGTTATCCAGCGCCTCCGTTGCTTGCGGGGCACGAAGAACCAGCCAAGGAGCGCCAGGGCAGGCAGTGCAGTCGATCGCGCATTCCCCGGCCAGCTCTGCCTCGTGCCCGCAAGCGCAGGCGGTGTATCGATGGTCAGCGTGGTTGTGGCGGAGGTGCTGCCAGGCGTCACGGACGAGGTGGCGAATGAGGCCGTAGCTCCCGGCGGCAGGCCCGTTGCTGACAGGGTTACCGCCGGAATGGTGGCCCCGCTCAGCGCCGAGACTGTAACGGCGAACTTCGCCGAACCGCCTGGAGGAACTGCCAATGAGGGTACCGACGAGGCAACCACAAAGTCCGGCGCGCTAACTCCTGTCCCATCCAGCGTTATGGTCTGCGGCGACGTCGGGTCATTGTCGTTGATCACCACGGTTGCCGGATAACTGCCCACCGATGGCGGCGTGAAGGTGACGGAGATGGTGCAACTGGCTCCTGCGGCCAGATTGAGCCCGCAGTTATCACTCTCCCTGTAGTCGTCGGGGTTGCTGCCGGCAAGCGAGATGCCGCTGATGAGCAGCGGCCCTCTACCGCTGTTGGCGATGGTGCTGGTTTGCGCGGCTGAGGTGGTGAACGCCGTGGCGGAGAAGATCAAGGTCGGCGAACCGATACTGATCTGGGGCGCGCTCACTATGCCCGTGCCGGTGATGGGGATGCTCTGCTTGATCGTGCAATTAATGCCACCTCGGGCACCGCAGGTGGTGTCTCCCACAGTAAAATCCAGCGTGCCGTTATAGGGCCCCGCGGCCGCAGGGTTGAAATAGACCTGCACGGGGCACGACGCTCCCGGCGCGACCGGCCCTGCGCAACCACTCGCGTTGACGAACATGCGTCCAACGCTCGGGACGACATTTGTAACCTGTAGCGTGTCGGTCGTGCTGATGTTGGTCACGGTCACGGTCTGCGTGGCGCTGGGAATCCCGATCGCCTGGTTGCCAAAGTTCAACGACGCTGGTGAAATAGTCAACACTGGCGGCTGAGCAATCCCTGTTCCGGTGATGGCGATGCTCTGCGTGGGGATGGTGCAGGCGGGGCAGGTGACGCTTGACACATTCACTCGAAGAAGGCCGTTGTCGGGTCCCAACGATGCAGGGTTGAAGTAGACCGTCACGGGGCAGGATGCCCCGGGGGCGATGGTCCCCGCGCAGCCAACCGCATTGACAAAGTAGCGTCCAACAGTCGGGGAGACTCCTGCGATCTGCAGGGTGTCGGTCGTGCTGATGTTGGTCACAGTCACGGTCTGCGTGGCGCTGGGAATCAAAATGATCTGATTTCCAAAGTCCAACAACGAGGGGGAGAGGGAGAAGTCTGGCGGCTGTGCTATGCCCGTGCCGGTCAAAGGAATCGACTCACCGGGATAGGTGCACGCCGGGCAACTGACGGGATAGACAGGAAAACTTATGGACGCACTGTAGGACTTGACGGCGCTTGGATTGAATGTGAGTTTGATCGAGCAAGATGCGCCAGGGGCGAGTAGTTCTCCGGTACAGTTGTCGCCTGCGTCGGCAAATGCGGGATCTGAGAGCGTGAAGACCCCGATAGAAACTGTAGCGCTGGAACTGCTATTGGTCAGCGTCACGGTCTGCTGCGCGCTCGTGGTGTTTACGATCTGGTTGCCAAAGCTTACGGCAGCCGGCGCCGGAGTGAAGATGGGCGGTTGTGCAGTGCCGGTTCCAGTCACAGCGAAAGTCTGCGAGGGATAGGTGCAGGCCGGGCAACTGATCGGATTGACCAGAAAGCTGATGGTCGCAGCGTAGGATTTGACGGTCGTTGGCGTGAATGTGAGCTTGATAGAGCAGGACGCTCCAGGGGCGAGCGATTCGCCAGTGCAGTTATCGCCGGCGTCGGCATATGCAGGGTCTGAGACCGTGAATACCCCGATAGAGACCGTAGCGCTTGCATTGCTGTTGGTCAGCGTCACGGTCTGCTGCGCGCTCGTGGTGTTTACGATCTGGTTGCCAAAGCTTACGGCAGCCGGCGCCGGAGTGAAGATGGGCGGTTGTGCAGTGCCGGTTCCAGTCACAGCGAAAGTCTGCGAGGGATAGGTGCAGGCCGGGCAACTGATCGGATTGACCAGAAAGCTGATGGTCGCAGCGTAGGATTTGACGGTCGTTGGCGTGAATGTGAGCTTGATAGAGCAGGACGCTCCAGGGGCGAGCGATTCGCCAGTGCAGTTATCGCCGGCGTCGGCATATGCAGGGTCTGAGACCGTGAATACCCCGATAGAGACCGTAGCGCTTGCATTGCTGTTGGTCAGCGTCACGGTCTGCTGCGCGCTCGTGGTGTTTACGATCTGGTTGCCAAAGCTTACGACAGCCGGCGCTGGAGTGAAGATGGGCGGTTGTGCAATGCCGGTTCCAGTCACAGCGAAAGTCGGCGAAGGATAGGAGCACCCAGCGCATGACACTCCGGCAACCTGAAGCGTGACGGCTGCGCTGAAAGACGCGATAGTCTTCGGGTTGAAGACCATGAGGAAATGGCAGCTTGCGCCAGGTGCGATGGAGGCGTGGCAGGTGTCCGCCGCGTCAACAAAGGCTGGGTCAGATGAGCTCGAACTGGAGATGGTCACCGTGTCTGTCGCGCTGGTATTGGTAAGCGTAACTGTCTGTGATGCGCTGGTGGTGTTCACAACCTGATTACCGAAGGCAAGCGATGTCGGCGCGATGGCAGGGCAAACGCATCTTAATTCCCCAGCAAATGGAGCAGGTAGCCATTGTCC
>CAZYCV010000124.1:0-9436 GCA_964645305.1 uncultured Occallatibacter sp. | reverse complement strand
CTTCCGCGCGCATCGCGATCTGCACGTGGTCGCGCGCGAGTGTGGCGTCCATCTGAGGCTTTTTCACGGACGCGGCGGCACGGTGGGACGCGGCGGCGGGCCAACGCATCGCGCCATCTTCGCCCAGCCGATGGACTCTTTCGACGGGCAGTTGCGCATTACCGAACAGGGCGAGGTGCTGAACTTCAAGTACTCCGACGAAGTGCTGGCCGAGCGCAATCTGGAGTTGATGATTGCTGCCTCGCTGGATGCGCTGGCGCGTCCCAATGCGCGCGACCCGGAGGGCCACTTCACCGGCGTGCTGCGGCCGGAGTGGGAGGCGGCGCTCGATGAGCTTTCGGCGCTGGCCTTTGGTTTTTATCGCGAGCACATTCTGGACGATGCCGAAGTGGTGACCTACTTTGAGCAGTCCACGCCGGTCAGCGAGCTGGAGCAGGCCAAGATCGGATCGCGTCCGTCGCGGCGTAATGCGTCAACCAAATTAACCGACCTGCGCGCCATTCCCTGGGTCTTTGGCTGGACGCAATCGCGGCTGCTGATGCCGGCCTGGTTTGGCGTGGGTTTTGCTCTGGGCGAGTTTCTGGAAAGACCGGGCGCGCTGGAGCTTTTGCGGACCATGGCGCGGGAGTTTCCGCTCTTCATCGACCTGCTGCGCAATGTGGAGTTGGCGCTGGGCAAGGTGGATTTAGCCACCGCTCGGCTCTATGCGTCGCTGGTGGAGGATGCGGCGCTGCGCGAGCGCATCTTCGACCGCATGGAGGCTGAGTTCCATCGCACGGTGCGCGCGCTGCTGGCGATCACTGGGCAGAAGGAACTGCTGGAGACGAATCCCGTGCTCGCGCGCTCCATCCGCCTGCGCAATCCGTATGTTGATCCCATGCATTTAATCCAGGTGGAAATGCTGCGCCGCAAACGCGCCGGCGACGAGACGCCGGAGGTGAATCGCGCCATCGCCGCCACCATCAGCGGCATCGCGGCCGGGCTGCGGAATACGGGGTGAGATGGCGCAGATTCGAATTTCTCGCGTGGATTTCTCTCCTACAGGAGTAAGCTGAAACACAGAGTTATTCCACCTTTGCGAGGATCGGAATGAGACAGCGGATTTATCTTGTTGCAAGTTTACTGATTCTTGCGATAAGTACGGGTATCTCACCGGCGCAAGAGCAGGCGTCGAGTTGGGTGGGAGAGTGGGGCGAGCACCAAGTGAACGCGAAGACTGGCGAAGAGAGTTACAAAGAGCTTTCCATCCCAGGCTGTTTTGATGCGCATTGCACCATTAACAAAATACTGAACCGAAGCGTGATGAACAAGGACGAGCGCAATAGAAGAGAGTGCGAAACTGGCACAGATAAAGTCGATTTGCAGATTCAGAGCACGGATAAAGCCGTTGCGCATCTCCGATCCGAAGGCAGTGACCGTGAGCAATGCTCACTCATTTTAACGCGGACAGTATCTGATCCCGCATCCGTCACGATTACGCAAGGCACCGGCGATTGTTCTGATTTTTGTTCGGCGAACAGCAGCTTTGCCGGGACTTATCCGTTGCTTTCAAGAAGCCGGTTCTACGGAGTTCTTGCAGACGTTCCGGCCTTTGGAGACGACTACGACTTTTGTTATGCGGCGGTAACTCCGGCAAGCAAGGAGCTGTGCGGCAGCATAGATCTCTCCGACGAAGAACATCAATGGGCGGAACGCTTTGACAAAGTTAGAACTTTGTTCCCCGCCATGAACCGCCAGTCCGAATTGCAAAAGCTGGTGAGCAGTTGCGATGCCGCAGCAGAACCTTCCACCTGTCTTACCAATGCTTTCAATCGCTCAACCGAGAAACTGAATACAACGCAGGCTAACTGGCAGAAAGCGGAAACCAAACCGGGCGACCCGGCAGAGGCAAAGCAGAAAATTGCCTCGATCGTCGGCAGTTATACGCATCGATTCCGCAATGGCGATACCTCTGGCGATAAGTATTGGTCAACCGATACGCTGGATATTGAAAAAGCCTCAGAGGATTCGATCCGTTTTTCCGTCGATCTAAGTTTCTATAATGGCCACGAATGTTCCATGGACGGCGAGGCATCCTATACACGTCGAGGGATTTTTGTCGAAGAGGTACAAAGAGACGAAGGCGAGATGTGCTACTTTGAGTTGATCCCAACGGCGACAGGCATCAAGCTTGGAGATCCGACGTGGAAATGCCGCGATACAACGTGTGGCAATAGAGGATCGTACGATCATGCATTCTTCTCATTCAAGAGACGAACGCCGCTCAAAGCCAAGATCAAGCTCAATGAAGAGGACAGTCAATAAATGCGGAATCTCATCGGGAATAAACAAATAGTTCACTCAATCTTGTCAGAAAGAGATTCCCGGTGCTATGCTTTTCTCATGCGTCGATGTCGCTAACGCCGTCCTGGTGCCAGACACGATGCGGGTGTGCGCCTTAATCGCGCGCAGAATTTCCCCGCCTGACCGCTCGACCCCTTCACCCCTAAAAATTGAATCAGAACCGTCTGGGATCGCATCCCGGAAAGAGGAGAAACTCATGGCGCACATTGCTGCAAATGCAACGGAACTCATTGGCAAAACCCCCTTGGTCCGGCTGAACAAAATCGCCGCCGGGCTGCCCGCAACCGTTCTCGTAAAGCTGGAGAGCCAGAACCCTGTGTCAAGCGTCAAGGACCGCATCGGCTACGCCATGATCGACGACGCTGAACGGCAGGGCAAAATCACTCCCGGCAAAACCGTCCTGATTGAGCCCACCAGCGGCAACACCGGCATCGCGCTGGCTTTTGTGGCGGCGGTGAAGGGCTACAAAATCATCCTGACCATGCCGGAGACGATGAGCCTGGAGCGGCGCGTGCTGCTGCTGGCCTTTGGCGCGGAGATTGTGCTCACCCCCGGTCCCAACGGCATGAAGGGCGCCATCGCCAAGGCCAATGAGATTCTGGCCAAGACGCCGGATGGGGTCATCCTTGGACAGTTCGACAACCCCGCCAATCCGGCCATCCACTACTACACCACCGGCCCGGAGATCTGGAATGATACCGACGGCAAGGTGGACATTCTGATCTCAGGCGTTGGAACCGGCGGCACGCTGACCGGCACGGCCAAGTTCCTCAAAGAGAAAAATCCGGAGTTCAAGGCCATTGCGGTAGAGCCGACAGACTCGCCTGTACTGAGCGGCGGCAAGCCCGGGCCACACAAGATTCAAGGCATCGGCGCTGGCTTTGTCCCTTCGATTCTGGACACCAAACTCATTGATGAAATCATTCAAGTGAGCAACGATGAAGCCATTGCCATAGCGCGCGAACTGCCGCTGAAGGAAGGCCTCTTTGTGGGCATCAGCTCCGGCGCGGCGGTGGCCGCGGCGCTCAAGGTGGCCGCGCGGCCGGAGAATGCCGGCAAGGTTATCGTTACGATTCTGCCCAGCTTCGGCGAACGCTATCTGTCGAGCATCCTCTTCGAGAGTCTGCGGCAGAAGGCGCTGGCCCTGCCCACTGAAGCGATCGCCGTCTAGACCTAAACATCAAATACAGGGTGCCCCCGGTCTCGATTTTGAGACCGGGGATAGGATACCTCCAACCGGACTCTCACATACCATGCCTTTGATCGACCGCATCCGCGAAGACGTTAACTCCGTGCTGGAGCGCGACCCCGCTGCCCGTTCGCGGCTTGAGGTTCTCACCTGCTATCCCGGCCTTTGGGCGGTGTGGATTCATCGCATCTCTCACCGTCTCTGGGGCGCAAAGCTGCGATTACCGGCGCGGCTGCTCTCGCAGATTGGCCGTTTTTACACCGGCGTCGATATTCATCCTGGCGCGACACTCGGCCGGCGGCTCTTCATTGACCACGCAACCGGCGTGGTGATTGGCGAGACGGCGATCGTCGGCAACGACGTGACCATGTACCAGGGCGTGACGCTGGGCGGAACCGGCAAGCAGCACGGCAAGCGCCATCCCACGGTCTGTGACGGCGTCTTTATCGGCAACAACGCCAACGTGCTCGGCAACATTACCGTCGGTGAAAACTCGCGCGTGGGCGCCGGGTCGGTGGTGCTCTCCGATGTGCCGCCCAACTCGACCGTGGTCGGCGTACCTGCGCATATCGTCTATCTCAACGGTGAACGTGTGCTGATTACCGATCCGCACGACATCAAAGATCCTCTCTCGGATTCGCTGATTGCGCTTGCGGCGCGCGTGGAAGAGTTGGAAGAGCGCCTGGGCGGCAAGCCTCACGCAGCCGAGCAGTTCACCACCGAGGCCGCCGAGCGCCAAGCCTATCGCAAAGAGCTGGAACACCTGCGCCAGTATGTCTCCATGGGCGAAGGGATTTGAAGCTGGTTCAATAGGTGGGATCGAGCGATGCGCTGGCCATCTCCCGGAGCTTCAACGCACAGCTTTTTGCTCTTTATTTCTTGATTTCTGGATGAATGTCACCGCGCTTCATTACTCTGAATGGGTACGCGGCTTCTTTTTTGCCGCGAAGGGGAGGCGCTTGTGACTTGGATGATGCTGCTGGTTGGGCTGGTGGTTGGGATGATCTCCGGCGTGGTGGGGATCGGCGGCGGCATTCTCATCATTCCCGCGCTGGTTTGGCTGGCGGGGATGGACCAACATAAGGCGCAGGGAACCTCGCTGGGCGCTCTGCTGCTGCCGGTGGGGTTGCTCGCCTTTTGGGAGTATTATCGCAACGGTCAGGCAGATCTGCGCATCGCCCTGCTGCTGGCGATTGGATTTTTTATTGGCGGTTACTTCGGCGCGGTGGCTGCCGTGCATATCCCTGATATTTGGCTGCGGCGCATCTTTGCGCTGACGCTGGTTGCCGTTGGCGGGCGGATGTGGTTTGGGAAGTAGATACTCGTCAGATGGACTGCACCGGGACCAGCGTCAGATCGTCCACCAAACCAACTTCCTTCTGCACAAATGGCTCGCCGTAGCGCACGCCGGCCAGCAGGCCGTAATGGCGGGCTTCGGCAAAGGTGCGCTCGCGAATCTCCTCTTCCGGGACAAAGAGCGCGCTGCCGTCCGGCTGATTGGCGTACTGTGAGCGGTAGGCCATCAGCGCGGCGTGGCGCTGCTCAATAAATGGAGAGATGTCCACAATGAAGCTGGGGCGCACATCGGCGTAGAGACTGGCATAGACAATCTTGAAGGGCCTGTGTACGGCGGAGCCGGTCTCCATTTTGGTCAGGCCGGAGAGGAAGCAGGCCTCGTAACCGAGCTGAGCGACGGCGGCGTGGTCTGGATGGCGCGCCTGCCAGTAAGGCAGAATCACCACGCGCGGGCGCAAAAGGCGCAGGACGCGGACGATTTTGAGGCGGTTTTCCAGCGTGTTTTCGACTGCGCCGTCGGGCAGGTCGAGGGCCTGACGCCAGCCGACACCCAGGATGCGCGCGGCTTCGGCGGCTTCGTCGGCGCGCTCCTCGGCGCTGCCGCGGGTTCCGGCCTCGCCTTGAGTGAGATCAAGAATCGCGGTGCGCAGGCCGCGCGAAGCCATGCGCAGCAGAGTGCCGCCGCAGGTCTGCTCCACGTCGTCGCGGTGGGCGGCGATGGCCAGAATATCGAATGTGGGGAGATTGGTGTCGAGATCGGCGTTCATGGGTGAGGACTCCAAATGAACGGGGCAGATCGGGTTGGTGGCATCCCACCCTGGCGACAAAACAAGAACGTCGCGAGGGTGGGATACCCAGTATTTATTTCAGGTCTACTGACAACGGACTACTGTCTACCGCTTACTGAGAACTGTGAACTAGTAAACGGTATTATTTCCGTCACTGAGGGCGTCCATGTACGCCACATCATAGGCTGTGCCGGTCACGCTGACGTACGTATTGTCCATCGCCGATCCGTCCACGGTGGAGTAGATGTAGATTTGTCCACCCTCGGCCGTATAAATCTTGTGCAGTCCTGTGACGGCGGCGATGCCTGTGGCGTCGCCGATATAAGGCAGCAGGGTTACGGCGTTGGTGGAGGTGTTGATCATGGTGAGGCAGCCGTAAGGCAGGCCGTTGTTATAGCGCTCGCCGTTGGTGCATCGAGTCATGCCGATCCACAGCGTATTGTCGTCGGCTTCAAGAATGCGGCTGACGGCTCCGGGCGCTCCGTCGCTGATGGAAACCGGCGCCGAGGCAGTGATGGCCGTCGAAGAGCCAGAGGGCAGTGTCAACACTGTCAGGTGGCCACCCCAAAAGCCGTCCGGCATCTGCTGCTGGCCGACCACGTACATGGTTGAATTATCGATCAGTGCATTGCTGGCGCCGCCGGGGATGGGGACGGTGCTGCTCGCCAGTGCGCTGGATGTGGGCAAGCTTCCCGATTGCTGACCGAGGAGAAAGATCATCGGCGAGACCGGCAGAGTGGTGATGGAAGCCGTTTTTCCGCCGCACTCCGGGCCGCAACTGAGGATGTATGCGGTTCCGCCATCGGGAGAGAAGATGGCCTTGATGGGCCGGTCAAAGGTCAGCGGCGCGCCGTAGTACGTGCCTGTGCTGTCCACGTGATCGGGGCTTTGCGCCTGGAAGAGGCACCAGACAGGCTCATTGTAGGGCTGGCAATCCATGGCGGCCTTGGGCCAGGTGGTGGACCCGCCAGAAAAAGCGTTGGACTGCGCGGCGGTCAACTGCATTGGGTAGTAAACATAATTGGAGTTTTGCGTAAAAGCCAGAGCGACCGAGCCGCCGGGATTCATGCTCACGCGGTAAACGCCAGGCAGGCCGAGGGGATAGCTGGCGCCGGTGGCTTTATTGATGACCGTCAAAACGCGCGCTGATTGGCTGGCGGCCACCACATATTTCCCGTTGCGCGAGATAAAGATGCTGGAGGAGGGACCGTTGAGATTGGCGATACTGCCGCCAGCGGCGGTCTCCCCGGCGTAGTTGACGACCGTGTAGCTGCCATCTCCGGAACTATACACCGCGCCCGCCTGCTCATCGGGCATATTCTGGATGGTGGTCGGCAGCCTCCCGGAGAAAGAGGAAATGGTAAATGCCGGGCCGGTATTCGTACTGTTATAGACATAGCGGATGTCATAATAAGCATCCACAAAGCCCAGAGCGCCGGCGTTGTACGCGGAGATATTCTGAACTGCGATCATAACGCGATAGCGCAGCCCGCTGGGCGGCAGCGAACGGTTGGCATAATAGGTGGTGGTGCCACAACCGGCCAACGCGGCAGCAACAGCCAGGGCCGCGACGGTGCTCATCCAAAGACTTCTCTTGTTCAAAATCCCTTACCTCGACGGAAGGCGCGGAAGCTGCCGCGCATGAATCCCACAGCCGAAGCCGCGGAGTGAACCAATGGCCGGCAAATGCCGGAAGAACGGGTGAAAGGCAAGAATATAGCCGTCCCAAGGTCGCCAAAGCGGCAGCATAGGCCTACCGAAGTATAACAAAGCTGCCCTACCTGTTGGCGCGCGGGGGCTTGGTGGCTTAGCATGACAGGAGAATGATTTCGTTTGCCGACATCTTCGCCAGCCGTCCGCTGCTCGCCGATGGCGCCATGGGCACGGTGCTCTATGCCCGCGGCATCTTGATCGACCGCTGCTATGAAGAGTTGAACCTCTCCGATCCGGGGCTGATCCTGGCGGTGCATGAGGAGTATCTGCAAGCTGGTGCGGAGGTTGTTGAAAGCAATACCTTTGGCGGCAACCGCTTCCGCCTGGCGCGGCATGGATTGGCCGCAAAGGTCAATGAGATCAACGCGGCCGGCGTGCGGATTGCCCGCCAGGCCGTCGAACGTCTGAAGGAAAAACGGGCCGGCGAGGCGTGGGTGGCCGGCGCCGTGGGCCCCCTGGGCGTGCGTCTGGAGCCGCTGGGCAAGACTGGCCTGGATGAAGCGCGCGCCGCCTTTGCCGAGCAGATTCGCGCGTTGGACGAGGCCGGTGTGGATCTTTTGAGCCTTGAAACCATGCCCGCGCTGAATGAGGCGCGCGAGGCCTTGGCCGCGGCCCGCGAAGTTGCGCCGCATCTCTCCGTCCTGGTGATGGTGACCGTGGACGATGACGGCAACTGCCTGGACGGCGCCACGCCCGCGCACGCCGCCGCGCTGCTCACCGAGTGGGGCGCCAGCGCGATTGGCGTCAACTGCTCCACCGGGCCAACCACGGTTCTCACCGCCATCGAGGCCATGCGGGCGGCCACCACTTTGCCCCTGGTGGCCATGCCCAACGCCGGATTGCCGCGCGCCGTCGATGGGCGCAACATCTATTTCTGTTCGCCGGAGTACATGGCCAGCTTTGCCCGCAAGGCAATCCAGGCCGGAGTGCAGATGGTGGGCGGCTGCTGCGGCACCACCCCTAACCACATCCGCGCCATGCGCGCCGCCATGCGCGACCTCGAGGCCCAGGCGCACACCGTAGTCATCGGCGAGATGCCCGCACAGGCCGCCGAAACGCCGCCCGCTCCCTTGAGCGCGCGCTCCCGCATTGGAGCGCTGGTGGCCGAGGACAGCTTTGTGGCGCTGGTGGAGATCTTCCCTCCACGCGGGATTGATTGCAGCAAGGAGATTGAGGGCGCGCGCCTGCTGGCCTCGCTTGGCGTTCACGCCATCACCGTGCCGGATGCGCCCCGCGCCTCGGCCCGCATGAGCGCGCAGAGCCTCAGCATTCAGATTCAGCAGCACACCGCGATTGAGACGATTCTCCATTACACCTGCCGTGACCGGAATCTGCTGCGCATTCAGTCGGATCTGCTGGGAGCCTCGTCCATTGGCCTGCACAACATCCTGTGCATGACCGGCGATCCAACCAAGCTGGGCAATTATCCTGACGCCACTGCTGTCTTTGACGTTGACTCCATCGGTCTGGTCAACATCGTCCGGCGATTAAATCACGGACTCGACCTGGGCGCGAACCCCATCGGCGTCAGCACCAACTTCACCATCGGCGTTTCAGCCAACCCCGGCGTGCATGACATCGAGCAGGAGCTGCGCCGCTTTGCCTATAAAGTTGAGGCTGGCGCGGAGTACGCCATCACCCAGCCGGTCTTTGATTTGCGCCTGCTGGAGAACTTCCTTAAGCGCATTGAAGGGCATCACATTCCGGTGATCGCCACCATCTGGCCGCTGATGAGCCTGCGCAATGCCGAGTACCTGAAGAACGACCTGCGCATCTCCATGCCCGAAGAGATCATGCTGCGCATGGCCCAGGCTGATACGCCCCAAGCCGCCGAGCGCGAAGGGATCCTGATTGCCCAGGAGATGCTGGAGGCCGTCCGGCCCTTTGTGCAGGGCGTGCAGGTCAGCGCTCCCCAAGGCCGCTACGCCGCCGCCGCTGAGGTGATCGCCAGCGCCCTGCCAAAACCGGCATGAGGATACTCGACCCAGGGTTTCGACTTTTTCTTGACGCGACACGCATTATGAGTTACATTGAAAATATTCCGTACGCTCGTAGGCGAGCATGTTTACAGCAAACCCTGGTGCGAATGCTCCGGGGTTTGCTATTT
>CAZYCV010000123.1:0-9679 GCA_964645305.1 uncultured Occallatibacter sp. | reverse complement strand
TTGAACAGCTCGCGCAGGCGCCGGGTCTGGGCAAGGCTAAAAATATATGCAGAGTGTATTCGCATGGTACGAAGGAGAATTGTTTTGTAGACAACTGAATCCTCGGCTAACTATAGTCCGAAGGAGCTTACGGAACAAGGAGAATCAGCATCTTGCGAAAGTCTCAATCGGACCTGGATTTTTGCTCTCCAGCAGCTCCCTCATTCGGTGATTTCAACCCCGACGCCTGTATACCGTTTGGGGTTTCTATCGAACACATATACCATGCAATGCTGGATTTTACTGATTTTTTACACACTGTTGACGCAGAACTTGTCCGCAAGAAGATGTCACGCTTGGAAGAAATGTTGATGCCCGCCAACTTCAGCAGTATGGTTGGAGAGTTTATCACCAGCAACCTTCCCAAACATTGTCCGACAATTGCAAAGAACACTTATCACAACGGTCATCCCGATCTTCTTCCTGCCGGGAAATATCCCGGCGATGCTGCCCAGCATGTTGGACAAGACGGCATTGAAGTAAAGGCGTCACGCTATAGCAAGGGTTGGCAAGGACACAACCCAGAAGACGTTTGGCTCATGGTCTTTGTCTTTGAATCAGGTCGCCCCTCCGACGTTCCCAAAGGACGGATGCGATTCCGTTTCGAGGCCGTCTACGGCGCATTACTGGAAAAATCCGATTGGCAATTCGCGGGTCGAAGTCAAACCAGCCGACGAACAATTACAGCAACAGTCTTGCCTTCGGGCTTCGAAAAGATGGCCAAAAACTGGATATATCGCGTGCCAGCATCAGCGGTTGAATCCTAAGTCGATCTGATCGCGCTCCACGGAAATACGCGACAACGGCTTTATCGCTCCGGTTGCCAATTGATAGTAAGACTCATATTTTTCTATACCGATGCTTCTGTAACCAAGAGCCTCCGCGGCGGCAATCGTGGAGCCGGATCCCATAAAGGGATCGCAGACGACACCCTCCCCCAGGGGCAGAATCGTCCAAACCAGCTCCCGCAAAAGAGCCTGCGGTTTCAGACTCGGATGCGGCGCAATCTCTCGTTCGGCTTTTGGCGTTCGTCCAATATCAAGAATGTCAGAGAAGGGCAAACCTTCTTGCAGACGACGCAAACCACCCGTGCCATACTTGCGCAGGCACTCGCTCACTGTCATGCCTGGCGGCATTGGTTTGCGAAAGATTCCCCACGGTTCATAGGCGCCTCGTGGAAGCGAGCAGACGCCCGGGAACTCCTCTTCCGCGTTCTTTGGCCTGTCTCCGCCTCGCAATGTGCGCACGATTCGGATGATTTGCCCGCGAAATTCAAGCCCCCCCTCAACCAAGGCGGAGTAAACCAGTTGCGCCAAAAATGAGTTGCAGGCAAGAATAACGTGTCCCCCGGGCAACAGAGCATGAGAGGCGCACCGGGACCACTCCTTGAAAAACCGAAAAAGCTGTCCACGTTCTCTTTCATTGAGTGCCGTGAATCGGGGAAGCGGCTGACGATTCGATCCATCGAATGAAGGCGGAATGCGCCAGATTCCACCATTTCCATTGGCTCGCTTCTCAATCTGATCGAATTCGTATTCCTTCACGCCATACGGGGGGTCCGTAACGATTCCATGGATGGACCCGGCGGGAATCCGTCCCAGCCATTCAAGGCAATCGGCATGAACAATTGTCGCGTTACCTTGCATGGCATGGGTGTAGTCCAGAATCAGATCTTCGGATTGGAGCGTTGCGGGACTCATTAATTCCATCGTAGCTTAGATATTGGCCTATAGATAGCGGACAATTAGATTATCGCTGATACAGGACTTTTTTGGGTATCCGTTCAGAACAGTGCTGAAAGCTGCTACAGATTGAACAGCTCGCGCAGACGCCGGGTTTGGGCGCGGCTCACCGGAATTTCCGTCTGCTTTTTGTCGTTCATGCGTAACTGGTAGCTGGATTTAAACCACGGCACCACTTCGCGGATATGGTTGATGTTCACCACAAAGCCACGATGGGCGCGCCAGAAGAGCGCCGGATCGAGCAAGTCGAGCAATTCCTCCAGCGTCCGGCACTTGGACGAGCCTTCAAAGCTCTGTGTTACGACGCGAATTACACCCTCGTCAATGGCCGCGTAGCAGATCTCCGCTTGATCGACGAGCAGCAGGCGGCTCTGCGCCTGGACGATCAACTTGGCCGGCTGTGGCGCGCCCTGAGGGCGATTGAGCAGGCGCAGCAGAGATTCGATTTGCGACTCCGGCAGCGGGCTGGCCGTGCCATTCACGGAGTTACCCGATAGCCGCTGGCGCACGCGCTCAACGGCCTGCTCGATGCGCGCGCGGTCAAAGGGCTTGAGCAGGTAGTCAACGGCGTTTACCTCAAAGGCGCGCACGGCGTACTGGTCATAGGCTGTGGCAAAAACTATCTGCGGCATCTGCGGTGCGGCCAACTGCGCTTCCGGCGCGGACTTCGCCCTGCGCTCGAGCAGCTTTTCAATTACCGCAAAGCCGTCCAACCCCGGCATCTGAACATCGAGGAAGACCGCATCCGGGTGATGCTCCTCGATCAAGTCGACGGCTTCAATGCCGTTCGATCCCTGCGCCAGAACCTCCACGCCGCCCACCTGCTCCAGCAGATAGGCCAGCTCCTCGCGGGCCAGTTCTTCGTCGTCGATGATGAGCGCGGTGAGAGGCATTGGATTTGAACTTAGATTGTAGGGAGTGATGGATCGAAGACGCAACCACCCCTTCGCCGAGTAATCTCCGGTCCCTGATCCCTGCTTTATTCGCCCATCACCCGCAGCCGCGCGGGCATATGGTCTGAAGCCAGCTCATGACCGCAGTTGGTGCAGAACTGATCCGTGGTGCGGACGGTGCGGAAGCAATGGCCGCAGTTGGCGGTGAGGCGGTAATCGCACTGTGGGCAGAAGTGGAAGTCGCTCTGCACGTGCGTAGAGCAAGCCGGGCAGCGCGAAACCTCGGGCTGGCGCAGCAGGAAGTACAAGACAGCACCGATGCCTCCGGGCATCACCAGGCAAATCGCCATCCAAAGGCGCGAACTCATCGCCCGCCGCGGCGCATCCTTGCTGACGTAACCCACCATCAGGAAGTATAGCGAAACCAGCAATCCAAAGGAGAGATTGAAGTAAATGCGCAGGCCAAGCGGCGGCATATGCTGCTGCGTCTTGGGCAACACCAGCCAAAAATAGTATTCGAGAATGGCAAAGGCCGTAACGGCCACAAAAATCGACCACACCGGAATCAGAAGCGGGTCTTCGTTGACGGAGATAGATTCTGGATTTCGCATAAGCTATCCCTCTCTCAGAGGTGCATTCAAGAGATCAACTGTGCTTGACCTCGTATTGAATAGGACGGAGGAGGGAATCGGGAAGTTGCGCCCGCAAAGGAAAGAATGTAAGGAATTTACTCAGGGTTTGCGGCGCATCCATCCAGCCAGCACCGCCGAGGCAAGCACTGCCGCGCCGAGAAAGGAGATCAACACGCTCAACTGCCCCATCAGGCCAGCCAGATGCTCTTCTTCAATCACGGTTTCAGCGATCCACCAGACCAGCGGGCCCAGCACAAAGGCCAAAACCAAGGCGACGGCCAAGGCGATAGAGCGGCAATGCTTCCGCTCGGCCTTCTGTTCCTGCATCACGCCCTGTGAGGCGATCACCACGCGGCGGGTACGATAGGCCACGGCGCACTCCCGGTCGGCCTGCTTCCCGGCCAGAGCCGAGAGCAGTTCACGGTCTGCATCCTGGCTCTCAGCAGTCTTCATACAGCCCTCGGAGCCAGATCCGCCGATGCAGAGCGAGCCGCAATCTCCGCGCCAAAGGCGCTATTGGCCGAACCACAGGCGGCCAGCTTGGGCTTGATGGCGGCCAATCCGCGATAAAGCCTTGATTTCACAGTAGAAAGCGGCGCGCGCGTCACCTTGGAAATCTCATCCAGCGAAAGGTCTTCGTGGAAGCGCAGCACCAGCACCTCGCGGTAGAGCGTGTCGAGCTGCATCAGCGCGCCGGCAATCCGCTCTCGATCTTCCAGATTGGAGAAGCGGTCAAAGGGCGTGGGCTCGTCTCCGGCGACTTCAAAACTCATGGGCCGGTCGTCTTCGCCGCCGCTCTCAAAGAGTTCGTCCAGGCTGGACATGGTCTTCTTGCGCCGCAGATCGATGAGCAGGTTGCGCGCGATGGTAAAGAGCCAGGTATCAAAGCGCGCCTTGCCGTTGAACTGCCCGCCGCGCACCAGAACCCGCATCCAGACCTCTTGAAAGAGATCCTCGGCCACCTCGCGGTTGCCGGTCAAGTAGAGCAGATAGCGCATCAGCCGATGTTGATGGCGCACAATCAGCTGATCCAGCAGCCCGGGATCCTGGCGCTTGAGCCCCTCGGCTACGGCCAGATTCTCCTGCCGCGCCAGTTCGTCGGCTGCGGAGGCCGAAGCTATGCCGAAAAATGGGCGAATTAAAGTGGCTGTACTCATCTATTTCAATTAGACGACAGATTTGCTTGCAGAGCCGCAGAAAAACGGTCTCAGACCTAAAGAAATCCGCAAAGGTAACGAACCAAAGCCTGAATTGTTTGGAATTGGCTCACACTAGCCTCTACGCGCCACGCGCAGCGCCTCTTCGACTGCCTTGGCGGCGCGTTGCTCGCGGGACTCGACGCTCTGATAGCCGAAGATGCCCAGCAGATGGCCGCGCCGTTGCGTCGCCGTCATCGCCTCCCATCCCTTGCGCGCCAATGGCTGGCGCTGAAAGGCCGCTTGCAGAATCGGCGGCGGCTCAATCTCGCCCTCCAGCGTCAGCAGCAGCCGCTCGGCCATCCGCTCGGCGCGCTGCCGGCGGGCTTCCGCGCTCTTCGGTTCGGTAACCCAGGCCGCGATCTCCTTGCGATTCGAGTAACTTAACTGGGCAAACCACTTGGGCAGCCGCCGGTCGCTTTTCAGCGCGCGCGCCAATTCCGGAGCCACCGGGGCAACTCGCTCTTCCAGGTCCGGTTCGAGGGAGATTCTTACCAGGGAGCCCATGGCGGCCTTCGCTCCGGCCAGCATCTTCTTATTGACCATGAGCATACGGCCTTTCCCGGGGCCGGAAAAAAGCGATGTGCGAAAGGCGAAGCCGCCGCCGTTGCTCTCAGCGGATGAGATTTCTCCGCGCACCCGCACACCCCGCCGCTCCGGCCAAACCTCGACCGGGTCAAAGGGAATCCGCGCAATCACCCATTGGAGCCGGGTCTGATCCGGCTCCAGTAGTGCGGTGAAGGTTTGGACGCGGCTCGGTGTCATGCGCCTCCCTCTTCCTGCTACTTTGCCCCGCTCAGCGGCGTAAGCACCAGTAGCACAACATCATTCGCGCGCAGCGGCAGGTCGCGCTGATAGCCGCCGCTGCCCACCTCGGCCTCGGTGACGCTTTCAGGAACTCCCGTGCTGACGGCGTTCAGCAGCTCGACCTGCTTGGGCGTCAACTGGTGCGGCGCGCCCATCTGGAGATAGGCGGTGTAAGCGTCGTTCTTCTGGTAGCCGATGGCGTAGGTGCTGACCAGGTAGCGCCCCGCTGCCAGGTGATCGAGCGCAATGTGCAGCGTGCCTTTGCCGGCGGCGGGCAGTTCCTTCTTATAAAAGCTCTGGTCCGTCTGGCCGTGCGGGGGGACGATGGGCGTGTAATCCCAGACCAGCGCCTGCACGCTGCCGTCAGGTGAGCGCGTAATCCAGGATTGCGCATCGCTCGACTTCACGTCCTCCGCGCCCAGTTGCGCCAAAAAGCGGAAGGCAAAGTAGGCAGGCTTGCGGATTCCCTGCAAGTTCATCAGGCCAAAGCCGCCATGGAAGGGCGTGAAGCGCGGCCCGTTCTCTTCAAAGATGTCGGTAAAAGTCCAGTACGACATCGAGTCCACGTAAGGCGAGGCGCGCTTGATCTTGTCCAGAATGAAGCTCGCCTGATGATACTGATCGTGCATATAATCGGTCGGCGTGTAGGCTGAACTCCACTCGGTAAAGTGCAGTTCCATGTCCGGTCGCCCGGAGGCCCGGACCAGTTCGCGCGAGTGCTGCATGCGGCCACTGACAATATCCGGCCCCGGATCAAGAAGCGTGCCCGACGAGCCGTCCACATCCAGATAGCCTTGCGTAACGCCATAAGCGTGCGCGGCGACAAAGTCGGCTGGAACATGATTGGCCACGACATACTTCTCAAAGGCCTCTTCGAATGCATAGGGCATCGCCGACGCGGGTCCGCCGACGCGGCAGGCCGGGCACTCGGCCTTTACGGCTTCGGCCGTGTTTTTGTAGAGCGCCAGATAGTCGTCCACTGAACCGGTAAAAAACAGGTTATGCAGGTCAGGCTCATTCCAAACCTCGAAGTACCATTTTTGAACCTCCTCCGCGCCATAGCGTTCTTTGAAGTGCGCCACCAGCGCGCGGATCAGCGCCGCCCACTTTGCCGGATCCTTGGGTGGAGTGATATTGCCCTTCCACCAGAAGATGGTCTGCGGACCGCTGGCGAGTTGCGAAGGCATGAAGGTCAGCTCGACAAAAGGGCGAATGTGCTGCTTGAGCAGCGCGTCATAGAGCGCGTCAATGTACTGGAAGTTGTACTCCGGATTGCCGTTCTTGTCTTCCCGATAGACGCCCATGTCATCGTGCAACAGCCCGTGCATGCGGATGTAATTGAAGCCGATCTCGCGTTGCACGGTGGCAAGCTGCTCCTGCCAGTCGGCACGCAGGCCTTCATTGGCGCGCCCGGCGCCGATGCATCTGAGCGGAACCTGTGTGTGAGGGCCGGTCACCTGCGCCAAATCGGCTTGTACGGTGCGGCTCTGCGCCGCCGCCATGCCGGTGAACAAGAAAAAGCCGAAGAGCGCAAACATGGCCGCCAGGCGAAACCAGTTTTGCTCTGTCAAGTTTCTCTGCCGCCTTCGGCCGTCGAAGGTTAACGCCGTTTTGGCTGTACTCTGCCTTATCTCAATCATTGCTGCTCTCCTCTAACATGGATGGTTCTTTCTGGAATCAGTTATTACTCTCAGAACTTCGCCTCAAACGTCCGGAATCGCCGCTCCAACTCCCACTGCGCGGCGGCTCTTTCACTCGTGTTGAGGAAGGCCTTGCAGGCGGCGGATGCTTTCTTTGTGCCAAGCGCTTGCATCTTGCAGGCGGAGTTCGCCGCGGTAAACTCATCCGGCGCGGCCCACAAACTTTCGCCGGGCAGGAAGCTATGCTCCAGGCCGGTGCGGGCCAGTTGCTTCAGGTCGGCGTAGCTGAGGTGATAGTCGAGGGCGGCGCGGAGATACTCGGTGGTGAGGTCAATGCGGCTGACGCCTTCATCGTCTGTCGAAAGCGCCACCGGCACGTGCGCGGCGCGGTAGAGTGGAAAGGGGTGATGCGCGCCCTTCACTCCCAGAATTCCCTCGTTGGAAGAGAGATTGATTTCAACCATCACGTGCCGGGCGGCCATCTCCTTGAGCAGGGCGAGAGCGTCGTCCTCAAAGGCAACATCGACGCCGTGCCCGATGCGCTGGGCGTGGCCAAGTTCGACGGCCTGGCGGATGTGAAAGCGCAGGCCCTCCGGCGGCACAAGGCCGAGCGCCAGTTCGCCGGCATGAAGGCTGATCGGCACCTGGGGATAGACGGAGTGCAAGTAGTCAAGCATCTTCATCTGCAGCGTGTAGTCGCGCATGGAGACGACGCCGTCCTCGGGCATGACGAAGTTGATGCCGACAAAGCCCGGCTCATGAGCCTCGATGCTGGCCTGAATGGTTTCAAAGCCGAGCAGCGTCTGCGCAAAGACCTGCTCGGGCGCAAAGCCGCGCAGAATCTGGTAGATGTAACGAACTTGAACCTGGCAGGCGAGAGCGGCTTGCGGCGTGCCGCAATGCTCAATCTGACGTCGCTGGGCCTCGGCGGAGCGAACAGCTTCGCGGTCGGCGGCAACCTCGTCGCGCAAGCCAAGCGCGAGCAACTTCTGGCGGTAGTTGGCAAAATCCTGGGTCAGAGGGTTCGCGGCGGCAAGGGCGGCAGCGTGCGCAAAGGCGGGTGTCTCCATCAGCTCAAGATACTGCTGGTTTTGTGCGGCGGAGCGGCTCGCCACCTCATCCACCCACTCGCCGGTGTGACTCTTGCTCAGCCCGCCAAAGCGGTCAAAGGTAGAGAAGAACTGGTCGTGGCCGCTGAAGCCTGTCGTGGGCACAAAACTGCGCATAGAGAAAGCGTTGATCAGCCGGTCGTAAAGGCTCTGATTAGCGGGAACTTGCGCGGCCGGCACAAGCGGCGGCGCGCAGGGCGGCTTGGCAAAGCTGAGCGCCGCCGGGTCTACGCAGATGCCGTCTTCGCCGGCATCGCGAATAAAGGTCTCCGCATAGACCGCGCCGGAGAGGTGAACATGCAGATCGGCACCTTTGGGGAATTGAACCAGAAAGGCGCGCAAAGCCAGCGGACCGGCCTGCACGGCCTCCTGATAAGCGCGGGCGGCGCGATCTTCCGGCGTGTGGGCCTCGGCGAGGAGACTGACACTGGAGGCTGCAAAAAATAAACAGGCAACAACGCAAGCTCGAATGCGCATGATGCTCTTTAGTGTAGTGCAGCGCCGCCAAATGCATCCATCCTCACGATAGAGCTGGCATGCGACCAGGGAAACCCGCAGAGGAATCTTCTTCCCACAGGGAAGTTTTCATTCTTTTTTCTTCAAATCGGCGGGATGCGCAGACTTTTTCGTCTCCACTCGAACTCCAGCCAACGGCTTGGAGTGAGGCCTCGCGCTCAAAGGAGCTTTCAGCGGTTGAGCCTTTTTGCCTCCGTTTTTGGCGGGAGGTGTAGGGTGTGTTTTGACGGCTGGCGGCGGAACCGAACACGCGGCCGGCGCAGGCTTGGCCTTATGCAGGGCATTCTTGCTGCCAACGCGCCGGTGCTGAAGATGCGCAACAGGTTTGACCGGAAGGTGTTCCGAAGCGTACGCCTCTGGATGAGCAGTAGCGAGAGGCGGTGTCGGTGGAATCGGAGTTACCTTCGGCGCAACATCCATCGGCACTTGCGTAGAAACTACGGCCACTGGAGTTATGACAGATTGCACCGGCGCTGTGGTTGAATTGGCAACCACAGGCGAGGCGACCTTGGTGGCAGAAGAAGCAGGTGCAGCCGTCTCCCTTGTTGCCGTGAACGGCAATCTGACTGTAATCGACACACCTTTCTTGAGCTTTTCTGCCTTGTTCTTTACGAAGACCGTGAAGACGCCTGGCGACTCCTCCGCTGTAACCGGGCCGCATAAGTTGGGCGCGCTGAGACCATCGCGGCGAATCAACTCCACGCTGAAGCTGGTCTTGCGAGGGTTCCTTTGGCACAGCGGCATTGAACCTACCCAAACCTGAAGCCAGGGAAGATTGGCCAATTGCCTGGGCAGATGCGCATTGCCCATCGCATCGGTGAGCACTTCCTCGCGGTAGAGCTGGTCATGCAGATCGCTCTGGTCATAACCGCCGATCAGAGTTAAATGAAGATTGCTGAGCGGCATACCATTGATTCCGCCGACAATCCGAACGGTGATGGGTTCGTTGTGAACCACCGGAAAGGTCTCGTCCGCGCGGCATAGAGAAGCGGCGAGGAGGGCGATTCCGGCTACCAAAAGGGGGTTGCGAGGATGGATCATGAGTTGCACCTGAAAGAACTATCGGCGCAATGGACTTTACCTAGAGTTTTCTAATCATTGGTCC
>CAZYCV010000122.1:0-9772 GCA_964645305.1 uncultured Occallatibacter sp. | reverse complement strand
TCCTGTAACGGACAAGCTCTTTATACCACAAATCTATCTAAAGGTAAACACTCTCCGTGCGCTTTCTGCTGAATCGCGTACCTTGGCCTTATCCGTCCGAAGGAGCGGAGTTTTATTGCCGACAGATTGCCCTGTCGCAGATGGAACGCGGCGAGGCCTGGCACTGGACCCTTCGCCTTCAAAGCGAGCCATCGCGGTTGATCGGGTTGATCAGCCTGGTCAAAGGCAAAGAAGACAATCGCGGTTTCTGGCTTGGATTGCCGTGGCAGGGGCAGGGGCTGATGAGCGAGGCCTGCGCCTGGGCCAACGATTTCTGGTTTGATACGCTGGACTTTCCGGTTTTGCGCGTGGCCAAGGCGGCGGCTAATGCAGCTTCCCGGCGCATCTCCGAGCGGCAGGGTATGCGGCTGGTGGGTTTGATCGAGAAGGATTACGTCTCTGGCCGTCTTTCATCCGAGATTTTGGAGATCACTGCCGAGGAGTGGCGGGCGTGGAAGGCTCGAAAGATTGAGGATGGGGTCAAGGAGATTTTGTGATGAGAGATAGATTCGGATTGTCTGCCATAGGGCTGCTTGCGTTGGTTGTTGTTGTGGCTCCAGTCTGTTGCGCCGCTCAATCTGGCGCGGCTCCGGCTCCCGATGCCGCGCCCAAGCTGGAGCTGGCATTTGAAGAACTGGTGACTCTGGACAAAGCTGTTGTGGTCGGTGACACGGCCTTTGGCCACCGCCAGTACATTCCGATCACTGGAGGCAGCGTGACCGGCCCCAAGCTGAAGGGCAAGGTTCTGCCCGGCGGATGGGACTGGCAGTTGAATCTACCCAACGGCTGCACCTCGCTCTCAGCGGAGTACAAGCTGCAAGCCGAGGACGGCACCATCATCTACGTCACCAACAAGGGAATGCTCTGTGGTGCGGGAAAGGCTTTTACCCGCCCGGTCTTTGAAGCGCCGAAGGGCGCTTATGAATGGCTGACCGAGGGAACGTTTGTGGGAGTGCTCAGCCTCGCGGGCGATGCCGAGCACCCGGCGGTGCGGATTACCTTCTATCAGGCAAAGTAGGGGTTCAAACTGCATCATCACGGATAGTGTTGAGCTTTTCTTCTTGACTTATTTTCGTTTATAAACGAGGATTGATTCGTGTACGAAATTCGCCACTACCTGACGCGCAGCGAAAAAGACGTCTTTATGGAGTGGCGCGGTCAACTGCGCGACACCATGGCGAAGATCGCCATTGACCGAAGAATCAACCGCATGGAACTGGGCAACTTCGGCGATCACCGCTTCTGCCGCGACGGGGTTTGGGAGATGCGTATTGACATGGGTCCGGGATACAGGGTCTATTATGCAATCTCCGGTGCACAAGTAATCTTGTTGCTTTCGGGTGGCGACAAGCGAAATCAGGATGCGGAGATTGACCGCGCCTGTGCATACTGGCAGGATTGGCAAGGGAGGGCAGAACAATGAGAGACAGAAGCCACGATGAGGCCATGGCGGAGTTACTGAGAGAAGACCCCGCCTACGCGCTTGAGCTGCTGAACGGCATCCTGGAAGACGGCGAGCAAGGTGAACTGCTAATCACTCTTCGCCAGATGACCAAGGCCTTTGGCGGCGTGCCGTCAGTTGCGGAAAAAGCCAACCTGAATTCAACCCAGCTTTACCGTACATTGTCAGAAGCGGGCAATCCGGAACTGCGCAGCCTTTCGGCCATTCTCAAAGCCATGGGCCTGCGCCTCGCCATCGAACGGGTGCGGGCGGCGTAAGGTCCAGCTTAGGAATCGAAAGATGGGAGCATCCGGGGTTCGTAGTTTCACACTCTCTCGCAGAGTATACAAAAGGATGGGACACCCAGCATCTATGCATACTCAACTGGATCTGTTTCCCAATGCGAAGACATTCCCGGAGGATTTGTTCTGTAGGTGGTTTGTTCTCGGAGAAACAAAGGGGATTGTTTTACATCCTGCGCCAATTTAATAGCGTCTTTCAAAGCACTTCGGGCGGCAGTGCTGTAATTGCCGTCAAGTCCTTCCTTTAACGCCTGAACAGAGAGTTCTCGAGCATCCCTCTTAATGATGCTCTGAGGCGCTGGAATGAAATGAAGTATATCTTCGTAAATCAGATCTCCGAACATATTCATAAATTTTCTTTCTTGTCGAAGTCCCAATTTGAAACCAGTCATCTCAGCTAATGATGCGACTAGTGAACCATTCTGAAAAGGCACCCCTAAAACCCTGGACTCCCTGCCAACCACAAATATAACCCTTCCTGACGTCTTAATGACTCGACGAAGCTCAATTAGCGCCGCATACAGGTCTAGGCAATATTGAACAACAGTAAGAAAGCGATTGCCCCTGTTTTTACGATTGGAGCCAAATTCGGATTTTGCCACCTCCAGTACATCCACGCCAAGCAGTTCCATGGCAGGACGATTGTTCTGGTGATAGTTGAATACGTTGATATATGGTGGTGATGTTATAACCAGATCGACGCTCGCATCAGCCAGGTATGTCCGGCGCGCGTCTGTTTGACATACCCAACATTCCTTAGAGCTGAACGGAAGCGATCTAATAATTTCAGCATACTGTCTAAACGCATGATATAGACTTCCTATATCAATCTCGGCAGTAGGCTTCAGCGCGCGAAGAAGGCTGTTTGCAAGCAACAAACGGTCTTGCCTAGAAGACGCCTCATTTATCAGACCTACGAGTCGGGACTTAATACTCTCTTCGTTCCTGCGAAAAAGCGGTAAATCGCCTCCAAAAGTCTTATCGAGCAGCAATTCAATCGCCTGAATTCTTTGGGAACGCTCTCGCATATCTAGCGGAATAAATTCAACCGTTTCAGCCATAGCTATTGCTGCTGGGTTGATCTCCGTTCCGCAGCTGGCTAGTTGCTTCCTGGCTGATTCGAAGAGGGTAGTCCCGGCACCGGCAAAGGGATCAAATACGCGGTCCGTGTGCGAAGAATATTCTGAGAGGAGAACTTCTACAAGGCAAGGTGAAAATTGCCCTCTCCATGGAAAAAGACTCGTACGTCCGCGCAAATCGAGGTCCAATATTTCCTGATGAATGCTCGCCCGGTCTATTGGGACATCATCGAATGTTTGATGGAGGATTACCATAATTAGAAGTAACCCCTCTCCAAAACTGCGGTTTCATCTAGTAGAGTTGTTTCAGGGTAGACCTTCCTCATATGCTCCACCACTCTCTTAAAACACTCCACTCTCAATGGATGTGCATCATAGAAATCGATGAATTCTTGCCGGTGGGTTGACCTACTTTCGACGGAGTTAAAGTGTCTGCGCACTTGAGAACCCAACCTGCTGCTTTTGCGCAGGATGATGACCTCTTCGATATCGGTGGAAGCTGTATCGATAGGCCGCATATCGAGCCATTCACATATGAGCAGATACCTTGATCCTGACACGGCCTGCTTTAGCGCTCTTGCAGTCTCCATACCTTCGTTGAACATCGTTTTATCCAGGTTCGTCTTGCATTCGGCCGCTAGATAGGCCACATCGAGTACCGTACTAAGCGTTTCTGCATCCGTAAACGATGGACCGCCTGATGCCTTTACGTAGACTTTCTTCGATAGCGCATAATCTTGATCCTTCTTCTTGATGTAAATCCCGCCATCGTTTAGGGAAGTGTGCGCGCTCCCAGAGAAGATGAATGCGGCAAATGCTGCCTGCGGTCCGACGGAGCAATGTTCAAGGAGTGCTAGTCCAGGCACAAGGCGTGTATCGGCTAGACGAGGCAAAAACTCTTCGAGAATAGAATTGTCTACTTTGTGTTGGCCCTTTTGCCTGTAAAGAAAATTGCCTGGAGAATCGAATATGAGATCGATTTCAATACTTCTTTTGTACTCGTTGAGGAGCCTGACTAGCTCGGTTATGAGTGCCGCTCCCTCAAGATCAAGAGCATCCATTGCCGTAATCCAGGTCTTGTAGCGCAGTACCGCGTCCTCTACGCGGGGGAAGTCAGGCTGGGGCAAATTCTCGTTCTCTAAGAGCGCCATGAGTTTCTTCTCATGGGGCTTCGGCAGTTCACATTTGTACATAACGCCATTTTACTGCCAGGCTGGTAAAAGTGGAAAAGATTATGGTGGATTTAACTCGGTTTTGATTCAGGAAATTCCGCCGGCGGAAAGACGCGCAGGCGCTCGACGAGGCGGTCTGTGGAGGCGACAACTTCGATGCGCAGGCCGGCGGATTCCAGCAGGACGACTTCGCCGGGAAGCGGGATGCGGCCTTCTATCTCACTGACCAGGCCGCCAAGTGTTGTGGCATCATAAGTTTCGTCAAGGTCGCTCAGTCCTGCTTGCTCGCCGAAGAGGCCGGGTAATTGATCGACAGGAAAGCTGCCGGGAACCAGCCAAACGCCATGCGGCTCGCGCTGCGGTTCTTCGACAGGCGCGTCTACCTCGTGCTCGTCGTGAATCTCGCCGACGATCTCTTCCAGCAGATCCTCAATGGTGACGAGGCCACTGACGCCGCCGTACTCGTCGATCACAATACGCATGTGCTGCTTTTCGCGCTGCATCTCGCGCAGCAACTCGTACACGCGCTTGGTCTCCGGCACAAACTCCGCCTCGCGCGCCAGGCTCTCCACGGTCCGGGTACTGGCTTCGGTGTCAGCGATTTGCAGCAGGTCGTGGGAGAAGGCGATGCCGGTAATGTTGTCGATGGAGTCCTCGAAGACCGGAACGCGGGAGTAGTTGTGTTCGCGCAGCTCTTCGAGGAAGGCCTCCAGGGTCATGCTCGCAGGAATGGAAAAGATCTCCGGTCGCGGAGTCATCACCTCGCGGACCAGTTTGTCACCGAACTCGACGGCCGAACGGACCAGCTCGCGATCGCTCTCTTCCAGAATGCCCTCTTCTTCGCCGGCTTCGAGCAGCGCCTCTACATCGACGGCGGTCTCCTCTTCGGCGGTGGCAGGCTCCTCGGCCAGCGCGGCCACCGAGTAGAAGAAGCGGACAAAGACGGTGATCGGGGTCATCAGCCAAAGCAGCAGGCGAATTGGCCAAACCAGACGCCCCGCCCAGCGGCCCCGCGTGCGGTCGAAGAGAAGCGTGGGAAGTAGCTGATTGCAAAAGACGATAACCAGCACCACGCCAAGAACTGCTTGCGCAATCTCGGCGGCGTTGGGGCGCGTGAGGCCACCACGATCAAAGAGCACCGCACCGAATTCAAGAGCGATGAGACCCAGCGCTAGTTGTTGCAGGATTTGGGCGCAGAGGGCGGCGTGTTCGCGGGTGAGGCCGAGGTGCGGCTCGACCAGCTCTTCCCAGGCGTCGAGGTTCTCTTCAATCTCGCGCGTGAGGATCTTGCCGAATTCGGCGTAGACGCGGGCGATGTACGAGGCCAGCATCTCAACGGCTGCAAGCGTGAGGATCAGGAGGATGAAGGTTGGGGTCATGGGCGCTTCCCCTTGGCTTCAACGCGCTCGATGAGGCCTTGCGGCAGGCCGAGCTTGGCGCGGAGCAACCGCTCACGGCGCGCCATCCGGCCAGTGTCGGCTTCGTGGTCGTAGCCGGCAAGATGCAGCAAGCCATGCAGAATGAGAACCTTGATCTCGATTGAGAGCGAATGGCCCTGCTCGACGGCCTGCTTGCGCGCGGTGGGAACCGAGATGGCCAAGTCGCCGGCATACCCTTGTGCGCCCACGCCCTCGGCAGGAAAGGAAAGTACGTCGGTGGCCTTGTTTTTGCCGCGAAACTGGCGATTGAGCTTGCGAATCGCCGCGTCAGTGGTCAGCAAAACGCTGACCTGACCCTTGAGACCAACCGCTTTTTGCGCAAGGGCATGAAAGCGGGCCAGCGTGCGGGCTGCGGGTAGGCGAAGGTTTTTCGGCAGGACGGAAAGGCCAGACGCAGCCGTCTTCTTCGCCACAGTTGCCGTCGGCGCGGGGTCGGGTTCCAGGTCTGGGTCCAAAAGGATCATCGTACACGGAGGCGCAATCCATGCGGCTTCGCTCAATTTCAATTCTACGCTAACGCTGAATCAACGTTCGATGGTTCACGCGGGAAGAACAAGACGCGTCGATTCGGGAATGAAAAAATTCGGCATTGGTGTCCAATGATTTAGCCGTTCTCAACGTGCGACTTGATATCGAAATATGCCGCTTCAATCAGCCTGCTTATGGCGGTAGAGTTCATGGGCAATCCTGGCTTGAGCTTGACATGGCGCATGAATTTGCCTGTGCCCTGCAGCAGGCGAGCTGGATCGGGCAGCGCCGCACCCTGATAAAAGCCGACATTGACGTGAGCCGTGAAGACATTGACATAGGCGAAGGGAAGATCACCCAAGCACGCCACCGGAGATCCGTCATGCATTAGCTCGCGGACATCGTCACCGCAATCGCGCATCACCTGAAACCACTGGCGCAAGAGGTCACCGAGCTCACCCGGATGCCTTTGCAGCCAGGCATCGACAGAGGGATCGCGCTTCAGCGCGCCATCGTAGCGCAGAAATTCGGTTCGGATCATCACGCTTCCTTGCCGTTGGATGCGTAATCCGATCGCGCAGATTCCGGTCGAAGCACGTACTTTATTGAGGTTTTGCGTGTGTATCTCAATCCGTATACAATACTCTTAAAGGTGGATCTATGCAGAGCGCTACTGAAATGATTCATGTTCGGATCGATCCGAAGCTGAAGTCGAAGGCAACAAAGACCTTTGGCGCAATGGGGCTAACTCTCTCCGAGGCGGTGCGCGTCTTTTTGACACGAGCGGCGACCGACCAGGCCTTTCCCTTTGAGCTTCGCGTTCCCAATGCCGAAACCGTTGCTGCAATGAAGGCAGGCGACCGAGGCGAGGTCGTGAAATTCAACAGTGTCGAAGAGTTGATGGCCGACCTTCATGCGGACGATTAGCCGAACCGCCAAATTCAAGAAGGACTACAAACGCGAAGCCAAAGGGACAAAATCGCGCCACGCTCGACGCCGATTTACTTGCAGCCATTTCATTTTTGGCTACGGACCAAACCCTGCCGGAGAAGTTCCACGATCATCCGTTGACGGGCGAATATACGAATCATCGCGAGTGCCACCTGAAACCCGATCTGCTACTTATCTACAAGAAGCCAGATGAGCAGACATTGCGACTGGTCCGCATTGGTTCTCACAGCGAAGTTTTTAGGCAACTGCGGTGGGACTGGCCGTCCAGGCGGGCGCGCTTCGCGCATGGAGTTTGTGGTTTCCCAACCATTTCGCAAAAAACGCGAAATGGATGGGGCACCCGGCCCAAAGGGATTCCCGTCGCCACGCTGGCCATTGGCAAGCCCGGAGCCGCGAACGCCGCGCTCTTTGCCGTCGAGATTCTGGCTTTGACGGATGAGGCGCTCTACGAACGGCTGGCCGCGTGACGTGCGGCGCGCCCAGGAAGTGCTGGACGCAAAGCTGCCGGAGTGAGCTTTCTGGACTCCCATCCATTTCGCAAAGTACGTGAAATGGATGGGGCGCGCGGCCAAGAATCTATGGGAAAATTGTTTCGAAATCTTGCGCTTCTTCGAATTGCGGTGAAATGACCATTTTGCCTGTCTTATCTATGAACCCCCATTTACCATCGCGGAACCTGCTGGTATTGAAACGAGCCATACCATTTGAGAAATAATCTAGCCATGCGAACTTTGGTTCTATCACCACCCTGCCCGTCTCATCCTCGAAACCATACAGTCCATTCACCTCGATACTGACAAGTCCATCCTTTACCAATTCATCTCCTTCTTGAGAATCGGTAGATTCCTTGTTAGGATCATCGACTAAATTTCCTTCCTTGTCTATCAGCCTCCACTCCTCTTCGTCCGTAAATACACGTGCAGTTCCTTCCGTGAAACTTTCTGCTGAATTAAATTGAGGAGCTATTTTGACAACCCCCAGGTTATCGATAAACCCAAATCGACAGATATTCATTCCTGTCTCCCATCTGTAACAAAGCTTTCCTATAAGGCCAAGCCCCTCACTGAAATCTCCAATTCCTATTAACCCTTCCGGCATTGGTATCGGCTCCCCAGCTTTATCGATATAGTATCCATAATTCCAGGAGCATTCTTCGTCAAGGCATCTTTCGTTACAGTCGTCAGCGTTATGTCCGTACTTCGAAGCGAAATCACAATAACTACCTGAAACTAAAGCCACTCCATCAATAAAACTTCCGACCTTCTCTTCTCTATTTGGACAGAGTCCGTTTGCTGCGCTGGAGTATGTGAAGATCACGGAACCGCTTGGATCGATAATGCAAGACTTGCCATTTAGTTCCGCTTGCGCCACTCCGCCGACGAAATCCTCGGCTGAATCAAAAATAGGGGAAATCACTATCTCCCCCGTCCTATCGATGAAGCAATACTTCTTGTCGATCTCGGCACAGGCTAGTCCCTCGGAAAAATCCCATAGGTAGCTGAACGACGGCTTTATCACGAACTCGCCACGACGATCTATGAAACCATACTTACCGTTCAATTTTGCGACGCAAAGACCACCTGAGAAATCCCCAACGGCTTCGAATCGAGGCTGAATTGCAAAGCACCCATCATTTGACAAGAAACCCCATTTGGCACCTTCGGACACCCCTGCCATATTTTCACTGAAATTTCGAACCCTTTTGAACCTTGCAGGAATCGCGATGCGCCAATTGACGTCAACGAAGCCCCAATTTCCTAAACAGTAGCCACAATAATCACTCGAATATTCGAGTTGCTTATCCTGTCTTCCATAGAAATCCTCGATCGGGCGCTGGTAGAGTTTTCGATTGCGTTGAACAGGGACATCCGAAAAGGCAGCCATCCCGCAGGAGAAGTCGCAAATTTCGCAACAAAATGGTTCGACCACTAATCTCCCGGTCTTGTCTATGAGTCCCCATTTCCCGTTCAACTTCACCCTTGCTCGCAAAAGCGGCTCAGGTTTGCGCGCCAAAAGAGATTTCGCGTTGCTGCGGCCACGAGCGATTAGGCTTGAGCGAGCCTCGGAGAGGACGAGCGCGTCAACTGCACGAGGAATATGCTGGAGTTCAGATTTTTCGCCCATTCTTCTTTGCCTCCTTGGCGAGAGTCTCGTATTCCCTTCTTGCTCGCGCGACTTGCTCTCCAACCGTCACTGCCAATTCGGTTAGCAGGTCTCGACCCCGCTGCTCGGCTACTTCGACGTCATTCCGTAACTTCGCGATCTCGCTGGCGCGTAGCGTGGCCAACTCCTGCTCGATTGCGGCGATGTGCTTCTTCGCTTCGGCGATCTGGCGGATGATCCGTATGAGTTCGGCTCCAATGCCCTCGCCCTGGACGGATTCGCTCGATTCACTGTATTCATCAAGAATGCACTGGAGAGCCTCGGCGTCACCCCGACTATATGCCTCATTCGCCTCTGCCATAAAGCGAGTGCGGCGTTGCCGCTCGGCTTCATCTTTGGCAAAATCGGGATGAACGCGCTTGGCAACTTCACGGAAAAGTGTTTTCAGGTCCGCCGATGGCTTGAAATCTGTGGCCTTCGATGCTTCGCCATGGGTTGCCTCATGGGTATCATCTGCCCGTTTCCTGGCTCTCTCTGCTCGCTGACGTGCCGCAGAAGAATTCTCTAGCGAAGCCTCAAGCTCTGCAACGCGAGCGTCCAAGTCGTCCATTTCAGCGTATAGAACACCAACCTGACGCAGGTAACGTCCCTCAAAACTCTTTAACCGGACTCGAAAATCGGCCAATTCCAGTTCGCGTTCCGCCAATGCCGCTCGAACAGAGGCCAACTCCTCCCGTTTGCGGAGAAGCTCCTCTTCCTCTGGAGTCAGTTTCTTGAC
>CAZYCV010000121.1:0-9938 GCA_964645305.1 uncultured Occallatibacter sp. | reverse complement strand
TGAATCGGCTGAGATGCCTGCCGGAAGTTGAAGCGAACCTGTCATCCAAGGCAGATTATCGGCAATCTCAGGCTGAACTCGAACCATTTCGCACACTTTTCTGAAAAATTCTTATATCCAGACCATTTGGCCTCTTCTTGATGATTACACTCATTCGGCAATGAAAGAAGCGCGGCGCGAGGAATCCGGCGCTACGGCGTCAACTTCAAAAAGGCCACGCCGTAACCGGGCAGCGTGATGTTTATCCGCACGGTCAGAGGCAAGCTGACTGGCACTGGTTGCGTGCTGGCACTGGTGGTGGCATCAATGGTCAGCAGCGTCGCGGAAGAAAAATTTCCAAAGCTGGATAGATCCACCACCACGGTCCGCGGGTCGCCATTCCCGTTGTTGTCGGCGGGCGCGTGAACTGCCCGGTCGGCCACCATCACAGTCACCGCGCCCGCGCTGTCTTCGGTCGCCAGCGTCTCCACGGTGGAAGTGTCGGTTGCGCTCAGAGCAAGAATATTCGGCCCTGGCGCGGAAGGCGTCGAAGGAAAGTAACTTGTCAGCGCCTGGTCCACCCAGTAACTTAGATAGGTGTTGCCGCTGCCGTCCACTTCGCCGTACTGCTGATCGCCACCGTAGGACCAATGGTAGAGCGCGCGGTTGCCTGCCTTGCCCAACTGCGAGAAGACATAGGGCCTCCAAGCGGCAAAAAAGGCGCTGGTTCCGCGATGGTCGTCCACAAAGGCCTGGTTCGGCTGGCAGGCGCTCATGCCGTTGTTATCGTAATCGGCATTCACGTTATTCTCCGTCACCCAAAGTTGCAGATTGGCCAGGTCCGGGCGCGCCGCAATCTCCTGGTTGAAGTAGATTACGTTGGCGAAGGCCTGCGGGACCGTGCTGAACAGCGTCACGTCCGTGTCCGACTGGTTGCAGGTGGCGTAGTAATGCGCGGAGAGAACATTGACCTCGGTATTTACCCCACCAGCCTTGGCAGGTGCCAGAAAGACGGGCAGCCAGGTCATCGGATCGCCTCCGTCCCCCGTGCCTAGCCCCCAGTCGGAAAATTCAATTGCCGAGATCTTGATCGTCGGGTCCACCGCCAGCATCGCCGGAACCGTGACGTTGTAAAGCTCCGTGTACTGGGCGGCAGAGAGTCCGTTGAGATTCGGCTCGTTGAAGATGCCCCACCAGGTAATCGGATAGCTGCTGGGCGATTGAAAGTGCGTTCCGCCCCAATCAAAGCCGCCTTTGTTGTAATAACGGACCATATTCGCCGCATAAGCGGCAAAATCCTGCGCGTGGCTGGCCACATCCAGTTGGCCGTTGCTGTTGCACATCCATGGCGGCGCCGTGGCCAACTGCATCTCCGGGCTGTGATCGGCGGAGGCCAGTACAGGCTGCACCGTCCGGTCGGCGACGGTGAAATCCCAATCGCTGGCCGTCCCGGTATTGGTAACCATGGGAACGCCCTCGGGAGTGGTGATCTGCAAGCGAATATGCTGCGTACCCAGCGCGTTCATGGTGTTTTCCAGCGCAGTTTGATTCGTCGCAAAAAAGTCGCCATCCCACTCGGACACGTAAAAGGAGGTGGCCATGAACTGCTCCAGCCGGCCATTCACGCCCAGCGTTGTGTCCACCGAGTTGCCCACCTTGGCCACAACCGCGCTGATCAGCGTAAAGCTTTTAGAGGCGGATTGGCCGGAGAGAGTCGCCTGAACAATCGGCGTGTAGCTGCCCGCCGCGGCCGCCGCGCTGCCGGTGAATGTCAGCGTTCCCCCACTGCCCGTGGCCGCAAATTGCGCCGTCACACCGCTCGGCAGCCCGCTCACCGTCACACTGGCCTGACCGCTGGGGCCGCTCACCGTCACCGCAAGCGTTGCGGATTTTCCATCCTGCGGCGCAATCACGGTGGTGGCGCCCAGCGAAATTGATAACGGAGCGGAAGGGGCTGAACCTCCACATCCAAAGGAGGCCAGCAATAGCCCCGCCGAAATTACCGTAAAAAGAAACCGAAGTCTGGAGCTCATGCGCCGCACCTGTCCGAAATTCACGATTTGAATTTGTAGGAACAAGTCTACGACTTCAGCGAACTTTGTCAACTGCGAGGCGTTGCATCCAGCGGAATCGCCACCTGCTCGACGATCTCCAGACCGAAGCCCACCAGCGCCGGAATGTGCATTGGAGTATTCGACAGCAGCCGAATGCGCCGGATTCCCAGATCAGAGAGAATCTGGCCGCCCAGGCCAATGGCGCGCAGATTGCGCCCGGTGCGCGCCTGCTGACCCTCCCGCGCGCGCAGCTCCTGATGCAGCACCAGCCGCCCTATCTCCTCCACCGAAGAATTGGGTGCCCCCGGTCTCGATTTTGAGACCGGGGATTCCACGCTCTCCACAACCGGCGGATCGTCAATCTCAAAGCCCCGCGAGGTGCTGTGCAGGTAAACCACCACGCCGCAACCCTCTTCGGCAATCATGCGCATCGACTGATCCAGCGTCTCGCGGCAGCGGCAATCGGCGGCAAACAGATCGCCCGCCGTGCAGCGCGTATGAACCCGAACCAGCACCGAGCGCTCGCAGGGCGGGCGAAGCATGGACTCCCTGGAAGGCGCGACCGCCAATTCACTGGGCGAATCCATCACCGCCGGCCCGCAGTGGAAGGCGGGGCAATCCTCGCACAGATCGCCGCGCACCAGCGCAACGTGGCTTTCGCCGCCATTCAACTGGCTCTCGTAGGCAATCATCCGGAACTCGCCGTAGCGCGTCTGGATGCGGCTCTCGCCGGCGCGCTTGATCGTCCGCTCATGGCGCAGCCTGTAGCGGATCAGCTCGGCCACGGTCAGAATCCGCAGCCCGTGCTCCTGGCAAAAGGGAATCAGATCAGGAATGCGCGCCATCTCGCCGTCGTCGCGCATAATCTCGCAGATCACGCCGGAGGGATTCAGCCCCGCCAACCGCGCCAGGTCAACCGAAGCCTCGGTCTGCCCCGCCCTCACCAGCACGCCGCCCCGCCGCGCCCGCAGCGGAAAGATGTGCCCCGGCCGCGCCAAATCCGCCGCCGTCGAACGCGGGTCAATCGCCGTTTGAATGGTGTGCGAACGGTCCGCCGCCGAAATCCCGGTGGTCACCCCTTCGCGCGCCTCAATCGTCTCGGTAAAGGCCGTGCCAAAGCGCGAGGTGTTCTGCTGGGTCATCGGAAAGAGCCGCAAAGCATCGGCGCGCTCCTCGGTCAGCGTCAGGCAGATCAGCCCCCGGCCAAACTTGGCCATGAAGTTGATCGCCTCCGGCGTCACAAACTCGGCGGCCAGCGTCAGGTCGCCCTCATTCTCGCGGTCCTCGTCATCGACCACAACCACCATGCGCCCCGCGCGGATTTCGGCAACCGCGCCGGGGACATCAATAAAAGGAGACTCAAAGCTGCGTGTGGATTCTGGCATCGTCTCCTCCATTTTCGCCGATCAGAGGGGCATACAGCAAAAGAGCCGGACCAAGCCCAGCCGGCATCGGCTTTTTGCAGAAGCGATTGTTGCGATCTTCCATAAGACGCGGTCAACGAGTGAAATGGGCTGTATCGTCGACCCAGGATTACGGCCCGGCAAATCGGTTAACACTGACCAACTTTCTGTTACTTCCAATGGCTCAGGGAACATCCCGTTTACCCCGGGGCTCCCGACATCCCCTCCTTTCGCTGGAGAAAAAGCGAAGGATGTAAGCACCACACTTGAGGTTTTGTCAAGATTTCAAAAGACTTAGTTGCGCCGCCCGCCTATACCCTAGCGAGACATTCTACCAATCATTGAATAAAAGTGACTAAGATAATTTGACAACGGATATGCTTTGTGGTATTCTGACAATAGGAGAAATATACTTATGTCTACATTACCGAACGTCTTATCTTCAACCGCCCCGCTCCTAAATGGAGTGGATTCAATGTCAATCTCAATCCCGTTACATGTCGAGAGCTGGGATGAATACTTCCTTTGGCTTGCAACGGTTGCTGCTATCAAGTCAAAGGACCCTAGGTGTCCTGTTGGCGCAGCAATCGTCTCCCGTGACCACTTGCTTCTGTCAACAGGCTTTAACGGCTTTGCTCGGAGTGTAGTCGACGATGAAAAAAGCCTAGACAATCCTCAAGAGAAATTGCGGCTGGTTTGTCACGCGGAACAAAATGCAATTTTGAATGCAGCTCGGATTGGCGTCCCGACCATGGGAACAACAATTTATGTGACAAAGTTCCCATGCCTCCGTTGTTGCAACGAGATTGTCCAATCTGGGATAACTCGGATTTATACCCACGATGATTCCTTTTGGGATGACGACCCCGACGATAAAGACCATTCGCGGAAGCTACGGGTGCTGCGTGAGGCCAAGGTCGAGGTGGATGCTCCTTACCATTCTGCATTTCGGCCCATGCGGATTATTGCACCTAAGAAGAAGCCTCCTTTGAGTGTCCGCTTCTAAATTAGGTCATCCGGATTTGGGCCACGCATCCCTCGGTGAAGGTTTTCCGGCGTCGGAGCTCGCTTCTAGCAGCGAGTGGCCTAAGTCCTTTTTTCGGAGGCAAAGCATGAGCACCAACATCGTAATGATCGATGCATCGACCTATCAGAACCTCATCGGCCGCCTGTCGGAGACGATGGCACAGAAGGTTCTGCGCGAAGGCCACGAGCAGATTCCCGCTCCGGGTACATTCCACCCTGACATCTTCATCTCCATCCGGCAGGCACAGAACACGTACAACTTCCTTCACTGGGTTCATAGCGACGAATTGCACGCCTCGTTTGGATGGAGAGACACTTACACAGTCGCCTGTGAACCGCTTATCCGGAACTTGATGGATAACCTCTACACCGTCACTCTGCTGCTCCAAGACCCATTTAAGCGCGGGCGGCAGTTCCGCGCCAGCGGCGCTCGCAAAAGTTTCTTGTATGTGGCGGCTGAGGAAGCGCGGTACAAGGGAAAGCCGGAGTGGGACAAGTGGATTGCAGACAGCCGCGCCAAGCTGGGTTTCATCCTCCGCGCCACCGGGTTCACCGAGGCTGAGGTCATGGACAAGGCACAGTTCCCGGACTGGCCGACGCTTGGCAAGTATATCCGCACACCGCCGCACGATGACCATAAGAAGTTCCTGGAGACGTTCACTTATGGGCCGTGGAAGCAGTATTCCGCAGTGGCGCACGGTGGACCGGAAGGCCTTTATGAGGTAGGGATGTTCCTGTATCGCGATGGTCATCCGCATGAGGAACGTCCGCTCATTGATGACGCACACGACCGCGCCATGTCCTTGCACTTGATGAGGGCGGCCATCCTGCTACTGGCTATTTGCACCGAGGTTCAGGCCGCGTACAAGTTCAAGGACGACGACGCACGTATCAATGAGCGCATCATAGAGTCCTGGCAGGCGCTCCAGCCCGCGATGGAAGCGAAGGAGATTTACGACGAGCACTACGAGCAACTGATGAAGGACAAAGGCATTATCAAGTAACGCCCTATTAAAGCAACCGGAACGTGCACACATCGCGCATCTTCCTGGCACTAACAAGGAACATGAGCGCATAATCGCCGGTTCACTCATTGAGCCGAACTACGCCCCAAAAATCGCCCCGATTTCCCGATCAACTCACACAAGAACATCGACTCCTGCCAATGGCCTTTAAGCCAACTGCCCAAAACCGCAAAACCTGCCTCGATCAAAACGGCCTTGCTGGAACAGGTCTCTATCTTCCGCTCTTATGCAGCAAGGGCGTAAGCGCCTGGAGCAGCGTGCGCGCAATCAGCTCCGAGCCTTTGACCGTCGGATGAATGCCGTCCGATTGAATCGTATCCGGCTTGCCGATCAAATCCTTATAAATCATCGGCACAAAAACCGCGTGGTGCTTGGCCGCCAACTCGCGGAAGAGCTGCTCGAAGCTGGCAATGTAATCCGGTCCGTAGTTGGGTGGCAGCGTGATTCCGGTTAGCACCGCCTTGATATGCGCCTGGTCGAAGGCCGTCAGCACGGCGTCCAGATTGCGGCGGGTTTCGATCAGCGGCAGTCCGCGCAGTCCGTCGTTGCCACCGAATTCGACAATAACGATGGCTGGATGCAGCAGCAGAATCGCGCGCGCTCCAACGGCGGCGTCCTTGGTCGTCGCGCCGCTGGTTCCCTGGTTGACCACTTTGTAACGATAGCCGCGCGCCTCCAGGTTGCGTGCGAGCGCATCCGGGTAGGATTCGCCGCTCTGCAAACCATAACCAGCGGTAATGCTGTCGCCGTAGCAAACCACGAGCGGACGCTCAGCAGTTGGCCGTTGCGCGGTCAAGCCAAAGCTGACCGGCAGAATCAGACCCAATGAAACAATCAAGTTGCGGCAAATGTTCACAGATACAGTGTAGCGAAAGAAAGGGGGCAGAGATCAGGCATCAACACGGATTGCGACATTTGAAACGGTGGAGAAATTGCCATTGCGCCTGGCGCGCGGGCGATAGACTCGCTCTTGGCAAGCCGGCCGATAGAGGCCAGTGGTGTCCGTTTCACCTCTTGTGGGTTGGCGCAAGTCGCAGGTGTGATGATTGGTCGGCCATTTCGACTGTCTCCTGCAACCTGATAAAGTTGCCGAGTGATTCACCGGCTTCCGGCAATCATCTGCGCGGCGTGTTGCAGGCTGGTTTCGGTCACCGTTGCGCCGCTTAACATTCTGGCCACTTCCTGCCTCCGCGCCTGGTCGTCCAGTTGGCTGATCCTGGTCTTCGACCGGCCACCGGAGTCGTGCTTCTCCACGACAAAATGCTGATCGGCAAAGGCGGCAATCTGCGGCAGATGCGTGACGCACAAAACCTGCTGCCCGCGGCTGAGCGATTTCAGCTTCTGCCCGACGGCCTCCGCCGCGCGCCCGCCGATGCCAATGTCGATCTCGTCAAAGACCAGCGTGCGCGGAGTGGGAATCTTCTTCTTCGGCTTGATCGCGCCCTCTTCCACGCTCACCTTGAGCGCCAGCATCACGCGCGACATCTCGCCCCCCGATGCAATCTCATGCAACGGCTTCAGCGGCTCGCCGGCGTTGGTCGCAATGCGATACTCCACCGTATCCCAGCCGGTCGAGCTCCAATGCGCTGGCTCTTCCGCTGCGTGAACCGCCACCTCGAATTTCACCTTCATGGCGAGGGAATTGATCTGCGCTTCGGCTAGCCTCGCCAGCTTGGAGGCAGCGGCGCGGCGCTCGCTGCTCAGGGCGCTGGCAGCGCTTTTGTAGCGCTTTCCTGCTTCATCCAGAGCAATGCGCAACGTCTTCAGGATCTCGTCGCGGTCCTCCACTTCGGCCAGCTTCCGCGCCACGCCTTCCGCAAAGCTCATCACCTCGCCAACCGTCGGTCCGTACTTGCGCTTCAGACGGTCGAGCAGCGCCAGGCGGTCTTCAATCTCGGCCAGCCGCTCCGGTGAGGCGTTGATCCCTTCCGCGTAGTCGCGCAAGCTGGCCGCCGTGTCGTTGATGGTGGCGCGCGCCTCGGCCAGTTGCTGGGCCGCCCCCGTGAAGCGATCGTCGTAGCGGGCCAGCTCCTCCACATTGCGCAACGCCGCGCGCAGTGCCGCCTCGGCTGAATCGCCGCTCTCGTACAAACGCTCAAAGGCGCTCAACGCCGCCGTGTACAGCTTTTCAGCATTGGCCAGCACGCGCTTTTCCGTCTCCAGAGCATCGTCCTCGCCGGCAACCAGTTGCGCGGCATGGATCTCCTTGCTCTGATAACTCCACAGATCCACCATCCGCAGACGGTCCTGCTCGCCGTGCAGCAGCTCGTCTAGCCGATTGCGCGCTTCCTTCCACTTTGCATAAGCCTCGCCCGCCGTCGTCGTATCGATGCCGCCAAAGCGGTCCAACAGCACCCGCTGCTGCGCCTGGTCAAAGCTGCTCAGCGTCTCCGTCTGCGCGTGCACCAGCGCCAGCTCCGGCGCAAGCTGCCGCAGCACAGCCACCGTGGCCGGCTGATTGTTCACAAAAACCCGCCCCTTGCCCGTCGATAGAATCTCGCGCCGCAGAATGACATCCGCGCCGCCCGAGTCGATCCCGTTCTCTTCCAGAATCGCTTCCGCGCTCGCCGTGGACTCAAATACACACGAGACCACCGCTTTATCCGCCCCGTGGCGCACCACTTCGGCGCTCGATTTGCCCCCCATCAGAAGGGCCAGCGCATCCACCAGAATGGACTTGCCGGTCCCGGTCTCGCCCGTCAACAGGTTAAGCCCAGGGCCAAAGGTGGCGGCGGCGTGATCAATGACGGCGTAGTTGTCGGCGCGAAGTTCGACAAGCATATCAAGCAAACCTCATGGAATGTCTTCAATGAACGAGACCATTGTAGGCTATAAGGCCTTGCTCAAGGCAACCGATTCGGCTTGGGAGCAATCATCAGGCTCGCCAGCCAAACCCTTACTAAAGTTCGATCAAATAAAGTTGACAACAAGTCACTCAATATGGCATCCTCAGAGAGTCAGAATTCTATTGAAGGCAGGTTTCTCCATGGCAAAAATTATCGGTATCGATCTCGGCACCACCAACTCGTGCGTCGCGGTCCTCGAAGGCGGCGAGCCCAAAGTCATTGCGAATGAAGAAGGTGCGCGCACTACCCCCTCGGTTGTCGGCTTCAGCAAGAGCGGCGAGCGCCTCGTCGGCCAAGTGGCCAAGCGTCAGGCCATCACCAACCCGGAGAACACCGTCTTTTCCATCAAGCGCTTCATGGGTCGCCGTTACGACGAAGTCAACGACGAGATGAAGATGGTGCCCTTCAAGGTCATCCAGCAGGGCGACCACGTCGGCGTCATGGCGCAGGGCAAGGAGTACACCCCGCCGGAAATCTCGGCCATGATCCTGCAAAAGCTCAAGAAGTCTGCTGAAGCCTACCTCGGCGAGTCGGTCACCGAGGCGGTTATCACCGTTCCTGCCTACTTCAACGACGCCCAGCGCCAGGCCACCAAGGACGCAGGCAAGATCGCCGGCCTCGACGTCAAGCGCATCGTCAACGAGCCTACCGCCGCCGCCCTCGCCTATGGCCTTGATAAGAAAAAGGATGAGACCATCGCCGTCTATGATTTCGGCGGCGGCACCTTTGATATTTCGATCCTCGAAGTTGGCGAAGGCGTCATCGAGGTCAAGTCCACCAATGGCGACACTCACCTCGGCGGCGACAACCTCGACCAGCGCATTGTCGATTGGCTCATCGAAGAATTCAAGCAGGAAAACGGCCTCGACCTGACCTCCAAGGGCAACGAAATGGCCCTTCAGCGCCTCAAAGACGCCGCCGAAAAAGCCAAGATCGAGCTTTCCACCACCATCGAAACCGAGATCAACCTGCCCTTTATCACGGCAGACGCCAGCGGCCCCAAGCACCTGGTCCGCAAGCTCACCCGCGCCAAGCTGGAACAGCTCGTCCATGACCTGCTCTATCGCTCGCTTGAACCGTGCAAGAAGGCCATCGCCGACGCCGGCGTCTCCATCAAGGACATTGACGAAGTTGTCCTCGTTGGTGGCCAGACGCGTATGCCCAAGATTCAGGAGCTGGTCAAGGAGCTCTTCGGGCGCGAGCCGCATCGCGGCGTCAATCCCGACGAGGTCGTCGCCATCGGCGCTGCCGTGCAGGCGGGCGTGCTGGCCGGTGAAGTCAAGGACTTGCTGCTGCTCGACGTAACGCCTCTGACTCTGGCCATCGAAACGCTGGGCGGCGTGGCCACCCCGATGATCCAGCGCAACACCACCATCCCGACCAAGAAGGCGGAGACCTTCTCTACGGCCGCCGATTCGCAGACTGAGGTCGAGGTTCACGTCCTCCAGGGCGAACGTCCTCTTGCCGCGCAGAACCGCACCCTCGGCAAGTTCAAGCTCGGCGGCATTATGCCCGCGCCGAGGGGCGTCCCGCAGATCGAGGTGACCTTTGACATCGACGCCAACGGCATCCTCAACGTCACCGCCAAGGACAACGCCACCGGCA
>CAZYCV010000120.1:0-10020 GCA_964645305.1 uncultured Occallatibacter sp. | reverse complement strand
GGCGCTGTCATGTAATCAGTCTCCTGACCGGCTGTAACGTGGACCTCCTGGTCCATGTTGAGTCTCAAATAATTCAGAAATACGCTGGAGCCACCGCACAACTTAAACAGGCTTAAAACGAGAAAGAGAATATCCTCAATGTACGGATAAGTTCTCAGTCCCTCAGTCCCTAAGTCCCTGCCTCTACGGCTCCAGCAAAATCTTCCCCGTCGTTCGCCGCGCCTCCAAGTCCGTCTGGGCTTGTGCGGCTTCTGAAAGCGGGTAGAGGCTCTCCGTGCGCAGCTTGAGTTCGCCTTTGGAGGCCCAACCGAGTACATCGCCGGAGCGCCATTCCAGTTCCGAGCGCGTAGATACATAATGCCAGAGTGTGGGCCGCGTAACAAAGAGCGAACCCCGGCTGCTGAGTTGAATCAGATCGAAGGGCGGAACCGGGCCGCTGGATGCGCCAAACAGAGCCAAAAGCCCCCGCGGGCGCAGGCAATTCAAGCTGCCCTCAAAGGTGGTTTTGCCCACGGAGTCGTAGACCACATCCACGCCTTTGCCGCCGGTCAACCGCTTCACCTCCGGCTCAAACTCCTGCTCCGTATAGAGAATCACTTCGGATGCGCCGGCCTCGCGGGAGAGTTCGGCCTTCTCCGGCGTGGAGACGGTCGAGATGACGCGCGCGCCCAGCCGCACGGCCATCTGCGTCAACAGCAGGCCCACGCCGCCGGCTCCGGCATGAATCAGCGCCGTCTCGCCCGCCTTCAGCGGATAGGTGGAGTGCGACAGATAATGCGCGGTCATGCCTTGCAGCATCGCCGCCGCCGCCTGCTGCATGGAGAGGCCGTCGGGAATTTTGACCAGCGCCGAGGCCGCCACCAGCGCGTACTCGGCGTAGCTGCCCAGCACGCCTACCGAGGCCACCGCTTCGCCTGCCGCAAATCCTGTCACGCCCGGACCCAACTCCTCGACCGTGCCCGCCGCCTCGCTGCCCGGGGTCAGCGGCAGAGCGGCCTTGTAGGTGCCCTTGCGAAAGTAAATTTCGATGAAGTTGACTCCGACGGCTTCCACGCGGATCAACACCTGCCCTGGCCCCGGCTGCGGGATGGGCAACTCTGCCAGCCGAAGTACCCCTGGCCCGCCTGTCTCGTGAATCTGAATGGCTTTCATCGCAGTTTCAGCATGAACCCTTGGGGGGGGCGAGTGCAAGGGGCACTTGCGCTGCGGCCGCCTGTTCGCCCATTGTCGAGGGTGGAAGCCACAAAGCTCGTCTTCTCGTGAAGACCAAGCCAAACAAATCGGTGAATATTGAATCAAAACCAATCACTTGGCGCAGGCATACCTGTTATGCCGCGCAAGTTTCTCTTCAGCATCCAGCTTCCGAAGTCCGCGAATCTTCCATGCCCCAAAAGCCAAGCCGGCGATCAAAAGGCTCACGAAGATGCATAACAGCGGAGTGGACCATCTCTGAAGACTTCCAGACCAGAGGCGGACAATGCCGCGCCCATAGGTTACACCGAGCCATGCAATAAAAAAGTAGCGCAAGCCGCGTGCCGTTCCGAAGATCGCAAGGAAGCGCCTGCGCGAGACACCCAGCGCCCCCGATGCAAGCGCAAACGGTAAAAGCGGAATGGGAGGTGGAAGCAAAGCGGGAACAAAAACCGCCAGCACTGGATGACGTTCAACCCATCCAACGACACGTCCAAGAAGGCGCGCGGGCACGTATCGGCGGAGCGCTTCTTCGCCCCCTTTGCGGCCAATGTGCCAGGTGGTGTATCCGCCCAGGATGCTGCCTGCAATGGCGCAGGGCGCCAGCAGCCACGGATCGCCCCCATGCGCCACCAGCCACAACAGCAGCAGGTCTGTGCTGCCCGGCAGCGGCAAGGGAATCACCGAGGAATCAATCACCGCAACAGAAAAAAGCCCCAGCGCTCCCAGATGCGTAAGCCAGTAAGGCGCCAATCCCGTATGAAGAGTTGGCGCGGGAGCTTGAGCCGGAGATGGAGCAAAGAAAATCATGCAAGGCTGCCCAAGGGTTCGGTGGTTTACTTATTCCACATTCACGGCGCGTAGAGTGATCCAGTAGTATCTTCTCCAACAGAAAATACAGCGAACAGGACGCAATGCCAAGAGCGCCAACAGAGCATCGAAAGAACGCAACTCGGCCGATTTGAATTGCATTGAATCACACTTGGGACAGGTTCGACTCCAAAGCGGATGAGGCAGCCAATCGGGCCAGTGAGAAGATGAATGACTCATGCAATGATTCCCTTCGTCGTGTTTTTCGCGGTGAAATAGTGCCAATGTTTCTCGCGCTACGGCTGATGAGTTGCTGCCGCAGTAACTTGAACTGGCCGGTCCGCGACAATTGTCGATGAGTTGTTTGAAGAAGAAAGTTTGTCAACTGGAATCTCCGTTCCTGACGGAAAAATAAGAATCTGGATCGAGCCCCAATCAACATCCGAACCCGTGTCCGCCTGTTTGCCCGTGCCCAGCGTCTTGAGTTGGCTGTCATCAAATCCAAAATTCTCCACCAGGTATTCGCGCACAACCATGGCTCTGGCTTCACTCAGTACCAGATCCTTTTTGGTATCGCCTTCCATTCCGGTTGAAACTACAATTATTTCCCATCGATTCATTGATGGCTGACCAATATTGATCTTTGGAGATGAATGGAGAGTTGCGGAATTTGATTGCTCCATATTGCTCAGACTGCGGAGATTCGAGTAGATAGATTCAAGAATGTAAGGGCAGATTGACGCTGTTCGCGGCATCGTCGCGGGTATTCATGTACGGCCTTAACCCCTTATGGCAGCTTCTGTTGCTGGACTCTTCTTTCCGGCTGCATGCAGCGTCCCACGCAACACAGGAAATCGCGGACACCTTAAAGGAAACATTTATGCGCAGACTCAAAACACTACTCGGAAGTACAGCTTTGATTGTGGGACTGGCTCTTTCACCTGCCGCTCACGCGCAAATTGTCATCGGCATCGGCGTTCCGCCGGTTTGTTCCTATGGCTACTATGACTATGCGCCTTACGCTTGCGCGCCCTACGGCTTCTACGGACCGGGCTACTTTTACGGCGGCGTCTTTCTAGGCATGGGCCCATGGGCCGGTTGGGGCTACGGACACGGATGGGGCGGTCATCGCTTCAGTGAAGGCGGCGGCGGAAGTTATCGCGGCGGCGGCGGCGCCATGGCCAACCGCAGCAGTTTTGCGCGCGGCGGAGGAGCAGAGCGTGGCGGGGCCAGGCCTGCTGCCCGGAGCGGTAGCGGTGGTGAGACGCACGGCAGCGCAACAGCCTCTCATGCGGGAGTCGCCCATTCAAACGCGGCGCAGCACTCATCGCCCGCACGCGCTGGTTCATCTCATGCAGCGCCTGCCGGACGTGCCAGCGCTCCACGCGCTTCGGCTTCGCACAGCGGCGGCGGTGGTGGTCATGCCGGTGGCGGTGGTGGACATGCCGGTGGCGGCGGTGGCGGTCATGCCGGCGGCGGCGGTGGTGGTCACAGGTAGTTGACGGTTACAAAATTTATAATTCATCCACGCAAGACAAAAGCTTTTCGACGCGTTGTGCTCGGCGAGTTGCCAGAGCACAACGCGTCAGAGGCTGTTTCGCCCCTGGATGCAATTACTTCCAAATCTATTTCGATGGGGCCGCTCAAATAATTTTGAATACGATTCGAGCCCTTTGCGGATGCCCTTCAATAAAGTGAGCTATTTTGATCTATCTATTTCCTTCAACCATGAAGCACTATAGTAATTGGCCTGTTTGGGTGCCTATCCTTTAGAACAGATCTTCAATCCTGGCTGGTTGCGCTTCGCATTGCAAGCGTTGAAACCGCTCACAAGCCTACAATCCGTTCTTTTACCAAGCCGGCACCTGCGATTCCGCACTCTGAATCTGCCGAGCGACGCGCTTCTTGGAGAAATATCGTTCATGATTGAAGATCAAGAGTCCATATTCAACGCAGAGGTCTTTTTGGCAACTGCCGGCCTGGGCCGCAAAATCGTCAATATTCCCACCGATCAGGCTTTTTTTTCGCAGGGTGAGGCCGCCGATTCTGTTTTTTATTTGCAGAGTGGCAAGGCAAAGCTGACGATTGTGGCTGAAAATGGCAAGGAAGCCACCATCACTCATCTTTCTGCCGGGGAATTTGTTGGAGAAGATTCGCTGGCAAGCATTGGCTCTCTTCATCTGGCCACGGCCACGGCCACCACCAACTGCACGGCGCTCAAGATGGAAAGGGGCGAGATGCTGCGCGTCATGCACATGGAGCATCCACTCACCGCTCGATTCCTCCAGTTTCTGCTTGCGCGCGGCATGCGCATCCAGTCCGATCTCGTCGATCAGCTCTTCAACTCCAGCGAAAAGCGATTGGCTCGGATACTCCTGCTGATGGCGCAGTTTGGCGAGACCGGCGAGCTGGAAGTCTTGATTCCCAAAATCTCGGAGCAAGCTTTGGCGGAGACCATTGGCGCAACGCCCGCCAAAGTCAGCTTCTTCATGAATCGCTTTCGCGATCTTGGCCTCATCGATTACGACGGCCGCATTCGCGTACACAAGTCACTTCTCAATGTGATTCTGCACGATCAATTTCCCGACGACAATGCCACAAAACCGCCCATTATCGATCCGCCAAAAAATCAACTCAACTAGTCTAGACCTGGCGATTCTGCCATCGAACACAAAGAATGAAACAGGTAACGATGGAATATTCGAAATTAAAATCGCTGCTTCGCCAGATGATTCTGGTTCCCATGGGAATCACGGCTGCTCTGGCGATTCTGCTCTTGTGGGAGACCTTCGACCTGAATCGATCCCTCCAGTCGGTTGACCACACTGATCAGGTTCTTGACCAATCCAGGAATCTGCTGGCGTCGCTGATCGACATGGAATCCGGGATGCGTGGGTTCATCGTCACCGGCGACGAGAGCTTCCTGCAGCCTTATACAGAGGGCACCAAGAGAATCGACCCTGAATACCGGGCCTTGGATGGATTGGTGGCCGTCAATCTTCCGCAGCAGCACCAGCGGTTGAATGAGTTTTATGCCGACTATCTGGAGTGGAATGCGTACGCCGGCCAGATGATCACCCAGCGCCGCGCGGGAAAATTTGATCCATCATTTTATGAGAACCGGCAAGGGAAACTCAAGATGGATGCCCTGCGCGGAAAGATTCTGGAGTTTCAGAACGTGGAAGCAGGGCTGCGCATCGAGCGCGTTCAAGCCGCCCATACGCGATGGGTCGTGATGGTAACCACCTTCCTTGGCCTGGGTCTGGGAGTGGGCGCTTTTCTCGCCCTGTTCACACGCTACCACGTTGAAAAACTAGGCACCAAGCTCTTGCAGAGCGAGGAGCGCTGGACGGCGACCTTGGGCAGCATCGGAGAAGCAGTCATCGCCACCGACAGCGAGGCGCGCGTCACCTTCTTCAACTCCGTCGCCGCCACCCTCACCGGATGGTCGGCCCAAGAGGCCATCGGCCAGCCCATCGGAAATGTGCTCAAACTTGTGAATGAGAAATCCGGCATGACCGCCGACAATGAAGTGCTGCGCGTGCTGAAAGAGAAGCAGGTTCTCTCCGTGGCGAATCATGTGGACCTGGTCACCCGCGATGGCCGCGAAATTGCCGTCGAGCACAGCGCCGCGCCCATTCGCGCCGGTAAGGGAAAGGTCATTGGCGTGGTGCTGGTCTTCCGCGATGTGGCCGCGCGGCGGCAGGAGCAGATCGAGATTGCCGAACAGGCTTCCCTCATCGACCTGACGCAGGACACCGCTCTGGTGATTGATATGCAGGGGAAGATTATCTTTTGGAGCCGCGGGGCAGAGACGATGTTGGGATACACCAAAGCCGAGGCTGTCGGCAATATCTCGCACGAACTTCTGCACACCGAATTCCCACAGCCGCTGGCTGAAATACGAGATGAGTTGCTGCGCGTGGGCCATTGGGAGGGCGACCTCGTCAAGATCGCAAAGAACGGCACGCGCATTGTGGTCTCTGGCCGTTGGGCCTTGCAGTGGGGCAAGCGCGACCAGGCGCCGCGCATTCTGGAGATTAACAGCGACATCACCGAACGCAAGCGCAGCGAAGAGTCGCTGGTTCTGCAACGGGAGCAACTGCGCGCGCTGGCCGAGCGCCTGCAATTAGTGCGCGAAGAGGATCGCAAGCAGGTTGCCCGCGATCTGCACGATCAGATCGGGCAGATTCTCACCGCCATTAAATTGGATATGACCTGGATGACGCGTCATCTGCCGGAGTCGGCCGTCGAGGTTCTGGCGCGTCTCAAGGAATCGATCCTATTGATTGGAGAAGGTGTCAAAGATGTGCGCGCCATCTGCAGCGGGCTCCGTCCCGGCGTGTTGGATGATCTGGGGCTGGCGGCCGCCATCGAATGGCAGGCCAATGACTTTGCCGCCCGCAACGGCATCCCCTGCGTGGTTTCAGTTCCACCCGTCGATCTGCACTTGGATGGCGACCGCGCCACTGCAACCTTCCGCATCTTTCAGGAGTGCCTCACCAACATCATCCGCCACGCGCAGGCCAAGTCCGTGCGCATCGCTCTCTACCAGCAGGAAGAGAGTATTCTTTTGATAGTTGAAGATGACGGAATCGGCTTTCATGAATTAGGCTTTTCCAATGTTTTTGGCTCCCTGGGACTGCTGGGCATGAAAGAACGAGCGCAATTCTGCGGAGGCAACGTGGAGATCTCCAGTTCACCCGGCAACGGAACCACTGTCACGGTTCGCGTTCCCATCGACATCCCCCGCGCCGAGAGGATCGAAGTATGCGCATCCTGATCGCCGATGACCACGCGGTCGTTCGCCGCGGCCTGAAAGAGATCCTGGCGGATGCGCTGCCTGGCGCGGAGTTTTCTGAAGCCGTCAACGGCGATGAAGTGCTGAGCCACCTTGGGAAAATCCCAATCAGCCTTCTGGTGCTGGACATCAGTATGCCGGGGCGCAGCGGGATGGACGTGCTGCGCGACGTCAAGCACTCCTACCCGCGCATCCCGGTCATCATCCTGAGCTGCCAGCCGGAGGAGCAGTATGCGGTGCGCTGCCTCAAGGCCGGAGCGGCCGCTTACATCAATAAAGAAAGCGCTGCCGAAGAGCTGGCCAACGCCACCAAAAAGATCCTCAGCGGCGGACGCTACGTCAGTTCCAGCCTCGCCGAAAAGCTGATCGCCAATCTGGATGAAGACGCCAGCAAGCCTCTTCATCAGCAGCTCTCCGACCGGGAGTTTGAAGTGATGAAGATGATTGCCTCTGGCGTTGCCTTGACGGAGATCGGCGACCGCCTTCATGTCAGCGTAAAAACCATCAGCACCTATCGCGCCCGCATCATGGAAAAAATGCAAATGAAGAGCAACGCCGAACTGACCCGCTACGCCATGACCAACAACTTGATCGATTAAGATTCAAGCGCCGATTCAATTGTAGCGCCGATCCATTGTAGCGCCGATCCATTGTAGCGCCGGTCTCCAGACCGGCTGTAGCGTGGACCTCCCGGTCCACGCCGCACTCTTCACCCGCAAATTTCCTCTCCATAAATCCTCTCTTCTGGCCACTCCCACCCGTGTAGGAATACCCCTACATAAAAACCGGAACAATCCCCACAACAATCACGGCATATGCTGATGCCAATGAATTTTCAGCGGCGTTATATTCAATTCATGCCGGATCGCACCGGCGAACGGGTGCAATGATGAATATCCTGATCACCGACGATCATCCCAATGTGCGTCGCGGTCTCAGAGAACTCTTGCTCGATTCCTTTCCAGGCTCTCTGTTCTTTGAAGCCTGCAACGGCGACGAGGTCTCCGCCCAATTTCTGTTGGCACCTCCCGACTTGATGCTGCTCGACATCAATATGCCCGGGCGCAGTGGTTTTGAAGTACTCAAAGATGTTAGAAAAAGTTTTCCGGTTCTGCCCATCATCATGGTAAGCGTCCAGCCGGAAAGTCAGTATGCGCTGCGCTGCCTGCAGGCTGGCGCAACCGCTTATATCAGCAAGAGCAGCGCCTCGGAAGATCTGGTTCCAGCGATCAAAAAAATACTAGAGAATGCTGTAAGGCTGGCACGAAATCCGTTGCTGAATTAGTCGCGCTATTTCTCTGAAATGTAGCGTCGGTCTCCAGATCGGCTGTAGCGTGGGCGTCCCCGCCCACGCTTGTCCGTGCCAACATAATTTATGCGGCCAATGCACGAAAGCATTTTTCCTATTGGTGTAGAGTACGCCGTGAGCCGGGAGGTCCACGCTACAGTCAACCAGGAGGTCGGCGCTATCTATTTTTTTCGTCAACCTGCAGCTATGAACCGAGCAACAGCAATCAGTGCTTAGGAAAAATCCTACAAATAGTCCGTAGAAAAACCTACAGTATTCCCAGCCTTCGCCGATGTTCAGTCCTTTTCAATTTCAGTACCTTGGTTATATCGGCGTTGCAAAGGATGACAGTAATTCATACCCTTGCAAGCCCTGTACGATTGAAAGGTTTTCATCATGGCCACTTGCTACGCTCCTATGACGAATATGACTCCCAGGATTCCGCTGGGCCGCACTTATCCCATGCCTTCAGTCGTGCGTCCCGCCATGAAATTGGTTCCAGGCCAGAGTTCATCCTTGCCCAAGCAGGATAACTCAATCTCCTCGCAGAGCCCGCTGAGCAGGTTTATGGTTGGCAAATCGCGGCGCGATTACCAGCTTGGCGAATCTATCTTCTCGCAGGGCGATCCATCGAGCGCGGTCTTCTATATCGAGAGTGGCAAGGTCAAGCTGACCGTGGTGTCCATGAGCGGCAAGGAAGCCGTCATCGCCCATCTTTCCGCCAACAGTTTCTTTGGCGAAGCCTCGCTGACCGGCGAAATGGTACGCAGCGCCTCCGCGTACGCGCTTGAACCAAGCTCCATCCTTCGCATCGACAAAAGAACCATGCAGGATCTACTCCATCACGAGCCGGAATTCGCCGAGCAATTCCTCAACTACCTGCTCGCGCGCAACACTCGCATACAAGCCGATCTGGTCGATCACCTTTTCAATTCCAGCGAAAAGCGACTGGCCCGCCTGCTCATGATGATGGCCAACTTCGGCCAGGACTCAAAGCCCATCCCCGTAATTACCAAAATCAGCCAGGAGACTTTGGCAGAGATGATCGGGACCACGCGCTCCCGCGTCAGCTTCTTCCTCAATCGCTTCCGCGAACTAGGCTACATCGACTACAACAGCGTCGGAATTTTGATTCACAGTTCGCTGGTCAACGTCGTGCTGCACGACTGAGTAACCCGTTGACGCCTGCGCAACCTTTCCTCGTTTCCGGGAAAGAGGATTCCGGCAGTAGCGCAACTATACCGTTCATCCACTACAATGAGTCGACGCCTTTTGGGGTTCACCAAAGGCCTTGGAGTGGATCAATCATGTTGACTCGCATTTCTCTGCCGCGCATGGCGCGGCCCCTTTCTGCCCTGTTTCTTGTTGTCGTGCTGGCCGCTTCCGTCCACGCACAGTCCGTTGCTCCCGTGGTCAAGTTGCCCGCAGGCTTTGCCACCATTGACCCCTTTGCGCAAGCCAAGCTGATGGCGCGCGGCGTGAATGTGCTCGGCTACGACCCCATCTGGGACGATTACTCCAAAGGCCGTTTCCAAAAAGATTACTTTCGCAAGATTCATGACGCCGGATTCTCGGCCATTCGCGTCAACCTCCAGGCCTTCCAGCACATGACGCCGGACAACAAGCTGCCCGATTCCTGGTTCCGTATGCTCGACTGGATTGTCGCCAATGCGACCGAAGTCCATCTGCAGGTGATTCTGGACGAGCATGACTTCAACTATTGCGGCGAAACCAGCTATGTCGAGTGCAAGCCCAAACTGCTCGCCTTTTGGCAGCAGGTGGCGCCTCATTACAAAGACACGCCCAACAGCGTCACCTTTGAACTGCTCAACGAACCGCACGGCTTGATCTCCAACCAGGAGTGGAACAGCCTCTTTTCCGCGTTGCTCGCCATCGTGCGCGAAACCAATCCCACCCGCAACATCGTCAT
>CAZYCV010000119.1:0-10147 GCA_964645305.1 uncultured Occallatibacter sp. | reverse complement strand
AAAGCCCGCGCTTTCGAGGGCGCGGACCAATTCTCTTCCCTTAAGCCGTGGAAGGCGCGTCATACTGTGACTTGCTGAATGCCAACCAATTCCAGCGCGTCGGACGGGGCCTTGTCCTCTTCGAGGCACAGGGCGATGACTTCGCGCACACGCTTCATCAGAGTATCGAGGCTTTTCGCCTGTGTATGGCAGCCGCGAAGCGTTGGAACTGTGGCAACGAGATATCCCTCTTCGTCTTGCTCGATCAGGACAGTGAATGTTCTTTTGGGTCTCATGCACAACCTCGCGCTCTTACTCTATCACAATCTACACGATCAGCGGGTACTCCTCAACTTGATAAAAGATGAAGAGACCAGAGCCAACCGTCGAGACCAAGGCAACCTCTAAACCCACACCGGTCCGCACAAAGTCTTCCTGCAACCGTTATCATGAAAGCTGATGCTTCAGATTTGACGTAGGAGAGGACCGCTGATGCCCGTTACTGCAAGTCGTGTTTGGCGACAATTACCCAATGAGATCCGAATCGCCGTCTGCCAGATTTTTTGGGCTGAGACCAAGGGCATTGAGAAACAGATCGTCATTGCCTCTCTTGCAAAAGCAAAAAACCTGCGCGAGGTCTTTGTCCGCAAAAGCTCGACGGAGCGGCTGGTCAACTGGACGGCGACGACCCTGACCCTTCCTGACCCGATCTTGGATGACCTGCTGAAGAAGTATCTTCTCCACGAGCATCGCGCGGTGATTGTCAGCTTTCTTGACTTGCTCCAAATCCCCCATTCCAACGGAATGATCGATGAGAAATTTGACTACGCCACCCTGACCAAGGAACGCGTGCAGGAGGCTGCCCGCAGCTTGCTCGCATCGGCAGATCGCACCGGAGCCGAACTTTATCTGAAGTACCTGGTGCTTCAAGGCGAACCCTGGACAGGGATTGAAGAAGTCCTGCCAACCGGAGAGTGATCGGCACGTAGAACGAATAGCCGGTTCGCAATTTACATTCACGACGGAAGACTGTCGTCCTCTTCCGCAGCGATGATCGTGCCCTGATGGTAGAGGATGCGCCAGCCGCCTTCTGACCTCTGCCAGATCGTCGCGCGCCGCGTGCGCCGTCCCGCTTGATCGAGTGTATAAGTCAGCAGATACGTCTCCGGCCCAAGCCGCCGCAGGCCAAAACCCTCCGTCCGCCAGCCAGCCGCAGCGGCATCCACGTTGGGAACATTCACCGTCAGCTCGCGCAAAATGAACTCCCGGCTGTAGCGGCGGCCCGAAGCGCCCACCTCCCAATACTCCGGCGCGGTGGAGCGCTCGAACTCCGCCGTCGTCGCGCCAAACTCCGCCGTGTGAAAGATCGGCTCGCGGCGGCGCAGCTCATCCAGGATCGGCAGCAGTTCGGGCTCGACTTTGGTAAAGACCAGATTCATGCCATCTCCCTTGTTTACTGCCGATTATGGCACAACTTCTCCCGGAATTTCTTCCCCAAGATAGGCGATCGTTTAAAAGACAAAGCAGTTCTTTGCCACTTATATGCAAATATGCCATACTTCTGTAAAGGTGGCAGAAGATGACTGAAACGGTAGTGTTAGGAGAAAGTGGCAGAATTGTCCTTCCTGCGGCAATGCGCAAGGAGCATGGCCTCAAAGCTGGAGACCGCCTGACCGTCAGCAGCGATCAGGGCGCAATCCGTATTCTAAGCAGAAAGATGGCGCTATCCAGCATACGGGCCGGCATTATCAAGCAGCGCGGCAGCCTCGACGGAATCCTGGATGAATTCCTTGCAGAGAAACACGAGGAAGCCGCCCGTGAATAGGATCGTCTTGGATTCTGCCGCGGTGCTGGCGATGCTTCAAGGGGAACCGGGCGGAGAGCGGGTTGAAGCAATTCTGGACGCTATGGAACTTGGAGCAGATGTACAAGTTGCCATCAGTTCTGTGAACTGGTGTGAAGTTCTAACGCGAACCCAACGCGACCACCGGGGAATGGCGGCGGAGGAGTTGACGGCTGCGCTTGCCGGCATCGAATTGATTCCATTTAGCAAGGAGGCTGCTGAGATTGCAGCCAGCTATGCTCTCATCAGCCAAGCGCTCTCGTTGGGAGATCGAGCCTGTCTGGCGCTGGCCAAAATCAATTATGCAACTGCGTGGACTGCTGATCGGATTTGGGTTCAATTCAATCTGGATGTGCCCGTCGAGTTAATTCGCAACTGAAGGGCGAAGTGCTTACTCGCTGGCCGTCCGCAGGCGCAGCGCGGCCACCTCGCGGCTAAGCGCGTCGAGCCGCTCCAGCAGTTCGGCGTGGTGCTTGTCAGCGGTCGAGGGGTCGAAGGCCTCCACGTAGAAAGTGCCGTTGGGTTCCAGCTCGCAGCGCCGGACTTGATCCAGGTTTTCAAAGCCCTGACGGTGAATCACCGCCAGCAGTTCTTCGCGCGTGAGCGATTCGCGCTTGAGCGCCTTCTTGTCAATCTGCCCATTATGGACCAGCAGCGCGGCGCGGCCCTCCAGCGCCCGCGTCAGCCGCCGCGAGCGGAAGAGCACGCGCACCACTAGCCAGTTGATCGCCAGCAGGCTGAAGGCGCCAATCACTCCGCCGGTCACCGAGTTATCGTCGCCGATGATGGCGTTCTGCACGGTATTCGAGAGCGAAAGCAGTACCACCAAGTCGAAGGGATTGAGCTGCGCCAGCTCCCGCTTGCCGAAGAGGCGCAACAGCAGCACCAGAACCAGGTAGACAATCACCGGGCGCAGCAGCTTTTCCAGAATCGGAAGCGGCAAGGCAAACATATGGTCAAAGATCAGCGAATGAAGCATGAGATGAGAATAGCTGGCTTCAGCGCTTCTTTTCCATGCGCAGCGTAATGTCCACCGTATTGGTATCTTTGTTCAGCTTGGCGGCAAACATCAGGTCGGCGGTAATCATGGTCCGGGCCAGGGGGGATTTCTTCGGCAGATTGGCGTAGAAGCCGCGCATGGCGCCTTCGTTGAAGACCGCACCCGAGGGCATCTTCCAGGCGGCCAGCATCGCCCCGCGCAAGTCGTCGGCGCCGTTTTGAATCACTAGCTTGCCCATGGTGTACTGCGGGCCGCAGTCCACTGTCACGCTGAAAGAGACCGTCCCCTGGGAGCGATCATAGGTGGGCGTGGCGCGCACCGCGGCTTCCATATAGCCTTTGTTATGGTATTGCCGCTCGATGTAACTCCAGTTATCGCGCACATAGCCGGCCACGGCAAATGATCCCGCGGGAATCTTCGCTTGTTTGTCGAACTCCGCCTGAGTCAGCAGCAATCCCGGCGCCAGCCGTATGCCGGCCAGCTTGTATCTCATGCCTGGAGCAGCCGCCACATGAAATGGAATATAGATCGCCTCCGGCTTGATCTCCGGATCGCCTTGCGCCGCGGCGTGAACCTCCGCTTCCAGATTTCCATTGTCGTGGTAATAGTCGCTCAGGGTGCTTTCAATCTCGCCGGAGCTTCCCTCGCGGCTATAGTCTGCATTGCGCAGGCTGGCCAGAATCTGCAGCAGGCCGGGGTCGGGCGCGCCCGATCCGCCTTCCACCTGGATATCGCCCACCAGCACCTTGGGAGCCGTAATCGCATAGTTCATCGCGGTTACCTGAAAGAGCTTCTGATCGGTGTACGGCGCGGCGGCCACCGTGGCCTGGATGCCTTTGGCCGCCAGCATCTCCACCAGCGCCTTGCGCACCTGATCCGTTAAACCGCCATCAAAGGGAATCTTGCCGTGATAGAGCGGCACCCGCGCATGAATCGCCGCCTCCAGCTCCGGGCCCGGCGTGAGCGGCAGGTTCTCCAGCCGCAGCGGGTAAAGCGCCGGGCTGGGAACCAGATTGAAGATGAGAGCCGTGCCGTTGTAGGTAAAGCTGGCAGACGAGAAGAGCCCTGTCTCCAGCAACTTCTGCGAGTGGGCTTTGACCGAGGAATAGACGATCGGCGTGCCCGGCTTCAACTCTACGCCGTCCTGCAACTCCTGGTCGCTATAGCCCGGCGCGCCTTTGAAGACGATGGTCTTCGGCGTGAAGGTCGCCTGCGAGGCCTTCGGTGTTGTCTTCTGCGTCTTCTTCTTCTGCGCGGCAGCAGGCAGAGTGGCAAGCAGGGCGAGAGCGGTCAGGAGGAGGATGGCTTTGCGGATCATGATAGGAAAAGAGTAGCAAAGCAACGTACTGCGCGGATAGCGCAGTGTGCGATGATTCGTAAATCCGCGGTTTTACGAATCATCAAGAATCCCGATGACAACTTTAAGGAGTCTGTGGCGCTTTGGCGAAGTGGATGACGCAGTTCACCTCGTGCGTTTGCTGGTCAGCACGGACATCAAAAGAAATTTTCACACCGGCAAGGGATCGCATCAAAACCGGATCTTCCTTCTGTGCTCTGACGACGAAGTTGGTGACATAACTTTCATCGAACGGGTCGCCGGGGAGCATCTGCCAAATGCGCATTAAATGGCTGCGCAGTTCGTCGCTGACGCCATCGAACTTGACGAAGGCCAGGTGGTAGACCGAACCGGGATCGATGTCCACGGTGTAATTGACTGTATCGGAAGATTCATCAAACTGCGGATGCGGAGTGACAAGGCAATCCAAATAGCCCGCAGCCTTGTATCTGGATGCAATCAGGGACCAGGTAATGCGGAGGGTTTGACCCTTCGCCGTAATATGGGCTGTGGGCCCTATGATCTTGTCGATCTCCGTCTGATTGATTAGCGCGTTGGCCGGCAGTAGGACCGAACCCAATTTATAGAGTCGACCCTCTACAACAGTTACCACGAAGGGAACGTCGATGGCTTCGGTCGTGACCACTGGATCGCCAGAGCGCGATGCATGAACCTTGACGGCAGCATAGCCTTCGTCGCCGTAGAACAATTCAAAAGCGCGCTCCAGATTTCCGGCCGAGTTGTCTGTATCGAACGAACTTCCAACCTCGTGGTCGGCAACGTGTTTGACTTGGGCTAATAATGCAGACGAAACGCCTTCCAGGTGGATCGCGCCAACACGGACTGGCGGCGTGGAGATAGAGAAGCTGACAGCCGTGACCTTGTGCAGCTTAGGATTGATGTAGTTCGCGGCCATCACACTGGCTTGAATGCCCTTGGCCGCAAGCATCTCCTCCAGAGCCTGGCGTACCTGTTCCATCAGACCGCCCTCGGCTGGAACTTTGCCGTGATAGAGCGGAAACCGGTCATGCAGCGCCGCGTCCAGTTCCTTGCCCGGCGTGAGTGGCAGATTCTCCATGTGGAACGGATTAAGTGTGGTGGAGGGAACCATTGTAATGACAAGATCCACACCATCGAATTTGAAGCTGAGAGTGTCAAAGAGCCCAGTGTCCATCAGCCTTTGGGAGTGGTCCTTCATCTCGGCAAAGGCAAGAATGGTGCCCTTTTTCAACCCTGCGGCCGCCAACAACTCCTGGTCAGAGTATTCCGGGGCGCCTTTGAATTGGATGGTTTTGGGTAAAAACTTCTCCTGAGCGGGGATTTGCCTTGGATAAAGAACAGCGAGAGCGGTCAGGAGGAGGATGGCTTTGCGGATCATGATAGGAAAAGAGTAGCAAAGCAACGTACTGCGCGGATACCTCAATAAGTTTCAATGCCTGCTCAGAACCAGCGGCCAAGGGTGAAAAAGACTTTGCGGTGACCCGCGTCGCCGGCTGAGACCCCGAAGGTGAACAGGCCGATGGGGGTATTGGCCAGCAAGCCGGCCAAGCCATCCTGGCGGAGGATCGCTTGAGTCTCCGGCGACCAGATCTCGCCTGCCTCGTAGCCCAGAACGCCGTAAAGCCCTTGCCCCAGACCGGTGGGCAGAACAGCAAGGCGATGCATATAGCCCGTGCGGGCCAGATAGGTGTCCGTGCCTCGGAACTCGTCGAAGGACGAGGCGGAGAGGCGCATCGGCCCGCCCAAGGTGAAGCGGTAGGGCTGGGCGACGTTCGCGCGCAGATAGGAGTTGACCTCACCGCTCAGGCCAAAGATGTTGTTCTCCTTCCAGGATCGGGAGGCGGCAAAAGAGAGTTTGACGAGAGGTGCATTGGCGCTGGAAACGGCGTGATAGAGCGCGCCGGCGGAAGCGTCCAGGCGGTAGCCGTTGGGCGAAAGCACACCGGCAGAGGCATGATCCATGCGGATGCGCAGCAGGCCGGATTGCGCGCCGCCAGTGAGATAGGGCCCGCCACCCGTGCCGGTAATCAGGCTCCAGCGCGTGTTCTCGGCGCGCCAGCCGGCGGAGATTTGCAACTGATTGGAGAAGGTTCGGCCAGCCTCAAGGCCCGCGTCCAGATTCTGCTGGAAGCGCTCGGCAACCGGTTTTTGATTGACCCAGAGATATACCGGCGCGCGCTGGAGGCCGACTAACGGCTCAACAAAATAGCCACCTGGCGTGAGCAGACGATAGTATTCAGCCGAGAGGTCGGTCTTGTAGCCGACGCGGGCGGTGGCGCTGAGTTCGGAGCCATAGCCGCCAAAGTTCTGATCGACCAGGCGAAGGGTCACCTCACCTCGGCTGATGTTCGAGGTGGTAGAAGCCAGTTCGGGACTGATGAGCAGATACGGAGGGCCTTCGCGATCTTGCCTGAGGCGGACCAGCAGGCCGGTGTCTGGAAGCGGCTCGCCGGAGGCAGGCGTGGATTGCGGCGTGGGCGTAAAGGTCTCCCAAGTGGCAAAGATGCCGCCGTTCGATTGAACCGGGCCCAGAGCCTCGATCGTCTTTGCAGCCTCAATCGGCTGACCTTCAAGAGGCTTCAAGTCGCTGCGTACCTGGCGGACCGCTCCCGTTTCCTTTGGCGGCTCCGAATTCCTCTTGGAACCCTCGACGCGCAATTCGCGCAATAGCCCGGGCTGAGGACGGCGGCGGCTCTCGCGCGCATCCAGGTAAGCCTTCCAACCCTCCGCGTCCAGCGCATAGCGCAGCAGGGCGGCGCGATTCTGTTCAGCGGCTTTGTAGCCAAGGTCAATCAGTTGCGCGGCATGAGCGTAGTCGGTGGTGGAAAAGCTGCCCGCGGCCACGCTGACCACCACATCGGCCAGCTTTTCCGACTGCGCCACATTGAGCTGAATGCCCGCATCGAAGGCGCGGTCCAGCACGCCGACAATGGATCGCGTGTCGGATTTGGCCAGAGGCGCATCCTCCAAATGAATAGCCAGAATCACATCGGCGTGCAGCTCGCGCTTCAGAACATCCGTGGGCAGATTGTCCAGGATGCCGCCATCCACCAGGTAGTGTCCGTTGCGCCCTTGAACCGGCGGAAAGACGCCGGGAATGGAGATGGAAGCGCGAATGGCCTCAGGCAACGGCCCCGATGCAAAGGTGACCGCTTCCAGAGAGTTCAAGTCCGTGGCCACGCAGCGGAAGGGAATGGGAAGCCGGTTGAAATCCAATTCCAGGCTGTTGTAAGCAGGCAGATTGCCGGAAAGAAACTCGTTGACGGCGCGGTCGCCAAGCAGAGCATTGCGAAAAGTGATCCCATGGCGCAGTCCGATGGTGAGCGCGTCGGGAAGTTCCCGGCGATCCTGGCGGCGGCGGAAGCTCAGGCCGGAGTAGGGGGTCTGCAGGGCAAAGACATTGGTGAAGGCGTCGCTCTCGGCTAGCACCTGCATCTGGGCGGGCGTGCTGCCGGTGGAGTACAAGCCGCCCACCAGCGATCCCATGCTGGTTCCGGCAATGCGGTCGACGGGGATCTGATGCTCTTCCAGCCATTGGAGGACGCCGATATGCGCCAGCCCCAGAGCGCCGCCGCCTTCCAGAGCCACGCCGATGACGGGTCGACCCGGCGGCTGAACGGCAGACAGTGATGCAAGGGCAGGCATGGGCGCGTTCTGGGCCGGCGCGGGCACCAGGACAAACAAGAACGCGGCAAGCAGGCCAACGGCAGATCGCTGAAACACAGACGCTCCAGGAGGAAACTTCTCCTCATAAAGGGTACGCCTTCAAGTGATTGTTGCAGAGCAAGGCAGGTTAAATGGCCTCTAAAAAACCTACCCTCGCTGGTTGCGTGCTGCAACCGTGCATCCCACACACAAAAGGCCTTCTCAGACAGAGAAAGCCTTCCGGCGTATCAAGCGCGGTGAGCTGGAGCTGGTGAATGGAGAACTCTTACTTGGGCGGGGCCGGGGCAAATCCTTCGCGCCGCTGCGCGGGTTCGGGCTTTGGCTTCGGCTTGGGCGCCTTCTTGACTTCTTTTCTGCCTTTGTCTTTGGATCCCATATCTGCAAGTGTGCCACAAAAGAGGCCTGAGAGGAAAGCGCGCCATGAAGCTTTCTTCCATTCGAAAGCTCAAAAAGGGATCGCACGACACGCCGAATGGCGTAGAATTCAAGGCGGGAATCAGAGGCAAAAAAGCGCAGAATTTTGCAATCCTGCGCTGTAACTCTAGTAACATTTGCGGCAGGTTTCACCATAGTTGGTGCAACTTATTGAGACTGCCAAAAAACCTCCGTGAAAGGGCTATTACAACCACTCCCAAGTGTGCTAATCTTGGGACCGTTCGAGAAAGTTTTTGAGCGTCTCACGAAACCGGATTTTTATCCCAGGCTCCGAGGTTAGATTCAGGGGCCGAACAGCGGCAATCAGGCACTCGGTAAGCTTTAAATGGATGCAAAGCAGTGCGCTTTGCGTCGCCGGGTTTTTTTGCCTTAAATCGGACGGATGAACCGTACCGGCATTTCGCGCCAAGCGCAAGCAAGGATCAGCACGATGGCATTCGCAGTCTCCCCAGCTCCGGCAATCAATCCCTGGCTCCAGATCCTCTCTTCTTTGGAGATGAAGGTGAATCGACCCACCTTCGAGACCTGGCTTAAACCTACTAGATACAGTCATATCGCTGGGCGTTTGCTGTACGTTCGCGTACCCTCGCCGCAGTTTCAGAACCTGAACGACCGGTACGGTGACCTGATCCAGGAGGCCATCGAACTGCACGAATTGGAGCTGGATGACGTCAGTTTTGTCACTGCGGAGGAGGACCCCTCGATTCCTCCGGTACGCAAGGACGGCGGCTTTGCGCCGGTGGCCGCTCATGCGCCCACGGCCCCGCCGCAGACGCCCAATCGCACCCCTGAGCAAGCGCGCTTTGACTGGTCCACCGCCGCGCAACTCAACCCTCGCTACACCTTCGAGGCCTTCGTCATCGGCAACGGCAACCAGTTTGCCCGCGCCGCCTCTCTGGCCGTCGCTGAGCGCCCTTCCAAGGCCTACAATCCACTCTTCCTTTACGGCGGCGTGGGCATGGGCAAGACCCACCTGATGCACGCCATCGGTCACGAGGTAAAGCGCCGCAACCCGTCTTCAAGCATCTGCTATGTCTCGGCGGAAAAATTTACCAATGAGATGATCACCTCGCTGCGCAACGACCGCATGACCAGCTTCCGCGACCGCTTCCGCACGGTGGATGTGCTGCTGGTGGACGACATTCAGTTCATCGCCCAGAAGGAGCGCACCCAGGAGGAGTTCTTCCACACCTTCAACGCGCTGCATGAGAGCATGAAGCAGATCGTGATTGCCAGCGACCGTCCGCCCAAGGAACTGGCCGAGATTGAGGACCGTCTGCGTTCGCGCTTCGAGTGGGGCTTGATCGCCGACATCCAGCCGCCGGATCTCGAAACCAAGGTCGCCATTCTGCAGAAGAAGGCCGAGAACGAAAAGGTCTATCTGCCGATCGACGTGGCCATGTTCGTCGCTTCCAATGTCCGCACCAACGTGCGCGAGCTGGAAGGCGCCATGACCCGGCTGATCGCCTGGTGCCAGATGAACCGCATGGAGATCACGCTGGCCACCACCCAGCAGTGCCTCAAGCAGTTCATTGACCTGCAGGTGCGCAAGATCACCATCGAAAGCATTCAGCGCGCCGTCAGCGAAAACTTCGGCATGAGGATCGTCGATCTGAAGCAGAAGAACAACTCGCGCAATGTTGTTGTGCCGCGCCAGATCGCCATGTATCTGGCCAAGCAGATGACCGAGGCCAGCCTGCCGGAGATCGGCCGCCAGTTCGGCAACAAGCACCACACCACGGTGATGCACTCGATTGCCAAAATCGACGAGCAGCGCCGCGCCGACAAGGATCTGCACCGCACGCTCAACAAGCTTCAGGAGCAGTTGAACGCCTAGCCACCTGCGGTGAGGCCAACCACCTGCGGTGGGGCCAACTGCCTTCGGCTC
>CAZYCV010000118.1:0-10177 GCA_964645305.1 uncultured Occallatibacter sp. | reverse complement strand
AAATGCGCATATCTTATTGATGTCCGGGGGTTTGATGCATGGCGCCTGTGAAATGCCCGTTCTGTAATCCGGTGGCTGAAGATATTATTGCACGGAATGATCTATGTTATGTTATTTGGGACCGGTTCCCGGTGAGTAAGGGGCATTTACTGATTATTCCGTTCCGGCATGTACCGGATTTCTTTTTATTAACTATTGAAGAGAAACAGGCGATGGTTGCTTTGGTTGATGTGTGCAAGGGTGTTATCGAGGAAAATTTCCAACCGGCTGGGTACAACATCGGGATAAATATTGGCGCAGCAGCCGGGCAGACCGTGATGCACTGCCATTGCCATATGATCCCCCGGTATGCCGGGGATGTCCGGAATGCACGGGGTGGGATACGTGGAGTTGTGCCGGGGAAGAGGGAGTATTGAGGGGGATTTTTTTAGAGGACGCTCATCGGGGCTCCGTCCCTTGCCGCGTGGGCTAATTCGGGAGAATAAAAATTAGATAATTATTAACGGCTCTAACTTGTGATATTAAATAATGACTGATGTCTTGACCAAAGAGCAGCGGACATTTAATATGTCAAAGATCCGGGGAAAAAATACCGGACCTGAGATCAAATTAAGAAAAATGCTCTGGTCACAGGGCATCCGAGGCTATCGCATCCACTATATACTGCTAGGCAAACCCGATATCGTCTTCACAAAAAAGAAAATCGCAATTTTTGTTGATGGCTGCTTCTGGCACAAGTGTCCAGTCTGCTTTCAGGCTCCTGAAACCCGAAAAGAATTCTGGATGAAAAAGATCCAGTCAAATGTCGACCGCGATAAAAAAATTAATGATAAGTTACAGATTGACGGATGGACCGTAATTAGAATATGGGAGCATGAAATCCGGAAAGAACCTGAAATAGTGATTAAAAAATTAATCAAGAAAATGTCGATATCAGCTTGACATGATTAATTATACCTTTAATCTTTAAATTTCCTCATCGCTATCATCGCCGCCGGACTTGCAAATATCGAGGTCTTCTCCTTGAGTTTTATCATTTTCTAGGACAGTATCCTCTTCAAGAAGATATTTAATGTCCGGAATTATTGGATTTCCTGCTTTTCCAAAATATTCATCCCGTGTTTTAACAGATTCTTCACTGATTAGCTCTTTTTTTAATGATTCCGGGATATCTATCCGGATTTTTTGGACCGATTCCCAGCATTCTTTCTTTTTACACCATTCGGAAATATTTCTTGATCCCGAAGGACCTTCGGTAATTGTGTTTCTGACTTCCGATGCCAGCTGACCAATAAATTTCTGAAGGGCAGGTGACAGATCCTGCTCCTTCCAGATTTTTTCAAGATCAATTCGTTTATTGGTCAATTTTGAAAGAATTGCAATAGTATAGGTCACATAATTTCCCTTGTATGGCCCGAAGTCCAGTTTCTTAATAATTCCATCCGTTTTTTTGAACAAAATCGCTTTGGCTACAAGAAGCGAGAAGTAATACTTGTCGGGAATCTGAAGCGGACCTTTTTTTTGCTTTAATACAAAGGCACGGAAATTTTTCTGACTCCCAAGACTGACTATGTCAGGCATCTGATCCCACGAATTTTCATATTTTGCCAGATCTGTTTTTGTAAATCTCTGATGTGTCGGATTTTTGTCAGAAAAAATTGCTTTCAACTTCGGGGTCCTTTCTCTTTCTTTATCCACCTGATATTGCCCCCGTGCACGTTCATAGTACCAGTGCGTGTCCTGCTGACTCCCCTTTTTTGCAGGAGCCAAGACAGAACGGGACATTTTCTGGATTTCAATATGGAATTCTTCATTGGATACAAAATCCGATTCAGAGATCCTATTCTGACTGTTAGCATATTGAGCTATTTTCGGGACGATAAATTTCATGTCGTTCTGATTTTTCAGAACTGTTAATTTGACCTGAACGAGAACTTCAGATATGTCACATTTTTCCTTAAAATAGGTATAGTGAATTGCTGCAGTAGTCTGACCGCCATTAACAATCTGAAAATCCCTGATCCAAGAAATGCCGGGAATACCGCAACTATTCTTTTCCAGTTTGACACACTCAGCAGTTGTCGAAATTCCGTTATTATATGCAAGGAACATGCAAGGTTCATTATGGATAGTTTCGCGGATTCCTTTGTTCACCTTTCCCTTCATTTGCAGGAATACCCGGATATTCCTTTCAAGAAGCTTTGGCCCGTATTTTCCATATAATTCGGCAACCATTTTTCCCGGCATTATTGCCAAGTATGATGTGTACCGGGGATTCTCGTTAGGCATTTCAAGACAGGTAAGAGGCGCCCCAAAATCCTTTATAAAATCTATCTCTATTGGTTCGGGCCGATTTCCTGAACTAGCAAGCCCGAACAATCGCTTTAAATCCCATATCTGATAAGAAATTCTGATTCCGTCTTCATTATCATCAGGAATGGGCTCCGGTTTTACAATCCCATCTGTAATGATAAACAGATTTACACCAACGATATTTTCCCTGTTATTATAGATTGTATCGGCAAGATCAAATGCCGGATTTGATTCTTCAATTTTACCATATTTTTTATTAAGTGCGTTGGAAAGAAAGGTCCTGATCTTTTTGATATATGAATTGATATCAGATTTTGTTACCGGAATCCGGGAATATTCATTTGTGTAAACTGAAATGAAGAGATCAAAAAAAATCCCCTCTTTGTCACCATTGTTTTGAGTATTAAGGTTACTGTTATACGCATTAATTTTGAAGCCTTTTCCTTCTAGGCGGCACAGAATATAATCTTCAATCACTGCAATATCTGTAAGATAATCAAGAAACTTTTCTGTGAACTGCTCTTCCATGAATGCTTCTGATTCGGGATCTTGGGCTGCATCAATAACATCCCGCTGAAAATTCTCGGCAAATTGTTCAAAATCACTCTCGTTGGTCACACAGATCCCTCCCTAAACCTGACAAAAAATCTGCCTCGCTCACTCTAAATGGAATACACGAAGACAAATCAATGGTATAATGCACATCTCCCACTCCATTTCTCAAATCATTTTCAATAATCCGGGGAAACTCATTTTTAACCAGAAAAATATGGATATCCCTGTCAACATAACCACGGGAATCATATTTTATCCTCTGTTTGTCGATATATCCGGCTTTAAACAATTGCATCTCAAATTCGTGAACCGGACCTTTTTGTAAAGCAATCTGATTTCGGATTTGATCAATAATTGCAGGAAGTGTTTCCCCGGTTTCATTTACTTCATGAAGAGAAAGATGATAGATATAGAGTACATTTAATCCTGTATCATCCAGTTGCTGTTCACTGGCAATGGGAATTTTCTGGTGTTGTTTGGCAATATTTGTTTTCACTTCAACACCTATGCCGGATATCAGGAAATCCTGATTTCCTTTTGAAGGACCTTTCCATGCACGAATGGCTTTTTCAATTCCAATTCTCGGAAAAAGAATGTCCCGTAAAAACCTCATTTCCCCGTACAGACCCCGCTGATATTCGGGGCTTAAACCCTGCGATCCGAAAACATCAAGAAAATGATGCCACATCAACAGACGTTCTATTATTCCTCGGACCATTTGCTTCTGATTCTTTTCCGAATTTGCTGTTTGATAAATATCTTCACAAAGCGTTGAAAAAATATCGGTAAAGGTCGGATCATTCAGAATAAAACCAACAATTAATGATCCTGGATTGTCATCGTGAAAATTCACGGGGGAAATATCAAAACCCCGTAATTGAGGTAACGACCGGAATTCAGCGTAATTATGTTTTTCAACCCGAATGAGGAGCATTCTACGGTTTGCAGGTTTTTCATAACCAAGAAAAATGTCATGAGATATATCGGGTGATATTCTTCGGATAATTATCCCATTTTCATCTTCGTTCGCGGATGACTCTTCCAGAATTTTCCAGATTGGATCAAATTTTTCAGCTGTCAAATTCCTGCTCCCAATAAATGTTATTTACTTTATATGTGATTTTGACTGCTTTTTTGCTATCCGGGAAACTGAATGCAAGACCTATTACAGGAATTTTTACATCAACTTTCAGCGGTTTTGGATCCAATGGATAAATTAGCAGAAGACCTCTTGTCGGGGGCCGTGCCGCTCGAATATAAGGTCCGCTTGGAATTGTTTTTTCATTAAATTCTTTATCGGTTCTATCTGGATCATTTTTCATCAACTCCAAGGCGAGTTTGTATTCCTCGTTTGTTAAATCAATAGATTCATGCCGTGGGCTGATGATTTGCGCCTTTTGCAGTATATAATTTTCATCTCTTTCGGTCAGACCTATAGTGTGACAATTGAAGTTGTATACATTTGCAGCTTTTTGTCGGCTAATCAGTGCAATAGTCCAAGATTTCAGTTCTCCAACTTCATTTTGCTTCTGAATATACTGGCGTATTAAATCCGGCCGTATTGTTTTCGAAAAAAACTGATACTCGTCAAGAATCTGAAAAATAATTTCTGAATTTATACCACTCCAGATTGGCGTATCACCCTTCATTGTTGAAGTGGTTCCCATTTTTTTAACAATATTTTCGATGCAGTTCAGATTATTCTCCAGAGTCATTGGGTCTTTGCTGAAAGATGTGGTCTGGGGTTTTGAATTCGAAAATGTACACTGCATTTCAGTACCGGATCTCATTTTGTTCACCGCAGTGATTTTCAGACCTTCCGGATGAGTTCTCACTCGGAGCCCATAATCCGCGGGGGTCGCTTTCAGGGATGCCATATAATCGAATTCATTTCGTAAGTCTTCCGAGGCCATGTTGATAAATGAATACCATTCAACAAGTTCATGTGAGGTATAGAGCCGGCATAAATCAATATATCCCGGCCTGAATCCGAACCATCGTCCCATCTGCATCAAGGTATCGTACATTCGTGAAGCACGGAGATAGTAACTAACTGTGAGCCCTTCGAGTGTGAGACCGCGGGATAATTTATCTCCCCCGATTGCAATGATACTGATACCGTCCGGATTATCCTTGTAATCAAGGGCATCTTTAGCCGTTCCGTTAATTATTTTTATTCGGATTTTTGCAGCAGCTGCATAAAGATTTGATTTTACTGAAGCCCAGTCAACATTCGTGAGAAGTGGATCATCTATGCGCCGGGTGATATCCGCTGTTGTTGGTACATAGTCTTCCCGCCAGAGGTTTTCCATCTCCCGGTAAATGCTTGTTTCTGAGTCCGGGTTCTCATATTCTAACCGGCGTCTTTGGGCTGTAAGTTCAACACTAATGAGAGCTGCAAGTTTGTCCTGTACGGATATGTATCGTGTAACATGCACAAGCATAGAGTTATGACATCTTGTCTCGCCACGAGATTTTCTAGCAGCACATGAAATAATGAACGCATTAATCGCTCTCTTTAGAGATTCTGGTAATTCTTCTGGATTGAAAAATTTTGTGTGTTTATCCGGTATTAATGTCTCATAATCTCGGATAATACGGATAATGGGTAACCCCGCTTCTTTTTCGGAATCCGGGTCATCGTCCTGTGTAAAGCCAAAAATTTGTGAAGGCCCCACATAATTAGGAGGAGGAGGAAGGTTGATTATAAAATCTCTTGGGAAAAGATCCTCACCATGCGTTGTTGTCTCTCCATCAGGATAAATAAAAATATTTGCGAACGGCGTTGCCGTATATCCAACATAAGCACTTTTTTCGAAATGATGCAATAGCTCACGGATTTTTCCGTTGATTGCGCTGACATCATAATCGGGGAGAGGACGATCGTTTTCATCACGTGGGATAGGATTCGTATTCACTGACGCATTATCTGCTTCATCATCAATAACAAGCAAAGGGATATTCCGGACAACAATTTTATCTGTGTTCGGATCTCTCTGACCTTTGACACTAATCGCCCATTTGATAAGATTTGCTAAAACCGATTTCTGTTTTTTTACAACAAGGATTACTGGATCAGTACCCCCCGGCAATACTCCGACTTGTTGAGCCACTCTTTTATTAAAATCTCCATTATCTTCACTACTGGTGAGAGAACTGACTGCAAATAATTCCTCGCCGGGCAGTTTTCCGACCCCTGTTCGCAGATTTTCCGTATCGAATTTTCTCCCACGTCTTGTATCAAATCCCAAAAAACCTTCGTCAAGACGAAGCTGGGTTTGGCTTCTGAGGCTTTTATGCATCCCTGCAAGGACAATAACAAGTTTATATCCTGCATCCGCAGCTTTGCAAATCAGACCCGTGTAGTTGGAAGTTTTTCCGGACTGAACCTGCCCGACTACCATCCCCCTACGATCCCATTCACCTTCACGGAGTGGATACTCGAGGAGTTCAAGAACCTTGTCAGTGAGTTCATCGATACGGATAATTGATGATTCATGAATCCCCTTTTCTTCCATCAGATAGCGCTGGTATCTATTCCAGAATTTCCATTTTATCTGACTTTTTCTGTCAGGGAGCCAAGCAATATGGGTTTTCTGATTATCTTCAAGAATCGTTGCCCGGCCTTTCCAAATTTCACAGCGGGATTCAATGTCCCGGATCAGATATTCGATATCAAACGGCTCAAAATTTTTTTCCTCCTTGATCATTGAAAGGACACGTTCACATTTTTGCCGGATAATCTCTACTGTCGGTGTTTGCTCACTCTTGAGCATTATGAGAACGTGCTGTCTTGCTTGATCAATTGAAGACATTAAGTGGCCTCACTTTCTTTAAACTGCATGAATTCTGTCACATATTTGGGATAATCGGAAAACGGTTCCATATGAATCAGCCGCAATTTTGCATTTTCCGGGGATATCCCCGTGTTAATCATCGAACTCCAGATCTCTTCCAAAACACTTTTCAATTCATCAGAGGGAGCACCTTCAAATGGTCGCTGGATTTTATCCGGATTATTCGAGCCATTCATGATTATCAGAGGGACCGGGACTGTTTCCTCGATAATCCGAAGCATTGCCTGGATTTTTTTTCTTGACACTCCGGAATTTTGGAGGATATCAGAAACTAATGGATGATCCCGGTTAATGGAATAATGATAGTTTCCATGTAGGACTAATGTAGACCAAGGGAATGTGATAGAAGATTCACTGGTTCGTTCTGCAACTTTTCCTCGAAAACGGAACACAGATATCGCTTTATCAATCGTAAGACGGGAGATGCGCTGAAAATCATCCCTGATAAGATTCGGAGGTCTGGCAACGGACTTCTTGACATCAATTTTCCAGTCGCCATCAAGCGAATTGGGAATATCAACCATTATACGGGCTAATTTGGTAAATTGTTCTTTTCTGATTGGCTGTCCCTTCATGGATTCCAAACCCAGCCAGTCCCCCGGAACGATCAGACGTTCATTGCGATAAATATAGAAACCCTGACGTTCGTTCCATCCCCCGGGACCCCCGGCTAGTTCATAAGTCTCGTCATCAAGTTTTGAACGATGAGGTAAAACAAAGGGTTGGATAGTGATTTTTTTACTATTATAGAGAATATTCTCATGGGGCAGATGTTGCGTTGACGGGTGATTCGTCAGAAACGGATCCCAAGGCTTTATTTCCCTGCCGTTAAGAATGATTTTCAAACTACGGGGTTTGACAAGAAATCGATGAAAAACCATTTCGAGGTGCTTTTTCATGATGTCAAGCTGCGCTAAAAAATGATCCTTGTGTTTTTTATTCGTAGAATCTGTCCCTTTCGTTATTCTGTCCATCTTTTCCCATAGGACAATTGTTCCACATTTCATATCATCAAGAACAGAAAAAACCGGGGGAATATTTTCTTTATTAGGTTTAACGAGACGCCACTCCCCACATAAATTTACGTAATCCAGATCCCAGAAACGGATAACCGTTTCATTCCCTTCGGATTTTGATCCCACAGTAAGTTTCCGACATTGTGAAAACGATGCTGTTTTCAATCCAAGACCAAATCTCCCGAGGTCTTTGGCATCTCTTTCTTGGAGGGGATTTTTGCTCCCGGGTCGCATCGCATTTTTCAGAGCATTTTCGGTCATTCCATGACCATCATCTCTGATAGAAATCGTGGAATTCTCCCCATCCCATGTACAATCAATCCAGATATTCTGTGCCTCGGCATAAATGCTGTTATCAATTACATCTGCAACGGAAGTCTCAAGATGATACCCATATGCCCGAAGTGTTTCAATCATCGCACCGGCGTCAGGGGATACAATATCATAAAAATCGGAAAGGGTTGTATCCATTCAGATCATCACTATCGAGAGAGATTTTTTGTATATTGATAATTATAGTATGATCTGTATTATCTATTGTGTTTTAATTATTCGGATGAGTTTAGCATTTTATATATTTTTTGGGCAATCCCCTCTGCCATCAATGGTGGAACAGCATTCCCTATCTGAACATATTTTGCAGATCGTGGTCCTTCAAAGAGATAATCATCAGGGAAAGACTGGATTCGTGCCGCTTCCCTTACCGTTAGTGATCGTGCTTGGGTTATATCGGGATGAATAAAATAATGACCATCTTTCGCTAGATGAGCAAGAATAGCATGAGAAACAGAATTTTTGTCTACCACCTTATATCGATCAAGAAATGCACCACGGTTTCGATGGGTTTTGAGTTCTTCCGGAAGATCATTATAATTTAATCTTTGACCGGATTTATCCCATTTTTTTATTACGATGCGATAAATTTCCCGATCTCTCTCGTTATGCCACCTTGCCTGATGATGGCGGACTTTACCGATTTCAGTTCTCATTTCTTTATCGATTAGATATTTTGATTGGCGGCCTGTTCTGTAAGATTGTATACCATCATTGCCCTCACCGGCTTGGAGTCGGGGCAGATCAATGAGAAGATCTTTCACTGTACCGGTATGTCTTTTACATGGAAATTCCGGATAACTGAAATCATCCTCTTTCCTCCAGCCAATGAAAATTATTCGCTGTCTGTCCTGCATCACTTCAAAATTTGATGCATTGAGAACATGAGCAGTTTTATCCAGATGATATCCGAGTCGGGAACATCCATTTATTACATCATTGAAAATAGTTCCTTTTTTCGCGCTGATGAGGCCGGGAACATTTTCAAAAATGAAAAGCCGTGGCTGAAACTCCTTTAAAAACTGATGATAATGCCGGTAAAGGTAATTTCTTGGATCATTCTCTGATTTCTTCCCGTTTTTTCCCCGACCAGCAAGAGAATAGGATTGACAGGGAGGCCCCCCGATAATGACATCAACATCAGATCGGTGATAACAGTTTTTCAGTGTCGATTTAAGATCTGCAATAATGGAATTATTTGCAGAATCTGATAACATTCTATTTATGACCCGTGGGGATTCGAACCCCTCCTCTTCTGACATTTGAATAAATTGCTCACGGTCAATTTCTCCCCGATAATATTGATTATAAAGAGCCGTTTTTCCGGCATCTTTGAGATTGTGATACAATATCCGAGTTTCCAGTGTATCGGCAGCATTTTTATCCATCTCGATGTGGCCTAGGAAATCAAAAGAATGCCGAACAAATCCTTCAGTTAGTCCCCCGCCTCCGGAGAACATATCGAGAACAAGAAACTTTGAAGGCATTGTCTAGTTGTTTTTGCCAGGATTGATATTAATTGTGACTGTTTAAATTAATGGAAAAATCACTAGCTGTGTTGTTAATGTTCAGTGAAAGAGGATAATATTTGGTCATCCCAGCCACCCTATCAGGCACGCCATATATTTCCCGGACTAAGTTAGGAAAACAAAAACATTCCTTCTGCTTTCTCCCGGATGATCAGTTTGTTTTGTTCCAGTTTCGACAAGATGGTCTTGTCGAGTTTCATTAGCTGCCTGCTCTGGACGCCGCGTTTTTTCTCTCACTCAACTTAAGAGAATAACGTCTCGAACCCTTGCACATGCTGGTCCCGGAGAACTTCAAAGATATCTTTAGTTCTCATTGGTTTATCCTTCTTGTATAGGAACATGAGGATATACTTCCCATTTTCACCGGGCTGCATAAATGCAAAGTTAACTACCTCATTCACATCAGGAGTCTGGCAGATACTGCACCCGTGAAGGTTGACCTCTTCTCGGTCCGGCAAAATCCTTTGCCATAACACAGTAAAGGTTAACGTCGTGCGACATCGCAGCCATCGTCATTCCCCCGCCTTCTGTCCTATCAATGCGCTTGTCCTGGGAGGATGAAGGTTAAGGCATT
>CAZYCV010000117.1:0-10177 GCA_964645305.1 uncultured Occallatibacter sp. | reverse complement strand
ATCGGCAGGATTATTGTAGCATAATATGTATACACTTAATTTAAATACGCTCTAGTCCAGGATTCAGTAGTCGGATTATAGAGTTCAGCGCTGGCGAGATAGTCGCCTCCGCCAGCGACCAGCACATCGCCATTGGCAAGCAGTGTTGCGGTATGCAAATCACGCGCCGATGCCATTGATCCGGTTGCCGTAAATGTGTCATGGCCTCCGGGCAGACCGCAGAAGACATTCAAAGTCGTTACATCCGCAGCATTGACGGTTCCCGACCCAAACGTCGATGTGCATGGCTGCGCTGTCGGGGTGGTTGTGGCGAGTGTCAGGGTATAAGTTGCCCCATTCTCCAACGAAGTAGGAAAGGTAAACGCTCCGTTGGCGATGAGAGTAATTTTGTCACTTCCATTGTCGGTAAGGACAATGCGATTCCCGGAGGCTAAACCCGTCAGCGTGCCGCCAACCGTGTAGGTGGCGGGAGGCGGGGCTGATGATCCGCTACCGCCGCAACCAGTAAGAAGAATGGAAATGGATAGAATCAGAACTGTCAGCGGACCAGGCAACGCAGCACGAAGGCCTCTGAAAGCAGACGGAGAAACTGGCATGATAGCTCCTTATTTAACCTGAACGCGATGTTGAGAAAATTCCAATATCTAGCACAATATAAACTTTGAGCCTTATGTTTAACAAAAACAATAACTCTTCATGTGTGGATCTCAGAAAAAAGCGTGGACCCGGAGGTCCACGCTACAGCCGTCCGGGAGGACGGCGCTACAAGTGGAGTTGAGTACAGAGTGGATCAGACGGTATACGTCGATGATGCGGTTGTCCCTCCGCGCCCGGTCCAGTTAGTGTGGAAGAACTCACCGCGTGGCTTGTCGATGCGCTCATAGGTGTGCGCGCCAAAGTAATCGCGCTGCGCTTGCAGCAAGTTGGCGGGCAGGCGTCCGGTGCGGTAGCCGTCAAAGAAGGCGAGCGCGGTGGAGAAGGCGGGCGTGGGGATGCCCGCTTCGACGGCGTGCACCAGCGCCTTGCGCCACTGGGCCTGGTACTGGTTCAGCGCGCTGAAGAAGAAGCTGTCGAGCAGCAGGTTTTCGAGCGCCGGATTCTTGTCGAAGGCTTCTTTGATCTTGCCCAGGAAGCGCGAGCGAATGATGCATCCGCCGCGCCACATCAGGGCAATACCGCCCATATTCAAATTCCAGCCATTCTCTTTGGCCGCAGCGCTGAGCAGCATATACCCCTGCGCGTAGCTGATGATTTTGGAGCAGTAGAGCGCGCATCGCACCTGTTCGATGAAGGCTGCGCGGTCGCCTGTGTCGGCCTTGCTGGCCGGCCCAACCAGAATCCTGGAGGCTTCCACGCGCTCGTTCTTCAGCGCCGAAAGGCAGCGCGCAAAGACCGATTCGCCGATCAGCGTGACCGGCTGGCCCAGATCGAGCGAGCTGATGACGGTCCACTTGCCGGTGCCTTTTTGGCCGGCGGTGTCCAGAATCTTGTCGACGAGCGGCTGGCCGTCCTCATCTTTGGTGGCGAAGATGTCGCGCGAGATCTCGATCAGATAACTGTCCAGTTCGCCCTTGTTCCACTCTTCAAAGACGTCGTGCAGTTCATCGGCGGTCAGTCCCATGCCGCGCTGGAGCAGGTCGTAGGCCTCGCAGATCAGTTGCATATCGCCGTATTCAATGCCGTTATGCACCATCTTTACGTAGTGCCCGGCGCCGTTCTCGCCCACCCAATCGCAGCAGGGAGTTCCGTCTTCGACCTTGGCCGAGATGGCTTGGAAGATCTCTTTGACGTGCGGCCACGCGGCGGGATTGCCTCCGGGCATGATGGATGGACCGCGGCGCGCGCCCTCTTCGCCTCCGCTGACGCCGGTGCCGATGAAGAGTATGCCCTTGGCGGCCAGATCCTTGGTGCGGCGATTGGAGTCGGTGAAGAGCGAATTACCGCCGTCGATGATGATGTCGCCGGGCTCCAGAACGGGCAGCAGATGCTCGATGGTCTGGTCAACGGAGGAGCCGGCCTTGACCATCAGCATGATGCGCCGCGGCCGCTTGAGCAAGGCCGCCAACTCTTCCACGGAATGAGCGCCCACCACCTGCGTGCCCTTGGCTTCGTTGGCGATAAAATCGTCCACTTTGGAGACGGTGCGGTTGAAGACGGCAACCTTGAAGCCGTGGTCATTCATGTTGAGAACAAGGTTCTGTCCCATGACAGCGAGTCCGATCAGGCCAATATCACACGATGCATCCGGCATAGAATCTCCATCCTCTAGCAATGTGGTCTCCGCAAATTGCAGATCCATTATGATTGTAGAGCCGAGGTCGGAGCCAGGGGAAGCATGGCCCGTGGCGGATCGCCTTGCCGCTATCGTTTACTGCCGCCTTTGCGTCTAGTATGGTAATCAGGGTTCCTTATGAAATCTTATAAAAACCGATCATTCGTAGTTTTTTCGGCGGCGGCCTGCTTCCTGCTGGCAATCTCTGGCACAACCTTCGCCCAAGCTCCAGCGCCGGGCGGCGCTGGTAAATCGCCGGCTGGGGGGCAGAGTTCGTCTTCTTCCGGGCCCATGTACACCCAGGAAAAGGCACCGTCCACGCTGGATCCGGCTGGTCCCACCATCTCGCTGATCAGCGCCGAGCCGGTCTTTCTGATGGCTGCCTCCTTGAATGCCTGCGGATATGACGAAGGCCTGGAAGAGAGCGCTCCGATCCGCAAACGGGTGCGCGAGGAGATCAATCAAGCGCTCGCCCAGAGCGAGGATGCGCGCAACAAGCGGGACAAACTGTGCCTCTACATTGCGCAGCACCGCATGACCGGCTCGGAGTTGGACATTTCGCAGTACATCTCGCTGGCGCTTTATCTGACGCCACCGCCGGAGTTGGAAAGCGCGACGGACCTGACGCTGATGCCGCCCGACTCGACGCAGGTGATCGAGATTCTTCCTCGGTTGCGTGATTTCGTGGCCGCCGTGGACCTGCATGGCATCTGGCTGGCGACGCATCGCGCATACGATGGGATTGCCGACCAACTGCACGATCCGATCTCAGAGATGATCGTCAATACGAATCTCTATCTGAAGATGCCGGCCTCGACCTATGACGGGCGGCGCTTCATTGTGGTGGTTGAGCCGATGCTCTCGCCCAAGGCGATCAACGCCCGGGTCTATGGCCTGGATTATGTGGTGGTGGTTTCGCCGGCCGACGGCAATATCCGCTTGAGCGACGTGCGCCACATCTATCTGCATTACGTGATTGAACCGCTGCTGTTTGCGCGCGCCTCGGCGGTCGACCGAATGCAGCCCATTCTGAAAGAGGTGCGGGATGCGCCTCTGGAGTTCCGCCTGCGCTCTGACTCTCTGCCGCTTTCCATCGAGTGCCTTATCAAGGCGATTGAGGCGCGCACCATGGATACAGGGATTCCGAAGTACAAGATTCCGCCCAACCTCACTCGCTCCGAAGAACTTCGCTACGAAAAGGAACGCCTGGCCGTGGAGCAGAAGATGGAGGAAGTTCGTCAGGCTACTGTGCGCCATGATCTGACACAGGGTTTTGTGCTGAGCCAATACTTTTACAAGCAACTGGTCGAGTTCGAGAAAGATGCCGTCAGCTTGAAGGACAGTATCGGCGAAATGGTCTACAGCATGGACGTGGATCACGAGGTGCACTTCGCGCGCGATATTGAGTTCGACAAAGAGGCGGATGGCGACGTGCTGCGGCGCAGCAAGCCGCGCAAGCTGGAGGGCCTGGATTTGGCGGAAGCCAAGCTGGCTGCCGGAGATTTGGTTACGGCCAGCACCATGGCCCGCCAAGCGCTTGGCTCACATTCCGACGCGCCGGATTTGGCGACGGCGAGCTCTCGCGCCGAGTTCATTCTGGCCCGGACGGCTCTTTTGAGCGGCCATCCAGATGAGGCGGTCGAGGGATTCCAGAAGACCTTGGCGAGCAGCAAGGATGCACGCCAGATCTCCTGGTCGCATATCTACCTGGGACGGATGCTCGATCTGGATTGCAAGCGCGATCAGGCCATTACGGAGTACCAGACCGCGCTGAAGACGCGCGACGGGCAGCAGGATACACGCCTGGCGGCTGAGCGCGGAGTGAAAGCGGCTTTTAATGTCCGCGGCCACAGTTGCGATGTGGGGGCGGATGACTCTTCCGACGTAGCCAAGCCGGAGACGGAAAAGCCTGCTTCGCCAAATGGGACAACCAAGACCAATTAACTGCATCCGGCGGAAGAAAGGTTCGATAATTGATTGAAGAGCAATTCAGTCCTGCACTTTTGTGATTTGAGACGTTTTTCTTATGAGTGTATTGCTCGGCGTGGACCGGGAGGTCCACGCGACAGCCGGTCTGGAGACCGGCGCTACAAAACGTATTCGAAGAAAGTCAATTAACGCACGGGATCGAGGCGCCTGTGGAAGCCGTTCTTGGTGAATTGGAAGTTGCGCTGGGTCACCGGTTTACAAGACCGGAGTTGCTGGTGCACGCTTTGACTCATCGGTCTCTGGCTAACGAGCGGGCGGCCAGCGACCAACTTCTGGAGGGTCTTCAGGCGGAGGCCGCTAGCATCGGCGACAATGAACGCCTGGAGTTTTTGGGCGACGCCGTGCTGGGACTGGTGGTGGCCGAGGCTTTATATTTGGCCCACCCGGAGTGGCAGGAGGGTGAACTGACGCGCGTTCGCGCCCAACTGGTCAGCCGCCAGCATATGGCGGAGGTGGGCGTGGCCATCGGTTTGGGCAAGCATCTGCTGCTCAGCCGAGGCGAAGAGAAAGGCGGGCTGCGGCGCAAGAGCACAGTGCTTTCGAATTCCATGGAGGCCGTGCTGGGAGCGCTTCTGCTGGATGGCGGCCTGGAACCGGTGCGCGCCTTTGTGCGCCGTTGGGTAATCGGCGAGGCGGTAGAGCATCTGGCTGAGGAACTGCGCGCCGGAGCCGCGCTGGGCAACTTCAAATCCGCTCTACAAGAGTATTTGCAGGCGGTGGGCGCGGGTGCGCCGGTCTATCGTTTGAAGAGTGAAAGCGGACCCGATCACCACAAGCGTTTTCTGGTTGAGGTGCGGCTCAAATCCTCCGAGGGCGGACCGGGAAAGAGTTTGGCGCGAGGCATGGGCAGCGCCAAAAAGAATGCGGAGCAGGACGCGGCACGGCGCGCGCTGGAGCGTCTGAAGGCTGCCGAGGCAAAGGCGAGTGTAACGGCGTTTTCTGCCGCGGAGATTGCATCCGGCGAAATGCTTTCAGACGAGGAGGAAGAGGCGGCGCATTGAACAATCCTCAACCAGCTTCCGGCCCGCTGCCGATTCCGATCAAGCAGATACGGCGCTATCTGCCTGCTGTTCCTGATGCATTGGCCCGTTTGCTTCTGCTGATCGTGGTGGCCTTCTTTCTGAAGACGTTTTTGCTTCAGCCTTATCTGATTCCGTCCGAAAGCATGGAGCATACTTTGCTGGTGGGCGATTTTCTACTGGTCAACAAGCAGGTCTATGCGCCTTCAGGCAGCATCGCCCGCAGCTTCCTGCCGTTTCGTGAGGTGGAGCGGGGCGACATCATCATCTTTCATCCGCCAGACAGCCTCTCACACCTTTATGTCAAACGGGTTATCGGCATCGCCGGCGACCGGTTGCGCATCACCGGAGGCCGGGTCACGGTGAACGGAGTGGCTGTCAATGAGCCTTTTGCGGTCTTTGAGACGGCTGTTCGCAATCCCTATCGCGATGAGTTTCCCGCCACGGTTTATACAGATCCCAACGTTGAGCCGGCCTGGTGGAAGCGGATGCAGAGCCTGATCCACAATGGAGAGCTGGTGGTGCCGCAGGGCGAGTACTTTGTGCTGGGCGACAATCGCAACTACAGCAAGGACTCCCGCTACTGGGGTTTTGTCGCGCGGCAGCAGATTATCGCGCGGCCCCTGGTGATTTACTTTTCGCTCACACGTCCCTCAACCACCGATGTGCAACCCACCGCCCTGCAAGCCGCAAATGATAAACTCGGACACGGCAGGGAATTCGCAGTCCAGCTTCAGAGCTTTGCCCGCTGGAACAGAATCTTTCAGGTAGTCCATTAGTTGGCAGTCGACATAGGGAAAATGCTTTTTGCTTTACTGGAATCTCTCTAGTGTTCTTTCCAGCTAAACTGTCAACTGTAGACTGTCTACTACCCACTGCAAACGAGCAAACTATGACGAAGAAGAAAGCAATCGCCGAAGCGCAACCCGCCGCCCAGCCCGCTGAAGAGCGAGTCGAAGAGACGCCCGCCGAGGCCGTGGCCAGCATCCTTTCCGTGCTGGTGGTTGGCCTGTTCATCCTTACTTTTCTGGGGCAGAACTATGTGATTCCCTCAGGATCGATGGAGAAGACACTGCTGGTGGGCGACCATCTGCTGGTGGATCGCATTACCTTGGCCCCGCCCACGAAGTGGATGCCGCTGGTGCATCAACGCGAACCCAGGCGCGGCGACATTATTGTCTTCAAAAAGCCCGTGCAGGATCTGAATGCCGACGGAACGCTAGAGTACCTGACGCTGGTGAAGCGGCTGATTGGCGTTCCCGGCGACCATATTCATCTGAGCAACGGCGTGGTTGTGATTAACGGCGTGGCCCAGAATCTGCCTCAGGATGCGGACAACTCGCCTAACCTCGACAATGGCGACAGGGAGTTCCTGGATAATTTTCCAGCTTCGCCGCCTCCGCCCAGTCCACAGGTTCCCGAATCCTGGTCGATGGTGGAATTTCCCAAAGATGTGGTCAACGGAGAGCTGGTGGTCCCGCCCGGTCATTACTTCATGATGGGCGATCACCGGCACAACAGTCTGGACTCGCGTTACTGGGGCTTTGTACCGCGCGAGAATATCGTGGGTCGGCCGCTGTTCAACTACTGGTCGTTCGAGGCAACCGAAGATGAGATCAGCCAAAGCAATGCCATCGCCTGGTTGGGCCATGTGGCGCTGCATTTTTTCCCGGATACGCGTTGGAGCCGAACCTTCCATCGGGTGAAATGATGGTGGACAGTGATCGGTGGTCAGTGATCAGAAAATGCACGGACAAGTGATTGCTTGCAAAATCCCATGGAGAGGGCAAGAAGCGTCAGGGCACGACTTCAGTCGTGCCGCAAGTTCAGCAAGAAGTAGTTGGGCTTTAGCCCCTGTGAATATTTTTCAGTTGTTTGCAATTCCGTAGCGGCTAAAGCCGGAAACGGTATAGGCCTTTGCGGCACGACTAAACAGGCTGCGAAAAAAGGGTCTAAGTGTGAGTGAAATCCACGGAAAACATCCCGCAGGGGCTAAAGCCCCATTGATTCTATGGGTCTTATCGGCACGACTAAAGTCATGCCCTGACGCTTCTGGGCCTTCTGTTGAGTTTTTCCGCAGCCTGTAAAGTCGTGCCCTGACGCTTATCAGCGAACTGAGGACATCTTTTACAAGAGGCACAAGTGTAAACTGACCACTGTACACTGAGCACTGACCACTGAAACGACCATGACTGAAGAAGAGAAACCACGGCAATCAAAACGTAAACGGATATGGCAGGCTCTGACTGCGCTGGCCGTTCTACTGGCTATCCTGATAATCCCTCCGTTTGTGAGTGTGAGCCGCTACAAGGCTCGCATCACACAACTGATCTCCGCCTCTTTGGGCCGCCCAGTCCGCGTCTCCTCGGTTGAGGTGCGCCTGTTGCCACGGCCGGGATTTGTTCTCAACGACCTTGTCGTCGAGGAAGATCCAACTTACGGCACAGAGCCAGTTCTTCATGCCAATTCGGTCTATGCTTCGATTCGTCTGCTTTCGCTCTGGCGCGGGCAGATCGAACTGGACTCGATCAGCGTGGATGAGGCCAGTCTGAATCTGGTGCGCACACCTGTAGGCCGCTGGAACCTGGACTCTTTGCTGCGCACAGCAACTGCGCACGCTCAATTTGCGCCCGGAAGTGGCGCGGATACCAAGTTGAATAAGCCCGTCAAGTTGCCGTATCTGGAGGCAACCAACTCTCGTGTCAATATTAAAGTCGGTGCGGAAAAGCTGCCGTTTTCTTTGGTTGACGCCAAATTCTCCTTGGAAGAGCAAAATCCTGGCGATTGGCGCATCCAATTGCGTGGCCAGCCCGCGCGAACCGATTTGAGCATTGGGCAGGCCGATACCGGGTTGGTGCGCTTGACAGCGAATCTGCATCAGGCCCCCGAGTTGCGGCAGATGCCCTTGCTTGTCGATCTGGATTGGCGCGAGGCCCAACTGGGACAGCTCACGCGCCTGCTGCTCGGCTCTGATGCCGGTTGGCGAGGCGACATGAAGGGTGAACTTCACATCGAGGGCACGGCCGATGCGGCTCAGGTCAAGGCTCGACTGCGCGCTACGGGGGTTCATCGCGCCGAGTTTGCCCCGGCCGCTCCAATGGATTTTGACGCTAACTGTTCCCTCGTTGCTCACTTCACTACCCGCGCCATTGACAACCTGGTTTGCGACTCCCCGCTGGGCTCAGGGCACATTCGGCTCGATGGGAATCTCCCTGGCCAGGGTGCCTTGCCCAGCATCTCCGTCCAGTTGGAGCGGCTTCCGGTGGGGGCCGCGCTGGATGCTTTGCGCTCGGTGCGCAGCGGCTTTGCTTCCGGTTTGGATGTGTCGGGAATGGCTAGCGGCAAACTCAGCTTTGCTCCTCCCGCGCCTGAGAGTCCCGCGCAGCAGAAACCATTGAACGCGGCCAAAGCTCGCACGGCAAAAGACCATCCGGTTGTGGGGCCGCTTACGGGCAGCTTGACTGTGACCGGCCTCGAAATCAGAGGAAGCGGCCTCAGTCAACCGGTTGTCATTCCGGAGCTTGTTCTGACCCCTGTTTCCACTCCTCTTGAGCAACCGCAGGCGCTCACGGCCTCCACCGCCATTGCCGCCGGAGGCGCTTTGCCACTGGCGATTTCCACCCGCCTTGCGCTCTCCGGCTACCAGTTCACGGTGCATGGGCAGGCTTCAATCAGCCGGGGCAGGGAGCTGGCGCGCGCGGCTGGCTTGGCCAACATTCTTTCTTTGGACTCTCTGGCGGGCGAACCGGTCACGGTGGACTTGACCGCTCAAGGCCCTTGGATGCAGCTCCAGCCGGCGATTCAGGCGCAACTTCCAAAGCTTCCTTCCGAGAGCAAGACCGCTCCCGCTTCAACCGACACATTGAGTGGGAGCCTGGTTTTTCATAATGCCAATTGGAAGGCGGAGTTCCTGGCCAACTCCATCCTGATCTCGCAAGCCACGCTTCAGTTGACCACCCGCGAGATTCGCTGGGATCCGGTCGTTTTTTCCTACGGTCCCGTGAAGGGCACGGCAAGCCTATCGATTCCGGTGGCTTGCGATTCCTCGAATGCCTGTCTGCCCAGCTTTCAGGTGCAGTTCGGCGCTTTGAATGCAGCAACGGTGCAAACCGCATTCCTGGGCGCGCGCGAAAAGGGCACGCTGCTCTCCACGCTGATCGATCGCCTCCGCCCCACAACGGCTCCCGCATGGCCGCGGATGAATGGCACGGTCAGGGCTGAATCACTGCTGCTGGGGCCGGTTACGCTGCGTGCCGTGGAGGCCAAGGTTGCCACCTTTGCCAACGGCGCGGAGATTACTGCATTGGATGCAGGCCTGTTGGGTGGGCGTGTCCACGCCAGCGGGATGTACCACGCAGCAGCAACGGCCAAGGATAAGCCGTCGTACGAGCTGGAAGGCCAGTTGGACAAGCTGAGTCCGCCTCAGGTGGGCCAGTTGCTCGGCCTGCGCAGCACCGGAGGAGCCTTCAACGGTCATGGAGAGATTGCGCTCACCGGTTTTACAGGAGACGACCTTGCCGCCTCGGCTACAGGCGCGCTAGCCTTCGAGTGGCAGCGCGGAACCGTGGCAGCGGGCAATGGGCTTCCGTCAGATCTTGGGCGCTTTGATCTCTGGACGGGCGACGCGGCCATTGCCAATGGCGCACTTACACTCGGGGAGAATCAGGTCAAGCGTGGCGATCGCGTCAGCCAGATTCAGGCCACGGTCCGATTGGCTGATCCGCCCAGGATTGCCTTCGTGATTCCGAAGACCGTCGCGGCCAAGCCATAAGAGACAAAATGTCTTTCATGGCTTGCCTTGGAGGGAAACCGAAACCGTTTTGTGAACGTACGAACAGAACCTGATCGGCATAGGGGGGAGAGTCACCTCTCCTCCCCTGCCACACCACCGGACAAG
>CAZYCV010000116.1:0-10228 GCA_964645305.1 uncultured Occallatibacter sp. | reverse complement strand
CACATGGGCGGTTAGCTCAGCTGGTTAGAGCGCCTGCCTTACAAGCAGGATGTCGTGGGTTCGAGTCCCTCACTGCCCACCAAAAACCTATTCCATAACGTCCAATAGAGTCCAATCCTACCAATCAATCCACTGAAAACAAAGTATTTCTTGTCTTGCACCGTCCAAAGCTGTACTATGAAAGCCATGTTCTCGCGGGGGTACTTTCGGGGGTATTTTATTTCTCTGAGGGGGGTACTTTCCCTGAGTGGGCATTTTGGAGGGGAATATGGCGCTGACAGACACAGAAATCCGCAAATCCAAAGCCGGAGACAGGGCGTACCGGGTGAGTGACGGGAGCGGACTGTATCTTTGGATTACTCCCGCTGGTGGAAAGCTCTGGCGCTGGGCATACGAATTTTGCGGCAAAGAAAAGCTCATGTCCTTCGGCAAGTACCCGGATGTGCCTCTTGCGCTGGCCAGAGAACGGCACGGAGAGGCCCGCAAACTGCTTGCCAGGGGAATTGACCCGATGGCGGAACGCAAGGCCGCAAAGACGGCGGAGAAGGCTGCTGCCGAGAGTTCCTTCAGGACAATCGCGGGCCTCTGGTTCGATCATTGGCAGGTGGACAAGAGCCGCCAGCACGTAGACGCAACCCGGCGGCGCATGGAGGCCAATATCTTCCCTTTGCTGGACGCTCGCTCCATCGGAGAGATTGAAGCGCCGGAACTGGTGGCCATGGTCAAGGCAATTGAGGAGCGCGGCGCGGCGGACCTTGCCAAGCGCGCGCTGGAGAACGTAGGGCAGATTTTCCGCTTCGCCATTGCTCATGGACACGCGAAGCGCAACCCGGCCAGTGAAATCCGCCCCGCTGACATTTTGAGGCCAACCCGCAAAACGAATCTCGCCCGGATTGATGCCAAGGACTTGCCGGGGCTGTTGAGGGCAATCGAGGTCTATCAGGGAAAGCAAGTGACTCGGCTTGCCATGAAGTTGATGGCCATGACCTTTGTCCGCACCAGCGAATTGATCGGAGCCAAGTGGTCAGAATTTGACTTGGAGGCTGCGCGCTGGAATCTTCCAGCGGAACGCATGAAGATGAAAGACCCGCATATCGTTCCTCTGGCCACACAGGCCATTGAAGTGCTTGAGATGTTGCGCACGTTAACCGGGGCAAGTGAATGGCTCTTTCCCGGAGATCGTGACGACTCAAAACCCATGAGCAACAATACGATTCTTGGGGCATTGAAGCGCATGGGCTACAAAGGCCAGATGACCGGGCACGGCTTTCGCGGGCTGGCGTCCACCATCCTGCATGAAAAGGGCTATGCGCACGAGCATATCGAATTGCAACTTGCCCACGCGCCGCGCAACGCGGTCAGTGCGGCCTATAATCATGCCCTCTACCTGGAGCCGCGCGCCAAAATGATGCAGGAGTGGGCGGACTACCTGGAGCAAACCCAGCGCGGCGGCAAGGTAATACCATTCCGTTCCAACGTGGCATGAGTGAATGGCAGGGTCAATGAATCCAAGAAGATCGTGGGCAACTTTGGCAGCGGCGCGGCCAGTGCGCCAATTATCAAGGCCACAAACCAGCCACAATTCTCTCTATGCCGATACGAAAGAAACGAGTGATACGAATTTCGCTCGTTGCACTTGTTACCTACTTTGGTGCATTCGCTTCAACTCGACAAAACTGACCAGTTTTCCACGTTCCGATGAAGCCTTATAGAGTCACAGGTGAGCTAATATGAATTTGAGGCGATTAGACAATTTTCCGAGTATGCGCAGAGTGGCGCGCATCCGCGAGGCCGGATAAACCGTGAAGAGTGGGTCCGGCGTTGTGAGCCAACAGGCCAACGGACGGTGTGCGTACTGATTATCGCAGTAATACCCAAAGACATGCGGGGTCGCGTCTTGAATCGCTTCATTGAGAGACCTGAGATAGCGCGGCGGTATGCGCTTACGTTTCCTATCGGCGCACAAGTATAGGGTCACTGAATAGCCCATGGGCACCTTGGACGTATCGAAGAGGTGGGGCGAGTAAGTGACGTGGTTCCGGCTCCGAGCGCCGATAGGCTCGGCTGACCTGAAAGTGCCAAAGTCCTCGGTGTATCTTGGGGATGGTAATCCTGAATAAACTTATGAATGAAACCGAAGCAGTACCTTTTGCGGACAGAAAACTTAGATACCTCTTCTTTGCCAATAACGCTCGTGTCACGAACGTCACCCGGCATTTCACACTTAAGCACAAGCAGGCTCTTCGAGCCGTAGCGGAGTGCGCGTGCGCATGGGTGGAGTACGGCGTGAGTATCCGTGACCTTACGCTGGCGGAAGCCACGGAGCGACGCAAGGAGCGGGCGCGATGGGGCGAGTCGCTGGCGTGGGCGGAGCAATTCGGGTTGACATACGAAGAGGCATTGAAATTGATGGCCAATATGTATCCCGGCGGCAACTACCGATAGACTTAACCCACCTGAATGACTATCAATTTTCGTGTGCTTGCGCTTTTACCCGGCTCTGAGCGCCGATAGGCTGAGGCTCCCCGTAGTGCCAATTCTCCTTGTATGTCTTGGGGATGGGCAATCCATAAACAATCTTTGTGCGTTTTTCCTCTGGCTCAAAATCTCTGCGACTTGAAGCCCTGCTGTCGCGGGGCTTTCCCATTCCAACTCAATTCCAACAACAGCGTGCAAAAGCACGGGAAAGGTACGTATGCCTGAAAAATCACAGCGATTTTTACGGCTCGCTGATGTACAGCGGCTTGTTCCCTACAGCCGTTCCACCATCTACTTGAAGATTTCGCGCGGGGAATTCCCGTCGCCCTTTGATCTTGGGGCGCGGGCCGTGGCTTGGCTGGAGTCCGATATTGACGAATGGATAGCGGCGCGGATTGCCAACAAACGCGCGATGGTGGCGAAGTGAGTGCGCCGCGCGGAGAGGGGCAGGCGCGCATGACTACCCTCAAGGCGGCGCTGGCCTATGCGGCGCGGGGCTGGCTGGTGGTTCCGCTTCACACTCCCAAGCAGGGCGTCTGTTCTTGCCGCAAGGAGAATTGCAGTTCACCCGGCAAGCATCCGCGTACGGAGCACGGCCTCAAGGATGGCTCAATAGATCCAAAACAAATTGCTCTCTGGTGGAAGAAATGGCCAGACGCGAACCTTGGGATTCTCACTGGACAAGAGAGCGGCTTGCTTGTCTTGGACGTGGACGGCGAAGACGGCAAGGCCGCTTTGCAGACGCTCACGGAGGAGCATGGCGCGCTACCCAAAACGCTATGCGTGAAAACCGGGCGGACGGGCGCGGACGGCAAGCGCAATGGCTTCCACTACTACTTTCGCGCGCCGGGGGGAGCCGAGATTCGTAACAGCGCGGGCGTTCTCGGCAAGGGGCTGGACATCCGGGCCGACGGCGGATACGTGGTTGCTCCCCCATCGCTCCATCTGAGCGGGCTGCTCTATGAATGGCTGGCACCAGAGCCGCCGCTTGCCGACCCGCCGCTTGCCGACGCGCCGTCGTGGATGCTGGCAAAGCTGGCAGAGGTAAAGCCCGCACTAGAGGTATCACGGGGGCAAGGCGAAACCATCGCAGAGGGTGGGCGCAATGCGGCGCTGGCCAGCCTTGCGGGGTCCATGCGGCGGCGCGGCATGACGCCAGAGGCAATTGAAGCCGCCTTGCTCAAAGACAATGAAGCGCGCTGCAAGCCACCGCTCCCGGCAAACGAAGTGCGAGAGATTGCCCGTGGAATGACACGCTACAAGCCGGGAGCGCAAGCGTTCAAGCCATTGCGCCGCCCCGATCTGGTCTGCCTCTCGGATGTACAAGCGCAGCTTGTCTCATGGCTCTGGGAGCCGTACATTCCGCAAGGAATGCTGACTGTGCTTTCGGGTGATCCCGGAGTTGGCAAAACTTTTATAGCGCTTGCCATTGCCGCAAGCCTGACACGGGGAAATCGACCAGGAAGCAATCTTCAGCTTGCGCCTGAAAATGTCCTCTATCTCACACTTGAGAATTCCCCGGCTCACGTGCTCCGGCCCAGATTTGATGCGCAGCACGGCGACGCCACACGATTGTATGTCATGCGAGGAACGGTCATTCAGGATGGAGAAACAGAGAAACAGGGAACTGTGAGTCTTGCCGACACTGACGATATCGAATCGGCTATCAAAACAACCCAAGCGCGACTGGTGGTCATCGACCCTTTGCAATCTTTCTTTGGCGCTGGCGTGGATATTCATCGATCCAATGAAACCCGCCCCATCCTGGACGGCTTAAGCAAAATGGCCGAAAAATACAACTGTGCGATGCTCATCGTCCGTCATCTATCAAAAGGCCAAAGCGGACGGGCGATTCATCGCGGGCTGGGATCGATAGATATTACCGGTGCTGCGCGCAGTGAGATTGTCGCGGCTCCGCACCCTTCGGACTCCAGCCGCCGCGTCATGGCTCACGCTAAATCCAATCTTGGCAAGTATGGCGATTCGCTGGAATTCGAGATTAGCAGTGACGGTCAATTCCACTGGCTCGGCAAGTCAGAGCTAACCGCCAACGAATTGCTTGCGCCAGAGGTTGCCAGCGAAGATAGAAGCGCATTGGATGAGGCGGTGGACTTTCTCAGAGAGGTGCTCGGCGGAGGTCCGCAACCAACGAATGAGGTCAAAGCCAAGGCAAGCGAAAGGGGAATAAGCCCTGCCACTCTCCGCCGCGCAGAAGGCCGTCTGAAGCTGATTAAAGCGCCAGACGGATTCGGCCAAGGCTGGAAGCTCTCGCTGCCCAGTGTTGCTCAAGAATCGCCAGAGTTGTTCAACACGGAACCTTGAGCAACTCTGGACAAAGATGAGCAACTCTGCGCGGCGGGAATCAACATCGGAGCTATGGCTTGCCCGCAAATGCGACCGAATGCTAAGAAATGCTAAGGTTTCCGTGCTGGTGCGCTTTCGGACTGTGAGTTGCGGCTGACTTTATTCGTGTATTTCTTTTCTTTCTTTGCTGCAAATGAGACGCAAAAGCGGTATGGGAGCCATCGGAAGCCCTTCGAGGCTGGGCGGACGCACTGAAGCCATCGGGCGCGGGCAGGGGGTAGGGGGAGTAAATTCACTGGCGTCTGCCCGCCCTAGACCGTGCGGTTAGACAGACTTTTGTTTCCACAAAATAATAAAAAAACTGCAAACAGACTGAATTTGGCGGAGCCTTGCATCCTGCCCTAAAGGATAGCGTGAAAGGCCGGAAACCGCCCTCTGGCGCGCTCCTTACCGCATTGGCAGCGCGCTTACCTTTCGCAGCGCAGCGGAGCGCCTGCCCACGGCAAGGGTTGCCGCTCATGGTGCAAGCCTCTGCCAAGAGAGGCCAGCCCACGGCCCAATGTCCTACAATTTTGGCTGACACTATGCCCAAGCTCGATTGGCTCACCCGCCCCGAAGATGAACGCGCCGCCGCCCAAGTCCCCTACCGGCTGCTGGAGGCCGTGCCGGAACTTTCATACGGAGATGAGCAGACGGAAAATATGCTCATCCAAGGCGACAACCTGGAGGCGCTTAAGGCTCTGCTGCCCTTCTACGCGGGCCGGGTCAAGTGCGTCTTCATCGATCCGCCCTACAACACGCGCAGCGCCTTCGCTCAATACGATGACAACCTGGAGCATACGCAATGGCTGGGCATGATGTATCCCCGGCTGGAGTTGCTGCGCGAATTCCTCACCGAAGACGGAAGCATCTGGGTGACGATTGACGACAACGAAGCCCATTACCTCAAGGTCATTATGGATGAGGTGTTTGGACGAAGGAATTTTGTTGCAACGGTTATTTGGGAGAAGCGAACCACAAGGGAAAACAGGCGCGTCTTTTCGTTTAAGCATGACCATTTGCTTGTCTATGCAGCGGATCGAAGTTTGTTTGAACAATCAAGAAATCTACTAGCTCTGAATGAAGCGGTTAGGGGACGCTACAAAAACCCTGACAGCGACCCGCGCGGACCGTGGCAATCTGTTTCTGCAAATGCTATGGCAGGTCACGGAACTCCAAGCCAGTTTTATTCCCTCAAGACTCCATCAGGCAAAACAATGGACCCGCCTCCCGGACGATGCTGGCTTTATACCCAAGATAAGATGAATGCAGAGATTGCGAAGGGAAATATCTGGTTCGGTAAAGGTGGATTAGGCGTCCCGCGTGTCAAACGCTTTCTTAGTGACTACTCTGATGCTGGTCTAACGCCAGAGACGATCTGGAATGCTGTCGATGTTGGCACAAATGACGAAGCCAAGAAAGAGACTAATCGTCTCTTTGAATCAGACAATTTATTTGATACGCCAAAGCCAGAGCGTCTTATTATGCAAGTTCTGCAAATCTCATCGAACAAATACGACCTTGTTCTCGACAGCTTTCTCGGCTCCGGCACAACAACAGCCGTAGCGCATAAAATGGGCCGCCGTTACATCGGTATCGAAATGGGCGAACACGCGGTTACTCATTGTGTGCCGCGCATGAAGAAAGTAGTTGACGGCGAACAGGGCGGCATATCTAAACTTGTCAGTCAGTCAGTCAGTCAGTCAGTCAGTCAGTCAGTCAGTCAGTCAGTCAGTCAGTCAGTCAGTCAGTCAGTCAGTCAAGGCTGGCAGGGCGGCGGCGGCTTTCGCTTTTATAAATTAGGCAGTCCCATCTTCGATGAGCACGGGCATATTCACCCATCCATTCGCTTTGACCATCTAGCCGCGCACGTCTGGTTTGCCGAGACGCGCACGCCTATACCCCATAAACGCAAGCGTTCGCCGTTGCTGGGCAAGCATGGCGAGACGGCCTATTACCTGCTCTATAACGGCATTCTGGGAGACAAGCGGCCCGATGGGGGCAACGTGCTGACGCGCAAGGTGCTGAGTGAGCTACCCGCGCACGACGGGCCAAAGGTGATCTATGGGGAGTGTTCGCGGTTGAGCGCGGCGGCGCTGAAAGAGCTGGGCGTGATCTTCAAGCAGACTCCCTACGATGTGAAGGCGCGGTAAGTGCTGTCCGCTCGGGCGTAGGTTTTTTTGAAGTAATGGCAGTAGAAACAGAAAGTGCATTTGAGGATAGTACGGATGGACTTCAAGCTCAAAAACTTTCAGCAGGACGCGTTGGACAAGCTGCGGGCTTATCTGGAAGAGGTGCGCCTGAGCAATGACTCGTGGCGGGCCTTCCAAAAGATAGCGCGCACTCCGATGGGACACACGCCTGTCTATCATCCGGTTGAGGGCTTGGAAGATGTGCCTTACGTCTGTCTGCGGCTGCCCACGGGCGGCGGCAAGACGATTCTGGGAGCTTATGCAATCCGCGAGGCCGCGCAAGGCTATATCGAAAAGGATTACCCGCTGGTGCTTTGGCTGGTGCCTTCCAACACCATCCGCACACAGACGGCGGAGGCTTTGAAGGATACCGCGCATCCCTACCGCATGGCCTTGGATGAAGCATTTGAGGGCCGGGTCCGCGTCTTCGATATTGGCGAGATAGAGAACATTCGTCCGGCGGATATTGCGCAAGGCGTCTGTCTGGTGGTGGGAACGATTCAAACGTTGCGCGTGGAGAAAACCGACAGCCGGGATGTGTACGCGCATAAAGAGGCGCTGGAAGATCATTTCACGCGGCTGCAAGCGAGCGCGCCGGGGCTGGAGACGATTGCCGAGGGCGCGAACGCGGGCAAGGTGAAGTACAGCTTCGCCAATCTGTTGAGAATTCATCATCCGATGGTGATTGTGGATGAGGCGCACAACGTCCGCACGGGGTTGAGCTTTGATGCGTTGCGGCGCGTTTCGCCGTCTTGCATTGTGGAGTTGACGGCGACGCCGGACACCAGCTCGCGGACGGGCAGCAATGTGCTGTATCGCGTGACCGCCTCTGCATTGAAGGCGGAGGCCATGATTAAGCTGCCTATCGTGCTGAAAGAGCATCCCGCCTCATGGCAAGAGACGGTAGCCGATGCGCTGCGCACGCGCAAGCGGCTGGCAGAGTTTGCCGCGCGGGAGCCGGAGTACATCCGCCCGATCCTGCTGATACAGGCGGAGAGCAAAGAAAAGCTCGCCAATGTGGAAGCTGTGAAGCAATACTTGCTGGAGACGGAAAAGGTGCCAGCGGAACAGATTGCCGTGGCAACCGGGGACCAGCGCGGGCTGGATAAAATCGATCTATTTCAGCGGACCTGTCCGATTGAAATTGTGATTACCGTACAAGCGTTGAAAGAGGGCTGGGACTGCTCTTTTGCTTATGTCTTTTGCTCCACGGCAAACATTCACAACAGCAAAGAGGTGGAGCAATTGCTGGGCCGCGTCTTGCGTATGCCGTATGCCAAGCGGCGCGCCGTGCCGGAGTTGAATAAAGCCTATGCCCACGTCTCCAGCCCCAGCTTTGGGAAGGCGGCGCGGGAATTGGCGGACAGCCTCATTGCAATGGGCTTTGAAGAGAATGAGGCAAAGCAGTTTATCGAAGTGGAACAGGTGGAGTTGCCGCTGTTTTCATCTGCCGTGCCGGTGCTGACCTTGACGCTGGAGCAGACGCCGGACCTTTCCGGGCTTACGGAGCATGAGCGGCAAGCGGTTACAATTACAGAGATTGCGCCGGGGCAGGTGCGCGCGGAAATCCGGGGGAAGATTGCCGCCGCCGGAGAGAATGCGCTGCTTGCCGCCGCACCAGCGCCCGCCAGAGCCGAGATGCAGCGGAAGATTGCGGAACATCGGGCGGCCTTCGAGCGGCAGCTTTCCCCATCGCAGCGCGGCGTGGTTTTCACGGTTCCCCGGCTTTGCGCTGAATATCAGGGCGAGCTTGCGCTGGTGGATGAAGAGTTGCTGATTGAGGCGGCGGCGTGGAATTTGCTGGACTATCCGGCGGACCTATCCCGATTCGAGTATGACGACGCCTCCAAGACATTCGAGCTGGACATAGAAGGCAACAAAGTTGTGATTCATCCCAAGGATACGGAGCAGCTTGACTTGAATCTGCTGCCAGCGGAGCAGACGGACATTGACCTGGTGCGATGGCTTGATAAGCAGGTGCGACAGCCAGACGTGAGCCAACAGACGATGACGGCATGGATTCTGCAAGCCGTGACGGGGCTGCTCAAGCGGCCCAACCTGCCTTTATCAACCTTAATACGGGCGAAGTTCATCCTCGCCCGCAAGCTGGGGGAATTGATTGTACAGGCGCGCAAGGATGCAAAAAAGCGGGGCTGGCAGGAATTGCTTTTCGGGGCTGAGGCGAGAGTCCAGACAAGTGAGGAATTCGCTTTTCGATACAGGCCTGACGATTACCCAGTGAGCTGGTTGTACTCCGGTGGATGGGACTTTCAAAAACACTACTATCATCCGAAACCGGGTGAATTGGAGTCCAGCGGGGAAGAATTTGAGTGTGCTGTAGAGCTTGACCGGCATTCTGCCGTCAAAACTTGGGTGCGCAACCTTGCCAAGAAAGAGAGCGCATCGTTTTCGCTCCAAACTTCCACGGACCTTTTCTACCCTGATTTTGTGGCACAGTTGCACGATGGGCGCGTCCTGGTGGTGGAATACAAGGGCAATGCCTACGCAACCAATGACGATTCAGTAGAAAAGCGCAAGCTGGGCACGCTCTGGGCGGATCGAAGCGGCGGCAAGGCGGTTTTCCTCATGGCAGAGAGGCGCAAAGACGGGATGAACGTCTCGCAGCAAATATCGGCGGCTGTGGGGCTGCTGTAGGGCAACTGGGCGGCAAGCCAACTCACTAGAGGGAAGAAGCTCAAGCAAGCGCATTGCGGGGGTACTTTTGGGGGTATTTTCTAGACTTCAATTATTATCTTTAACAATATGAGATAGTTGCAGCGCGATGTGAGTCCCTCACTGCCAAGAACACGCAAGTTATTGATAATAAACAAATATATGAATGGGTTTCCCTTCTGAAATCAATGGAGCACCTGCTTACGGCGACACACTGCCTAAATCACCGCAAAAAGCCTTCGCAACTCTGTGGAAAAATATATTTATGCAGGTGGCCCGGTCATCGATTCAATCCTCTTTCAATGTAAGTCATAACGAAAACATGAATTCATCCTACATTTAAAGCCACTGATTCGATTGTCTGAAAACAAAAGACAGAGGGTTGGAGTTCCTCGTCCCCCACATCTCAAAATCGAGATGTGGGCCACCCATATTTAAAGTTGGTCAGAACTGGACTACCCGCCATCCAGTCTCAGGTCATTTGTCAGGATGGGGACATGGGCCACGCGCGTGCCCGCCGCGTCGTAGATGTATCCGGTGAG
>CAZYCV010000115.1:0-10311 GCA_964645305.1 uncultured Occallatibacter sp. | reverse complement strand
TGCCGTACTCGCAGACCATGCGCCGCGCCAGATCGGTAGCGGTCTCAATATCGCTACCCGCGCCGGTGGACATCTGGTTGAGGAAGATCTCCTCAGCCACGCGCCCGCCGTAAGCGATGGCCAGATTGGCTTCCAGGTATTCTTTGGTGTAGTTGTGCCGGTCGCCGGGAAGAAAGATCGTCACGCCCAGCGCCATGCCGCGCGGAATGATGGTGACTTTGTGAATGGGATCGGAGTGCTCGCGCTTGAGCGAGACCAGCGCATGGCCTGCCTCGTGATAGGCGGTTACTCGCTTCTCTTCTTCGGTGAGCAGCATGGACTTGCGCTCGGCGCCCATCAGCACCTTGTCCTTGGCCAGCTCGAAGTCGTACATAACAACCTGTTTGCGGTTCTGCCGGGCGGCGCTCAGGGCGGCTTCGTTAACCATGTTGGCCAAGTCCGCGCCGCTAAAGCCGGGTGTTCCGCGGGCCAGCACATTCAAATTGGTGTCTTCAGAGACGGGAACCTTCTTCACGTGAACGGCCAGAATTTCTTCACGACCACGCACATCGGGCAGGCCTACCACCACGCGACGGTCGAAGCGGCCAGGACGCAGCAGGGCAGGATCCAGCACGTCGGGGCGGTTCGTCGCGGCCACCAGAATCACGCCGTCGTTGGATTCAAAGCCATCCATCTCGACAAGCAACTGATTCAGCGTCTGCTCGCGCTCGTCGTGCCCGCCGCCGAGACCTGCGCCGCGATGACGACCCACGGCGTCGATCTCATCGATGAAGATAATGCAGGGCGCATTCTTCTTGCCTTGCTCAAAGAGATCGCGGACGCGGCTTGCGCCGACGCCGACAAACATCTCCACAAAATCCGAGCCGGAGATGGAGAAGAAGGGAACGTTGGCTTCGCCGGCCACGGCCCGCGCCAGCAGCGTTTTGCCGGTTCCCGGAGGGCCAACCAGCAGCACGCCCTTGGGAATGCGTCCGCCGAGCTTCTGGAATTTGGCCGGCTCCTTCAGGTATTCGATGATCTCCTTCAGCTCTTCCTTGGCCTCATCCACGCCGGCCACGTCCTTGAAGGTGATCTTCTTTTGCTGCATACTGAGCAGGCGCGCGCGGCTCTTGCCAAAGGACATGGCCTTGTTGCCGCCCGACTGCATCTGCCGCATGAAGAAGAAGAAAACCAGCGCAATCAGCAGAATCGGCAGCCCGTTGATCAAAACGAGAGGAATGATATTGCTCTGCTCGGCCTTCTTGGAGAAGTGCGCATCGGAGGCCAGAAAGGCGGCTTCAAGAGGATCAAAGTGATCGCCTACGTGGGTATGAAACTGCTCCTTGGGAGTGGCCTTCATGTGGCCGTGCAGTTCTCCAGCCTGGACCTCGGCGTCAAGAACCTTCCCCTGCTTCACCTGGTTGAACAGGTCGGAGTAGGAGATTTCTGTATCCTTGCCTCCCATGCTTGCGCCCTTGGTCACCGCACCCCATAGGACAATACAAACGGCGACGATCAAGACCCAAAACAGGATCGCTCTAGCGGTCGAATTCACCAGGATTCCTTTCTTCCGGAGCCGAAGATCCCTCGATATGAGGATTCAGCAACTCCAATTACACTTTAGACGCTCGTGAGCGAATGAAAGTCACAGAAAAGTACAGGCCCTTGACGGCAGACACAACAATCTCTCCGTCCATAAGGGCAGTCTCTACGATTGTACTCTCAAGCGGGGATTTCTTGCAGCCGCCAGAGGCAAGCTAATCCAGATCTTTTAGAGATCAACCTTTGCTTGATGTTTGGCTATCGAGAATCGCAGATTCGATGCGCAGACCTGCCGGAGACTCCACTTCCACTCCCCGCATCCAGACAATCCGTCCCTCGATTTCAACCACTGGCCAGAAGGCGCGGCGGGAGCCGGTCACTTTGAGCCGCTCCAGTACCTCTTTCACCTTGCGCGGCCCAGACGAGTAGCGAAGCTGAACGCGGTCGCCCGGCTTCCAATTGCGCAATGTGGCAACCCGGTCCTCATTTTCTTGGGAAGATTCATTCGTGATCCTCAGGCGTAGCCCGAAAGCGGTCACCTCGCCGGGAATCGCGATTTTGAAGCTCGTGGCCTCTTCCGAATCCGTTTGCTCAGCCGGCAGAATGGAGAGCCGTAGTTCACGAGGCGTTCGCTCGGCGCGCAATCCTTGAGCAGCCTCGCGTTTTTGTCCGGCATTGCCGGAAAGAGCCAGCGCGCGCAAGGCTTCCGTCGAAGGAAAATCAAGGGCCACACCCAATTCTTCGGCAGCGGAACGCAAAAGCCGCCGCTGAAGGGCCGGAGCAAGCTGAGCCAGCCGCATCACGTCCATTGCCAGTCCGTCACTGGCGGCTCGTCCACCACCGCGCACCGGACGGCCATGCAGAATGATCTGCGGCCTGATCCGGGCGGCTTCCGAGTTCCACCACGCCTCTTCGTCGCGCGCCAATTCGGCCATCTGAGCCAAATGCTGGCGCAGACGCGGGTTCCAGCTCTCCAATAGCGGAAGCAACTCATGACGGATGCGGTTGCGAGTAAAGGTCAAAGCTCGATTGGAGGAGTCTTCGCGCCATCCCTGTCCCAGCGCCGCCAGATAAGCCTCAATCTCTGCCCGCGTGGTTGAGAGCAGCGGGCGCAGAATTCGGCCTTCCGGGAATTCGACAACGGGATGAATGCCGCTCAGGCCCTCGGTCCACGCTCCGCGCAGAAACTTGGCCAGAACGGTCTCGGCCTGGTCATCCAGCGTGTGCGCCGTGGCGACGGCATCCACTTCGCCGGAAGCCATCAGTTGCCGGAACCAGCTGTAACGCAAGCGCCGCGCGGCTTCCTCGATGGTCTCTTTTTGAGCTCTGGCTTCCGTTTCGCAGTCAACCCACGCCTCATGGAAGGGAAGGTCCAATTCCGCGGCGAGCGCGCGCGCAAAGGCCAGGTCGCCGTCTGCCTCTTCGCCGCGCAGACCGTGATGCAGATGGGCCACGTGCAGCACCAGGCCAAGCGAACCGGCTTGCTCCTTGAGCGCCTGCGTCAGCGCCACTGAATCCGCGCCGCCGGAGAGGCCAACGGCCAGACGCAATCCCGGCTTGAGAAGCGATGTATCCAGCGTAAGTGTTGAAGGCGTTTGGCGCATCATCGGTTTCTAAAAAAGCGGATGTTTTGAAAGAGCGTGACGGAGCCTGTGCGCAAATTCGGGCAGATCATGCGGAGCTTTGGCCCTTGCGAACTTTGCCTGAAAAACAACAAAGTTATCCCTGCATAACGCGCGAATTTGGATTTACTTGGGCAAGTGAATCGTTCCGCCCGTTTCCAGTTCAAAGATTCTGCCGTGCCAGTGCAACTTGTTGCTGAAATAACTGGCCGCCCAGAGCAGAAAACCGATCAGGTCGCGCAGTGGATAAAGAAATCCCAGAAGAACGGCGGAACGGCTGCGCACGGCCAATCCGCCCACCAGCATCGACTGCGCGGTTTTGAGTGCCAGCGTAAAGACCAGCAGCGCCAGGCCCAGCAACGGGCGGCCAGCCAGCACTCCGCCCATCAGCCCCAGCAACCCAAAGGGAACTGAGAAGGTCAGCAGCGTACCCAGATGGCCCATCGGCCGGGAGAAGCGCGTGCTGCGCATCCAGCTCAACTGATGCTCGATGGTCTTCCAGAAGCCTGAACGCAGAATCAGATGTTCGATGATATGGTCGGAGAGCGCAACGGTCTCGCCCGCCTCGGCGACCAAAAAGCCGAGCATATAGTCGTCTGCCGCGTAGTTGCCCAGCCGCTCAAAGCCGCCGATGCGCTCAAGCGTCGCCTTGCGCACCGCGGCCGAAGGCCCCAGCGTAAAGCGCACCCCTTCGAGCATCGCCGCCACCAGCACGCCGGAGGTCATTTCGACGGACATTCCCAGCGCCTCAAGGCTCTCGCCGAAGCCGCCGTCAATCGCCAAGCCGCGATAGATGCAGGTGGCAGCGCCCACCAGAGGGTCGCGGAAGGGCGAAACCATCTCGCGCAGATACTCCGGCACGACTGGAATGTCGGCGTCGGTGGCTACCAGCAAGTCGTATTTTGCCGCCTTGGCCATCAGGTGCATCGAGTAGCAGCGGGCATTCATCCACGGCGGCTCGCCTGAGTTCATGATGGTTACCGGAATCTTGGGGTAGCGCTCGGCCAGTTTCCGCGCCACGGCCAGACCTGCGTCCTCGGCTTTGCGCGCGCAAAAGATCAGTTCGTACTCCGGGTAGTCCAGCTTGAAGTAGCCTTCCAGACACTCTTCCAGATAAGCAGGCGAGCCGTGCAGCGGCTTCAGGATGCTGACCGGAGGCGTGTAGTCAAAGCCAAGCCGACGTCTCAGCCGCCTGCCGGAAAGATATTTCCAGAGCGCGACAAAGGCCATCAGGGTAAAGATCGTGGAGGTGAGGATTCCGGCGGCACTCAAAAACAACAAAATATATCCCACGAAAACGGCTCCTTTTGCCGCATTGCAACACGATTGAGAACGCTGAGGTTCACTCTATCGGATGAGGAAGGCGCTGTCCAGCGACCGCACGACGTTTTGTGCGATACTTGTATTTTAGCGGTCTGGAGGTTGGTTTATGGGTTCCGCAGTCTCTCTTCGCTTGCCTGTAGATTTGAAGGTTCGGTTGGACAAACTGTCCAAACGCACAGGAAGAAGCAAAACATATTATATGGTGGAGGCGATCAGCGAGAAGCTGGAAGATCTTGAGGATCTCTATTTGGCCGAGGCAAGGACACTTGATCTGAAGGCTGGGCGCAGCACAGTGTATACACAGGAAGAGATGGAAAAGCGCTATGGCCTGGCGGATTGAGTACAGCAGCCATGCTGAGAAGGAAATCGCCAAGCTTGACCTGCAAATCGCGCAACGGATCATCCGGTTTTTGGGAAACCGTGTGGCAAAACTGGAGGATCCACGCAGTATTGGCGAAGCGCTGACAGGTTCAACGTTGGGAAATTATTGGAAATATAGAGTGGGAGATTATCGCATCATTGCCGACATTCAGGATGCAAGGCTGTGTGTTCAGGTGGTGCGGTTAGGCAACCGGCGCGAAGTATACAGGTAAAATGCAGGAAACTGCGTAACGACTGAAAAATATAGATACGAGCTTCAAATATCTCTGAATCGAGACCTGGGGCGCCTGGCAGACACGATGAACTCAGATCGAATCTAACAGACAATCCGCGAGCATACCGCCGAGATTGTGCGGCTTCGTACTCGGTTACACGAGACCTTTGCACAGCGCCAGTTGAGTCCTCAACAGTGGAGCGATTGGCAGCACGCGTACACCGAGTTCTATCCACGCTATATGATGCTTGCCTTTCCCGGCGGATTGGATGGAGCTTACGAAAAAATAGTCTCAGGGGATCCAGAAGCCATAGAGTCTGCCATCTGTTTCCTAGAGGTTCGCCCATACTTTTTTCGTTCAGGCTATATGTTCAAAGATATTCTGCGGATGTGCAAACGCGCGCCGCTTTCACCAGAGCAAGCGGCCCGCCTCGAAGTGGTGAAAGAAAAACTGGCCGAATGGAAACGGCGCAAACTTTTGAAATAACAATTCGCCTTTGTTCTGTGTTTGAGCCTGACTATCAATAACGGCAATAATGCTGTTCGTCCCCTTACTGCGATAATAAAATCAAGAAGCGGAGCGCCAGGGCAACCTCACCATCATGACCTATGGAAACATCTTATCCGCCGCGCTGCTAGCGCTTGCCGTCCTGGGAGCGGCCACCTCGACGGTCTACAGCCTGATGGTGGCGGTTGGCGTTCTTCGTTTTCGGCGCCGCGCCGCTGCCTCTGGAGTCGGTGACTTCCTGCCTCCGGTCAGCCTTTTGAAGCCGTTGCATGGCAACGAGCCCAATCTGGAAGAGAATCTGGCCAGCTTCTTTCGGCAGGATTATCCGCACTTTGAGATTCTCTTCTGCGCGCGCCACGCCTCGGACGCCGGCCTCGAAGCGGCTCGCCGGGCCGCCTCGCGATTTCCCGGCGTGGCGTGCCGCTTTCTCACCTGCGGCGAGCCGGCGTGGCCCAACGCGCGCACCTTTTCGTTGGAAGTGATGCGCCGCGCGGCACGCTTTCCGATCCTCGTAGCTACCGACAGTGACGTCCGCGTCGAGCCCGGCTATCTGACCTCGGTGGTCCAGCCGCTGCGCGATCCGCGCGTGGGCATGGTCACCTGCCTCTATCGCGGCGTCGCTCGCGGCGGCCTCTGGGGCCATCTGGAGGCGATGGGAATGTCGGTCGAGATGACCTCCGGCGTTCTGGTGGCTGAGATGCTGGAAGGAATGCGCTTCGCTCTCGGTCCGTCGATGGTGATGCGCCAAAGCACCATCGAAAAGATTGGCGGCTTCGAGCCCGTCGCCCAGTTCTTTGCAGACGACTTTGTACTGGGCAACTGGACGGCCAAGGCAGGCGAAAGGGTGGTGCTCTCCACCTGCATCATCGAGCACCATCTGCTGAGCGGCTCCTTCAAAAGCTCCATGGCGCATCAGCAGGGTTGGGCCACCAGCACGCGCTTCTCCAGGCCGCTGGGCCACTTTGGCTCGTTGCTGACCTTTGCGGTTCCGTATGGACTGCTGGGGCTGGCCGTGCTGGCTGCGGCAGGCCATACGGCTCTGGGCGCGGGGCTGCTGGCATTCACATGGATCAATCGCGTGCTGCTTTGCCGATTGGTTGCCGGCAGTGTGGTCAACGACCGCATCGCCTTGCGCAATGCATGGCTCTACCCGCTCCGCGACTTGATGGGATTCTGCTTCTGGGTGGGAAGTTACTTCGGTTCACGGCGATTGAGCTACCGCGGCGATCCTTGCGAACTGATGGCCCAAGGAAGGCTGCGCAAGCTGGCCTCGGCGGAAGAGCCGGAAGAATCCATGCTGGCCAGGGAAGCCTCCTAACCAACCAAGCTGATTTTGGAACGTGGATTCCCATTCAGAGCACTTGTTCATTCTGTTTTAAATCAATCCTGCGATTGCCCTGAACACGATAGCCAAATGAATACTGCTGCAATCGCCTGATTGGTATACTATCGGTAGGCGCAGCCGGTTCACGCCTGCTCATGGAAGCGCGTTTTTCGGGCGTTTGGAGATAGATTTGGAGAAGGGAAGAGAATGGGAATATTGCTGGAATCGATTCACTCGCCCGCTGATCTGAAGCGATTGAACTACGCGCAAATGGCGGAGCTGGCTGAGGAGATTCGCGAGTTCCTGATTCAGACGCTCTCCAAGACCGGCGGTCATCTGGGGCCGAATCTGGGCGTGGTGGAGCTGACGCTGGCGCTGCACACGGTCTTCAATACTCCCGAGGACAAGCTGCTCTTTGACGTGAGCCACCAGGCGTACATCCATAAAATGCTTACCGGGCGGCTGGATCGCATGGATACGATTCGCCAGCCGGGTGGATTGAATGGCTTCATGCTGCGCACTGAGAGCGAGCATGATGCCTTCGGCGCAGGGCACGCGGGAACGGCTCTCTCGGCTGCGCTGGGCATGGCCGTGGCGCGCGACTTGGCGGGCGGCAAGGAGCACGTGATCGCCGTGGCCGGCGACGCTGCCTTTACCAACGGCGTAACCTTTGAGGCGCTCAACAACATTGCTGCCCAGACCAAGCGCATGATCATTGTGCTCAATGACAACGAGTGGTCGATTGACCGCAATGTGGGCGCGATTGCCCGCTACTTTCACAAGATTGTCACCAATGAGCACTATAAACATCTGCACGACTCGGCCAAGCGCCTGGTGGAGAAGATCGGCGGCAAGACGGCCGTTGAGGTGGCGCGGCGCGCGGAAGAGGCGGCCAAGAGCCTGCTCTGGCCTTCGGTCCTCTTTGAGGAGTTCGGGCTGCAATACTTTGGCCCCATCGACGGCCACAATATTCCGCTGCTGGTGGAGAGCTTCAAGTTTCTGAAGGCGGAGAACCGTCCGGTTCTGTTGCACGTGTTGACGCAGAAGGGCCGCGGCTTTCAGCCGGCGCTCGACTTGCAGAAGAAGTTCCACGGCCTGGGCCCCTTCGATCCAGAGACCGGCGAGACCAAGCCCGTCGGGCTGCCAACGTTTGCCGAGGTTTTTGCCAAGACGCTGGTCAAGCTGGCCGACAAGGACGAGCGCGTGGTGGCCATCACCGCCGCCATGCCCAGCGGCACGGGCCTGGATCTCTTCCGCCCATACCATCCCAAGCGCTACTTTGACGTCGGCATCGCCGAAGAGCACGCGGTGGTCTTTGCCGCCGGCATGGCGACGAGAGGACTGCGGCCGGTTTGTGCCATCTATTCGACCTTCCTGCAGCGGGCCATCGACTGCATCGTTCACGACGTGGCGCTGCAAAAGCTGCCTGTGCTTTTCTGCATGGACCGCGCGGGGCTGAGCGGCGACGATGGTCCAACGCACCATGGCTTGTTCGACATTGCGTATCTGCGCGGCATCCCCGAAATGGTTTTGATGTCTCCCAAGGACGAGGACGAACTGGCCGACATGATGGCCACCGCTCTCCAACTTCCGGGGCCGAGCGCGATTCGCTATCCGCGCGGCGTGGGAGCGGGCGCGATGCTCAAGCCGGAGCCGCAAGTGATTCCCGTGGGCAAGGCAGAAGTGCTGAAGGACGGCTCGGATGTGGCGATTCTGGGGCTGGGGCCGATGACCGGCCTGGCGATGGAACTGGCTGCGCGCCTGGAGCGCGAGGGCTACTCCGCGGCGGTCATCAATCCGCGCTTTGTGAAGCCGCTTGACCGCGAGATGCTTGCCCACTACGCCGAGCGCGTGGCGGCCTTTGTCACCTTCGAGGACCACGTCCTGATGGGTGGCTTTGGCTCGGCGGTGATTGAGGCGCTGGAGGAACTGGGCAGCGTGGTCCCGGTGGTGCGCATCGGTTGGCCCGACCAGTTCATTGAGCACGGCAAGGTGGATGAACTGCGCGCCAAATACGGGCTGACCGTGGATGCCGCCGAAGCCCAAGCGCTGCCCCTGCTGGCGCATCGGCTACAGACTGCCCAGGTGAGCCAGTAACAAACGACGGCTTTTTGCTTTTCATCGATATCAAAGGCTATGGGACGCGGAGCATACGTCCAGATGCGCGCTTTAGTTTGCGGAATCTTTCTGACGAGTGGCCTTTACAGCCGACAAAAGCCCTAAGCCAATCATCACAATTACTCCCACCACAATCCAATGGGTTGGTATGCGTACCAAGTGCGCGGCGTAAGCCAGCCCGCCGATCATGATGGCGTATCCAGCAGCGTAAATTCCGAAGGACATTTGATCTCCTTGCCGAGCTGCTGGTGGTGAAAATCAGCTCCGGCATTGCGGTCGAGCGGCATCGACTTATTGCTCGAAACCGCATGATCCGCAGGCATCAGAATTACATCACAGACGACAAGAGTCTGAGCGTTTCAGACCAGCCATTGCAGGCAAGTGGTAACGGTGTCCTGTCATTCAAACTGCTTGAGGACTACAATTCAGGTAACAGGAGGGTGTGATGGCAACTGAAACCCTGATTCCGAGGCCGGACGAGAGCACCGTGGAAGCCCCTAAAGCGGCCTATGTAAAAAGAACCTACTCCCCGGAGTTTCTGGCCGAGCATGAAGCGGTGATGGCGCGGGTGCGCGAAGAAGGCGCAAAACGTATCAAACGGTCGGTTGAGAGGGCCATCGCCATGGGTATCATCGACAAGGAAGGCAACCTCTTGAAAACAGAGCTTCCAGCGGATATGCAGCCGGGCGCGGATCGGGATTTTGGGGGATAGCGAATGCCGATCATGTACGTGGTGGCCGGACCTGCCGGCAGTGGAAAGACGAGTGCGTTTCCGGGTGACTCCTTTGGCTGCGATTACTTCAACGCGGACCACTATGCGGCGATGTTGAATGGCGGTTCCTACATTGGCATTTCCAAGTCGATTCGCAAGGAAGTGGGGCCGGTTTGCGAGAAGTTCATTCAGGATCACATTGCGGCTGGCAAGGACTTTGCAACCGAAACAACATTGCGCAGCACCATCGCCTTCGATCAGATGAAGCAGGCTCATGAAGCCGGGTTTACGGTGAGCTTCCTCTATATTTGCGTGGATAGCATGGATACGTCCGTGAAACGGGTAAAGCAACGGGCATTCATGGGCGGCCACAGCGCATCGGAAGAGACTGTTCAGGATATTCGATCAAAGAGCCTTTTCAATCTCCGTCGCGCATTTGAAGAGTTGGGGAAGACCATCGATGCTTTTGAGATTTACGACAACTCCGCCCTCGGAATGCCGCCGAAGCTGATCGCATCGTTCCTGGGACGCGAGATTAGTCGATCCTGAAAAACGAATAACGTAGTAAAGAATCAATGACATAGGGCG
>CAZYCV010000114.1:0-10393 GCA_964645305.1 uncultured Occallatibacter sp. | reverse complement strand
GAGGATAGTCGCTGGGCGAAGAGATCAGCTTGGCCACGGCGTCCTGCGATTTGTGGCAGAACGAACAGCGCAGCGCTTCTTCCGGTCCCCCGCGCGGTTTCATCATAGAACTCTCCCTCTCGGACAACTTTAACTAATTACGATTTACGATCTCGGCCGATCGATAATCTCATCGACAATGCCGTATTCCATGGCCTGTTCCGCGTTCATGATAAAGTCGCGCTCGACGTCGCGTTCGATGCGCTCGAGCGGCTGGCCGGTATGCTTGGCGATCAGGTTGTTGGTGATCTCGCGGATGCGCAGAATCTCGCGCGCGTGGATGTCAATGTCCGTAGCCTGACCGCTCAAACCGCCCATCGACGGCTGATGAATCAGCACGCGGGAGTTGGGCAGGGCAAAGCGCTTGCCCTTGGTTCCGGCCAGCAGCAGAAACGCGCCCATACTGGCCGCCTGTCCAATGCAGATCGTCTCCACCTTGTTCTTGATGAACTGCATGGTGTCGTAGATGGCCAGGCCGGCGCTGATCGAGCCGCCCGGCGAGTTGATGTACAAATGAACATCCTTGTCCGGGTCTTCGCCGGAGAGAAAGAGCAACTGCGCCACAATCAGGTTGGCCACCTGGTCGTCGATGGGCGTGCCCAGAAAGATAATGTTGTCGCGCAGCAGGCGAGAGTAAATGTCGTAGGCGCGCTCGCCCCGGCTCGTCTGCTCAACCACCATGGGAACCAATGCCATAGAGTTGTCCCGTTCTCCCGTTGGGAGCCTGCGCTCCCGGTTGACTGCCAGCCGCGCCGCCGAACCTGGGCCAGCGCGGACCGTGTTCTAACTATCCTACGCCGGAAGCCGCTCATAAAGTGCAGAAGCGGTCTTTTCGCGTTTGATCTGTTCCCGAATCCGGGCCAGCCCACCCTCCTGGGTCAAACGAGCCCGCAGCGACTCCACCGGCTCGCGCGATTGCAAGGCCGCCAGTTGCAGTTCACGGTCCAACTCCTCGTCCGTGACGCTGATCTTCTCCTCGGCGGCAATGCGATCCAGCAGAAGATTGGCCTTGACCTCGGCCACCGCGCCGTCGCGCTGAGCCAGACGCAGACGGGCAAAGTCCAGCTTGCGCATCTGTTCGGCGCTCATGCCCTGCGCCGCCAGCGCCCGCAAACCCCGCTCCAGGCGCGTATCAATCTGCTGCTGCACCAAGGCTTCAGGAACCGCAAAGGTAAAGGTCTCGCTGAATTTGGCAAAGAGCCGGTCCTTGGTCTCGCTCTCCACACTGCGCTGCTTGCGGCTACCGATGTGATCGCGTACGCGAGCTTCCAGATCGGCCAGATTCTCGTAGTGGCCCAGCTCCTGAGCAAACTCGTCGGTCAACTCCGGCACAATGCGCTTCTTGATGGCCTTCACCGTCACCTCATAGGCCACCGTCTTGCCGGCCAGTTTGGGCTCGGCATAATCGGCCGCATAGATCACCTCGGCCTTCAACTCCTGGTCCACTTTGGCTCCGCGCAGCACATCGCTGAAGGCCGCCACGGTATCCTTGCCGCCGATCTCCACCAGCGTGTTCTCGCCGGCCACAGGCGGCGCATCCTCTTCGCCAGTGATCAGGCCGCGATAGGTAATCTCCGCCCAGTCGCCGTCCACCAAAGCCCGGTCTTCCTCCACCGGCTCAATGGTGGCGCGCGATTCGCGCAACTGTTCGATCTCCTGCTGGAACTCCTCTTCGGTAATCTCCACGGAGGGCTTCTCAACGGTGACGGATTGATAGCCGTCGATGGAGAACTCCGGAATAAACTCGAAGACCGCCTTGACGTGCAGCGGCTGGCCTTCCTCGATGGTCAGCTCCAACACCTGCGGCTCACCCACCGGCCTCACGCCCAGGTCAACCACGGCCTTGTTGAAGCGCTCCGGCAGCAGGCCGTCAATCACGTCCTTGCGGATTCCCTCGGCAAAGCGGCGGCGCACCACCGACTCCGGAACCTTGCCCGCGCGGAAGCCGGGAATCTTGGCGTACTTGCGGTAGTTGGCCGTCACCTTGGCATAGGCCTTGGTGACCTCCTCGGCGGGAACGTCCAGAACCAACTCGCGCGTACACTCCGGGTTCATCGCCGGACCGTGCTGGTGGCCTTCGTGGTCATGACCCTCGTGACTGTGGTCATGCCCTTCATGCTCGTGATCTTCGTGATGATGATCGTGAATCTCAAGTGCCTCTTCAGGCTGAGAATTGCTGTCAACTGTCTCTGTAGAACTCAACGTTTTGCCTTCCCTGCGCTTTGCGCGCCTAGCCAAACTGCCGGAATGGGGGATAACCCGCCTGTTTTGAGCCGCAAAGGACGATTTACTGCCTCATCCTGCGCCCCAGTGCCTCCGCCCAAAACAAATCAGCCCCGTGCGGACAGGGTACGGCCTCATCCCATGGTAAGAGGGTTTGCTGGAAGAATCAAACCGGAAGGCGAGGAAACAGTGCAAAAGGGGACCGGAAGAGTCACTCTTGCTCAGCCGGTTGGGGCTTACGAACGTAAGGCAGAAAGCGGGGATGGGCCGCGCCGCAGCGGGCGTAGTGCTCGCGCGCCTCGTCCAGGCTGAGCGCTCCATTCACCGTCAAGCGCACTTCAGAGGCGTCTCCGTCTTCCTGGCCATCATCCTCCCACCAGCAGACGGGGCACAACGCCAGCGCCGCCGGCGCTTCCAGCGTTCTGCATCCACAGCAAGGGCAGCGAAAGCGAGCCTCCAAGGTTTCCCCCATAATGAATGGACGAAGAACCAGGCGAGCAGGTTTACCGTTCTGCGAATTTTCAGCCATTGCCCTGCCAATTCTGATTATGATAATGATTGGCCATGCACCGTAATCATTTTTACCTTCTATTGCTCGCCTTTGTCTGCGCTTCGGCCAGCCGCGCCGACCACTTGGATAAAGTATCCAATCACTCCTCCGCGCCGGTGGCCGTAGTGGACATTGAAGATGTCGCTCACCAGGTCGTCGGCCATCTTTTTGTCCCGCCCGGCGAGACCATGCTGCTGGACTCCGACCAGAACCCCGCCGGAGGAGCAGGATACTATCAGGCAACGCAGGGGCAGGATTACCTGCTGATCATCCCTGCCCGCCTGCAACCGCCGCACTTGGGCAGCGACGGCTGCCCCTGCTCGCTGCACATGGACAAGATTGGCTGGAACCGCCAGGGCGCGGTGGCCGCCATCGACGGCCTCAAGCCATTTCTTGAAACCACCAGCGGTGCAAAAATTCCAATCGTCTCCGATGTGAAGCATCTCAACCTCTCGGATGGAAGGCTCAACTTCCAATTGCAGGGCCACGGTGAATACTGGGTGCGCACCCGCTACGGGCAAGTGGTTGAAACCGGCGGCCCGTGGGGCTTGTGGGAGGTTGTGAAATTCTTTTTTGCCGACATCCTGCCCTGGCTGGTGCTTCTGCTTCTGCTTCTTTCCGCAGTCGGCGCGGTTCGCCTGATGCGCCAGGAGACCCATCCTGACAAATCCTTTCTGGAACTGATGAAAGTGAGCCTGTTCAGCCTGCTGCTTCGCGGGAAATTCGGCGGCGCGAACCCTGAAGAATTGGATTGACTTACTCCAATTTGAAGGCGAGAATGAAGGGGCGGGCGTCTGCGCGACAGCAGAAAGAGAGTGCTTGTCAGGAGAGTTCCACCTCGCCGCATCAATTGATGACAGGGATGAACCCGCCAACTCGCTAACTTGCAATGCCCGCGATGCGGGCGCTAACTTGCCAAAGGATACCCAAACCTTTTAATTGAATCCATAGAGTCTCGAATACTTGCTCTAAATTCCTCGTATTCATCCAGATACCCCAAGGAGCGGTCGATGGCTTCAACAACTAAAACATCGGGCGGAGGCGCCCATATCATGTCCGCGGCCAACCTGGCGGCGCGCGTCGATGCGGTGGAGCGGCTGACCAAGCTCTTTCAACTGGAGCGCATGGTCTATCTGGGCGCAACTTCCATTTCGTTTTTAATATTGCTTGTCACCTCTGGCGTCCTGTTGGTGAAGCAACAGGCAGGCGCCGTGGAACTTTCCGGTCTCTTCGGCTCCACGGGACTGATTGGCCTCACGGCGGGCCGCATGCTCTATATGTGGGACAAGGCCTTTCGCCTGCTTGGCGTCAGCGATGCAAAGGAGAAGCCATGAGCCAAGACCTTCCTCTGGAAACGCAAGATAATCTTCCGCCGGAGAATCCGTCTCTCGATGAGCATCTGGCGCAGTTGGGCAAAAACAGCTTCCGCTCCGCCATCTTCAGCCTGCTGGGATTCCTGATGATTCTGGCGGCGATGGGTTACTCCGCCTGGCAACTTCATAAGAACGAGACGCAGAACACGGATTTGGTGAAAGAGAATCAAGAGCTGATCAAGCAAAATATGTTGGAGAATACGCAACTGCAATCGACCCGCGTCCTGCTGATTCAGGCGCGCAAACAAGTTGCCGATTCCGCGCAGAAAGTTACGGATGCCCGCGACGAAAAAGCCGCCATTGAAGCCTTTCACGCCATGCATTGGAAAGAAGCCATCAAGCTTTTTGACAAGATTCTGGCCGACGATCCAGGCAATGTTTATGTGCGGGATATGCGCGCCTATATGTTCTTCAAGCTGAACAGAATCAGCGAGGCCATCGACGACGAGAATCTAGCCATTGCAACCGATCCGAGTTATGCCACGAGTTATCTTAATCTGGCGCGCTTCCAGTGCGCGGCCACTCCTGCGCGGATGGATGAGGCCCGGAAAAACATAGAGAAGTTCAAATCCCTGAGTCCGGATGAAAGTTCATTCCCAAAAAAAGACGGCGAGTTCCAGAGAGTCTGCAAAAATCAGATTCAGTGAAAGCATGGATTGCGGCAGATATTTTTCTCGGATGCACTCTAGCGGGTTCGATCAATTGGGCAGCGGCTTGGCAAGAAGCAAAGCTTCCGGCCTGCTCTGGGCCCTCATGCGAACCTTCTCTTCATACATCTGCTTATCTGCAACAATGCACAAGGCTTCCATCTCGTCCGCATCCTCCGGGAAGATGCCCACGCCGATGCTGGCGCCAATACGCACCGTATGACTCTCTAGTTGCAGCGGCTCATGCAGCAGTTCCAGCAGCGCCTGCGCAACGCTGGTTGCCTCGGAGCGGCTGGCGGGTTCTTCCAGGATGATGGAGAACTCATCCCCGCCGGTGCGCGCCACGGTGTCCGAGCGCCGCACCCTGCCTGCAAAGATTGCCCCCACGCGCTCCAGGAGCAGATCACCCACATGATGCCCTAACGTATCATTCACTGCCTTGAAGCGATTCAAATCAATAATCAGCAGGGCCATCTGCGTGTTGGTGCGCCGGGCGCGATCAAGCGCGCTTGTCAGCCGGTCCTCAAAAAGCCTCCGGTTGGGCAGGCCGGTCAGCGGGTCATGCAGCGCCAATTGCTTGTTGTACTCGATCTGTCCTTCCAGTAAGATAAGGATCATTCCCACCGCAACAATGAATTTGGGGAGATTCCAGACCTCGGATTCAACATGAACCGCCGGAAAGCTATAGAACAGCCAAGGCCCAATCAAGAAGACCGAGGCCCAGGTGATGAATCCAATAATGGTGATGACGGAGCCGGTCGTTGGCCGCCGGTAAGCGAAGAGGAAATTGATGGCGCAACCCAGGTAGACGGTAAACAATACGGCATAAAGCGCCAGATAATCGCCATTCCCTGGCCGGAGCTGGAAGCAGAGCAGAAAAACAGCAAGCGAAGAGTTCAGAATAACCGTCGCCCAGCGGAGTCTGCTGTTGAATTTCTTGAGCGCGGCCAAAGTAATGATCAGCGGCCCAACTCCAAAGAGTGCGGCGGTAGCAACCAGCGCCCAGGCGGGCGGCTTTCCGTGGATCAGCAGAATCACATAAATCGTATTCACGGCCATGAGCAGGGAGGTCATCCAAGGCCGTGAAGGTTCATCCTTGTATGGAACAACGGCCGTCTGGAAGAGGACGCCGGCAGTCACCAGCGTAATGGTGCCGATGTACTCCGCGACACAGCCCACTGTGCCCGGATAGTGAAGAAAGAGAGAGGCGGCAAAATGCGCAGCCACCAGCAGCCAGCCTGAGAGCCAAAGACCTGCCGATTTTGAGTGACTGCGGCGGACCGTGGACGCAAAGGCGCAGGTCAGCAGCGCCACTGCGGCAAGGTCCGGAAGAACATTCCAATTCATCATGCCGTTCTCAATTCCTCCGTCCTATGATTATTAGAATCGGTGATTGGCCCGCGATGATTAGAATATTCTTTCACAATTTAGGTTACTGTAGGTTAGGAAAACGAATCAGTCGGCCACTTCCTCATTCCCCCTGGGCGTAAAAACATTCCCCATACGGCGAATCTGCGCGCCCACGCCGCGCAGCTTCTCCTCAATCCGCTCATAGCCGCGATCCATGTGATAGACGCGATCCAGGATCGACTCGCCATCGGCCACCAGCGCCGCCAGCACCAGCGAGGCCGAGGCGCGCAGATCCGAGCACATTACCGCCGCCGCCGACAACTTGGCCGCGCCGCGCACCGTGGCCGTCCGGCCATCGACTTTAATATTCGCGCCCATCCGCACCAGCTCCTGCACGTGCATGAAGCGGTTCTCAAAGATGTTCTCGCGCACCACGCTCACGCCCTCCGATTGCGTGGCCAGCGCCATATACTGCGCCTGCATATCGGTGGGAAAGCCGGGATACTCCTCGGTCGAGATGTCGGCCCCGCGCAGCCGCCCTTCGGCCCGCACCCGCACCGTATCCGGCCCCAGAATATCCACCCGCACCCCGGCCTCTTCCAACTTGGCGATCACCGCGCTCAGGTGCGCCGGGTTGCAATTGGCCACAATCAGGTCGCCGCCGGTGATCGCTCCCGCCACCAAAAAAGTGCCCGCCTCGATGCGGTCGGGCTGGATGCGGTGGCGCGCCCCGTGCAAGCTGCTCACGCCCTGCACCCGGATCGTCGATGTGCCCGCCCCTTTGATCTTCGCGCCCATCGCCGTCAGCAGCGCGGCCAGGTCGGCCACCTCCGGCTCGCGCGCGCAGTTCTCCATCAGCGTTTCGCCCTCGGCCAGCACGGCGGCCATCAGCAGATCTTCCGTCCCGGTCACGGTGATCTTGTCAAAGACCAGGTGAGCCCCGCGCAGCTTGCTCGCCCGCGCCTCCAGGTAGCCGTGCGCCTGGGTAATCACCGCGCCCATCTTCTCCAGGCCTCGAATGTGCAGGTCAATCGGCCGCCCGCCTATCGCGCAGCCGCCGGGCATCGCCACCCGCGCCATTCCCGCGCGCGCCACCAGCGGACCCAGCACCAGCGAACTGGCGCGCATCGTCTTTACAATCTCGTACTTGGCCTCCGGTTCACTCAGCGTCCGGCAACACAACGTCGTCCGATGCTGCGCCCGTCCATAGCCAAGCTCCACCTCAGCACCCATTGCCGCCAGCAACCGCCGCTCCGTCTCGATGTCCCGCACTTGGGGAATGTTCTCCAGCGTCACCTCGTCTTCGGTCAGAATTGCCGCCGCCATGCAAGGCAGCGCCGAATTCTTGGCTCCGGAGATGCGCACCGTGCCCACCAGCGGATTGCCGCCGCGTATGACAAATTTATCCATGAATGCCCTGTGACTCCTCATCCAAGTGTAAATCGGTTATCCCGGCGCGATTCACAGATCATTCAAGACATTTTAACTCCAAATTCATCAAATTCGATCCGCATCGTGTTGTTCTTCAAGCAGAGATGCATTTCTCATTCTGCCCCGGAAAAGGACAAATCTCATGATTCAAGCTTCAAACTTCCCCAAATACCGCCGCTCCTCCCCAAAGCTTCCCCTGCTCTGGGCTACGCTTGCTGCCGTTTTCTGCCTCAGCGCCACCGCGCACGCCGGCAATATCGTACTCGACAGCGGCTTTGAAGCAGCCGGCGGCGGCAACGTCTACTATGCCGGTCAGAGCATTGACGGCGGCCCCTGGACAGTCACCCAGGGCGCTGTCTACATCGACAACCTGGACCCCTGGGTTTATGACGGCACAAACTCCGTCAACCTCACCCTTGCCAATCTTTACGCGCCAAACTCGCTTGACCAGATTCTGTCTACCGTGGTGGGTGAGTCGTATGATGTCACCTTCTGGGCTGATGCCGACACTAGCAACACCTTCTCTCTCACCGCCAATGGAGTGGCCGTCAACGGAGCGCCCACCAGCATCGCCCAAAACGGCTTCCCCGACCAGATCGATCCCCTCGGCAACAGCGCCCTCTTCGTCGAATACTCCGGCGTCTTCACGGCCACTTCCACCAGCACTGACTTGAGCTTCACGGCCACCGGCAATCCAGAGATCGGAGCACAAGACGCCTCGGTCATGATCGACGACGCCTCCGTCACCACTCCCGAGCCAGGCTCCTTTTTGCTTCTGCTGACCGGCATCCTCGGCCTCGCTTTCTTGATGAGAAGCAGACGCCTGCGGCAATCCTTCTCCGTTCACTCTTCGTTGATCTGAACCAGCAATGAAGCCGCGAACTCGCCAACTTCCGCGCAGCGAAAGCTGGCGTGCGAAATCTTGCCCCAACTCTTTCACTATCGCTGAAAAAAAATACGCCCCTACGCTCACCCCCAAGCCCACAAGGAGTTTTTTCAATGAATGGTTCTGCATCCACCAATCTCGTCCTCGCCCGCGCCGCCTGCTGCCTGGCGCTCGCCGCCATCGCTTCGGGTCTCGCTGCCTCCGCCCAGGCGCAGGCCTTCACCCCGGGCAATCTCGTCGTCAGCCGCTCCAACTACGCCGGCAACGCCGCCTCGGTCACCATCGGCCAGGTTCTGCCCCCCAACTGCGTCGCCAACAAGGCAAACAAAGTCACCTGCGGAAACGCCACCGTCAACGGCACTTACCCCCAAGTCTTCAACAATGTGAACACCGCTGTCGATGGCAGCTTCGGCATCACCTCGCCCATCTTTCTGGATGAGTTGACCCCCTCCGGCACGCTCATCAACACCTTGGAGGTTCCCAACAGCCTCACCACCGCCGGCGATCAGCTCGTCACCAGCTTCAGCTCCAAGTCAGAAGAGTCGCTCCATCTCTCCCTCGATGGCAGATACCTCTCTTTCATGGATTATGTCGCCCCGGTCAACGCCATCGACGTCTCCAACGCCAACACGCCGGCGGTCATTGATCCCACCAACCCGGTCCCCAACGCCTACTATCGCGCCGTCGCCACCGTCAACGCGGCCGGTCAGTTCGCCTTCACCGAGACCAATGCCTACAGCGGCAACAACGGCCGCGCCGCCATCTACGTCAACACCAATGGCAACAACTACTTCTACACCGTGGGCAATGCCGGCAACGGCGGCAATCCCGAGCCGGAGCAAGTCGTCAATGGAGCTGGCGTGCAGATCATTCAGGCCGTCAATGAGAGCGAAGCCGCGCAGACCCCAGGCCTGCCCACACCAGTGGCCAGCTTCAACGTCACCCAGTTGCCCGGCGACGCCGCTGACAAGGTCGGCAAGGACGACAACTTCCGCGGTGAGACCCTTTACAACAACGTCCTCTACGTCACTAAAGGCAGCGGCGGCAACGGCGTTAACACCGTTTACTTTGTGGACACTACCGGCACGGCCTGCCCCACCACCGGCGTCGGACTGCCGGTCGCCAACGCGCCACTGCCCACCACCAGCCTGGCTTCCACCTACAACGCAACCACAGGTTTGGCCAACAATATGTGCGTTCTGGCCGGCTTCCCCACTGTCTCGAACAAGGTAGGCACGCCCGTCGCCTATCCCTTCGGCCTTTGGTTCGCCAATGCGACCACCCTCTACGTCGCTGATGAGGGCGACGGCGTCAACACCTACAACCTGCTCACCAACACCTATACCGACGCCAACGGAACCGTCGCCAACAGCGGAGTCTATAACACCGGCGGCCTGCAAAAGTGGATCTTCAATGCGACTTCTCGAACCTGGCAGCTTGCCTACACCCTCACCAAAGGCCTCAACCTCGGCATTCCCTACACCGTTGCCGGCTATCCCTCCGGCGACAACAACTTCGCCGATGGAACCAGCCTGCCCTGGGCCCCGGCCACAGACGGCCTGCGCAACGTCATCGGAACCGTCGAGGGCAATCGCATTCAAGGCTACAGCGTCGCTCTCTGGGCCACCTCCTCCACCGTTAGCGGCGATGGCGACGAGGGAGCTGATCCCAACAAGCTCTTCCTGATTACTGACCGCCTCACCAACACCTCGGCCTCGGTTGCTGCCAACGAAAGCTTCACCGATCTCTACGACGCCACTGACGGCGAAGCCCTGCGCGGCGTCTCCTTCACCCCCGGCACAACCCTGACCTCAGCCTCTTACTAACATCGACCGTGTAGTAGCGCCGTGTATGACAGCGTCGGCTTTGTCAAGGCTTTTTTTCAGGCCTTTGG
>CAZYCV010000113.1:0-10737 GCA_964645305.1 uncultured Occallatibacter sp. | reverse complement strand
GGCGAAACCATCTATGCGCGCCTGTTCACCAACTTCAACGGAGTCTGGGTCTACAGCGACTCGACGTACACGGCAAAGTAGTTCAACTTGGAGCAACTTGGATGCTCCACCCTGGCGGCAGAGACAAGCTGCCGGGGTGGGGCGCCGGGGGGGAAATTCCCTAACTTGTTCCCTGCCCTCACCCCACCGCCTGCACGGTTCCCCGGCCAATCAACTCCTCCACGCGCTCTACCCAGCCGCGATCAGCCGACACACTCATCCCCTCCGGCTCCAGAATCACCGTGTACTCGCCCTTTTTCTCCAGGTTCAGCATTACTTTGCCCGGTCCCGGAGCCGCATCCGCCGCTCTCTTCAATGCCTCAAACATCTCCTCGGAAGCTCGCTCCAAATTGATGCGAATCCTGATCCCCGCAGGCAGCTTGACCTGCACATCGTCCAGCGACTGAATCCCACTGACAGCGATCTTCGGCGGGGTATCCTCGTCGCCGGTCAGCGTGCCTCGCAGCAGCACCGGCGCTTGCATCTTCAACTGCTCCGCCAGCCGCTCATAATCCCGCGGAAAGCAGACCAGTTCGATCTTGCCGGAAGCGTCCTCCAACGCCCCTTGCGCGTAGAGCTTGCCCTCGCGCTTGGTCTTCTGCACCTTCAATCCAAGAATCATGCCTGCCACTTGGATCTCGTCCGCCGGGTCGGCCTGCCGCCCCCAAGTCTTTTCAGGCGGCTTGCGCTCCAGCGCCTCGGCCACGGGAATCACGCCCGTCAGATTGCGCAGCTTCTCAGCGTACTTATCCAGCGGATGCCCTGACACAAAAAATCCCAGCACCTCTTTCTCATTGGCCAGCCGCTCGCCCTCTTCCCATTCGGCCACTTTGGGCAAATCGTCGCCCTGCGCCTTCTTCGGCCCTTCGTCAAAGATCCCAAACAGCCCGCTCTGGCCCTGCGCCGCATCCCGCTGCGCCTTCTGCGCCTGCTCCATCGCCTTGTCCACAGAGGCCATCAGCGCCGCGCGCTTGCCTAGCGTGTCCAGCGCGCCGGCCTTGATCAGCGACTCAATCACCCGCTTGTTCATCACCCGCAGATCGACCTTTTCGCAGAACTCCCAGAAGCTCTTGAATCTCCCGCCTACCTCCGAACGCGCCTTCAGGATGGAATCAATCGCATTCCCACCAACGTTCTTCACCGCCGCCAATCCAAAGCGGATCGCTAACTCCTCCGCCGAGTTATGCGGCGTAAACTGACTCCCGGAGATCTGCACATCCGGCGGTTCCACGCGGATGCCCATCTCCTTGCACTCGCCAATATACTTCACCACGTTCTCCGGCTTGGAAGTTTCCGAAGTTAGCAGCGCGGCCATAAACTCAGTTGGATAATGGGTCTTCAAGTAAGCCGTCTGATAACTCACCAGCCCGTATGCCGCCGAGTGCGACTTATTAAATCCATAACCGGCAAACTTCTCCATCTGGTCAAAGATTTCGCCGGCCGTTCCCTTGGGATGCCCCAGCGCAGCGGCGCCGCTCATAAAGCGGTCGCGCTGCTTGGCCATCTCCTCCGGCTTCTTCTTGCCCATCGCGCGGCGCAGCATATCGGCCTCGCCCAGCGAATAACTCGCCAGCACGTTCGCAATCTGCATCACCTGCTCTTGGTAAACAATAACTCCCAGCGTCTCCTTCAGAACAGGCTCCATCTCCGGCAACATATACTCAACTTTGCGCCGTCCCCATTTGCGCTCGATAAAGTCATCCGTCATGCCGCCCTGGATTGGCCCGGGCCGGAAGAGTGCCGTCAGCGCCGTCAACTCCTCCAGCCGATCCGGCTTGTAGCGCCGCAGCATATCCCGCATTCCATTCGACTCAAACTGAAATACTCCAGAAGTTAGCGCCGCTTGAAAAACTTTCTTATAAGTCTCCTCATCGTCCAGTGGAATAGCATCTATATCAACTTTCTCGCCGCGCGTGCTTTCAATCAACTTCAGGCAATCATCAATCACCGTCAGCGTTGCAAGGCCTAGAAAGTCCATCTTCAGCAGGCCCATCTTTTCCACGGCCTTCATATCATAAGCCGTTACAATTTTCTCATTGGTCTTGGCCAGCGGAACTAACTCTGTAAGTGGGCGCGGCGCAATCACTACCGCCGACGCATGAACTCCCGACCCGCGCACCAATCCTTCCAGCTTCTTCGCCGTGTCAATCAGCTCGCGTATCTGCCCGTCGGTATCATAAGCCTTCTTGAGATCCGGCACGCCCTCCAGCGCCGCGTCAATCGTCATGCCCACCGTTGCCGGAATCAGCTTGGCAATCCTATCCACGTCCCCGTATGGCATATCCATCGCGCGGCCGCAATCCTTGATCGCCGCCTTGGCCGCCATGGTGTTGAAGGTAATAATCTGCGCCACCTGCTCGCGCCCATATTTCCGAGTTACATAATCGATAACTTCCTGGCGGCGCGTCTGGCAGAAATCCACGTCAATATCAGGCATGGAAACACGCTCCGGATTCAAAAACCTCTCAAAGAGCAGCACATTCTGAATCGGATCAATGTTAGTAATCTCCATCGAGTAAGCCACCAGCGAGCCCGCGCCCGAGCCGCGCCCCGGACCCACCGGAATCCCATTGTCGCGCGCGTATTTAATAAAGTCCCATACAATTAAAAAATATCCGGAATACTTCATCTGCTTGATAATTCCAAGTTCGTACTCCAGCCGCGCCTGATACTCATCCAGCGTTCCCCGCAGCACGCCCCGCGCCCGCAGCGTGGCCACGCCTGTCTCCAACCGCTTCTTGAATCCCTCGCGGCAGACAAACTCAAAGTAACTGTCAATGGTGTGCCCATCCGGTACAGCAAATTCAGGGAAAGGATTCTCTACTGGATGCAGCTTCAAGTTACACCGCTCGGCGATCTCCATCGTCCGCTGCATAACTCCCGGCGCGTCGGGAAAAATCCGCTCCATCTCCTCCGCGCTCTTCACAAAAAATTGATCCGAATCAAACCGAAAACGTTCTTTATCGTGTATCTTCGCGCCCGTCTGCACGCATAACATCACGTCATGCGCATGACTATCTTCGCCGCACAAGTAATGCGAGTCATTGGTCAAGGCCATCGGAATCCCCGACTCGCGTTCCATGCGGAAGAGCGCCTCGTGAATCTGCTTCTCCTGCTCCAGACCTTGATCCTGAATTTCCAGGAAGAAGTTACCTTTACCAAAGATATCTTCATACTGCTGGGCCACGCTCTTCGCCTTCTCGTAGCGCCCGGCCATTAATTCTTCGCAGAGTTCGCCCGACAAACACCCGGAGAAGCCGATCAGCCCCTTCGAGTTCTCCGCGAGATACCGCTTGCTCACCCGCGGCTTGCGGTAGAAGCCGTGCAGCGAGGCCTCCGAGGTAATCCGCACCAGATTGCGGTAGCCCTCCTCATTCTCGGCCAGCACCAGAAGGTGGTTGTTCTCGTCCCCGTCCCCCGGCTGGCGCTCGATCCGGTGGTCCTCGTTCTTGCAGATGTACAGCTCGCATCCCAGGATCGGCTTGATTCCATTAGCTTTCGCCGCCGCAAAAAAATGCACGGCTCCATAGATATTCCCGTGGTCGGTCATGGCGACAGACTTCTGCCCCAGCGCCGCCACCCGGTCCACCAGCTTATGAACGTCACACGCCCCATCCAGCAGCGAGTACTCCGTATGCAAATGCAAATGCGTAAATTCACTCATGGCTAACTAGATTCTAGTCGTCAACCGGACCACGCGTTGAACTGGAATCCTTACCAAATTACCGCCCCTTGAGGAAAAGACGGCACAAACTTTGCAATGGCAAAAATGCCGCTTGACGTGTGACGCGGTCCGTTATATTCTGATGGCAATGATCCGGAGCTTCAAGGACGACGAGACAAGGAAGCTCTTTGAAACGGGGTTTTGCAAACACTGGGCATCGATTCACAAGGTTGCCAGCCGTAAGCTTGACCAGCTCGAAACCGCGGCCAACTTGAGCGACCTGCGCTTTCCGCCCGGAAACCAGTTGGAGGCTTTGAAGAGAGACCGGACTGGTCAGCACAGCATTCGCATCAACGATCAATATCGCATCTGCTTTATCTGGAAAGAGGACGGAGCGCACGATGTTGAGATCGCGGACTACCATTGATAGGAGTGGCAATCATGAGCATTGAAAGACCGGCCAGCGGATGGAATCTTCAGCGCGTCACCACGCATCCCGGCGAAATGCTGCGCGAGGAGTTCCTCATCCCGCTGGGCCTCTCGCAAAACGCCCTGGCGCTCAAAATTCGTGTTCCCGCCACGCGCATCGGGGAGATTGTCAACGGCAAGCGCTCCATCACGCCGGACACGGCTCTGCGTCTGGCTCGCTTCTTCGGCAACAGCCCTGAGTTCTGGCTGAACCTCCAGCAGATGCACGACCTCTCCAAAGCGCGTCTGGAATTGAAAAAGACCATTGAACGGGACGTGGAAGTCTACCAAGCCGCTTGACTTGCGCCCTCTGCTATTTCAATGAAGTCAATTCCCTCGCAAGCCCCATCCAGCAGCGAGTACACCGTATGCAAATGCAAATGCGTAAATTCACTCATGGCTACCCTGATTTTAGCCGCCAACCCGCTCCCGCGCCCTGTCCAAAACCCGGTCGAAACCTGAAATTCCTGATCAACAGTCGGCATAAAGCAAAAAAGGTTAAATGTTGTCAAACTTTTTCCTTTAGATTTTGGTGGATTTGAGGTATCATGTTGCAATTATGGGGTTCCGCGTAAGGGAGGGACAAAAAATCATGCAAGGAACGATGGTGATGACAGCAGTTATGAGTAAGCGCAAATCGCTAAATCCGATTGTATCCTATATAATTTTATTTTCTTCCGTTGTTTGCACGATCGCTTGGAGTATCTTGATTGGACTAGGGAGTATTGAAAGAACCAGTTTGGTTTTGATTACTTGTTCTACAGCATTTGCTCTCGGAACTTTGATTGGTTTCGTATTTACAGTTTTTGGCGACGAAATGAATACTTTTGGGAAAATGAGAGATTCATTTATTGCGTTAGCTAGCGGAGTAGCTGGATTAAGTATTGCGAAGACTGCGGAACTTGGTGGGTTGCTTGGAAGTATCCAATTATTTCAGCAAAAGAGTGAAGCAGGTGCGTGGTTTACAGTATTATTTGTGACTACATACGGAATATCTGGATTTTATTTCATGTATTTTGCACGAGAATTCACTTTAAATCCAGCACTAGCTGAAGCGCGCAAGAAACTTGAACGTAAAAATGAGTTAATAAGCAGAGTGAGTGAAGTTGCTGCAGAAATGGCAAAGAAAGTTCCGATCAGGGTTTTATCCGGCCGTGAATCCATTGATGAACCGGAAGGCGATGGTGATGAGGCAACCAAGAAATTGAAAGCCGCTCTTTATACTGATGAGGTTAATGAATTCCTTTCAATCTGTGAGGATGAAATATCTAAGGGATCATTACCAATAGATTTTATCAATAAGGCATGGGCTCTTCATTATTATCGAATTCGTTTCAATAAAAAAGATTCACCACAGCGCTTGGAACAGGAAGAAAAGGCTGTTGAGTGGATTACAAGGATTATTATGATTGATCCACTTGATCCGCTTCCTCAAATCAAATTGGCTGAAGTTTATGGTCTTTTAGATCGAGATGAAGAGTGTGTGTTCTTATTAGAAAGGCTAGAGCGGGATATTGAGTCCCCTCAATATATTCCTCAATGGCTTGGATTCTATCTTCTTTTTGTTGAAGGCCGAGAAGAAGACGCAATAAAGTATTCTATGGATTATCTCAAAAGATTTCCAGATGAAGGTCCAACTTTGTTTAATATTTCGCGTGCATATTCACAACTGTATCGCAAGGAACAAAATGTGAAACTACTAGGAGATAATCATGAATCAGAAAATAGAAAAAAGGCACTTGAATATCTTTCAAAGAGCATCCAATTAGATTCGAGTTTTGCCCAATTTGCCAAAGAACGCTCTGAATCAAATGGAAGTTTTGACGTATTAGCCCAAGATCCTGATTTCTTATCCATAATCTCTCCTCACCTTGAAAAAAATGAAACGGATCGACGCTCTGATTCAAAATAGGTAGTTGAACTTGAATTCTCTATTTGGTTGGTAGGCAGACAGGCAGCCCGCTCATCATTCCTGAAGAACGCCCATGAGCCATGGGAAGCTGTGCCCCGTTCATCCCGATTCTATCGGGATGAGCGGGCGGGCAGCGCAGGTCCGTCCAATAATCCGGCTGCCCCAGCTCTCGCCTTTTCGGCCGGTGAGCCGTTGAACCCAAGACGCGCAGTGCGTCTCCCCGCACCGCAGGCGTCTTGACAAGTGTAGTCATATTTGACAACATAAGGAGACAGAGCAGGCAAAATGCCGACCATCAGAAAGACGCGGCCCATCTCGTGGATCAAAGCCGCCTTGAAGGATTTCGAGAGATTTCCTGCCGAGGCGCAGACCATCTGTCTGACTGCTTTGACGATAGCGGCAGAGGACGGCAAGTCGGATATCGCCAAGCCATTCAAGGGAGTTGGCGCCGGCGTCTTTGAGATTGCGCTGCCGTTGCGCGGGAACGCCTTTCGCGTCGTCTACGCGGTGCAGATTGGCGATGAAATCTGGGTCATTCACGCCTTTCAGAAGAAATCGACCCAGGGCATCAAGACGCCGCTGCATGAAGTTGAATTGATCAAGAGCCGACTGAAGAAGTTGAAGGAGATGCTGGGATGAGAGCTGAAGAGATAGAGGTTGTGCGCGGCAGCGGAAATGTCTTCCGCGATCTGGGGCATGCCGATCCGGATGTCGAGCAGTTGAAGGCCATCTTTGCTGCCGAGATCATCAAAATGCTGGATCGAAAAAAGCTGACCGTGCGCGCCGCTCACGCGCAGACCGGCATTGCGGCGGCTGACTTCTCGCGTATTCGCAACGCCGATCTCGGACGCTTCACACTTGATCGTTTGGTTTCGATTATCAACCGACTCGGTTCCCGCGTTGAGGTTCATGTGAATCTTCGCGCCATTGAGACCTTTACAGAAGCCCTTGTCGGCATCGGTTGACCCACACCGCATCTGGCGGGTGGCGCACCCAAAGTTTTTCAAAATCTCAACCAACCCAAAGCTGGGTGCCCCATCCATTCCACAGTATTATCGTGGAATGGGTGGGAACGGCGGGTGGCCCACATCTCGATTTTGAGATGTGGGAACCACGAACCTCAACCCGCCATCCTTTTCTGATCCCTGATCCCTGATCCCTGATCCCTGGGCGGGCAGTTCCGGCCTAACGCTGCGCTTCTGCCTTGGGGCGGTTAAGCGGAGACTGCCTTCTCTTGTTGATGTGTAATTTGAATGGTTGCGCCCACCGCGTTGGCGTAACGCACCATAAAAGACAGGCTCATCGGTTTGCTGCCACGTTCAACCTGAGCGATGTAAGGTTGGGAGACATGAAGCGCTGTTGCCAGTTTTTGTTGAGTCAAATTTGACCTTTGACGCGCGCGAACAAGCCCAAGCAGGGCCGCTTCTTCTTCGTAAGCAGCCTTGAATTCCGGGTCTTTGGCGGAACGTTTCTCAGCGTATTTTTGAATCCAGGTCATCTCTTCCCCCTTTTAATTTCCCATTGTTTCTTCCGTTTTTTCGCGGTTTCAAGAATATGCTGGGGCACTTTGTGCCCTTGCTTTTTGTAGACCACCAGCATCACCAACCGCTCCATACCTGCCGAGCAATCCTGTGCAAAAAATAACAATCGCCCCTGATAAGCAGGTTTGATGTGTCTTAGCCGATAAAGCCCGTCGCCGTAGTCATCTATCTGAACAGGGGATGGGTTTCCCAAACCGCATTGCTCATAATGTTCCATGAGCGATACGAGTTTTGCCGCATCCCTCGGCGGCAACTCGTCCAGTTCTTTTTGGATCGTGTCCTCATCGAAGGGGACAAACTCACGTATCATAGATAAATATATAACTCATGGGTTATATACCTGTCAATGCAAGTGGCCCGCTCACCATCCCTGAAGAAAGCCACGCTTCTTGGGAAGCTGTGTCTCGTAACTCGAAGCTTTTCGCGAGGCGCTGGCGCATAGCACGACTCCGCCTAGACGGCCATTCCCCGCACCGCAGGTGGCGGGTGCCCACATCTGACCAACCATAAATCTGGGTGCCCCACATCTCGATTTTGAGATGTGGGAACCACGAACCTAAACCCGCCGTCTTTTCCTGATACCTGTTCTCTGACAACTGGCGGCTGACCCAACTCTCGCCTTTGCGACCTGGGAGATAATGAACCCAAGGCGAGCAGCGCAGCTCCGCTTGGACGGCCAGTCCCCGCACCGCAAGCGCCTCAATCTACAAGCTCAAATCCCGCCAGCCGCAGCGCTTTCTTGTCAAAGGTCAACGTGCTTTCGCAACCGGCCCACTCTCCTACGGCGGCAATCAGCGCATCAGCAAAGCCGCCCCATCCCCGCCGGAGCGAAACCATCGCTGTAAAGACCTGCTGTTCGTTTTGAATCGTGAGGGTATCGGCTTGCAGCATTCGCTCGACAGCATCGGCGATCTCCCCGTCCGCCAACTCATACACGCTGCCCAGAACCCAAACGATCTCCGCCATCGTTACCAGACTGACGAAGCCAGGGCGCGCGCGCGATAAACGCCGCTCAATGATCTCCGTCGCTTTGGGCGATTGGATCTGGTCGTCCTGTGTCAGGTAGCGGATGAGGATATTCGTATCAAGCCCTTGCATCGTCTCTTCACCGTAGCTTGCCGCGCTTGACTCCCTTGGACGCGCCGGCCGCGGCAGCTTCTCGCATCTCATCCAGCGTGGCAGGCCGTCCCAGCCGTGAAGAGATCATGCCCCGCAAAGCCGAGGTGGGCAGCTTTGGCAGAATCACAACGCTGCCATCCGGATGCACAAAGAACTTGACCCGGTCGCCCGGTCTCAAATGCAAATGTTCCCGAATAGGCTTGGGAATGGTCGCTTGTCCTTTGATGCTCAATGCTGCTTCCATGCTCCCCCCTTACATTCTGATAAAAGTAATACCACTGCATCCGTGCAAAGTCAACACTATGAGAAGAAAACTCGCAGATAGCGCAGGTGGCCCGTTCATCATCCCTGAAGAATGCCCATGAGCCATGGATGCTATACACCGTTCCTCGCAATTTTTCGTGATAAACGGGCGGGCAGCACAGGTCTGCTCAAAAATTCGGCTGCCCCAACTCTCGCCTTTGCGATCAGTGAGCCGATGAACCCAAGATGCACAGCGCGGCTAGCCATCCAGAAATGATTATTTTTCTAACCTGATGTTATCGGCCAAGGACGAGCGAGGGGTCGCCTGAGAGGGTTCCATCGGCGAAATCGCCAGCCAAAAAGCGAGGCCACGCGGCGGCGGCAATCATGGCTGCGTTATCGGTGGAGAGAGCCAGAGTGGGAAAGGCTACGCGCAGCCCGCGACGCGCTGACTCCGCACTGAAGCGCGCGCGCAGTTCGCGATTGGCCGCCACGCCGCCGGTGACCAAGATCCGTCGCGCGCCCAGCGTCTCAGCCGCCGCAAAGCTCTTCTTCATCAGATCGCCCACCACCGCGCACTGGAAGCTGGCAATTAGGTCCAGCACTTGCTGCGAGCAGAGCGCGAGCGCCTGCTGGTGGCTTTGGGGCGGACGGGGAATCGCTCCCGGAGCAAAGAGCTGGCTGGCGCGCGCCTGCGCCTCGGCGCGCAGTTCATGCACTTCCGCGTACCGAAGCACTGCCGTTTTGATTCCCGAAAAAGAAAAGAGCAGATGGGGGTCCAGCTCGGCGATGGGTGCCGTCCGCGCTCCTTTGGTGCGAGGAATCTTGCCTGCAAGATGCAATTTTGTCTTGATCTGCGAGAAGGCAAAGGGTACAGCCTTGGGGTTGCCAAAGCGAGCCAACGCGTCGATCCACGGTCCGCCGGGATAGCCAAAGCCCAGCAGCTTGGCCACTTTGTCAAAGGCCTCACCGGCGGCATCGTCCACGGTCCGGCCCACCAGACGGTAGCTCCACGTTCCGCGTGTTGCGTGCGCCAGATAAAGATGGGTATGCCCGCCTGAGACCACCAGCGCCAACGCCGCCTTGCCATCTTCGGCACAGTCATTCTGAGCGAGCGAATCGAGTAGAAGGCTCTGCGTTTCAGCTTCCAGCTCATGCAGCAGAACGGCGTGAATGTGCCCCTCCAGATGGTTGACAGCCACCAGCGGCAAGCCCTGACCGAAGGCCAGCGCCTTGGCATAAGTGACACCCACCAACAACGCCCCGGCCAATCCCGGTCCGGCGGTCACGGCAATTGCATCCAGATCACCGAGCGCAATCCCAGCCTCGCTGAGCGCCGCCCGCACCACCGGCACAATCGCGCGCAGGTGTTCCCGGCTGGCCAGCTCCGGCACCACTCCGCCGTAGCGTGCGTGCGTAGCAATCTGCGAGGCCACCACCGACGACAGCGTGCGCGATCCCCGCTCCACCACTGCCGCCGCCGTCTCATCGCACGACGATTCAATCCCGAGAATCAGGCCGCGTCCACCCATCTCTTTAGTTTAGCGGCTGACAGCAGATTCTCAGCAAATCGGCGCACAGGCGGAGAGAGTTGGTTGCCGTAGGCTCCCTCCGAACAGTAGGGCTGCGCATCCAGGGATGGTGAGAGTGATATTGGACATCGTGGGAGGCCGCCGATATGATGGTTATTGTGCCGCACATGGGCGGTTAGCTCAGCTGGTTAGAGCGCCTGCCTTACAAGCAGGATGTCG
>CAZYCV010000112.1:0-10848 GCA_964645305.1 uncultured Occallatibacter sp. | reverse complement strand
GGCGAAACCATCTATGCGCGCCTGTTCACCAACTTCAACGGAGTCTGGGTCTACACAGACTCGACGTACACGGCAAAGTAGTTCAACTTGGGGCAAGCAAGGTAATCCTTGGAGGCTCCACCCTGGCGGCAAAGACAGGCCGCCGGGGTGGGGCGCCGGGGGGAAATTCCCTAACTTGTTCCCTGCCCTCTTCACTGTTGCATGATCTGCACGCTGGGCGCGGCGTAGGTTTGCGGGATGCAGGCGAATTCCGTTCCGCTGATGGACGCGCAACTTGAGCCGCCCTGCGCGCCGTTGCTGATAAAGAAGCCGCCTGAACCGGTTGCCGTGGTATCCCAGGCGTAGGTTGCGCTAATGGGTTGATCCCAGGACAAGATGCCTTGGGATGAAGTGGTGACGGCGGCGGTGATGCCTCCCGTGGAAGAGATGCCGTATTCGCCCAGATAGGCGGTTGGCAGAAGGTTGAGCAGGGGCACTTCGCCGAAGAGGTACTTGCCGGCGAGCGCCGCGTTGCTGAAGGCGTTCTGCGACTGCGCGGCGGATTGAGCTTCGAGCCGGCCGGAATCCACCGAGCCGTTGTTGCCGACGGTCATCTCGAAGGCCTTGTTGGCGTCATAAAAGTACAGGTAAGTTGTGCCGGCGGCGGTGGAGAAGCTGGCGCGACCTGGATGGTTGGCGTCAAACGCGAGCGGCGTTGGGCCGCCGGTGAATTGACCGGCAGCATACTTGCCGGCAACATTCGTATAACTCTGGCGAATGGTCAGATTGCCCGCTCCGTCGCCTGAGCCGAGCAGGAGATTCGCGTAAAAGCTGGTAGGGATGCCGCTGTTCGAGTTGAATTGCGCGCCGCGGTTGTAAAGCACAAAGGGAGCGTTGAGCGCGGTGTGGGTGATGGCGGTCGGCAGTTGGAGGCGCAGATTCCCGGCCTGTTCGCCGTCGTCATTGGTGTTGTCAAGGATGAACATACGGTTGGCGTCGATCATGTAAACGGTGTAGCCGGAAGAGGTTCCCGCGCCGTTGAGAGCAAGTTCGAAGCGCCCCCAGACAGGGTCCGGCTCGGTGTAAGTTCCGGTGAAGGCGGTGGCCTGATCGTTGGCGCTGCCGCCCAGGGTGGTGTCCAGATAGCCGCTGGCAATGGCTCCACTTGATGTGGTGAACTCTCCCATGGTCGCCTTGACGTTGCTGTTGTTGTCTTCGCCGTCCATGGCGAAGGCGAAGCTGAGTCCGTCCACGGAGCTTGCGGCAAAGGCGGTTGGATTGGCCAGATAGCATTGAGCAGTGCCTTGCTGATAAGAGGGCCATGTGCCCAGATCGTCGACTTCCACCATGCGGAATTCGGCGGCTGGCTGAGCGCTGCCGGCAAGAGCAATCGCCCATTGAGCAGTTTGGACTCCGGCGGCGCCGTCAGTCAGGATGGTGTGAATCGAGGCCGTGCCGTTGTTGTCGGAGCCGATGGAGTAAGCGCCGTTGACAATGCCGGAGGCCGTGCCGATGTCATAACTGTTGGTGTCAAAGATTCCGTTGGTGAAGTTTCCCTGGCCGTCGGCCTGGAAGTTGAGGATGGTGGCCCAACGCGTGCCGTCGTAGTCGACCGAACCCTGCATCAGGCAGGTGTAACTGCCGGCAAGACTGCCGTTGTTGGCGCCGTTCGGCCCGGGGTTGACATTAATGGTCAGCGTGACTGGGCCGGCGATGTTGTTGGATGTGTCCTCGGCCGAGACCTGGAAGCTGATGGGGCCGGTGGAGGCGGGAGTGCCGGTGATGACGAGCGTGCTGCCGCTGGTGTTGAAGTACGTAAAGTTGCTGGGCAGGCCGGTGACCGTCCAGGAATATCCGGGCACGCCGCCGGTGACATGGATTGTCCCGGAGTAGGCAAGGCCAGCGGTTCCTGCGGGCAGCGAGGTGGTGGTGATGCTGGGTGGCGCGCTGCCGCCGATGATGGAGAAGGCAGCCGAGGGAGAGGTGCCGATGGCGGTGGTGACGGTAATGCTGGCCGAGCCGGCAATGGCGATCAGCTTGGCGGGAACCACGGCCATCAGTTGGTTGGGGCTGATGTAGGTGGTGGCCAGCGCGGTTGATCCCCACTTCGAGGTTGTGGTGCTGGTAAAGTAGTTGCCGGTGATGGTCAGATTGAACGCGCTTTGGCCTGCCAGGGCCATGCTGGGACTCAAGCCGCTGATCTGCGGCGGCGCCTGATTAATCGTGAAGGTCATTGAAGCCGATGAGCCGGCCGCCGAGACCACCGTGACACTGGCCGTGCCGGCGATTTCGAGCAATCTGGCCGGAACTGAGCCTCTGATTTGGGTTGGGCTGATGTAGCTTGTATCCAGCGCAGTGGTGCCCCACATCACGGTAGAGGTTGGGGTAAAGGCATTTCCGGTGAGGGTCAGCGAGAATCCTTCGGCACCTGCGGTGGCCGAATTGGAAGACATGCTTGTGACAATCGGTGGCGTTGGAGTGACGGTAAACGGCATCGAATTGGAATATCCACTGCCGGGGAGATAGACGACAATGCCCTGGGTTCCCGCAGAGGCGACCAGGCTGGATGGAACCGTAACCAATATCTGTGTGGGACTGACTATGGTTGCGCCTATCCATGTCGATTCCATGAGGGTGTTCATTCGGTTGGTGAAGTTGGTCCCATTGATCATCATGGTAAAACTTGAGCTGCCGGCCGGAACGGAAGAGGGGCTGACGCTGGTAATGGAAGGCGTGGGTTGCGCCACGGTGAAGGTGGCCGGAGCTGAAGTACCTCCAACCGTGGTCACGGTGATGCTTACCGGGCCGGGAGTAGCCACCAGACTGCCCGGAACTGTGAAGGTGTAAGTGACACCGCCGACTAACTGTCCTGGCAACGGCGTCGATCCAAAATTGAGGACCATCGTCGGGGTGAAATAGTTGCCGAAGATCTTCAATGTGAAGGTGCCGTATCCTGCCGGAACACTGGGCATACCCACAATGGTGATGACCGGTGGCGGAGGAATCACCGTGAATGGGAAGGCTGCCGAGGTTCCACCGGCGGTAGCCACGTAGACGCTGGTAGATGCAATGGTAAGAAGATTGGCGGGGACATAAGCGGTCAGTTGAGTGGAACTTACATAGGTGGTTGCCAGCGCGGTATAGTTCCAGATCACTGTGGTCGCGGCTACGCCCGGCTGAAAATTTGTGCCGTAGACGGTCATGGTGAAGGCCCCTTTGCTCATCAGCACGGAATTGGGCGTCAGGCTGGTAATGACCGGCAGTGGCGGATTGATGGTGACAGTGGCGCCGGAAGTGGTTCCGGTGACGTTGTTGACCGTGACGCTGGCGGTTCCCATGTTGGCGATCAGAGCGGCCGGAACAGCCGCCGTTAATTGCTTGTTGCTCACATAGGTCACGGCCAGCGGGGTTGAATTCCACATTGCGGTTGAGGTCGAGGTAAAGTTGGTGCCGTTGATGGTCAGCGTATAACCTGGATTGCCCGCCACGGCTATGACCGGATTCAGGGTGGTTATGGTGGGCAAGGGGGGATTGACGTTGAAGGTTACGGCAGGAGAGACGCCGCCCGCCGTGCTGACGGTAATGCTGTTGGTGCTGACAAACATAAAACTGGCCGGGACGTAAGCCGTAACCTGTGTGGAGCTTACATAGGCCGTGGTCAGGACGGATGCGTTCCAGATCGCCTTTGAGGTGGTGGTGAAGTTGGTTCCGTTGATGGTCAGGGTGAAGGCCGGGCTGCCGGAGATCGTCGAGGTGGAACTCAAGCTGGTGATGGTGGGCGGTTGCGGAAGAATGGTGAACGTCAAGCCGCTGGAAACGCCTCCGTCCGTGCCGACAGTGATGCTGCTTGTGCCATAATTGGCGGTCAGCGCGGCGGGCAGCGTGGCCGTCAGTTGCGTGGTGCTCACAAACGTGGTGGCCAGTGGCGTTGAGCCGCAGTATGCAACAGAAACCGCATCGAAGTTGGCGCCATTGATGGTGAGCGGCAGATCCGAGCCACCGGCAACGGTCGAGGCTGGACTGAGGCTGCTTGAGGTGGGTGGCGGCTGCTTGATGGTGAAGGTTGCGGCCGGGCTTGTTCCGGTGACGTTAGTGATGGCGACGGCGGCCGTGCCCACGCTGGAGATCAGGGCGGCCGGGATCGCAACCGTCCCTTGTATTGCGCTCTTGTAGTTGAAGGGCAGCGCGCCGCCATTCCACGTCAAAGTCGAGGAGGAAGTGAAGTTGCTTCCGTTGATGGTCAGCGTGAAGGCGTTGCCGAAGGCCAGGGCGGTGGCCGGGCTCAAACTGGAGATGGCCGGGGCCGGAGGATTGACGATAAATGGTACGCCGGTTGCGCTTCCACTGGCGTTGCTGACGATGATGGTGGCCGTGCCAGCGGTCGTGATGAGGCTGGCCGGGACCGCGACGGTGACTTGCGTCGGGCTGACGTAAGTTGTGGCCAGCGCGGTTGTGTTCCAGAGAGAGGTCGAGGACGAGGTGAAGTTTGTGCCGGTAATGGTCACCGTGAAGGCTGCGCCGCCGGCAGCGGTAAAGGTCGGGCTCAGGCTGGTGATGGTGGGCGGCGGGGGATTGATGTTGAAGTTCATGGCGGAGGATGTTCCAGTGACGTTGGTAGCCGTCACGGTGACTGCCGCTACGCTCGCCGTCAAGGCAGCCGGCACCGTGGCCGTCATCTGCGTTGCGCTGACGTAGGTGGCGCTCAACGGCGTTCCGCCAAAGCTCACCGTCGTGGTGGAAGTAAAGTTTGCGCCGCTCAGCGTCAGCGGTAGATCACCGCCCCCGGCGATCACCGTGGAAGGCTTCAAATTGTTGATGGAGGGAGCGGGCGGATTGACCGTGATGGTTGCCGCCGGAGAGACGCCGCCGGTTGTACTGACCGTGATGCCGGCCGTGCCGACTGCCGTGAAGAGGCTGGCGGGAACCGACGCGGTCAATTGCGTCGAACTGAGATACGTGGTGGCCAGATTGGTGGTGTTCCATAGCACGGTTGCGGCTGGAACAAAGTTGGTTCCGGTGATGGTCAACGTGAAGGTCGGATTGCCGGCAATCGCAATGGACGGGCTCAAGCCGGTGATGGTGGGCGGCTGCGGAATTACGGTGAAGGCCAAGCCGCCGGTCACGCCGCCGTCCGTACCGACGCTGATGTTGCTCGTGCCGGGGTTGGCGGTCAGCGCGGCGGGAAGAGTGGCCGTCAGTTGGGTTGAGTTCACGAGCGTGGTGGCCAGTGCCGTTTGGCCAAAGTATGCAACGGAGGCCGCATCAAAGTTGCTTCCGCTAATGGCCACCGGCAGATCCGATCCACCGGCAATCGTCGAAGTTGGACTGATGCTGGCAAGAGTGGGCGGCGGCTGGTTGATGGAAAAGTTGACCGCCGGAGAGCTTCCTGTGACATTGGTGACGGTGATGCCCGCAACGCCCACGCTGGCGATCAGCGCGGCCGGAACCGTGGCGGTTATCTGCGTTGCGCTGATGGTTGTTGAAGCCAGTTGGCTGGCTCCGAAGCTCACCACTGATGTTGAGGTAAAGTTTGTTCCGATGATGGTGAGCGTGAAGCCATTGCCCCCGGCCAAAGCCGTGGCCGGAGTCAAGCGAGTGAGGGTGGGCGCGGGCGGATTGACGATCAACGGCGCAGCGGGAGAGAGGCCGCCGGTGGTGCTTACGGTGATGTTGGGCGTGCCGGCGGTCGTGATCAAACTGGCCGGAACCGCCGCGGTCAACTGCGTCGAACTGAGATAGGTTGTGGTGAGTTTGGTCGAGTTCCACAGAGTTATCGAGGCCGGCGTAAAGTTTGTGCCGGTAATGTTCAGCGTAAATGCGCCGCTGCCGGTGAGCACCAGCGACGGATTCAGGCTGAGAATGGTGGGTGGCTGCGGAAGAATGGTGAAAGTTGCGCCATTGCTGGAGCCGCCGTCGGTGCTGACGCTGATGGCGCCTGAGCCGTAATTGGCCGTCAGCGCGGCTGGGAGTGTGACCGCCAGTTGGGTGGTGCTGAGCACGGTGGTAACTAGAGCCGTCGAACCAAACGAGGCGACTGAAGTGGCATCGAAGTTGCTTCCGTTGATGGTCAGCAGAAGGTCTGAGCCTCCGGCAACCGTTGTAGACGGACTGAGGCTGGAAACGGTAGGTGGCGGCTGGTTGATGGTAAAGTTGGCCGCCGGGCTGGTTCCGGTAACGTTGGTGACGGTGATGCTTGCCGTGCCCACGGCGGCAATGAGCGCGGGCGGAACTGTGGCCGTCAATAGCGTGGTGTTTTTGTAGGTAAAGGGCAGCGCGCTGCCGTTCCACAGCAGGGTCGAAGTCGAGGTAAAGTTGGTTCCACTGATGGCCAGCGTAAAGGCATTGCCGAAAGCTAATGCGGTGGACGGACTCAAAGCCGTGATGGTGGGCGTGGGCGGGTTGACGGAGAAGGGCACGGCCGGTGATGCGCCGCCGGTGGTGCTGACCGAGAGGTTGATGGTGCCGACGTAGGTGGTGATGTAGCTGGCCGGAACCGCCGCGGTCAACTGCGTCGAGCTGACATAGGTTGTGGGCAGCCTGGTTGTGCTCCAAAACGCAGCCGCGGTGGGTGTGAAGTTGGTACCGGTGATGTTCATCGTGAATGCGCCGCTGCCGGAAAGCACCTGCGACGGATTCAGGCTGAGAACGACGGGCGGCTGCGGAAGAATGGTGAACACCAAGCCGCTGGTCACGCCTCCATCCGTGCTGACGGTGATGGTGCCCATGCCGTAGTTGGCAGTTAGAGCGGCGGGAAGCGTGGCCGCCAGTTGAGTTGTGCTGAGCACGGTGGTGGCCAGCGCCGTCGAATTAAAGGAGACAACCGAGGTTGCATCGAAGTTGCTTCCAAGGATGGTCAACGGAAGATCTGCTCCACCGGCAACCGTTGAAGTTGGGGTGAGGCTGGTCATCTTGGGCGGCGGCTGGTTGATGGAAAAGCTGGCCGCGGGGCTTGTTCCAGTGACGTTGGTGACGGTGATGGCTGCCGCGCCCACGGCGGCGATCAGCGAGGCAGGAACCACCACCGTCCCTTGCGTCGCGCTCTTGTACGTGAAGGGCAGCGCGCTCGCGTTCCACATCAGAATTGAAGTCGAGGTGAAGTTGGTTCCGCTCACGGTCAACGTAAAGGAGCTGCCGCCGGCCAGGGCTGTGGCCGGGCTTAGACCGGTGAGGGTGGGCGCGGGAGGATTGACGATCAAGGGAGTAGCCGGTGAAACGCCGCCGGCTGTACTGACGGTGATGTTGGGCGTGCCGGCGGTGGTAATCAGGCTGGCGGGAATCGCCGCCGTCAGTTGCGTCGAGTTGAGATAGGTGGTGGCCAGCTTGGTCGAGTTCCACAACGCGACCGAAGCCGAAGTAAAATTGATGCCGGTAATGCTCAAGGTGAATGCGCCGCTGCCGGTAATGACCAGCGAGGGATTCAAGGTGAGCGTGCCCGGCGGCGGCGGAAGGATGGTGAAGAGCGCGGCGCTGCTGGTTCCTCCATCGGTGTTGACGGTGATGCTGCCGGTGCCGTAACTCGCCGTCAGCGCGGCGGGAAGCGTGACCGCCAATTGGGATGTGCTCAGCACAGTGGTTGCCAGAGCCGTCGAACCCCAGACGGCAACCGAGGTTGCATCAAAGTTTGCGCCGTTGATGGTCAACTGGAGATCCAAGCCGCCAGCCACCGTCGAGGCCGGACTGAGGCTGGTGATCTTGGGCGGCGGCTGATAGATGGGAAAGTTCACCGCAGGGCTTGTTCCGGTAATGTTGGTGACTGTGACGCCTGCCGCGCCCACGCCGGCAATCAGCGAGGCCGGAACCGTGGCCGTCATCTTGGTGGTGCTGACGGCGATTGCCGTCAACTGAATTGCACCAAAGCTCACTATCGAAGTTGAAGTGAAGTTTTTGCCGCCGATGGTCAGGGTAAAGTCATTGTTGCCCGCCAGGGCAGAGGACGGGCTCAAGCTGGTAAGGATGGGCGCGGGCGGATTGACGGTGAAGCTGGCCGTGGCAGAGACGCCGGCAGTGTTGCTGACCGTGATATTCGAGACGCCGACGGAGGTGAGCAGGCTGGCCGGAACCACCGCCGTCAGTTGCGTGGAAGAGAGATAGGTTGTGGTGAGCTTGGTTGTATTCCACAACACGCTGGAGGAATTTGTGAGGTAGCTTCCGTTGATGGTCAGCGTCAGGGCCGCGGAGCCGGCAATCGTCAAAGAGGGAGTGAGGCTGGTGAGCGTGGGCGGCGGCTGAAGAAGAGTGAAGGATAATGCGGAAGAGCTTCCGCTGATGTCGCTTACCAGAACGCTGACCGCGCCAATGCCCGAACTCAGAGCGGCGGGAACCGTGGCCGTCAGTTGCGTTGCGCTGGCGCAGCTTGTGGCCAGCGGCGTTGTTCCCCACATCACGACCGAGGTCGCGGTAAAGTTTGATCCGTTGATCGTCAGCGTAAAGTCACTGCCGCCAGCCAATGCCGAGACAGGTGTCATTGAATTGATCGCCGGCGGCGGACCAACGGTGTAGCGAAAGATGGGCGCGGATGAGCTAATGACGCTTTTTGCGGTGGAGGTGGAAGCAGCGCTCAAAGAAGTGGAGGGGAGAGTTGAGGAAGAAGCGGTGGAAGCAGAAGCGGGGCCTGCGGGAAGATTGCTTTTGTTCAGGTTTGAGGCCTGTGCATTGCCTTTGACAACATTCGAAGCCGGAGTCAGACCGGTAATCGCGGCTGACTCACCCGATGCCATCGCCGCGCAGGCCAAGACCAGCCCACCCCGGAAAGCCACTTGCAACCAACCTTTGAACCAACTCTTGTTTTGCATCTCAACCCCACATCGATGGCGCGCCGACCATCTCTCGCGCCGTGGTCCGCCAAGAGCCCGTTCCGAGGAGTGCCAGTCAACGCTGAATCGGGCAATTTGTCGGGCGGCCAAAGTAATTCGCCGCACGGTTAAGAAATCGTCAAGAATAGGGGCGTAGAAAGATTACTTTTGTTTAATGATTTAGTGGTCTCTAATGTATTCATTCCAAAGGATGCGTTATTTTAGAGCGTTTTTATCTAGATTAAAATTTCTTGATAAAGGTAATCTAATGTTCTCGGCCCAGCCCCAACCATTCCCTCTTGCGCCTGCCTCGCCCTAGCTCTCCTCTTACTTCCCAAGCGCGACAGCCTATAATCAGCGTGTCGTGTCTATCTCTCTTTCAACTCGCTCTCTTTCCGTGGACAGGCTCTTGTCGGCTGTTCTGGCGCTGGTTCTTTTGTTGGCGGCCTCTGCCGCCGCCCAGACTCCAACCAACACTGGCCCCACCGCCGGTGGTGGCGCGCGCATTCTGCTGGTGTTGCCTTTTGACAACCGCACTGGTCAGCCGAGTCTTGAGTGGATGCGCGAGGCCTCGGCGGAGATTCTCACCAGCCGCTTGGCCTCGGCCGGCTTTGCGCCGATGAGCCGCGCCGACCGCATCTACGCGCTGGATCATCTGGGGCTGCCGCAGGGCTTTCATCCCTCGCGCGCCACATCGCTCAAGCTGGCCGAGACGCTGGACGCCGATTCGATTGTGGTGGGCAGCTACATTACTGACGGTTCCAGCATTGTGGCCGAGGCGCAACTGGTGGATGTGCCGCATCTGCGGATCAGTGAGCCGTTGACTGCGCGCGGCGAGATGCGCTCGATGATCGCCGTCTTTGACTCGCTGGCTTGGAAGCTCACCCGCCAGCTTGATCCAAGCTCAACGCTCACCGAGGAGTCTTTTGTCGCCGCCGACGCGGGCTTGCATCTGGATGCCTTTGAGCAGTATGTGCGCGGCATCTCGGAACCGGATCAGACCGAGCGACTGCGCCACTTGAATCAATCGGTCATGCTCAGTCCAACCTTCTCGCCGGCCTGGATGGCGCTGGGGCGCGAGGAGTACGCCGGACAGCAGTACGAGCAGGCGGCCATCTCTTTTGCCAAGGTGACGAGCGCCGACGATGCGCTGGAGGCCGGCTTCCTGCGCGGCTTGGCGCTGCTTTTTTCCGGCGATTACGCGCATGCTCAGGAGGCCTTTGCCGCCGTGGCCCGCGAACTTCCGCTGGCCGAGGTGCTCAGTAATGAAGGCGTGGCGCTGGCCCGCCAGGGCAAGGACGGCATTCCGCTCTTCCGCCAGGCCGTGACCGCCGACGCCAGCAGCGCCGACTACCGCTTTAATCTGGCGGTAAGCCTGAAGCGCCATCACGACGACGACGAAGCCCTCGCCGAGCTGGCGCAATGCCTCAAACTGCATCCCAACGACACGGAGGCCCAGGCCGTGCAGAGCGCCTGGACCAAGCCCGACAGAGCCAAGCCGGCCGCCGCGCCGGATGATTCCACGGAGGTCGTCGCCGCCAAGCCTGATCCGCTGGAGCGCATTGAGCGCGGCTTCAACGCCGCCGCCTTCCATCAAGCCGAGTTGATGATCGATCAAGTGGAAGCCGCGCGCCTGGGAGCGCTGGCGCCGCCGGAGCGCGCCGAGAGGCTGATTGCACAGGCGCATGATTATCTGGAGCACGGACTGCTTTTGGAGGCGGAGCGGCTGGATCAAGCGGCTCTGGATGCCGACCCCAAGTCCGCCGCCGCCCATGCCGGACTGGCCGAGGCCTACGAGCGCGCCGGCGACACCGAGGCCGCCCGCAAAGAGGCAACCACCTCGCTGGAGTTGTTGCCCTCAGTGGATGCCTACCTGGTGCTGATCCGCCAGCAAGTTGCCGCGAAGCGCTTTTACGAGGCGCAACAGAATTTGACCGCGGCGCTCAAGATCGACCCCGACAACAAAGCGGCGCTGGAGTTGCGCAGGCAGATTGAGGCGAAAGACGGAATGAAGAAGTGAGCGTCAATTGCTTCTTAACGCCCGCGCCTGATTGCGCGCGCCATGCAGGATGTGGAG
>CAZYCV010000111.1:0-11135 GCA_964645305.1 uncultured Occallatibacter sp. | reverse complement strand
ATACGCCCTATGTCATTGATTCTTTACTACGTTATTCGTTTTTCAGGATCGACTAGTTTATTCTTCTTGGTATGAACGCAACCTATCCATGCGACGGCGCGAAGCTGGCCTATAGCGACACCGGGTCCGGCCTGCCGGTGGTCTTTCTTCATCCCACGCCGCTCGACGGCGAGTTTTGGCGGCCGCTCACCGAGAAGCTGACCGGCGTGCGTGCCATCGTTCCTGATCTGCGCGGCCATGGCCGCTCGGAGTTGGGCGATCTGCCCGTGGGCGGCTTCACGCTCGTGCCCGATGCCCCTGTTCTGACCATGGAGCGCCTGGCCGTGGACGTTCTCGCGCTCCTCGATCGCTTGAATATTCCTACCGCAATCTTTGCCGGCTGCTCCATCGGCGGCTATGTGCTGCTGGAGATTTGGCGTCAGGCGCCGGAGCGCGTGCGCGGACTGGCCTTTGTCTGCTCCAAGCCGCAACCCGACGCCGAGGCCAACCTGCCCCGCCGCGCCTCCACCATCGCCCAGGCGCGGGCCGGCAAAAGCGCAGCGCTCTTTGACGGCATGGCGCTCACGCTGATTGGCGCAACTGCCTACAAGAAGGATTTGGAGATTGTGAGCCAGTTGCGCGGTCAAATGACCTTGACTCCGCAAGCTTTGGTGGCCGTGCAGGCTGGCTTGGCCACGCGCCTCGACTCGCTCCCCACCGTCCCCACTATCACTGTCCCGGTTCTGGCCATCGCCGGCGGCGAAGACTCTTCTGCCTTTCCCGCTGAGATGGACACCTTCCACGACACGCCCGGCGGCTGCGACTTCCATCTGCTCGCCGACGCCGGCCACTTTGCCGCCTTCGAGCAGCCGGAAAAAGTCGCCGAGTTCCTCAACGAGTGGCTTGGAAGATTCTCCGAGTTACAGTAAAACCTTGGGTGCCCCACCCTCGCCACGTTTTTGTTTTTGTGGCTAGGGTGGGATACCACACACCTCATTCTGGAAACTGGTAAGAGGAAGCACTGAGGCCAAAATGTTTACACCAGAGCCGATAGGTTTTGTCCGTTCTCCCTTCAACGATGCCGCTGCGATTCCCAAAGGCCTGGGCGCGCAACACCCGGAAGAGGGCATACTGGAGATTCTGCCCGCCTTTGCCGCCGGACTCACGGACATCGAGGGCTTCTCGCACCTCATTATCCTGTGGGCCTTTGACCGCTCGGAAGGCTTCGACCTGATGGTCACGCCGCCCACCGACAGCCGTCCGCACGGCCTTTTTACCACGCGCTCTCCGCGTCGCCCCAATCCCATCGCGCTCACCATCGTTGAACTGCTCCGCCGCGAAGGCGCACAGCTTCACGTACGCGGCGTGGATATGCTGGACGGCACGCCGATCCTCGACATCAAGCCCTACCTCTCCAACATTCCCGCAGAGAAGCTGCGCCGCGGCTGGCTGGTCGAGGCGGAAGCACGCGGCAAATGAGCCAAGACCATTCGTGTCTCGAATAAGTACTTGTCGATCAAAGCGCTTGACACACTTTGCGAAATAAACTACATTGTAGTTAATATGGCGAAGCCGGTCTCTCTCGGTGAATTTGAACAGGTAGTTCTCTTGGCGATTCTGCGTCTGGAAACAGATGCCTACGGAGTCACGATTCGCTCCGAGATCGCCAAATGCACTGGCCGCGAACCGGCTCCGGGAGCGCTCTATACAACATTGGATCGCATGGAAGAAAAAGGCGTCGTGCGTTCTTGGTTGGGTGAAGCCACGCCGCAGCGAGGCGGTCGGGCCAAGCGGCATTTTGCGTTGACCAAGGCAGGCCTGGACGCCGTGGTGAGCGCGCAGAGGGCTTACCAAAGCCTGCTCAACGGACTGGATATTCTTGGAGGCGCGCATGCGTACTGCTTCAACAGTTGAATGGATCTTCAACAGACTGACATCCAAAGAACGAGCTACCGCCATGCTCGGCGATTTGGTCGAAATCGAGAAGGAGAAGGGAAAGCTGTGGTTTTGGCTTTCAGTCTGCGGCGTCGCACTCTCGCTCTTCTGGCGGCGGCCCGTGGCCTTTTTTGTAGCGCTTTATGTCTCTGCGTGGGTGCCTAGTATTTTTATCCGGGAGATCATATTTCATGGGAAGCATGACCACCCCGGAGACTGGTTGGTAAAGGTTGTTTTGTATCTCGAAATGGTTATCGGTTCTCTGTGCGGCTTTTCACTCTATGCAGCAATTCGATACGGCCTCCGGGAACGGACGACGCAAATGGCGTTTGTCTGGACGGCAATCTGCGCTGTGGCAACATATTTTTGGTGGCAGCCAATCATCCTGGAAGTGTGCATGGCTGTGGCAATCTGCATTGTGGTTGCGTCGATGTGGACCAGCAAAACCCGCATGGAATCTGCGGTCATTCTTGTTCCGGTTATGATGATGTTCTTATGTGCTCAACTATGGTCGAGTTTAAGTACGCTTCTTCAATATTATCTTTATGGCATTCGTTGGAGTCCCAAAGAAACGGGGAAGCATCCCTGGCTTGAGGGGGTTGGGGTCATCGTCTCCATTCTTTCCTTCTGGGTGGCGATTTCGGCAGGGTCGTATCTGCGTGACCGGCTTATGCGTCGCCAGTTGCTCGAATCAAGCGGCGAAATGCTGTAGGCTCAAGAGAGGACATCTCCTTTGGGAAGCCTCTCTTGACACCTCTTACGCCCTTATCGCCGCGTCCCTTTTGTTATCCGCAAGCTGACAGCGCCCTGCACTGCGGCAAAATTTCGATTGAAGCGCTCGTCAAGCGCCACGGGACGCCGCTCTACGTCTATTCCGCCGACCAGATCGTCGAGCGGCTGCGCCTCTTTCAGCAGGCCTTCTCGGAGCGCGATCATCTGGTCTGTTACGCGGTGAAGGCCAATTCGGCGTTGGCGATTCTCAAAGTTCTAGCCGACGCCGGCGCGGGCTTTGATATTGTCTCCGGCGGCGAGCTCAAGCGCGTAGTGGCCGCCGCGCCGGAGGCCGTGAGCCGCGTGGTCTTCAGCGGCGCGGGCAAAACCGAGGCCGAGATCGATCAGGCGCTCAAACTCGGCATTCTGGAATTCAACGTGGAGAGCGCGGCGGAGCTGGAACTGCTCGCCCAGCGTGCCGCCAAGCTCAAGCGGAAGGCGCGCTTTGCGCTGCGTGTCAATCCCGATGTCTTTGCCGAAACGCATCCCTACATTTCGACTGGCCTGCGCGAGCACAAATTCGGCGTAGACATCAAGCACGCTCTCGCCATCTACAAGAGCGCCATCGGCAATCCATGGCTGGAAGCGCACAGCGTCAGCGTGCACATCGGCTCGCAGATTCGCTCGGCGGCTCCCTTTGGCGCGGCAATGGAGCGGGTGATGAAGCTTGTGCGCCAACTGAAGCGCGCGGGCATCCAAGTCGCAGCCGTGGATGCGGGCGGCGGCCTGGGCGTGGATTACCACGCGGGCAGCTTTGATGCGGCGGCCGCAGTGCGCAAGTACGCGGCAGCGGTTGAAAGTGCCCTTGGCGGCTTCGATGGCAAGCTGATGATGGAGCCGGGGCGCTTCCTGGTGGCCCAGGCCGGGGCGCTCGTCGCGCGTGTGCTTCAAGTCAAGCGCAACGGCAAAAAGACCTTTGTGATTACCGACGCGGCAATGAACGACCTGATTCGCCCATCGCTCTATCAAGCGCATCACGAGATTGTGCCGGTGCGCGAGCGGGAAGGGAAGCCGCTGACCGTGGATGTGGTGGGGCCCATCTGCGAGTCGGGCGACTTCTTTGCCCACGACCGCAAGCTCGCGCCGCTGGAGCCCGGCGATCTTATCGCCATCCTCGATGCCGGAGCGTACGGCATGGCGCAAAGCTCGAATTACAACACGCGCCTGCGCCCGGCTGAAGTGCTGGTGGAGGGCGCAAAGGCCCGCCTCATCCGCCGCCGCGAGACGATGGCCGACCTGCTGGCGCCGGAGATTTTGTAGCTCTGGCGTTGGATTCCTATGAAGGTTGGGACTATGATTTTAGATGAGGTGACTATGGAGGAAAGCCGCATCACGATTGAGCCAGGAAAACGCTCCGGCCAGCCCTGCATCCGTGGTCTGCGGATTACGGTTTGGGAGGTTCTGGGTTGGATGGCGACAGGAGTCAAAGAAGAGCAGATTCTCGCAGATTACCCAGAGTTCGAACCCAACGATTTCCCCGCGATTTTTGAGTATGCCGCGCGCGTGGGACGGCGTGTGGTACTGTGAAACTGCTTTTGGATGAGAATCTCTCCAAGCGGATCGTTCCGCGCATTGCAGATCTGATTCAGGATTCCGCGCATCTCGCCATAGTGGGATTGCTTCAGTCGCCGGATACAGCAGTGTGGTCCTACGCAAAGGCGAACGGTTTTTCTATCGTTACCGCAGATGCTGACTTTTATGAATTGGCAACCACTTTGGGGCCGCCTCCCAAGGTTATCTGGCTTCGAGGCTGTGATTACCCGACGGCAGTAACTGAAGAACTCATTCGTAGTCAGGCAATTCGGATTGCTGACTTTCTTGAAGAGCCGGAACGGTCTGTGCTTATCTTGAAGCCAAAATAATTCCGGTGCTCATTCGCCGCGAGACCATGGCCGACCTGCTGGCGCCGGAGATTTCGTAATATGCGTTGAACTGCATCCGTTTGTTTCCATGTACCATCAAACATTTGTTTATAACCCGCATAAGGAATTCAAAACGTCTTTGCTCTTCTTTGTCAGTTTGGTGAATGGAGTTTACGCATGGCGAAAGTCACACTGGTATTTGCGGTTCTTTTGATTGCCTTAGGGTTGGTCGGCTACATCGGCACCGGCAGCGCGCACCCCACCGCGCTGATTCCCGCCTGGATCGGCCTTGCGCTGGGTCTCTTCGGCGCGCTCGCCATCAGCCCCAATGAGCGGCGGCGCAAGCTCTTCATGCACATCAACGTGACCATCGCGTTGCTGGGCGCCATCGGCGCGGCTGCCGAGCTGATGCGTAGCGCCCACGCGAATCTTGTGGCGCACAGAGCGCCGGATCTCTGGGCCATGTACTCAAAGTGGTCACTCGAAGTGCTTCTGTTCCTCTATGTCATCCTCTGCGTGCGCTCCTTCATCGCCGCGCGGCGTTCAGGGAAGGTTTAACGCGTGGCAAGCATGGGACACGGTGGAATAAGCAGTATCAGCGCGCGCTCTGAACGCACGCCGCATGGCCGCGGCGCGCGCGCCTCAGCGGTGGACAGCCCAAAGAAAAAGCCAAGCATCAAGAAGCTCTGGCCGCAAGTCAAAACGCTGGTTCGCCCGCGTCTGGGACTGCTCGTGGCCGGTATGGCGCTGATGGTGGTCAACCGCGTGGCGCTGCTGGTGATGCCCTATGTCTCCAAGCCGCTCATGGACAAGGTGCTCAATCAGGATCACCCGCATCCAGAGCTATTGCCGTATATCATCGCCGCAGTGTTTACGGCCATGGTGGTGCAGGCGGTAACATCGTTCGCGCTTACCCAACTGCTCTCCAAGGCCGGCCAGCGGCTGATTGCCGAGATGCGCCGCCAGGTCCAGCGCCACGTCGGACTGCTCTCGGTCAGCTACTACGACGCAAATCGCACCGGCACGCTTGTTGCCCGCATCATGACCGATGTGGAAGGCGTGCGCAATCTGGTCGGAACCGGGTTGGTGGAGTTTGTCGGCGGGCTCTTCACCGCGGTAATGGCGTTTATTTATCTGCTGCATCTCAGCGCATCCGTCACTTTGACGGCCTTTGCCGTGATGGGCGCTTTTGTCTTTGTGCTGCAATACGCCTTCAGGATTATCCGCCCCATCTTTCGCGAGCGCGGCAAGATCAACGCCGAGGTCACCGGCCGCCTCACTGAGTCGCTGGGCGGCGTGCGCGTTATCAAGGGCTATCATGCGGAAGAGCGCGAGGCTGGCGTCTTTACGCTCGGCGTGGACCGCTTGCTCGCCAATGTGATGAAGTCGCTGACCATGACCAGTGCTTTGGCCGCGACTGCTACCACGGCCATTGGCCTGCTGACGGCCATCGTGATGAGCATGGGCGGGCATTTGATTATGGCCCACCGCTGGACCTTTGGCGACTACCTCAGCTACAACATGTTTCTGGTCTTCATGACCGCGCCGATCTTTCAGATTGTCTCCATCGGCACGCAACTGACCGAAGCCTTTGCCGGACTGGATCGCACCAATGAGATTATGTCTGAACTGGAAGAGAATCAGACGCCCGGACGCACCGAGAAGATGCCTCTCATTCAAGGCACGGTGCGCTTTGAGGATGTCGAGTTTGCTTATGACGCGGACAAGCCGGTCCTGCACGGCGTCAGCTTTGTGGCCGAGCCGGGAACCGTGACCGCTCTGGTCGGCTCTTCGGGGTCGGGTAAATCCACCATCATCAGCTTGTTGTGTGCCTTTCACACGCCGACTGAGGGCCGCATCTCCGTCGATGATGTGGACCTGGCTCACGTGGACTTGAATACCTTCCGCACGCAGTTGGGCGTGGTCTTGCAAGAGTCGTTTCTCTTTGATGGAACGATCCGCGAAAATATTCTCTTTTCGCGGCCCGATGCCACGGAAGAAGAGTTTCTCTTTGCCTGCCGCACGGCGCGTGTGGACGAGTTTGCCGAGCGCTTTGAGGATGCCTACGAGACAATCGTCGGCGAACGCGGCGTAAAGCTCTCCGGAGGCCAGCGCCAGCGGCTTTCCATCGCCCGCGCCCTCTTGGCCGAGCCGCGCATACTGATTCTCGACGAGGCCACCAGCTCGCTCGACTCTGAATCGGAAGCCATGATTCAGGCCGGTTTGAATCAGTTGATGCAGGGGCGGACGACCTTCGTGATCGCCCACAGGCTCTCGACCATCCGCCGCGCCGACCAGATTTTAGTGGTCGAGGGCGGGCTGATCGTCGAGCGCGGCAACCACGCGGAACTTTACGCGCTGCGCGGCCGCTACTACGACCTCTACACGCGTCAGCATGGTCTGGAAGCAAATCTCTTCCTCGCGCCGGGCGAGGGCGATACGGTTGACTTCCCCGCAGAAACAGAATAAGTTTTCATTGATGCCAGACGAAGGGAGGCCCCATGCAGCTTGAAATCAAAAGTCCAGAGTTGCAGATGTTGATCACTCAGCGGCTTGAAAGGAATGCATCTCCCGGTATTGAAGAGATATTCATTCGGGCGCTCAGTGCTCCATTGTCTCTAATGCCGCAGAACGTGAACGCTAACTCACGAAAAAATGGCAGAAGGAGTCTTGCTGCACTGTTTGCCGATTCGCCTTTTAAGGGACTTGATCTCAGTTTTGACCGCGAACAAGATACAGGTCGCGGTTTCCAGCTATGAATGGCTACCTTCTTGATACAAATATCCCCTCGGAGTTGATACGCCCACGGCCTGAGGAGCGCGTTGTTGATTGGCTGGAATCTGCTGACGACGACCGGCTATTTTTCAGCGTCGTCTCACTAGGCGAGATTGTAAAGGGCGTTTCCTTGCTTGCTTCAGGCCATAAAAAGAATGAACTGGAGAAGTGGCTGGAAACAACCCTGCGCCCGTGGTTTGGAGCGAGGATTCTTTCTATCGATGAAGTGGTGGCAAGGCACTGGGGAGTCTTGACTGCTCGGATGGAACGCAAGGGAAGAAAGCTCAAGGTCGCTGATGGCATGATCGCGGCAACCGCGCTGGTTCATGATCTGACCATTGTCACTCGCAATGTGAAGGACTTTGCCGGTACGGGAGCCAGTCTCATCAATCCATGGCTCCCCTGAAAAGATCGTTCTTGCGCAAGCCGTTTTCCTCTACGGAATCACGACAAGCGGCTCCGCTATCGCTGGCGTCCACACGCGCGCAGTCAGCTCCGGCATGGGTTTCGCGCGGAAGAGCTTTTTGCATTGGTGCGCGGTCCACTTGGCCCAGGCCTTGGACTTTTTGCGGCGCGCGCTGTCGGTAGAGATGCCCGTGCCAGCGTACATCTGCCGATAGAGTTTGGATAGAAACATGAAGGCGATTCGAGAAGTTATATTCGGACAGCATGCGGATCTCTTCCAGATATCTCCCCAGTTATAGAACCTGTCCCAAACTGCTTGCGTCCGCTCACGAATCTCATCTGAACTCATCGTCGGATGTGGGGTGAACATCTTGGGTCGCACCGCAGTGGGAATCAGCCAATAGCGCGTGATCGGCACGTCGCCCACCAAAGTGGGATGCGCCGACTGCTCCTTCTCCCAGCGCCCAAAATCCACCGTGCCGGGAAAGGGCGTCATCATCACGAATTGTGCAAAAGTGATACCCGCCTGCTTGGCCATCGCAACCGTCGCGTCAAAGGTCGCTGGCCGGTCGGTTGGCAGCCCGAAGATGAACGAACCCAGCACATGAACGCCATGCTCTTTGAAGGTCCGCAATTGCTTGGCCATTGCTTCGCCGGCCAGATTCCAGTCCTTGTAAATAGCCTTCAGCCCCTCCGGCGTCACAGCTTCGATACCCACCAGAGCGCCCTTGATGTTGGCCTTTTTCATGGCGTCCAGGAATTCCACATCCTCGCCCGCCTCCATCGTCATCTGGGTATAGAAGACCATGTCTCTCGGCAGCTTGGCCATCTCTTCCATCAGATGAAAGCGCTCAGCGCGAATGGCCGTCAGTTCCGCGACGCGGGCCGCGTTGCCCTGCTCGCGCGCCAGTCGAAGATCAGTGAAGGTCACTGGATAGAAGTTATCATCGGCCAGCGCGATAAAGCGAAAGCCGATCCGCCGCAGTTCCACAAACTCGTCGATGACTCTCTGGTGGCTGCGCTGCCGGGGCTTCTGCCCGTCGGTCCGCCAGACGCTGCAAAACGAGCAGTGCTTGGGGCAGCCGCGAATCGTCTGCACTGAGGCCCACATATATTTTTCCGGATTCATCAGATCCCAGCGAGCCGCCAAGAACTCATTGCCGCCGATCCGCCCGCCATCGTAGATTCGCTCTAGTCGGCCCGCCATACAGTCAGTGACTGCTCTCGCCCAGGCTACGTCGCCGTCGCCTGTGACTACTGCGTGCGCCTGGCCGCGATCAAAGGCCTCATCGGGAAAGAGCGTGGCGTGAATGCCGCCGTAGATCACCGTCGCCCCACGCTCGCGGGCCAGCCTGCCCACTTCATAACCGCGCAACGCGTTGCCGGTGTGTACGCTGATCCCCACAATATCGCCCGGCTGAATCGACTCCGGCGCAATCTGCTCCAAAGATTCATCCACCAGGATGGGATCACCCGCCGCGCGGGGCGTGGCCGCCGCCAAAACAAAGAGCCAACGCGGCGTAATCACCGCGGTTCCAAACGCATTGTCGCTGGGATTGACCAGATGAACGCTCAACCGATCCTACCTTTCCTCGTGCCAGTAAATTTGCAAGCGAGTACGGTGGCCTCGGAGAGCGCCGTCGCAATGAGGCGTGTGGCGATTTTCCCGCCAGACAGAGCCTTCATCATACAGGCATCAGGCGAAAGTGATTGTTCAATATTGATCGCTTTTCGAGGTTAGGGAAGAGATCAAGTCAAATAATGGATGAATTCTCCGTCAATAACTGTCAACCGTGCCTGTCGCTGGGCAGAGTGAGACGCTTTTCCCTGAAGAGCGCGACGCAGACTCGAACGGCCTCGGCATCCAGTAAACTTCCCGCCTGCCGTTCCAGCTCTTGTAGCACCTCATTCAACTCGATTGCCCGCCGGTATGGTCGGTCGGAGGCCATGGCTTCTATCATGTCGGCCACGGTCAAAACGCGAGCTTCGGGTAGAATGGCTTCTCCATGCAGACCAAAGGGGTAGCCGGAACCATCGAGTTTCTCGTGATGCTGCCGAACAATTTCAGCAATCGGCCAAACCGACGGCACATCTCTCAAAATGACGTAGCCTGCCTCTGGATGTCCATTGATGATGCTGCGGTCCGCAGGCGTCAATTTGCCGGGCTTGGTCAAAATCTCCGAAGGGATGGAAATTTTGCCTATATCGTGCACCAGGGCGGCGATGCGCAGTCCTTGCAACCGCTCCTCCGGCCAACCCATCTCCCTGCCGATGGCCACTGCAATCTCCGCCACCCTGCTTTGATGGCCTGAGGTATAGGGATCGCGCATCTCCATCGCGGTAACAATCGGCGAGACCATGGCCGACATGGCGTCGCTCAATTGCCTTTGCAAGTTCTCCAGCCTCATATGCTCAGCCAGCAAGAGCTGTTCCTGCTCCAGAGAATGGATCCCGTGGCCGATCTGTCCGGCCAGGTGCTCAAAGACCTCAATCGCTGAAGACTCAAAGGCATTGGGATAGCGCGAGTAAACCGTTAAAGCGCCCATTCTGCCTGGCTCGATGGAAAATGGAATCGCCGCGCTGGATCGAATATTGGCGCGACGGGCCTTCTCACGCCAGGGAAGGAAAAACTCCGCCGTCTCGGAGTCTTCCAGAAGCTTCACCTTGCCGGTGCGAATGCAGATGCCTGTTGGGCCTCGCCCCTCAGGATGTTCTTCCGACCAACTGATATGCAAATCATTCACGTAATCGATGCCGCTACCGGCTGCGGCTGCAATCCGAACTGTCTTTTGCAGATCATCCTCGGCAATGCCAATCCAGGCCAAGGCATAGGCGGATTGGCAAGTTATCGCCTCGCAGATCGATTGCTTCAACTCATTCAACGTCTTTGCGCGCCCCAAGGCCAACGCCGCGCCGGCATAGGCCGACAGCGCCCAGTTCTGGGTGGAAAGTCGAGACTTCTCTTCCACCCGATCAGAGATGTCCGCATAAGAGCAAACAATGATGCGATTTCCGCACAGCAAGATGGAATTCGATGAGGACACCGCGACTCGCCGCAGCGCGCCATCCTTGCGCTGAAGATGAAATCCAGAATCGCAAAAGGGATAGGGAACGCCCAGCAGAAGTTCAGCCTCGACCTGCTCGCGCTCGTTCTCCGGGTGCAACTGCTTGATTGCGATCCCCATCAGTTCGCTTAAACTGTAGCCGGAGAGCGCTTCCGCGCCCGGATTGGCATCCACCAGACGCCCACTTTCGCAATCAATGGCAAAAATGGCTCTTGGCGCGTTCGACCAGCACAATTCAAAAAAGCTGCGCAACTCGTCGGCACTCATCGTTTGGGTCAACGGTGTCAATGAATCGGCTGAGATGCCTGCCGGAAGTTGAAGCGAACCTGTCATCCAAGGCAGA
>CAZYCV010000110.1:0-11165 GCA_964645305.1 uncultured Occallatibacter sp. | reverse complement strand
CCATCAACCGCGCTTTGCGCAAACTGCTGGCGCGCTACGCATACGCCCAGCCGCCCTATCCGACTTCGTGGGCTCTGGTGGATGCGTTGCGCGAAGAGACTCCGCCTCAGGATCAATACCTGCTGAAGGATTTGTTTGAAGACATTACCCTCTTTTCCAACCGCGCTCTCAGCGCCACGGCCAAAAAGCGCGCGGATGGCAAATACGATGTTACGGTCTCCGTGGAAACGCACAAATACAAAGCCGATGCCAAAGGCGTGGAGACTGAAGTTCCGGTGGACGATTGGATCGAAGTAGGCGCTCTTGCCGCTCCTGAGAAGGGAAAGCGCTACGGCAAAGTGCTCGCCCGCCAGCTCGTTCACATGACCGGCACGCAAGGCATCTATACCTTCGTGACCTCAGAACTTCCTGAAAAAGCGGGCGTCGATCCCTTGCTCTTGCTGGTTGATCGCTTGCCGGACGACAACTTGAAGAAGGTTGAAATCGGCAACTGACCCATCTCGACTTCAAGCCTCCGCTTCCTGCAGGGGGATTCCATCGAATCAAAGTTCTCGCTGGAAAAGAAATAGGGTGCCCCATCCATTTCATGTTTTTCGTGAAATGGGTGGGAAGCGACGAACCTTCATCCGGATTTCTGACCACTGATCACTGACCACTGTCCACTGAATCAGTCCTTTCTAACCTTTGCTCCTACGGCTGGGTTGCGGAATTGCTTGCCAAGCAAGTGAGATTCCGTACTCCCAAAGCGGCGTTCGCGTTGCTCGAGGATGAGTGCGCGGTGTCGCCCGTGCGGAATGAACTCTTCAGTGAAAGGCTCTCTCCTGCCGATGAAACCAGCTCGCGCCTTTGCCCAGCAGCCGCACCGGTCGCCCCATGACGAAAAGGCGGAAAAAATTCAGCTACTGATGGCGATGGTTCTGCGCGAGTACGGTGCCGAGCACATGGCCGAGGTCGAGCGCCTTTGCCTGCAGATCCTGGCCCTGAATGTCCACCATGCCGATGCCTTGTACATCCTTGGAATGGCCAGCTTCAAGACCGGGCGCTTTGATGTGGCCGAGCGCATGATTCGCCGCGCGCTGGCCGTCCATCCTCAGCAGCCCTACTACCACTTCAACCTTTCCAACGTTCTGCGCGCCCTTGACCGAATGGAGGAATCGCAAGTCAGCCTGCAGCGTGCGCTTGAATTGAAGCCTGATATGGTGGATGCCCTGTACAACATGGGCAACTACCGCATGAGCGAGAAGAAGCAGGAAGAGGCCATCGCGTTCTACAAGCGGGCGCTGGCCGTCAAGCCTGATTACGTGGATGCTCTGGTCAATCTGGGCGGCGCGTACCGCCAGTTGATGCGCCTTGACGAGGCGGTGGATACCTTTCAGAAAGCGCTGGCTCTGGTGCCAGAGAACGCCGACTACCATTGCAATCTGGGCGATGCGCTGCATGTGCAGGGCAAGATCCCGGAGGCGATCGAGTTTTACAAGCAGACGCTGGCTTTGAATCCCAAGCACTTCAAGGCTTGCAACTGCCTCTGCAATGCAAACTTCGACCTCGGCAATCTGGCCGAATCGGTCCATTGGTGCGAGCAGGCGCTGGCCATCCAGCCCGACTTTGGCGACGCGCTGATGAACCAATGCCTCTTGCAACTGCTGCTGGGCGACTATGCCAACGGCTGGCGCAACTACGAGGTGCGCTGGAAAGTCTATCCGCCGCGCGCCTTCAACGAGCCTTTGTGGCAGGGCACGCCGCTCAACGGCGCGTCCATTGTGCTTTATGCCGAGCAGGGTCTGGGCGATTCGCTCCAGTTCCTGCGCTATGCCCCGATGGTGGCGGCGGCCGGCGGACGCGTGATCCTTGATCTGCCGGCCAACCTGCGCCGTCTGGCCGCGCAGCTTCCCGGCATCTCCGCGCTGGTGGCCACCGGTGAGCCGCTGCCGCCTTTTACCTGGCGCTGCCCTTTGATGAGCCTTCCGCTGGCCTTGGGTACCACCATTGAGTCCATCCCCGCGCCCGTGCCGTACCTTTCCGCTCCGCCGGAGGCGCTGGCTGCCGCGGCGGCGCTTGACTGGCCCGCCACAGGACTGCGCGTGGGCATCGCCTGGACGGGCAATCCAAGCCATCCCAAGAATCGCGCCCGCAGTGTACCGCTTGATCTGCTGGCCACGCTCTTTGATCTGGAGGACGTGCATTTCTTCAGCTTGCAGATTGGCACGCCGGAGGCAGAGCTCAAGGCCCGCAAGACGCGCGCTGTCGATCTGGAGCCATTCACCAAAGACATGGCCGACACCGCCGCGCAGATGATGCAGATGGATCTGATCCTTTCCATCGATACTTCGATGGCCCATCTGGCCGGCGCTCTGGGCCGTCCGGTCTGGGTGATGCTGAACAAAGTGGCGGACTGGCGCTGGTTGCTGGAGCGCGATGATTGCCCCTGGTATCCCAACGCGCGCCTCATCCGCCAGCCCCGCCAGGGCGACTGGCATGGGGTCATCGAAAGAGTGCGCGCCGAGCTGACCGAGCTCGCCGCACGGAAAAAAGTTGCCGAATCTTCCCCTGCAAATCCCGCATCGAATCTTTAACCTATTCCTGCGGTCTCCCCGCCGCCCCAGGGCATTTTCGCTGATCGTGTAAGGATATTCCGTGCCCCATCCATTTCGCGTACTTTGCGAAATGGGTGGGAGACGATGAAATCAACCGTGCCGTGCCCCATCTATTTCGCGTACTTTGCGAAATGGGTGGGAGACCATGAAATCAACCGTGCAAAAAAGGCAGAAATGCTCTTACCTCCATTCCATTCCCCGAAAGGAACACTGAAGCCATGAAGCTGACCACTCACTTGAACTTTGGCGGCAACTGCGCCGAGGCGCTCCACTATTACCAAGAGCATCTGGGCGCCAAGATCACCTTTAGCATGACCTACGCCGAGATGCCCGAGCCAAAATTCATCCCGGCCGGATGCGAAAACGGCATTCTCCACGCGAGCATCCAAATTGGTCAAAACACCCTCATGGCTTGCGACGCTCCGCCTGACCGCTTCCAGCCCATTCGCTCCTCTTACCTTGGCCTGACGGTGGATAGCACCGAAGAGGCGGAGCGCATCTTTGCCGCGCTCTCCGCAGGCGGCGAGGTCTCCATGCCCTTGGCTGAGACTTTCTTTGCGATTCGTTTCGGAATGTTGCGCGACAAATTCGGCGTCCTGTGGGAGATCATTCACGAGCGCCCCATGCCGTAAAGATTCGTTAGGTAACGCCCACTGCTCCTCCACGCGGCGTGGATACAATCCCCCCGCGTGGAGCAAGACAATCGGCGCATGCCGATTCCTTACTGGCTCGACAGTGCGATCCCGCTTATCCATGCATTATCAACTGCTGGATCATTACCAGACCCATCAGTGAGATTGGTTGCCGTGTTATTAACCCAGTACGTCGCCATTGTATTATCTGTGGTGGCATTGGTTGTAAGACCCACAGTATAAACATTACTACTGTTATCGACCGCGATCGCGTTTGATCCAGCTACTTGCCTTCCGTCGGTCAGGTTGATGGCCGTGCCATTCTTCCAATAGGTTGCTTCATTGGTAAAGTAAGTGGTGGTATAAGTTGTACCAGCTATATAAACATTGTCACTTTTATCGATTGCGACACCATACGCCAACGCTGCAATGTTTGGTTCATCGGTCAGGGTATTGACCAGACCATTCTTCCAATACGTCGCTATGCTTACGTTGTTTACGGCATTGGTTGTATAGCCTACTGCATAAACATTACTACTACTATCGACCGCAATCCCATAGGCAACTGCAGGTAGCGTTCCGTCAGTAAGGTAGACTGGTGTACCGTTCTTCCAATAGGTTGCTACGATTCCTCCATTCGTAGCGCTGGTTGTGAAACCTGCCTCATAGACATTGCCGTCGGTATCGATAGTAATCCCAATAGCAGATGCAGATAGTTTTCCGTCAGTAAGGTAGACTGGTGTTCCGTTCTTCCAGCACGTCGCTTTGTCTGCGGAAAGGTCTGATACAACGCCTGCAATATAGACATTGTTACTGTTATCGATTGCAATCCCATTCGCAATCGAACTCACTGTACCGCTTCCAAGATTGACAATTGCGCCATTCTTCCAATAAGTCGCCTCCTCAGTAGCGCCAGACCAGCCTGCAACGTAGATATTGCCATTGCTGTCGACTGCGATTCCTTTTGCTTGCGCATAGCTTGTTCCATCTGTGAGATTGACCGTAGTGCCATTCTTCCAATAGGTTGCCATGTTATTGTGAGTCGTCAGATTTGTGGTAGTGCCTGCAAGATAAACATTAATGGTTCCGGTTTCGCCTCCGCCAGCACTGCTCCCGCGTTTACTATTGCCGCCGCAGCCAAAGATGGAAATTGCGAGTAGGAATGTACTTGCCAAAAGAAAATTCCTGAATTGCATTTTTGTTTTCCCCTTACATTTCAACAAACGATCATTATACATTCTCTTCAATGTAATCCCAGAAGGCGTCGGCCAGCTCCGCGCCTAGCTCGTTGAGCATCCGCCGCGCCGCCCGCTCCACTTCTTCGATCAGCCCGTGCAGGTAGTCGCGCGAGCGGGAGATGGCCACCACGCCGATAGTCGCCGACTGCCAGGTCACCGCTTCATCCAGCTCGGCCACCGAGATATTGAATCCCTGCTTGAGTTGATCTTTCAGCGAGCGCACCACCTGTCGCCGGTCTTTTAGAGACTGGGCGTGCTCGATGCGAATTTCCAAAGTCAGTAGGGCTACCGGCATAGAGGCAAAAGGCTTTCACCGCCAGTGTATGCCGATTTGCGACTGGCTGAAAAGAATTATTTTATGTTTGTGGCGAACATACTTCATGAACGCCAATGAATTACACTGCTGGCAAGCCCGGCGTAATTGCCGTTCAGACGTAAGCGAACAAGGAGAGTACGAATCGTGAGTCAGATCATTGTGGATAAAGATTTATGCAAGCGGGACGGCGTATGCGTGGCGGTTTGCCCTGCCCGATTCCTGACTCTCGATGAAAATCGATTTCCCGCCGAGGTTGCCGACGGCCATTGCATTCTCTGCGGCCACTGCGTTGCCGTCTGCGCCCATGGCGCGCTTCAGCACACCGGCCTGCCCCAAGAGGCTCTTATGCCCGCCTGCAACGAACTGCCCGATCCAGCGTTTCTCGACGGCTTCCTGAACAGCCGCCGTTCGGTGCGCGAGTTCAAGAGCAAGCCTCTGGACCGCGAGACACTGGAGGCGCTGCTGGATGTAGCCCGGCGCGCGCCGACGGCTTCCAACTCGCAGAAACTGCACTGGATCGTCATCAACGGCAAAGAAAATGTGCGTGCCTTGTCCGCCGAGATCATAGACTATCTGCGCACCACTGGAAAGGCGCTGCAGATGGTGGCCGAATGGGAGCAGGGAATTGACCGCGTGCTGCGTGGCGCGCCCACCGTGGTGGTGGCCTGCGCGCCGGTGGATTACGATTGGGGCAAGCAGGACTGCTCCATTGCGCTGACCTTTATGGAACTGGCAGCCGAGGCGCGCGGCGTGGGCGTCTGCTGGGCCGGCTATCTAACCCGCGCGGCCTCCGCTCATGCTTCCGTCCGTCAGGCGCTGGCGCTCCCGGAGGGCTTCACCGTCTGCGGCGGTCTGATGCTCGGCCAAGGCAAGTTTACCTATCGCTGGATTCCGCCCAGAAAGCCGCTCAGTGTGCAATGGAACGAGTAGACGTGGACCAGAAGGTCCACGCCACAGCCAGCCAGGAGGCTGGCGCTACTTAATCCCGGCACGAATTGCTAGGGTGAGATACTTATCCATCAACAGTAGAAATGGGCTCTGCCCCATCCATTCCGCGCTTTTGCGGAATGGATGGGAGTTGGACTTGCATTTCATGAAGGCCGAATCATCCGTTCCGTTCTAGCGCCCCACCACCTCGACAATCCCGCCGTCCGGTCCGCTCCAGGCCGCCGCGCCCTCGTGGGTCAGCTTCTGTTGCGCATCGTTCCAGTGCAGCTTGGTGATTGATCCCGCGCCTTGCTCGTAGGCGTAGCTCGTGCCGTCGTCCGAGAAGAGCGTAAAGCTCGCGTCCGCGCCCGGATAAACGCGCACCTTTTCAATCGCCTGCGTCTGGTGTGTGTTCTCGACCGGCGCACCCAGCGGCAGAATCGACCCGGCGCGCACAAACAGCGGCAGCGTATCGATCGGCGCATTCACGCGGATGGTCTGTCCGCCCTTCAGCCGCTCGCTGGTCCAGTAGTTGTACCAATCCGCGCCGGCCGGCAGATAGACCTCGCGGCTGGTTGCGCCCTGCTCGGTCACCGGAGCCACCAGGAAGGCCGGCCCGAACATATACTCGTCGCGCAGGTCGGTCACCTTGGGATCGTCGGGGAAGTCCAGCGGCAGCGCACGCATGAACGGCGCGCCGCTGAGCCAGCTCTGGTAGCCCAGCGAATAAATGTACGGCATCAGCGTGTAGCGCAGTTTCAGATACTTCTCCAGAATCGGCTCAGCCTCTTTGCCGTACGACCAGACTTCGTTCGTGTTGCGCGTGCCGTGGGTACGGAAGACCGGCAGAAACGACGCGTACTGGAACCAGCGCGTGTACAGTTCCGGATAATCATCGTAGCCGCCCACATTCCCGCGCGCGTCCGACGGGTCCAGCAGCGGCTTGTGGGCCGGATGATGGAACGGGGGCAATCCGCCCCAGCCGCCGGTGTCGTTCGACCAGTAGACCAGCCCCGACGCCGCCACATCCAGCCCGGTGGGAATCTGCCGCTTGTACGCGTCCCAGGTCGGGCTGATATCCGACGACCAAACCACCGTTCCATTCGCCTGCTCACCCAGGTAACCGTCGCGACTCAGAATCAGCGCGCGCCTGCCGGGCTCATCCTTGCGCAAGCCGTCATAGATCGCTTTGGTGTGGAAGTACGGATAGACATTGAAGTATTCCGTACCCGGACCCACTTTGAGGTAAGCGCCGTTCGGCGGCAAGTCAGGCTCCGTCTCGTCGGCCCACAGGGAATCAAAGCCTTGGCTGACAATATTGTCGCGGAGCGTCTTCCAGTACCAATCGGCCGCCGCCGGGTTGGTTGTATCAATATCCGATCCGGCGCGGTCATACGGCAGCCCATCAATCGGCTTTCCATCGGCATACGAGATCAGCCAGTTCTTCTTCACCAGATCATCGTAAAAGCGGTCCGCCGCCAGAAAGCGCGGCCAGACGCTAATCATTGTCTCAAAGCCCATCTCGTGCAGCTTCTTGTTCATTGCCGCCGGATCGGGCCAGTCCTTGGGGTCAAAGTCGAACTGCCCCATCTTGGTGTAATAGAACCAATCCACTACCAACACGTCCGCCGGCAGATGGCGGTCGCGATACTGCTGCGCCACGTCCAGCAGCTCCTTTTGGCTCTTGTACCGCTGTTTGCACTGGATGTATCCGAAGGTCGATTTGGGCGGCAAGTGCGTCGGCCCGGTCAGTTGCTTGTAGCCGGCGAAGATTTCGTCCGCCGTCGAGCCTGCAATCACAAAAAACGAGACCCGATCGCCCACCTGCGAGCTCCACTTGGTTTGCTCGTTGAAGCCCGGTTCGATGGTTGTTTTGGAAGGATTATCCCACAATAGCCCGTAGCCTTTGTTGGTCAGCAGAAACGGCACGCAGAAGCTCTGCCCCCCCGGCGCGTTATAGTCTGCCCAGCAATGCACCACATGGCCGCGATGGTCCAGGAAGCCCTCCTGGTTTTGCCCCAGTCCGTAATAGTGTTCATCCTCCGGCGAGGCAAAGTTCGCGCCCACAGTATAGAACTCGTCGTCCGTCGGACGCCGGTCGGCCAGCACCGCCGCTGTCCCATCCTTTTGATTGGGAATCACCTGCGTCCAGCCGGTCATCTCCAACAGCTTTTTGCCGTCTGGCGTGGTGATGGTGATATGCGCACCGGGGGTCGAATCGGGAAAGAAGCTCGCGCTGTCGTCCCAGTGCGGATGCTGCCGGTCGACGGTGGCGACGATCCGGTCCGAACTATAAACATCGTCGCCGCGCTTGTTCTGGCTCGCCGTCCAGCCCGCGGCGGCAGGCGCGCCCGTTACGCCGTAACCTGGCCCGGCCAGTGCCTTGTCCCTCTTGATGCTCAGCGTTACGCGCAGAATATTCGGCGCATAAGGCTCCAAAACAACCGTGGCTTTTCCGCGCTCAAGGACAACCTTGCCCTCTTGCGCGCTACCCATCAAGCCGCCAAAAAACATCGCGGCCAAAAAAAGAAGAATGCAGCTCCGCCGAACCATCGAAATCATCTCCAACTCCTTCATCCAGCATACTCAGGCCAATGACTTTATGCAGCCAAGGCAGAAAATAACACTGTGGAAAGTCCAACTCCGCCCCAGAACATTCTAAACGCGCCAGGAAGAACCTGGTTTGGCAACGTGGATTAATTCGCAAGTCCTGTAATTCCACTGCGCACAAAACGGTGAAACCTATAGCCAAGCCCTCCCTGATGTAGACTGATAGAAGCGAGTCCCGCGGCCTTCAAAGGCAGGCGAGTGGCCGCGCCGTTGAAGCCGCGTGCTGTGATCCAGCGCGTGCGTGCAGAGACAACCCCAAGAAGGAGAACCACTCTACCGATGGCCAAAATTGCCAAAACAGGTGACCGCAAAAAGGTAATGGACACGACGAAGTCGACCGACTGTCCCAAGTGCAGCAAGCCGACGCGCATCGTCAAGCGCGTGAAGGACCGCGAGCGCGGCATCCCCGGCGGCGTCTACATCTCGTGCTCTGTGTGCGATTTCTACGAAAAGCTCTAAGCGCTGCATCCAATCTGGCGTAAGCGAAAAGTCCGGCGAAAGCCGGGCTTTTTGCTTGCGCGGTATACTCCAATGCAGGGCGGTTCTTGACGCGTCGCGCAACTGAGGAGAGACCGATGAGATTAACTGAAGATATCAAGCAGATTTGTCAGAGTGTAGTTTTGGCAGCCATATTCTTAGGAATTTTGCTGGGTGGATGTGGCAAAGGCTCGCCCGTCTCCAGCGGTGGAGGCAACCCTCCCCCCCTTACGCCAACGCCCACCATCACCTCCACGCCCGCGCAGAACGGTGCCGTCCTCGTGACCATCTCCTCGACGGCCTCCGGCGCATCCCTCTATTACACCCTCGACGGCAGTTTGCCTGACCAGTATTCCACGCAGACGCTGTCCTATGCGGGACCGTTTCTGGTGGCCTCGAATCTGACCGTCCAGGCGATTGCCATCGCTCCGGGCGACGCTGCCAGCGACACCGCGACTCAGGCCTATAAGCCCAACATCCCATCGGGAACGCTGGTCTGGAGCGATGAGTTTTCTAACTCCACCGGCGCCAACGCCCAGCCGAATGCGCAGAACTGGACCTATGACACTGGACTGGGAAGTGTCTGTTGCGGCAACAGCGAGTTGGAGACCTATTGCGCTTGGGGCTCGTCCGTCAGCCCTTGCAATCCGGCCAGCCCCAACGCCTACGCGGATACCACCGGCGTCCTGCACATTGTCGCGCAAAATCCATCGGCCAGCGTCTACACTTCGGCGCGGCTGAAGTCCCAGGGTCTGTTCAGCTTTATGTACGGCCGCATTGAGGCACGTATGTTGCTGCCTGAATCACAGGGAATGTGGCCCGCCTTCTGGCTGCTGGGAAACAACATCACCACCGTCAACTGGCCGGCCTGCGGCGAGCAGGACGTGATGGAGCATATCGACGGCAGCAATCCGCAAAACGAAGGCTACGACTGGACGCAAGGGTCCATTCATGGAACCAATCTAGGCACCGGCACACAGTACCACCCCACTGGCTTCTCCGCTGCCGCTTGGCACACTTACGGCATGATCTGGAGCAAGGGGCAGGTTCAGTATTACGTGGACTCTCCAACCAACGTGTACGCCACCTTTACCCCCACTTCGCAGACCGGCACCTGGCCTTTTGATTCCGGCCCGGAGTTTATCATTTTGAATCTAGCCGTCGGCGGTGATTGGCCGGGTTCGCCCGATTCCACAACCAAATTCCCTTCCGAGATTCAGGTGGACTACGTGCGCATCTACACCAATTAGTTAGTCACCGAATGATGCTCTATTTCCAAGATGGTAGCGCCTGTCTCGATACCGGCTGTTGCGTGGGCGTCCTCGCCCACGCATATCCTGTCAGACCTTGTAACTTGCATTTGTTCGGCACGGTAGACTGAAAGTGCATGGACCCTAGAATGGAATCTTCCACCAAGCCTCTAGCCGCCGATCCGCTGCAAGCCGCGGCGCTCTTTGCCGAGTCGGTCAAGATCATGGCCCGGTTGCGCGCGCCCGACGGCTGCCCGTGGGACCGCGAGCAGAACTTCGACTCCATTCGCAAGTACACGCTGGAGGAAACCTACGAGGTCTTTGACGCCATCGAGCGGCGCGATTGGCCGCACTTGGCCGAGGAGCTGGGCGACCTGCTGCTGCAAGTTTTGTTCTATGCCGAGATGGCGGCCAACGACGGCCACTTTACCATTGCCGATACGCTCGAGCATCTGAACAACAAACTGATCCGCCGCCATCCACACGTCTTCGGCGAAGAGGCCTCGCGCGCCGCCGGAAATCGCGCCGTGGTGGATGCGGCCGTCGAGGGATCGTCCGCTGCCGTACTGCGCAACTGGGATGAGATCAAGGCCGCCGAGGCATTGCATTCGGCAGACGCGCCTTCGCCGCAGAAACCTTCGGCTTCGAGGTTGGATTCGGTACAGCGGGCGATGCCGGCGCTGGCCGAAGCCGCCAAGCTCGGCGCCAAGGCGCGCAAGGCCGGCTTTGATTGGCCGGAGTGGCGCGATCTGCTGCCCAAGCTCGTCGAGGAGACGGCGGAGTTGGAGGCCGAGGCTGCCTCCAATGACCCCGCAAGAAAACCGGCGGTGGAAGCCGAGCTGGGCGACCTGCTCTTTACCGTCGTCAATCTGGGCCGTCACCTGGGCGTGGATGCGGAGATGGCCCTGCGCGGCTGCAATCGGCGCTTCCGCCAGCGCTTCCGGCTGATGGAACTGGCCAGCGAGCGACCACTCGAAGATCTGCCCCCGGCCGAACTGGAAGAGTTATGGGCAGCAGCCAAGCGCAAGCTGGCGGAAGATGCATCCTGAACCAAGAAATCGCCGGCATGTAGCGCCGTGTATGACAGCGTCGGCTTTGTCAAGGCTTTTTTTCAGGCCTTT
>CAZYCV010000109.1:0-11344 GCA_964645305.1 uncultured Occallatibacter sp. | reverse complement strand
ACTCGGTTGGAGGGGAGCCGGCGCTGTCATGTAATCAGTCTCCAGACCGGCTGTCACGTGGACCTCCTGGTCCACGTAGATTCTCAAACCATGCAGAAATACGCCGGAGCCATCGCCCCATTCAAACAGGCTTGAAACCAGAAAGAGAATTTCCTCAATGTACGGATAAGCTCTTGACCCCTGAGGGAAGGTCAATTGGGAGATGAAACTTGATCAGAGGTTTCCTTGTGGAGATTGAGCGAAGATTAGTTCTTGGATTCCCAGCTCTCAAAACCGAGACCTGCTACACCCGTTGAGAATTGTGAGCGGTGAACCAGGAACTGTGATTTGTTCCATTTTTAACCTGCGCTCAGCTTTTTTTTCAGCCGTGCAACCTTTCCGCTTGTAGCGCATCTATACATATAACAAGCAGAGGCATCCACGTTCACTTCCCCACCAGGTAAGGTATCCACTCCTTCACGAAGGTCTGGTACAGACCTCTTCTCAAAACCCCTCCCCCCTGCTCCCTCCTCAAAATGCCTCTCGAGCGGGCCTACCGGAAGGTGGGCCCATCTGCTCTTCCGCGCTCCGTTAGAATAAAAGCCAGATGCGCGCCTCCAATCCAGCCAATCCGTTTCCCAAGCAAGAGATTCAAGCCATCGATGCGCTTTTGGCGCAGGCGGGCATGACGCGCAGTCTGCGCGGCAAGGCCGGCGGCGTCACCACGCGCATGAGATTTGAGCGTCTTGACCGGCAGGAGCTGACGCCCGCCGCGCCCGTGCCGCACAGCTCGCCGAATGGCGTCGCATGGATTGCCGTGCCGGGCTGGGAGCGGCTGGACTGGCTCTGGCATGGCTTCAGCACGCGGCGAGGCGGATTGAGCACCGCTTATTGTGCGGAAGGCGCTCCCGGCGAGCTGAATCTTGGCCTTACCGCCGACGACGCACGCGAGGCTGTGCTCGGCAATCGCCGCCTGCTGGCGGATGCGATCACCGGTGGCGGAGATACGCCGCTGATTGCACTCAAGCAGATTCACTCCAATTTGACGCGCGTAGTTGGCACATCAGACGTCAACCGTGCACGGCCTTCAAGAGCGGACGGCCTGATGACCGACGAGCCGGGCCTGCTGCTGGCCATTCAAACAGCGGATTGCATTCCGGTTCTGGTGGCCGATCGCAAGCGCCGCGCGGTGGCTGCCTTCCATGCCGGCTGGCGCGGCACGGCGGCGCGGATTGTGGAAAGCGGCGTGGGCCGTATGCGCCTGGAGTTTGGTTCGCAGCCGGAGGATCTGATTGCCGCCATTGGTCCCGGCATTGGCGCGTGCTGCTATGCGGTGGGCGAAGAGATGTTGGCTGAGTTCGAGTCGCAGTTTGCCTATGCGCAAGAGCTCTTCCGCGAGGTAGACGACGCCGAAGAGGTGCATCGCAAGTACCCGATGCTCTTCCTGACACAGCGCGCTCCCGGCCATTCGCCCATCGGGCCGAGCCTGCATCTGGATCTGGTGGAGGCCAATCGCCGCCAGTTGCTGGCCGCAGGACTCAAGCCGCGGGCGATTCATGCGGTGGGCGGCTGCACCAGTTGCCATCGGGATCTCTTCTTCTCCCATCGCGGATCGCAGGGGCGTGCCGGACGCATGATGAGCGTGGTCGGGATTCGTCCATAAACAGATGGACTCCCCGGTCTCAAAATCGAGACCGGGGGCACCCAGGTTTTTAATGGTCAGATTTGGGCCAACTATGGCGGGTTGAGGTTCGTGGTTCCCACCCATTCCGCTGAAAAACGCGGAATGGATGGGGCACGGAAGTTTATAGTAAATGCGAAAACGCTTTAACCAAGTTGATCTTCCACCTTGGCGCGCGGCGCAAGAGCCACGGCGGCGGCGATGAGCACAATCGGAAAGGCTTCCAGCGTATAGCGAGGCTCGGCGTTCTCGATGGTGGCCAGCAGCAGGCTGCGCAGCAGCAGATACGCGCCCAGCATGGCGGCAAAGGGCACACGGCGGCGGGCAAAGCCAATCGCGGCCAGCGCCAGCAGCGCCGCGTTCGCAATTCCATACGCAACGGCCACGAGCGATCCAAGCGGATTCTCCCGCCACTCCCACCAGCGCAGAGGCACCGTGCCTTTGAACCATTCAATGGCCGACGGGTCGGAGAGCAATTCGGTCCGGGGGCGGAGCCACATATCGGCCACGCGGGCCAGCGGCAGCGCGAGGCAAAAGCGCAACGGATGGCGGCGAATGCGCTGCTCGGCAAGGGATTCAAAGCGGGCATCAATCTCCGGCGTGATGGTCTTGAGCTGGTTGTAGTCCTCGATCAGTTGACGGGTCTGCTCCTGCTCCTCCGGCGAGTCGAAGGCCCGGCTGGGCAGCCATTGCATATCGATTGCTTCGCTGTCGCCCTTCCAGTAGACCTCGCCTGAGGAGACCAGCTCCACCAGCCAGGTTTTAGTCCAGCGCACATAACCGGGAAGGGTGCTTTCGCCGGGGTCGGTGCAATAGCGTGGCGCCAGCGGCTGAAAGACGTGATATGCGCGGTAGTTGCGGATGGTCCAGGCAATCAAAGGCAGGCTGACCAGCAGGGAGCAGACAAGCGCGGCGCGCAGAGAAGTCGAGGTCCAGGTGTCGCTCGGCCTCACTCGGCGGGCATACCACCAGAGGCAAGGCACGATGGCGGCCGAGAGCAGCCCGCCGTCGGGACGAAAGAGGATGGCGCAACTGAGCGCGGCGGCGGTCAGCGTTACGTAGCCCCACGGAATCCGGTCCTCAGCGCGAATGCCGGCAATCACCCGTCCCCCGGCGAACAACCCCAATGCCACGCAGAAGATGGAGATGGTCTCGGTCATCGGAGTGGCCACGTAGTTGGCGGTAAAGGGGCAGAGAACGGCCAGCCACAGCGCCCAGTGAGCGGCGCGGCGCGAGGCGTGATCGCGGACAAAGCCAAAGATCAGCAGGCAGGAGACAAGGTCAACCACCAACTGGATGGGCCGGGCCGGATCATAGTTGTTCATGCCGAAGAGCTTGAAGATCAAAGCCAGAAAGAGCGGGTAGCCGGGCAGCCGGATTAGCGTCAGGTGATAGGGATTATCCAGCGCATACTGGTGATGGACCAGAATGTTTTTGGCAATCATGCCGTAGACGCCGGAATCTCCGTCGTAATTCGGATAGAAGACGACAAAAAAAAGCCGCAAGGTGGCGCCTGCCACAAGGGCCAGAAAGACGCTCCAATACGGCAGCGCGGCGCGCGTAAAAGCGGCGCTCGCCAAACGCTTGCACTCTTGCCAGGATGGAGTTGAGGCAAAGATACGCCGCTTGAATGCCGGAGTCTGTTCAGAAGCCATGTCTAGATTCTCCGCGCCGCTCCGTGCCTTCAGCCTGAATCGAGTTCAGGCGAGGCGAGAGCGGCTTGCATCCAGAGCTTGCGCTCTTAGACGGCCTTGGCTTCCTTGGGATTGACCAGGTCGCGCAGCTCCTTGGAAGGCTTGAAGTAGGGCACCTTCTTGGCGGGAACCGCGACGCGCTCGCCGGTCTTGGGGTTGCGGCCGATGCGCGGATTGCGCTGGCGTATGCGGAAGGAGCCGAAGCCGCGAATCTCGATCTTGTCTCCGCTCTTGAGAGCGCCAATCACCGCGTCGAAGATGGTTTCGACGATGACCTCACCGTCGCGGCGCGTCAGGTCGCCCGCTCCAGTCACCTTTTCCACCAAGTCTGCCTTTGTCATATCCACCAACCCTCTGAAGACAGCATAACCGGAATCCCCCCTTGATTGCACGAAAAAATGGAGTTCCCGGTATTTTTTACTCCATTCCCCTCAAGAGCTTGGCGGAAATCTCCTGACTTGGTCCATTCGTCCGGCCAACGGCCTCCGGCGGCGTTTATGATGACAGAGGTATTGCTGAGATTTTTTCGCTGGCTGGAACGAAAAATTTGTCGATAGACGACTGCAGTTGGGTTTGATGGATGGACAAGCGCGAGCGAAGATGCCCGCGCTTCAGCCGGTCAGGAGACCGGCGCGATAGATTATCAGTAACGGCGATGGGGAAGACAACGGAGATCAACGACGTGGCGGACGATTTGAGCAACGGCGGCGGGCCAAAGTACAGTATTGTGATTCCTGCCTATAATGAGGCGGCGCGGATTCCGGCCACGCTCACTTCGGTGATTGGGTGCATTCGTGCGCGCGGCTGGCAGGCTGAGATTTTGGTGGTGAATGACGGCTCGACCGACCAGACGGCCGAGGTGGTGCGCGCCTTTGCCCAAACCGCGCCTGAAGTGCGGCTGATGGAGAACCCCGGCAATCGCGGCAAAGGCTACAGCGTGCGCGCCGGAATGTTAGCGGCGCACGGCGCCATCGCTCTATTCACCGACGCTGATCTCTCCTCGCCCATCGAAGAGGCGGAGCGGCTCTTTGCGGCCATCGAAGCCGGCGCGGAGATTGCCATCGGCTCACGCTGGCTGGAGTCGAGCCGGCAGACGCATCGCCAGCCGCTCTACCGGCAGTTTTTCGGGCGCTGCTTCAACGCCGTAACGCGGGCCGTGATGCGTCTGCCCTTTGCCGATACGCAGTGCGGCTTCAAGGCCTTCACCCGTCAGGCCGCGCAGACCGTCTTCCCATTGCAAACCATTGAGCGCTGGGGCTTTGATCCTGAGATTCTGCTGATTGCGCTCAAGCACGGTCTGCGCATCACGGAAGTCCCGGTCAGTTGGGCGCACGATCAGCGCACTCGCATGAGCTACTTGCGCGACGGTTATCGTATGCTGCAAGAGATGGCGCAGATCCGCTGGAACGCGCTGCTCGGACGCTATGACCGGCCGGCCGCGCATTGAATCAGAAGCGGAAGCGATAGCGCAACTCGGCGGAGATCAGGCGCGGGTCGTTGGTGTGAAAGCCGCCGATGGTGAGCGAGGTATCCTCCAAGTCGCGGTGGTTGGTGACGTTAAGAATGCTGCCGGAAAGCCTCCAGCGTTCACCGATCGCGTGCCCGCCTGAAACGTCAAAGGTGGTGTGAACAGGCAGATAACTGCCTTGATAGGGACTGATCAGATTGCCGTTGGCATCGGTCGCGCCGGCAGATCCGTTGGAGAAGCCGGAGCCGTAATAAACATTGGTTGAGAACCAGGAATGTGCGGGCAGCTTGGCGGTGAAGCCGGTGTTGAGCGTCTGGCGCTGATCGTGATCGACCGGCGTGTAGTCGGGGCCTAGATCGCAGGCCGGATCATTCACCGCGCTGCATGTGAATCCGCCGATGATATTGCCGCGCTGCTCGGCGATCTGATTCGAGTAGGTCAGGTGAAAGCGGCCTATGCGAGCCAGCTCCGGCGAGCGCAGAGTCAACTCCCAGGCGCGGACCAAGGCGCCATCCACGGCGATGGGAAAGTACATATTCGATTCGCCCAGGTTGGAGTGGTCGAGGAAGTTGTTGACGCGATTCTTGACGTTGTCCACGTCGAGCAGCCAGCCTTTGTAGGGGATTTGCAGGCCGAATTGGTGCTCTTCGTCGCGCTCTGAGGGGATGGGCGTGAAGGCGTTTTCACCGGTCGGCTGTTGGCTGGCGTAGTTGAGCACCGAACTGGAGACGGTCAGGATCGGCGCGGGCTGAAAGAAATGTCCATAAAAGCCGCGCAGAACCCAATGCAGATGCGGAATTTCGACGGTGGCTCCAATGCGCGGATAGATGGCGCTCTCGTCGAGCCAGGCGCGGTAAATGGAGATGCGCTCGCCGCCGAGCAAAGTCACGTAACGTCCCAGGCGCAGGTGATCGGCAAGGTAAAACTCGACCAGCCCGGCATTGGCGGATTTGGAGTCGGGGCCATAGACGTTGTTGGTTGGGATGGTGTTGTCGATAACGCCAAAGAGATCGTTCTCATTCTGGAAGAACGAATAGAGTCCGGCGGAGAAGCTGTTGGGCCCGGCATCCAGGTGGCCGTCGACTTGACCGCCTGCATAGTTCGAGGTCTGATGCCAGGTGGTAGAGACCGGAGTGTCGGCGGGCAAGGAATCATAGTCGGCCTGGTTGAAGTGATAGAAGGGCGCGGCGGAGACGAGCGCCTTGGGCGAGAAGGTATGCACCCAGTTGGCGATCAGGAAGCTGTCGCGCTCGGTTTGGGCATCGCGCAGTCCGCTGGAGTCGTACAACTGGCTTAGCCAGTCGCTTTCGTTCGGGTCATAGGGAACCTGAAAGTAATCCTGCCGATACTGCGCGTTCAGACGCAGTTGATCCTTGGGCGTTTGATTGCGAATCACCGAGAGAAAGCCGCTCTGGGAGTTGGTTGCGTCGTGATAGATGGCCGCGATTGGCGTGGCCAGCCCGTAGTTCGAACGGGAGCCGTTGAAGCTTGCGTACCAGGCTGTAGCGGCGGAGTGGTCGCCCAGCGAGAGCTGCGTCTCGCCCGAATCGAGATTGCCGCCGGAGAGCAGAAACTCGCCCTCGCGGTTGCGCTCGAAGCCGTTGCGCGGCAGCACGTTGAAAACGCCGTAGGTTCGGTCGCCCACCTCGGCCTGGTAGCTGCCGCGCTCGGTCTCCAGCGCGTCAATGTCCTTGGGATCAATCTGCGGGCCGACGTTGGAGGCGATCTTGGTGTTGGGGATCGAAATTCCATCCACCAGCCAACTGGTCTGGTGGCCGCCGCGCATATGCAGCATATCGTGGGTCATGTACGCGCCGGGAACGTAGTCGGTAATCATCTCCATGCCGATGGTGCGGCCGGCGCCGGGGGTCTCGTCGATCTCGGCACGGGTGATGAGCGTGGTGGGCGTGGCTGAATCCGTGGCGGAGAGATCGCCGCCCAATCCCTCAACGGTGACCGACTGCGTGGCCGTGGCGACCTCAAGCGGAATGTGCGCAACGGGATTGGTTCCCGAAGCGAGCGTGATCGGCTCGGTAACCGTGGCAAAACCGGGCGCGGCAACTGTGAGCCGATAGACTCCGATGGGCGCCGCAGGCAGCGTGAATTCGCCGTCTGAGCCGGCGGTGGTCCGCAAAGCGAAGACAGAGTCAGCGGCCTGGAGCGTGATTGCCGCGCCGGCAACAGGGTGATGCTGTGGATCGTGAACCACGCCGCGCAGCGTGGCAAAGACGGTGGCCTGAGCGGGGAAGGCAGTGCCGGCAAACAGCGCCGCGATAAGCAAAGAAAGACGCATCGGGAGAGATGGACGCATGATGAAAGAAAAACGCATAAGAGAATAGATCTCCTGAATCCGCGCTTTTGGCGGATCGATCGTGAATCCGTGCCGCTGGCAGACAGGCCATGACTCCGCGCCGTAGGCGGAGTGGCGATAAATCTGCGCCGTAGTCGGAGTGGGCATCAACCCGCGCCGTTTGTGGAGTAGGCATAAACCCACGCCAAAGCGGAGTGGGTATGACTCTTCGCAGTAAGCGGAGTAGCAATGAATACGCACCGTAAACTCATTGTCATTAACCTGCGCCGCAAACGCATTGTCATTAATCCGCGCCGTGGACGGAGTGGCCATGAATCCGCGCCGTAGGCGCATTGGTAATTAGCCCACCGTTTCAACGGTGGGAAAGCGCGTCCATTCACTCGACTGGAGTCCCGTAGGGACGACCCGAATCGCGCTTAAAATGCGAGGGTTCTTCAACCGATATTGGAGGCGGGAGGACCGCGTCCGGCGCGGGTGCGAACCGGAGAGCATTGAATGGAATCCCAATGGGCGATGAATAAATGGGTCTGCGCGGAGAAGGTGGGCTGCGCGGGCGCGGCGATCAAAGCATCCAACGACGCAATCGACGGCGGTCCAAAGCCGGGGTAGAGCGGGCAGGTGGAAGGCGCGCCGACAGACGGTTTGCCGGAGTCCATCTGTGCACGCCAGCGCGCCATCATCGCGCAGTGGTGTGCCCCGTGACGGCGGCAGCAGGGCGGCAGGCGCGATTCATCGGTGGCCGCGAGGGCCGAAGCCACCGGACCAAAACCGAAGAACAGAATCAGGAAAATTGCAAGCCCGCGCCGCATATTGGATATATCATATCCGAAAAGCGCGAGTCCACACTCTGAATGTGCGGCCTACCGGGTCAGGTATCATCGAGTTATACCGCAGTTATCTCCAAAGCCACGAGGAAATCGTCCATGTCTGCATCGCTTCCGTCCCTTCCGTCCAATGATTCATCCGCCGCCGACTCCCGCCCGCAGCGGCCTTTGCGCATTGCTCTGATGGGCTTTGGTACGGTGGCTAGCTCAGTTGCGCGGATTTTGGTGGAGAGCAAGCCAGCAGGCCTGGAGCTGACCCACATCTACGCGCGCAGTTTGGCCAAGCGGCGCGTCGATTGGCTTCCTTCCAGCGTCCAGTGGAGCGAGGACGCCGATGCCGTGCTTGCCTCGGATGTGGACGTGATTGTGGAGCTGGCCGGTGGCCTTGACCCGGCGGGCAGCTGGGTGCGCGCGGCGCTCACCGCGGGCAAGAGCGTGGTTACGGCCAACAAGAAGCTGATTGCCTTTCATGGCCTGGAGTTGGAGCAGTTGGCCGCGGCAGGAGGCGGTCATCTGAAGTATGGCGCGGCTGTGGCGGGCGGAATTCCGGTGATTCCTGGTCTGGAGCAGGGCCTTGCCGGCGACCGCATCGTGCGCATCGAGGGCATCTTGAATGGCACCTGCAACTTTATTTTGAGCAAGATGGAAGACGGCGCCGAGTATCAACCTGTGCTGGCTGAAGCGCAGGCGCTGGGTTATGCCGAGGCCGATCCCACGGAAGATGTGGGCGGCTTTGACGCGCGCGCCAAGCTGTCCATCCTGATGCGCCTCGCGCTGCGAGTGGCCGTGAATCCGGAGGAGATTACGCCGCGCGCCATCACCCAGCTCTCGGCCGTGGACTTCAGCTATGCCCGCGATCTTGGCTGCACCATCCGCCAGGTGGCTCGTGCCGACCGCACCAACGGGCACGTTGCGGCCAGCGTGGGTCCAACGCTGGTGGCGCTGCGCTCGCCGCTCGCCTACTCGCGCGGCACGGAGAACATGGTGATCCTCAGTGGCAAATACGGCGGCGATGTGGTCTTCAGCGGCCACGGAGCAGGCGGCGATCCTACGGCGGTGGCCGTAATCAGCGACCTGCTGGTGCTGGCCCACGGCTCGCGCAGGGTCGAGCTGCCGGCGGCCGCGGCCACTGTAAACGGCGAATTTGAAGTGCCGCATTACATCCGCTTCCTGGTCGATGACCGGCCGGGAATTGTTGCCGAGATCACCAGCGCGCTGGCCCGTGAAAAGATCAACATTCGCGGCATTGTGCAGAAGCCGGGCTATCCGCAGCACGCGCTGCCATTTGTCATTACCGTTGAGCCCTGCACCAGCTCGGCGCTGCGCCGCGCGCTTGACGCCATCCGTAGCCAGGATTACCTGCTCGAAGAGCCGCTGGATTTGCAGATGCTGGAGCCGTAAAAACGAGGTTCTTGGAAAATCCATTTGGATTGCGCGTGGATTCACGTTCTTTCGCAGCGCGCTGACGCTTCGGGCTTCCTGGTCAAGTTCTTCAACCGCCTCATTCGGCGACAATAGAAGAGATGAAGACTCTGCGATTGCTCGTCGATCCCGCGCGCCTGGACTCCGCCGAGGCTGAACAAGCTCTCGACTGCGCCGCGCAAATCCTGCGCGCGGGCGGGTTGGTGGCGCTGCCCACGGAAACCGTCTACGGGCTGGGCGCGAATGCTCTGGACGCGGCTGCGGTTGAACGCATCTTTGCCGCCAAGCAGCGGCCATCCTGGGATCCGATCATTGTGCATATCGCCGATGAAGCGATGCTCGATGGCCTGGTGGAGCGGGTTCCCGATGCGGCGCGCAAGCTGATGAAGGACTATTGGCCGGGTCCGCTGACGCTGCTGCTGCCGCGCTCCAGCGCCGTGCCGGATGTGGTGACGGCAGGGCGGCCTCTGGTGGGCGTGCGGATGCCGGCGCATCCCGTGGCCCTTGCGCTGATTCGCCGCGCCGGAGTTCCAATCGCCGCGCCCAGCGCCAACCTCTTCAGCCACATCAGCCCGACGACCGCCCAGCACGTGCTGGCCGATCTCGACGGGCGCATTGATGCGGTGGTGGATGCAGGGCCATCCGAGCACGGCGTCGAGTCCACGGTCCTTGATCCCTGCCAGTCGCCGATGATCATCTACCGGCCCGGAGCGGTGACAAGCGAGCAGATTCAGGAAGCTGCCGGAGCGGTGGAAGTCTTCAAGCCCAGCGGAGAGCTGCTGGAAACGCCCAAGAGAGCGCTGCCCTCGCCCGGCGTGGGATTGCGCCACTATGCCCCCAAGGCGCGGTTGGTACTGGTGGAAGGCGGGCTGGCCGGCCTGGATGCGCGGCTGGCCGAATTGGCGCTGGAACTGCCGGAAGAGCGAGTTGGCGTGATGCTGCCCGCCGAAGTAGCTGCGCCGAAGGGGGCCGCAGCGGTCTTTGCATGGGGAAGTTGGACGGCTCCGGAGGAGTTGGCGCACAGGCTTTACGCTGGGTTGCGCAGTTTGGATGAAGCAGCCTGCACGGTGATTCTCTGCCCCGTCCCGCCCGCCGAGGGAATCGGCGCAGCTATCCGCGACAGATTGTTAAAAGCAGGGAACAGGGAATAGGGATCAGGGAACAGTGGGGATCTTGGGAGCAGAGGACTTTTGAGGCATTGAAATGACCCGGTTGAAAGAGCTTAGGCGAATAGAAAATGCGATTGAAAACCAGAATGCAACTGAGCTTCACTGGGCTTTGGGCTACTGCAAAATGCGTTTGTCCATTTCCGCCGGCCAAGAGCACATAAAATACTGGGAGCAAATTGAGACGAAAGTAATCCAAGCTCTCGAAACTTCAACATAATTTGCGGTGAAGCTGCGTGCCGCGCCTCCTGATCCCTGATCCCTGATCCCTGTTCCCTGCTTTATCACCGTCCGGCGTCGCCCAGTTTGTACATATACTTGATGGCCGATTTATAGATCAGAGTCTTCTGGCGTCCGCGCAGTTTGAGCGCGTTGCGGTCGTACCACTCGATGCAACCCTCGACCTGCTCGCCGTCTTCCAGGACGACGACCATCGGCGTTTGCGCCTGAATCTGCTTTTGCAGATAGAAGAGCTCGGCCTGGCGCTGCGAGGCGTCCGACTCCGTCTCGTGAGCGGTCAGGCGAATCGGCGCGGAGGTAAGCGGACGGGTGCGCGCCCGCGCCTGAGCCAGCGTGGCGGATTGCTTTTCAGCGCGGGATGGTGTGGGCTCCGTGTTCATAAAAACTCCTTGAGGTGAAATCAGCTTCATTAAAGTTTGATAGTGAAAGAGTGAACTAGTAAAAAAAGATAGTGAAGTGAGAATATCGCACTTCTTCACTTTTTCACTCATTCACTCTTTCACTTTTTCACGATCAAACTGTCGCGACACTAGTTTCTCTCCAGACTAACAGCCATCGC
>CAZYCV010000108.1:0-11422 GCA_964645305.1 uncultured Occallatibacter sp. | reverse complement strand
CGCCCTATGTCATTGATTCTTTACTACGTTATTCGTTTTTCAGGATCGACTAATCACTGAAAGCTGATAACTGAGAGCTGAAAGCTGATAGCGAAGCCGTCTACTCGGCGTAAACCACCGGGATTTTGTTGAGCGCGTCAAAGAGGCTTTCAAACTCACGCAGTGGCAGCGGACGGCTGGTCAGGTAGCCTTGGAAGGCATGGCAGCCGAGCCGTGCCAGATAGACGCGCTGCTCTTCGGTCTCCACGCCCTCGGCGATCACCGGCATCCCCATCGCCTTGCCCAGCGAGATAATCGTCTCCGCAATGGCCCCGCTGGAGCTGTCGGTCAGAATATCCTTGACGAAGGAGCGGTCGATCTTCAACTGGTTGAGCGGCAGACGCTTCAGATAAGTGAGCGAAGAGTATCCGGTGCCGAAGTCGTCCAGCGAGAAAGTGATCTCGTGGGAGCGCAGGCTGGTCATTTTGGCGATGACTTCCTCGATGTTATCCACCAGCATGCTTTCCGTCAGTTCCAGCTTGAGGTTATTGGGGTTGGCGCCGGTGCGCTGGAGCGCGGCCAGAACCTGCTGCTCGAACTCCGCCTGACGGAATTGCAGGGCGCTGATATTGACGGCGACGGCCAGGCGAGCCGTCTCCGGCCTCCTTGCCCAGCGGGAGATCTGCTCGCAAGCATCTTCAAGTACCCAACTGCCCAGATCGAGAATCAATCCAGTCTCTTCAGCCAGGCTGATGAAAGCGCCGGGAGCAAGCAACCCGCGCTGCGGATGATTCCAGCGAACCAGGGCCTCCGAGCCAACAATCTGGCCGCGGTTGACCTGCGGCTGATAATAAAGGACAAATTGCTTTTCGCGGATCGCCAAGCGCAGATCTTCTTCCAGCGCAACGCGCGCGGAGATGGCCGCCCGCAAGGCCGGGGTGAAAAAGCGCAACATATTTTTCCCGGTGGATTTGGCTTGATCCAATGCGATGTCGGCCTGTTGCAGGGCTTCACTGGTGTCTTGCCGGCCTTCACCCAGAAGGGTGATGCCCATACAACTGCTGCTGAGAATCTCCCTTCCGGCAAGTTGATAAGGCTGGGCCAGCACGGAGATCAGCTTCTCTCCCACGGTCCTTACCTGGTCGACGGCGTGTTGCTGCGAGTTGCTCAGATCTTCCAGCAGCACAATGAACTCATCGCCGCCGATCCGGGCCACCAGGTCGACCTCGCGGACGGTGGCCGTCAGCCGCCGCGCCACCTCTTCCAAAAGAAGGTCGCCCACATGATGTCCCATGGTCTCATTGAGCGTCTTCACGCTGTCAATATCCAGCAGCAGCAGCGCGCACTTGCGTTCACTGGCCGCGCTGGCCACCAATGCCGTGCGCAATCGATCCAGCAAAAACTGACGATTGGGCAGACGCGTCAACGGATCAAAATTGGCCAGGTCCTGGATCTTCTCCTTGGCTGCTTTGGCCTCGGAGATATCCCGAACAATGCTGAGCAGGCAGGGAACGCCTTCGATCTCTATCAGCGTGGAAGATGTCAGGCTCCAGAGAATCTCCCCGTTTTTCTTTTTATATCGAATATCAATATCGCGGAAGCTCGAATTTTTTCGGATCTCTTCCATCAAATTTTCGCGATCCTGCGTGTCGATCCAAATGCCAACCTCTTTGGAAGTTCTCCCAATCAGCTCCTCGCGCCGGTAGCCCAGCAGATTCACAAATGAGTTGTTCACATCGATGTAATGCCCATCGCTCATACGGCTGATGGTGATGCCGTCCAGGCTCGTCTGGAAGACGGTATGGTAGCGCTCTTCGCTCAGCCGGATGGCCTCCGTGGCTGCGACCATGCGTTCCGCGGCAACCTTCTCGGCGGTGATGTCGCGGATAATGGTCAGCAGGCAAGGAGTGTCGTTGACCACAATCACCGTAGCGGACAACTGACCCCAGAAAAGTACTCCATTGATATTTCTGAACTGAATCTGCAGGTTTTTGCATCTTCCATCCCGTTTGATCGTTTCCAGCAGTCGGTCGCGGTCATCCAGATTGGCAAAAAGGCTGAGGTCCAGGGTACTGCGGCCAATCAACTGTTCGCGCTGCAAACCCAGGTAATTCAGAAATGCGCTGTTCACATCCACAAAGACTGAGTTGCTCAAGCGGGTGATGCTGATGGCGTCCAGGCTGGTTTCAAAGGCCATGCGATAACGCTCTTCGGTCAAGCGCAACGCTTCGCTGGCGGCCATCATGGACTCCTCAGCGGCCTTGGACTCAGAAACATCTCGAATGACGGACAGATAACAGAGCTGCCCATCCAGCTCGATGGCTGAATTCGAGTTCCGGCCAACAAAGATTTGGCCATTCTTTTTTCTGAATCGCGCCTCGAAGTTCTTGCAGGCGGAATCCCGGCGCAGCAGGGCCAACATCCTCTCCCGATCTTCCAAATCGACCCAGATATTCAACTCCCGCGCGCTGCGTCCAATCGCCTCGCTCCGGTCGAAGCCAAAGGTCTCCGTGAAGGCTTGATTGATGTCGATATAGACGCCTTCGTCAACCGTGAGAATGGAAAAGCAATCCAGGCAGGTCAAAAAGGCCATCCGGTAGCGCTGTTCGCTGGATTGCAGCGCATGGGTCATGGCCGCCAGCGCCTTTTCCGATTCCTTGCGCGGGCCGATGTCTTCCACAAAGCAGATGAAATGCAGTGGCGTTCCCTGGCCGTCGCGCTCGGTCGAGATGGTCAGATTCACCCAGATCCACTGGCCGTTCTTGTGTCGGTAACGCTTCTCGAAGCAGGCGGTTTCCAACCGGCCGGCGGCCAAATCTTCCAGCGCGCGGGCACTGCGGTCCTGCTCTTCGGGGTGGGTAATCTGCTGAAAATCGACGCCTTCAATCTCCTCCTGCGTGTAGCCGGTGATCTTGGTGAATTCTTTGTTGCAGCGTATCCAGCGCCCTTCAAATGAGGTATGCACAATACCGATCGCCGCCTGTTCGAAGGTGGAGCGGTAACGCTGCTCGCTGTCCTTCAGTTGCATCTCGATTTGCTTGCGCGCGGTAATGTCGCGGCCGTATACGGAAATCCCCGTGGTGATCCCATCTTCAAGAATGGGGTTCACCGATATTTCAAAGATACGTCCATCCTGCAATGAATGTTCAGTTTGGAATGAGCCGTTGGTCAAGGCGCGTTGATAGAACCTGGGCCACGCAGCGGCGCGCTCCGGCGGCAGAAGATCGCACGGATTCATCCCTTCGCTAACCGTGATGCCAAAGCAGCTTTGAATGTAGCGCACGAAGTTCTGGTTGAAGACAACCATGCGGTAGTCCAGGTCAACGGACCCCCACATATCTTCGGTGCTATCGATCAATGCCAACAGATTGGCTTCCGCAGGAGTGCGCATAGCCACTTCTTTCCTCAGGGTTCCGGAGGACCCTGTGCAGAATATCGGCTGCGCCCTTGGAATCATTACAGATGATTACGATCAGAATCTGGATGTTTTCAAATAAACGCCTCGAACTCCTCCAAAGGTAGCGGCGGGCTGAAGAGCATTCCCTGGAAGGCATGGCAGCCCAGCCCGGCCAGAAAGCCGCGCTGCTCTTCATTCTCCACGCCCTCGGCAATCACCGACAGGCCCATGGCGCGACCCAGCGATATGACCGTCTGGGCTATCGCCCCGCTGGTCATATCCACCAGCATATCGCGCACAAACGCCCGATCAATCTTCAACTGATCGAGCGGCAGGCGCTTCAGGTAAGCCAGCGACGAGTACCCCGTGCCGAAGTCGTCCAGCGAGAAGCTGATGCCATGCGCCTTCAGCACGGTCATCTTGCTGATCACGTCCTCGATATTTTCGACGAGCATGCTTTCCGTCAATTCGAGCTTGAGGTTTTGCGGGTTGGCGCCGGTGCGCTCCAGCGCCTTCAGCACCGTATCCACAAAGCCCAACTGGCGGAATTGCAGGGCGCTGATGTTCACCGCAACCGTCAAATGCGCGGCCTCCTTGCGGTTTGCCCAGGCCGCAATCTGCTGACAAGCCGCTTCCAGAACCCAATCGCCTACCGGCAGAATCAGCCCCGTCTCCTCGGCCAGCGGAATAAAAGCATCGGGCGGAACCATGCCGTTCTTCGGATGCCTCCAGCGGATCAGCGCCTCGGCGCCAATCAGCCGGCCGCGCTGCACCTGGGGCTGATAGTAGAGCAGGAACTGCTGGCCCTTGATCGCCTGGCGCAGATCTTCTTCGAGCGTGGCTCGCGCATTCACCGCCGACTGCAAGGCCGGAGAGAAGAAGCGCAGGCCGTTGCGGCCGGCCAGCTTGGCTTGATACAGCGCAATGTCGGCCTCCTGCATCAAAGCATCGGCGCTCAGCGGGCCGGCTCCAAAGACCGTGCATCCAAGGCTGGCGGTGGTGATGCACTCCCGGCCATCCAGCAGGCAAGGCGCGCCAATCGAAGCACGAATCCGCTCGCCCACGTCCTGGGTTTGGGCCGCCGCTTCCTCCACCGATTCGCTCAGATCATCCAGCATCAGCGCGAACTCATCGCCGCCCAGCCGGCAGACAATATCCAACTCGCCCGCGCTGGCGCTGATGCGCTGCGCAATCTCTTTGAGCAGAAGATCGCCGGTCAAGTGACCCATCGTCTCGTTCAAGGTTTTGAAGTGATCCAGCTCCACAAACAGCAGCGCGCGGAAATGGCCACCAAGCCCGGTAGCCAGAATCTGACTGAGCTTCTCGGAGAGATAGCGGCGGTTGGGCAAGCCGGTTATCGAATCATAAAAGGCCAGATTACGAATCGTTGTCTCCGTCATTTTTTCATGCGTAATATCCCGTGTGATGGACAGGATACATTCCGCGCCGTCAATCTCGATCAACGAGGCTGACATCTCACCCCATATAATCTCACCGGTCTTCCTTTTGAATTGCACCTCCAGGCCGCGGCACTGGGAGTTCTGCCGTATCAGATCCACCATCGCCTGACGATCGCGCAGATCGGCCCAAATATTCAATTCCGTCGAGGTTTTGCCGATCACTTCGTCGCGCTCATAGCCCAAGATATTCAGGAAGGCCTGATTACATTCGATGTAAAGCCCATCGGTTGAGCGATTGATGTTAATGGCGTCGATGCTGGTTTGGAAGGCCGTGCGGTAGCGCAGTTCGCTCTTGCGCAGTGCTTCGGCGGCCACGGCCAGCCGCTCTGTTGTAGCCTTCTCTTCGGTGATCTCCCGCGCAAAGGAGAACAGGCATTGTTCGCCGCCTATCTCGATCACGGAAACCGAAAGTCTGGCCCAGAAGACCTCACCATTTTTTCTCTTGAAGCGAAACTCCACATCGTGGCAGAATGAGTCCCGGAGCAGCATTTCAATCAACTTTTCCCGGTCTTCTGCGCTCGTCCAGATACCCGCTTCCAATGTGGTGCGCCCAATCAGTTCCTCACGCAGATAGCCTGTTACATCCAGGAATTTTTGATTGGCGTCCAGAATCATTCCGTCGCTGATGCGGGCCAGATCCACCGCGTCGGGGCTGGTCTGAAAGGCGATGCGGTATCGCTCCTCGCTCAATTGCAGGGCTTTGGCGGCTTCGGCCAACCGTTGCTTGGATGCCTTTTCCGCAGTGATATCCTGGGTGACGCAGAGCGAACAACCAACCCCATCATGCTCAAAGACTGAAGCCGCCATCCGTCCCCAGACGATCTCGCCGTTCTTCTTTCTGAGTTGAACCTCTCCGCGAAACGTCTGACCACGCCGCAAACAATCGACCATGTTGCGCATCTCAAGCGGATCAACCCAGATCTTCAGCTCTTGTGTCGTTCGTCCCATGGCATCTTCGCGCGTGTATCCCAGAGCGTCCAGGAAGGCCTCATTGACATCCAGCAGCATGCCATCGCTGAGGCGAACGATATTCACCGCATTGGAGCTGGTTTGGAAGGCCAGGCGATGGCGTTCCTCACTTTTGCGCAGAGCGTCTTGCGCCTCGGCCAGGCGCTGCTCGGCGGCTTTGGTCTCGGTGATGTCGCGGATCACCAGCAGGAAGCTGGGTAGACCGTCCAACTCGATCCGTGCGCCGGAAACCAGAACCGAGATACATTGCCCATCGACCTTGTTGAGTTGAAACTCCAGATCATGGCAGAACGAATGTGCGCGCAGCGCTTCAACCAAACGCAAGCGGTCGGCTGCGGATTGCCAGATATTCAGCTCCCAGGAGGTCTTGCCCACCACTTCTTCGTGGGTGCAGGCAAAGGTGCGCAGAAAGGCCAGATTGACATCGACAAATCGCCCATCGTCCAGGCGGCTGATGGTCATCGGATCAATGCTGGTCTGGAAGGCGGTGCGGTAACGCTCCTCACTCAATCGCAAAGCCTCGGCGGCGGCCGCCGCCCGTTCTTCAGCCGCCTTCACCTCGGTGATCTCTTTGGCAAAGGTAAGCCGGCATGGCTCCCCTCCGATTTCAATCAGGGATCCGAAGGTCCGTATCCAGAAAATCTCTCCATTCTTTCTCCGGGACAACACCTCCATCTCCCGGTAGCAGGAGTGCTGCTGCAACTGGTCAACGAACTTCTCCAGATGAGATGGATCGGCCCAGACTCCTAGCCCTGTTATTGTTTGGCCGATAACTTCCGCGCGCTCAAAGCCTGACGATTTCAGGAACGACTGGTTACAATCCAGGACCAATCCATCCTTCATCCGGCTGATCACCAGCGCATCGGGGCTGGTCTCGAAGACAATTCTGTAGCGCTCTTCGCTGATCTGTAACTCACGCGTTGCATTCACCAGCCGCTCCTCGGCCATCTTGCGCGCCTGAATGTCCTCAACCACGGCGATGATGTATAAGATCTCTCCTTGGCTGTCGCGCCGCGGCGTCAAAGAGACCCGCACCCAGACCAGGCTGCCGTCCTTGCGGATATATTGCTTCTCGGTGCGAATGGTGGCGGACTCCTCATGGAGCAACCGCTCCGTGGAGCGAGATGCAAGGGCCAAGCCATCGGGCAATGTGATCTGTTGGTAGCTCAGGCTGGTTACTTCTTCGCGCGGATAACCGATGATCTCCGCGAATCGATCGTTGCAGCGCAGGTAACGGCCATCCAGCGCGGTGTGCACAATGCCCACCGGAGCCTGTTCGAAGGTGGCCCGGTAGAGCTGCTCTCTGTCGCGCAGAGTCTCGGCCGCCGCTCTGCTGTCGCTGGTGTCCCGAATCACGATCATGAAGGATGGAACACCATCCAGATCAATCAACGCCCCTGAGATTGTGACCCAGAATTGAACTCCATTCTTCTTTTGAAGATGGAACTCCATCTCCCGGATCACGCCATCCCTGCGCAACACCTCCACCATCTTCAATCGATCCGCGGGGTCGGTCCACACATTGATCTCCCGTGTGGTGCGCCCAATCAGCTCTTCGCGCTCGTATCCAAACATGCGCAGATATTCCTGATTGACATCGATGAGCCGGCCATCTTCCTGGCGGGTAATGGAAATGGCGTCGATGCTGGTCTGGAAGGCGGTGCGATAGCGCTGCTCGCTCTCCTGCAAAGCCTGCGTGGCCCGCTTTTGTTCAGTAATGTCCAACCCATAAGCCAGGTTGTGTTCCCCTATTTTGACAAAGCCCCAGACTATATTTTTCTTCGCGCCGTTCTTGCAGACGACCTCCGTCTCAATCGGCTCCATCGCGTTGCCAGAGGCAAAGGTACGGGGAATCTTGCGCTGCCACTCGGCCATCACCCAGCAACGGTATTCTGCATCCGGGTAGGCCCGCAAAGCCCATTCTTCCGCTATGGGAATCTCCTCCCGTGTGTAGCCGAAGATCTCAATGAAAGCCGGATTCAAATACTCAATCCGATCCTCCGCACCCGATAAAATGACATACGCCAGCGGCGAGTTCTCGGTAATCGTCCGGAAGAGCCTTTCCCGTTCCTCGATGGCGATCTCCGCCCGCTTGTGCTCGGTGATGTCGCGAATCGTGCCGCGCATTTCGGTGGGGCGGCCCTGGGCGTCAAACTCCAGCCGTCCCATGCCATGCACCCAGCGCTCGGTCCCGTCCGAAACACGCACGATGCGATATTCCTTGTCGAAATCCTTGCCCGCCCCGCAGACCTCCTGGCTAAAGTAATCGACCATTCTCGCGCGATCTTCCGGATGGATCAGCTCCGCCCATCCGGCCACGCTGCGATCAAATTCGGGACTGATGCCCAAGACTTCATCCAACTGCGGCGTGCTGGTCCAGTAGCCGCTGGTAAAGTCCAGCACATAACAGCCCAGATTCCCGATCCGCTGCGCTTCCGTAAGAAAGTCCCGGCTCTCGCGCAACGCCAATTGAGCCTGCTTCCGCTCGGAAACATCATGCACAATGGAAAACAGAAGACGCTTGCCGCCCGATAGCACCGGCGAGGAATAGACCTCGACATCGCGCACTTCGCCGCTGGCAAGCCGATGGCGGAAATTGAAAAAATTGCGTTCTTCGTTCAGCGCCAGCATCAGTTCCTGACTGATCTCATCCGCGGGCAACGTGTTGATCTGATCGATTTTCATCCCGATCAGTTGTTCGGGGCTGTAACCGTAGTACTGCGAGGCAGAGGGATTGGCGGCAACAATCTCGCCGCTCTCCGGCGCCACCAGGAACATGACCGAACCATTCTGTTCAAAAATATTGCGGAAGCGGGCTTCGCTATCGCGTATTTGATTCTCCGCCTGCTTGCGTTCGGTGACGTCCTTGCCGAAGACCGAGACGCCAACGACCTTTCCATCCACCAGGATGGGATTGAATGAGAGCTCCAGGATGCGCCCGTCAACCAGCGGATACTCTGTCCGGAATGGGCCTTCATGAACTGCGCGGTCATAGAAAGGCTTCCATAATGCCGCTCGCTCCGGGGGCAAATCATCTTCGGCGCGCATTCCCGGCTCAACCCTGGTTCCAAAATTCCCTTCGACATTCTCTTTCAGTGCGCGATTAAAGACCACTTTGCGATATTCCAGATCGACCGCCCAGATCAGATCCTGTGTACTCTCGATCAACGCTGAGAGATTCGCTTCTGCCTTCTTGATCGCATTCTCTGACCTCTTCTGCTCCGTGATGTCTTTGCCGAAGATTGAGATGCCGGTCGCTTTCCCTTCAACCAGAATGGGATTGAAAGAAAGCTCCATGATGCCGCCGTCGATCCGGGTATATTCGATCTTGAACGGGCCATCCTTAAGGACCTGCGCATAGAATGCCGGCCAACGTGCCGCACGCTCCGGGGAAAGCACCTCATGAAAGCGCATTCCAAGCGCAAGCCGGACGCGATAATCCTCCTCGATGTTCTGCTGCAACGCCCGGTTGAAGGCCGTCAGCCGATACTCCAGATCCACAGCCCAGATAAGATCCCGCGTGCTCTCGATCAGTGCGGTAAGATTGGCTTCTGTCTTCTGCAGCGCCTCCACGGCCTGCTTCCGCTCGGTGACGTCCTGGATTGATCCTTCAAATAGAATCACTTCTCCGCCGGCATTGCGAACACAGCTGCAGTTCAGCAAAGCCCAGAGGGGGCTGCCGTCCTTGTGCTTGAAGCGGCATTCATAGTCTCGGATATGCCCTTGTTCTTCGATCTGCCGCGCAACTCGGGCGCGCTCCTCCGAGTCCACCCACAGGTCGCGTGCCGTATCGGTTATGCAGGCAATAGCCTCCTGCGGCGAATCGTACCCCAGCATCTTGACCAGAGTGCGATTGGCAGTCAGCAGTCTGCCTTCACGGGTTGTCTGATAGAAACCCTCCAGCGCGCCCTCAAAAATATCACGATACTTCTTTTCCGCCGCCTTCTGTTCCGTGATGTCTTTGCCAAAGACCGAGACCCCGGTCGTCTCACCAGCGACAATGATCGGGCTGAACGAAAAGTCCAGAATCCGCCCATCGACCATAGTCATTTCATTCCGGAATCTCTCACCCTTAAGCGCCCGCTCCAGCAGCGGGATCCAGTTTGCGGCGCGCGCGGGTGGCAGAAGCTCACGAACTCCTATCCCCGGCGCAACCGGGCCGCCAAAATTCTTCTCAAAATGTTCCCGGAAGCCGTGATTGAAGGTAATCAGGCGCAGGCGCGGGTCCACAGACAAGATCAAATCCTCGGTGCTTTCGATCAAGGCCGATAGATTCGCTTCAGCTTGAATGCGCATTTCGACCTTTCATGGCCCGAGGAACTTTTGTGTTCTCCCACTAATCCGCAGGCCGCGGAACAAGCGGGTTTCTGGCTTGGAGTAGCTCAAGACACAGATCATCCACATGCCCGTTTGGCCGACGGCGCCATAGTTTGAGTGAGACAGGATCGGCAACCAATAAACAATGCTACGTAAAAATTATCTAGAGTGTACGCCTAGAATAAAGGTTTTTCCACAGGATTTTTATTTTCTAATGGTAATTTTGGCACTTCTGTTAACTACGGGAATTCTCCCTGCTAACTCAGTCCCTCAGTCCCTTAGTCCCTTAGTCCCTGTTCCCCAACTCCAGCGCCCCGGTCAGGCCGGCCACGCGCTCCACGCCGTGTGCCTTGCACCAAGACTCCAGCCCATTGGCCAGCCGGTCCACGGCTCGCGGATCGGCATAACTCGCCGTACCCACCTCGACCGCCGTAGCCCCGGCCAGCAGAAACTCCACCGCGTCTTCGGCCGTCACAATGCCGCCCATGCCGATAACCGGAATGTTGACGGTGCGCGCCGTCTCATAGACCATGCGCAACGCAATTGGCTTGATGGCCGGCCCGGAGAGGCCGCCGGTAATGTTGGCCAGCCGAGGGCGCCGCGTCTCGGCGTCAATCGAGATTGCCAGAAAGGTATTGGTCAGGCTCACCGCGTCTGCGCCAGCCTCGGCGGCAATCTTGGCCATGTGCGCGATCGAGGTAACATTGGGCGATAGCTTCACAATCAGCGGTCGCGTGCTGGAGCGCTTTGCGCGGCCCACCAGGTACTCCAGTGATCCGGGATCAGAGCCGAAGGCCATGCCGCCGGCGTGCACATTGGGGCAGGAGACATTCAGCTCATACGCCGCAATCCCCTCCGCCTGGTTGAGCCGCTCGATGACGGCAACGTACTCGCCCACCGTATAGCCGAAGACGTTGACGATGACGTTGCACTGCGGATAACGGCTGAGCGGCGGCAGCTTGCGCGCGATGAAATCCTCCACGCCCACATTCTGTAATCCGATGGCGTTCAGCATTCCCGCAGCGGTTTGAATAATGCGCGGCGCGCTGTTGCCGGCCATCGGCTCCAGCGAGATGCCCTTGGTGACCAGGCCGCCGATGCGATCCAGCGCGACGATCTCCTCGAACTCGATCCCGTAGCCGAAGGTTCCGCTGGCGGCAATGATCGGGTTGACCAGTTCGAGTCCGGCCAGCGTCACTTTCATATCAGGCTTCATCGGCGGCTATCTTCCTCTTCTCGGCGGGAATGAAACTGTAGCGCCGGCCTCCTGGCCGGCTGTCGCGTGGACCTCCCGGTCCAC
>CAZYCV010000107.1:4342-11468 GCA_964645305.1 uncultured Occallatibacter sp. | reverse complement strand
TGGCTCAGCCCCCAAAACTCCACCGCTTACCCGGATTCGGTAATTGTTCCCGTTCTGGTCATCCTTAACCACAAACCCGTTTCCTGCGGTACTAACTACTACGTCGCCAAGGGGAATTACAATCCCCGATCCGCTGAAAGACAAGCGGTTAGAGCTGTCCACCGAAAGCGCAATATCCGCGCCATTCGCATAATTGCGCCATGCGATAGTATCCGTATTTGCGAGCCTTACAACCCCGGACTGTGCGATATTGGCCGCAACGCTTTTTAGGTACAACGCCATAAGGCCAAAACTAGCTCCGAACGAAAGGTCAGCGGTCAAAGGGACTGTACCACCTGAAAGCTGGTAACAGCCCTGCGGAATCGCAACCAGATAATTTGTGAGATTCTGGCCCCAAGAACTTTCCCCTACATCTGGAACCACGTATACCGCATTATTGAAAGTTATCGACTCGGACATTAGAAGGACGCAATGCCCTTGACGAGCTTTGTCACCGTTCCATTTACGCCTGCTGTCGCTCCTGTTCCAGTCCCGAAAGTTGACGCTGAAACAGAGCCATGCGCTGAAATGGCAAGAGTAAGGAAATTGCCAATCGTTCCAGTGGCAATGGAAGTCACAAGAACAGTAGCGTTCGATGCCTTAGCCGAAACAAGAGGTATCAGCGTTGTATTGGCATTGATGCAGGCTGCAAGGTTCGCAGCCGTTGCGGTATCAGAAGCCCCGATCTTGAATTGTACCGAGGTAGTTGGAGAGGCTTTACCAGTAAGAACAAGCCCCGCAACAGTCACCGTATCGTTCGCCACAAAAGAACTGAGCGTAATCAAGCCCGTCGCGGAAGTTCCGACAGCGTTTACTTCGACGATGCTGCTATAACCCCCGATACCAAACCGCTGAAACAGTGATCCGATATTTCGCAGCGCGTTTGCGATAGAGACATTTGAGAGATTGGATAAAGCGTTATTTCCTGAGCAAACAAAGTTGATGCTGTACTTCGCCTGTGTCTGGGACATGGGAGGACTCCTTAAACTTACTTCGATCTGTTATATAGGCACGATCAAGCCTCTAATGAATCTCAACATCCCTGCCCCGGTTAGGGGGCAGAGTCTTGAGACTTTTTAGCCTAGTTCGTCGAAGGAACTATGCCGCTCCATTGGATCGTATGGCTAGGAGCCTCGCAGTAGAACGCCTGCGAAGTAAACTCCGTAACCAACACGCCAGTAAACACGCTGGAAGGCACATACAGAGCCGGCCCAGCGAATCCTGGGAGATCAAAGGTCACATCGACTGATCCGATACGCTTGCACCGTTCAAGAGGCAGGCCATAAGCATATCCCTGCCAGACAAACGGATGAGAAACAAGCTGGATCAAGCCCGTAGGCCCGTAATACTCCAAGGCTCGCGCCCCGTTATCCAGTTTGCCTTGCTTGAAGCTCGAATCGTACCGACGGGCTGAACTCGCCTCTACAACCAAGTTGGTGTAGTTAATCGGGTTAATGAGAGTAGAAATGTCCTCATCTTCCGCGCCGCGTGCAGCCGCCAGACCTACGCCATCTTCCAGCTTGCCAAGGCTCATAGCAACAGAGCCAACTGGGAACTGGTTAGCATTCCAAACGCTGTAGCTCGTTGTGGAAAGGCCAAACAGGGTAGAAGGAGTTCCTGCAACCGCCGCAGTAATTCCATGGATACCAAGCATCTGGTTTCCGTAGGAATTGCTCATGTAGATTGTGAGGGAAGTCCCATTTAACCCCTGAAGCGTGCTGGTGTCACCAGTGCTGGCATTGGTAACGGTAATCTGCCGAGCAGGAATATTTACTGATGTCAGCGTAAAATACGTCGTTCCTACCTGGGACGCGCCGTTATAAAAAGCCAACTGTGCGCCTTCAAACCCAGACCAAACGGCGGAAGCCCATGTTGCCGCGTCGATTGTCACAACCGTAACCGTTGTGCTCGAATAGGCATTTACCGATGAGGTTCCAAGGCCGAATTGACCAGTCAAGATGTCTGACTCTAACTGCCGCTTCATACCTTTTTCAATCGCCATCAAAGTATATTTCGCGGCGGTCATAAACGAGTTCTTGTTGCTGATTGTCCGCGCAATCAGGTCATTTGCAACACCGTCCTGCAAGTTGATGTTTGAGCCAGTGAGCTGCGCGTATTGAACCTGGGAAGGGACAATCTGCTGATAGGAAGCCAAACCTGCGCCATAGGTGAAGCCGGAAGGAAGCTGCAACAGAACCGGCTGGTTCCATGCCGCGCCTTCGTGCTGATCCTGCGGAACAAATTCAACTTCTTTTTGGAGGATTCCCGAAACCGGGATGACTTTCTTGTTTACTTCGTCGTCGTAAACTTGTTTTACCAAGCCTGCGGCGTTGGTGAGTTGTTCGCCTGCGGTTGCCATCGTCGTATCTCCTGATTCGTTAATGTGCGGTTTTATGCGTCCGAATTATTTTCCGCTTGTGTCTTTAACGATCTCAGGGATGGTCACACTACGATGTCCCGTCTCGATCTTGCTGCCTAAATCTTTTTTACAAGCCCCCGATACTTCCGTGTTGCCGTCGATATTCACGCTCTGACATTGCTTCTGTGCCTCTGTTTCTTGAGAGCGTGCGCGGCTTTTTTACTGGTTCGGTGCTTGCCGCTTTTTCTTCTGCCACTTTAACCTTAGCAGATTTATCAGCGTTTTTCAATAGTTCAATCTGCTCTTTGGTTAATTTCTTAAAAGTTTCTTCGCCGAATATCTTGCGGAACTGTTCGCTGGGCAGCTTTCCTTCGACGTAACGTTTAGCGTAATATGAGGCGTGGCCCATATCCTCCTGCTCTACAGCCTGCACCGCATCTTTAACAGTCCATGCCTGACCATTAGCTTTTTTACCTGCACCCAGAAATTGCAGCACCCGCGTTAAGGTCAATTTATCTTTTGGCAAATGCGTATTATTCAGCTCCGCGTCAATTTCCATGAGCATCTTACCGTAAAGCTGTTTTTGCTTAATCGCTCGCTCTGCGGCTTCTTGCTCTTTTTTCAAACGTTCCTGCGCCTGTTTATGCATTTCGTTTTCAGCTTTCAGGCGGTCAATCTCAATATCCTTCGGGTCACGTGCTTCCTGAGCAATCAGGTTTTTAACCATGCTGATTGCTATTTCTTTAGCCTTTTCCGGGCCGTGACGTTTAACCAGCAAGCCATAAGCATCGTTGTCAAAAGTCGTAAGCAGATCCGCGGCGGCTTTCTCAATCTCCGCCTTTGCTTTCATTGCCGCGTCTGCGCCTTTTGCTCTCTGGGCAAGCGAAATAATTTCCGATTGCGTGGCCTTATATTCTTTACCGTTCACCTTCAACGTAAAAACTGGTTCGCCTTCTTCGGTCTTTTCGCCAGTTGCTTTTACGTCCGTGATCTCCGGCTTTTTTTCTTCGGGTTTTACTTCGGGTTTAACTTCCGGCTTTGCTGCGGCTGGTTTTGGTTCTGGAGCTTTAGGTTCTGGCTTAGGCGGTTCGACTGGTTTCGGTGCAATACTCGGCGCGGCTTGCGTAATCTCAGATTTAGGCAAGTCGTTTATCGTCATTCCCATTTAGTTTCTCCCTTTCATGCGGATACTGGAACGCCTCCCGGCGGCAAAGGACTACTCGGTAAATTAACTTTTGGCCCTGCGGCTGGCCCCTGCGGTGCAACTGCCGGATGTGGTGCGCCCGGCGGTAATTGTTTCGGCGCAGGCGGTGCGGCTGGCTGTGCGATATTCGGGATATTAAGCAACGCGCAAAGCTCAGGATCACTTGCGCTTAACTGTTTCCATAAATCCATGTGTTCTTTGATGTGCATTAACGTGTTCTGCACAATCGTATCGTTAATACTTCCCGGCTGATTGGTATTCACCAGATCGGGGTTAGAAAGAATCGTCATATGCTCTTTGATGTAGAGCGGATGATTCTGCGTCAATAACGCTTTAACAGTTTTCCCCTGGCTGAGTAATTCATTCTCTTTGTAAATGCTCATCATCTCAGCGTGCGGGCCTTGCGTCATTACCCGGAGATTCCCTGTCTGTAGAACCTCTGCCAAATCCTGCGGCGTGATGATAAATCCAAAATCTTTGTAGAGTTGCGCCAGTTCCATTTTGCCTTCCGGCGTTTGCGTGAGAGGATTTCCCATGTTGATTGTCACGCGGTCAATCAATTCCACATCTTTTGATGAAAACTCTTTGAGATATGCCTTCTCTGCGTTTCCTGCAATCAGACCAAGCCGCGGAATATCGCCGTTATCCTGTAAAAGTTCAATCGTCGCGCTCCCCAGATTTTCCATGAACGAAATGTAAGCGTGCTGTAAAAGCGAATTGAAAAGAATCGACTGCGTAGCCCTTAATGCAAGCGCGGCCCCGGATTGTACGGTCTGATCGTTGATCCCTTTGACCGTGTTATTTATCCCGGCCAACTGGTGAACCATATTTATCAGCCAGTCCAAAAATGTGTACGCTTCTTTTGGCGTAGCCAGTAAAACAAGAGCTTTCGGTTCCCCCGCGCCATTCGGAAGCGGTTTGTATTTCAGGAAGTTAAGGCCACCCGCAACATCCGAAGCTGAAAGGTCACAACCCTCTGGGATTAAAACGTTGATCGTTGCAAACGTGCTGATATTGGTGCAGATCGCATTAACTACGACATCAATCATGCGCTGAACGCTTAAGACATCCGCAAAAGTCGTGTATCCGAAATTGGTTGAGCGCGTGTCAGAGACAATCATGGACTGAAGCGGGATTTTCCCTTTCTTCCCCTGCAATGCCTCATCAGTCAAGATGATGTCTTTATTGATGTAAACAATCCATCGCCCGAATGGAAGTGCGGATGTGGGTTTGTGCATGAAATAGTTGACGGTTATGTAATCGGATTTCTCCGTTGAAGCGTAGGTAATTCCCGATTCCTGGCGACTGGATATTTCAATGCTTTCATCGGTAAGTTTCTCGGCTAGTGATGGATATTCCTTACACAAATCGTATTTGTTTCGATTGACCTTGCAGAGAAACCATTGATTCTTGTCAAACTCTGTAACGAAAGTATCACGCACAACACAATTCGGAAGGACTTGGATATATTCAACGTCACCGCTTTTAACGAGCGTCTTTGATTCCGCATCTGCCGCCGAATTATCACCGGCAAACTTATTCCAGAGTGTAAGAACGTGCGCCTCGCCAAAGGCTAGAACGTCACGGACTGACTGCACACCTGTCTTATCGGCGTTTTTGTGCTTCTGATAATATTCCAGAAGCCCTTTGGTAAGCGTGCATTGTGCCTGAGACTTAAAATCGGTATTAACTGCGGCTGGTTCCCAGTCAATGCGCTGCTGCGTGGCCATGCTTACAACGTAATCCATGTCGTTGCGGTACATATTGACAGGGACATTCAGCAGTTCGCCCTGGACTCCATAGCGCGAAATGCCGCCCATGATGAACAGGCCATTATTTAACTGCTGGAAACTGTTGCGCCAAAAGTACAGACGTCCTGTGGATGTTATGTACTTAACGTAATCTTCCGTCTTATGCCCCAGAGCTTCAATGCAATCCTCTCCTGACATGGACGCAAAGTATTTGTCCTGCACAACGTCGTCAGATTTCGCTTGAACTTCTGGTATTGTGTCCGGGTCTTGGTTGATGTCCATTAAATTTTCTCCATAAAAAAAGAAAAGCCCTAATGGGAGTAGCGGCTCCCGCTAGAGCTTTTCTTGAAATACGGCTATGAGATTAAAAAGAACTTACAGCTTTACCGGCCCCGTCAGTCCCGGCCTCATCCTGTTTTGTAATGCGTTGATATGCTCAAAGGCTTTTTTGTTCGGGCCTGGCGGTAATGCTTTCAAAGTCCATGGCGCGATAACATTTGTTCCCGGTAATGTCGGCACTCTAAACGTGTTCGGAATGGGATTGCTTTCAACAAGATTCCTCACCATATAAATCAGGGCTGCAATCGCGTCACCGTGTCCATAAGTCTTTGATCGGGCAAATTCTTTTTTGAGCGCATCTTGCCAAACGCAATTATAAAGCGAACCAATCAGAAACGGGCAAGCCTTGCTGATAACGATACGGATGGCGTTCATGTAGACGCAAACCTTGTTGACCATTTCAACAAGTCGGCCTTTGTCCGTCGGATAAAATGCGATTTTATGGGACTCCAGCAAGTCCATGGCAAGCTGTGCGCCGTTGGTGTCGCAAACTCGGAGGTACACTCTACCGTTAAGTTTGCGCGATTTTTCAATTATTGTCAAGTCATCACCGAATTTCTTTGTAGTTTCTCCCTTCTCCGCTACGCGCTCAAAATCGATGTAAAGAACGCCATCCAAGAAAGAATAGAACCCGCCCAAAAGAATTTGCTTGTCAACCGTTCCGATATCGACCGATTCAAACCATCTATAAAATTGATGTTCCGGCAACTGCTTAATTTTTTCAAGCGCGTCAATTTCGATAGTGTTTATAGCTGGATCAAATTCAGGGATGATCTTTAAGGCTGTATCAACTAACCCGCGCTCTGCCATATACTCAATGCGCCACGTAATTGATTTCTCGCCGCCAGATTCTTTTTTGAATATCTCCAGTATCTCAGGTGGATAATCGGCCTCCAAAACTGAGGCATGAAAATAATAACCGCCTAACTCTGCCTCTTGATAATACTGCTCTAGCGGATGGTCTGTTGTCGGCGGCGGCGTACTGGATATAACCGTAAACCCATTATCGGGATTTTCTTTCGCTGCTTTAGCGTTGGCCGGCAGCAAAACGTTATCAACCAAATCCTGTAAATTATCTACGCCTCGCGCTTCGTCGACGATACAAAACCCTGCCTTGCCACCACGCAGATCGTCATAACTTTTATTGTTTGAACCGCGTATCAGTATTCTTGATCCGTTCGGGAATCTAAATAAATTATCGGAAGGCGTGTACTCATACTGAAATTCATCAGACTTTTTACTGAGTATAAGATTTCTAATTGGTTCCAGATAGTCATCAAGTTTTTTCTCGACTGGCGCAATGAAATAAACGTCACAATTCGGATGAGTGATTGCCCACATCAAGCCAACAATAAACCAGAAAGTAGATTTGCCCCAGCCCCGACCATTGCAGACTAAGAATTTACGGCTGATTGATTTTGATTTTATCCAGGC
>CAZYCV010000107.1:2893-4242 GCA_964645305.1 uncultured Occallatibacter sp. | reverse complement strand
ATCTGAAACGCTGACTTTTCAACTGGCGGCTTTGTAGGATCAACCCTGCGCGTAAGGCCGCTGTAAAGTTCCAACTTTTCAATGCGAGTTTTCAATTCATTCAAGTCTTTTTTATCTACATAAAATTCCGGCAACGCTTTAAAACCTAAGGTAATTTCATTCGCTAGATTTTCCCCTTTCGCATTGATTTCTTTTGCCATATCAACTAACTGCGAAAGAGTAACCTTATCCTCAAACTTCGAGTCAATCCATAAACCGATTCGCGTTATCAATCCCTGTGCCATTATTTTTCCTTTCGGTATGCGGGAAAGCTCGCCGCAACACTTCCGGTTCAATCGCTGTAACGGCTGATATAAAACTGGTATCAGACTGGCGCAGCGGCAACCATTCCCCGTTATCTTTCACAAACGACATCCAACCGCTAGTACCTCTCCCCCTGATCTTAAATTCCCATTCTTTGACGGGATTTAATTCAGGAGTAGCGTCCTTTGGTTTGGAATCTATGGCCGGGATAGTTGTATCGATTTTGTTTTTTGACATGATTTTGCCTCTCTGGATATTCGCCTATTTTTGCCACTGAGCGAATTTTAACTACTGGATGCTTGCCAAAAACATTTTTAGATATAAACGATCCAATGCTTTGCGCTAACTGCATCTCGGCAAATTTCGCCGGATAGAACATTGCGTACTGGCTTGACTCCCCGGACTTATGATTGATCGTAAGTCTTAACGAGCTTGAATCGTATGAAACGCTTTCAATCCAACCGCTCCGCGGCGTTGGTAAATGAGTTGTACTTGCCGGGGTGTTCTTAACCCATTCTATCGTTTTCGGCCTGATCTCGCCATCATCCGCGAAAGTTATATCAGGCTGATTTGTGTTTATCGAGATCCCCATTATCTAAATAATCTGTATATTTTCAATTTTAAATATGACCAAAAAGTAATTGGGAACGCGGTAAACGTATCGCCCCCTTGGTGAATTAAATTTAAAAATCTACGCTTGCCGAAAATCTTTAGCGATACCGCCACGTTTTTTTTTCTAGGCAATCTATCCGTGTCATAGATAATCCAACTTTCGCCAACCTTTGGCGAGGACTGCCAGATAAATCTCACGCCTTAACCTCTGCGCCCGGAGTCTTTGCCGATTCTGGGATAATCAAGGCTGGCTCCATCTGCTTCTTGATTTCTGCCAGCTCGCTTTCCACCAGAGATTTACATTCCGCTAAACCCATGGCGTGCTTACCCTCGAACATTCCGCAGTCAAGCAGGGCTTTAAGATTACATTTTACGCGGTAAAGATTTTTGAAGGCGTTTAACTGTTGCGGGGTCATATTTTATATTTCTCCTTG
>CAZYCV010000107.1:0-2793 GCA_964645305.1 uncultured Occallatibacter sp. | reverse complement strand
AAAGATTTTTGAAGGCGTTTAACTGTTGCGGGGTCATATTTTATATTTCTCCTTGGTGAAATAGCTCGTTCCGTCACGCTCACAATAAAGGCGACTGCATTTTATGGGGTCCAGAAAAACAAGATAGAAATGATGATACAAAGTCCGGCGACAGGTGTCGCAAATTCGCTCAGTATATGGCGTGTGGCGAAAGTGATTGACTTCCGATAATTGTTTTGGTCTAAGAAGCTGATACACGCCTTGACCAAAAGTCCTAGGCCTACCTACTGAATAACTACCGGTCTGGCCGTAAGATACCAGACTCATGTTTTAGGCTCCGGCGGTTTTGGATTCTCCAGTTTTTCTATGCGTGCTTTAAGTGTTTTGATTTCTGCTTGAAGGGCCTTAACGTCCTTTGGGCGGTCGTCGCGTAAGTGCATAGGGTCAATTATTTGTAACATAAATATAGGTTATTGTCAATTCATCCCTGCCTCTCAATGAGGGGCAGAGGGAAGGGCTTATTTTTTTGGGGGGGGCCATATATAAGAGTTTAAATTCCCCCTTTTTCCAACGCTTGTCGTGCCCTGCAATGCGGACACCATTCTGTACAATTAGACGGCCCAAAATGCCCGGGATGGACGCCGATTTGTTTTAACTCTGCAACTAACCTCTCCGCCTTCTCGCGCCATGCGTCGCGGTCGTTCAAGGCAACAGCCAACTCTTGCGAGGCTTCGCCAAGAAGCCTGTCCCAATCCTCTGCCTTTCTCTCCGCCTCTGCGAGCCTGGCTTCGAGGTCTTTTACATCCTGCGGCTCAATTTTTATACAGAATTTCTCTGCGCTCTCACTCGACATTTTTCCTCCTTATTTTTTTGCGATCCCAATAGGGTGATTTGCACCCCGCGCACCTAACGGGCCTTTGTCCCCGCGCCTGCCACTCATGGCGGCAGACGTTGCACACGTACACGGTCACGGTTTTGGTTTTGATCATACGCTAGTCCATCCTCTGCCAGTCATAGCCGGGTCCCTGTCTAACCTCAATCCTGCCCCAGCCATCTCCGCCATATAATGCCAACTGTCTTCCAAGAGCTATTGCTGCACCCTGTGATGTTTTTGCGTTTGAGCTTATGACATGACCGATCTCGTTGCCAACCTCTCCGACAACAATGCGGTATTGCATGATCTATATCCTCCCCATGTGGATGCTTGGCTGATTGATATACTCAATGGCATTTTTTGTGGTGACCTCTCCCTCGATCTCTTTCACAACCCCCGGTTTCTCGCACCGCCATTTGTTGCCACCCAAATAAATCATCCGCATACCCTTCTTCGGGTCAAGGCCGAAGATGTCGCCGTAATTCGTTCCGATCTCAAGTTTTTTGTCCATGGTGTAACCTCCCGTGTGTTATTTACCTACGCCACTAGTGTACACCATGAGTGATTATTTGTCAACACTTATTTTTCTTCCCGCCTCCCATGCCTGCGGATTTTAGGGCATCGCGCAAACTGTTCATTTCGTCTCAGTAACTATTATTTTCTTAGGCATCGATGCGCCCATTCGTAGCCGCAATATTGGCATGTCCGATGGATGTGTTCATTCCTGAATCCGTGCAAGGAACAGTTTAAGTAGCTCTCTCCGTCGCACCAATAAGTGCGAAATTTTTTGTGCCCGCATTTGGGGCAAACGGGTTTTTTATCAAATGCTTTCACTCCCCACCTCCCATGCCTGCTTTTCTGACAGACAGACATATTTCGCATTCGCAATGATCGCTAACAATTTTTGACCATTTATGAAATATGTGAAACATAACTCTCCCTCCCCTTTCGGGCTTAATTTAGTTCCTCAATCCAAAATTCTGTTCTCGGGTTATTCGAGTCCCGCACAAGCTCAGCCTGGATCTCCGCGATCTGCGCGTCATCATTCCATAGGACCCGATTCCCTGAGTCCTCAAACGCTTTGAGATAGTTCGATAAATCGCTTTTGCGGCCTTTTTGTGGCGCAATGGAGAAGATCACCTTCAAGCGCACTTCTTTGCTCATAGGGCTTAGTTTGGCCCCTTGCCTGATGGCTAAAAGCTCCATTGCCAACGCCTTGCGCTCACGGCTTGAGGGATCGTAGAAGTTCCCCCACTTCCCCCGCCTCGCCCTTTCCTGTCTCACCGGCTGGCCTTTGATGATGAAGGGGCCGATCATTAGTACGTCACCACATACGTCAGAAGTGCCGCCGCGCCCCAATAACAAACCTTGCGCCATTCGCGGTAGTAGGATAGGGCGGCGCATAAATCCAAAACAATCAAGATAGTCGGGAATAGTTTTGTATTCATATCGCCAGTTTCAACTGCGCTCTTTCTGCCGCAATCCGCTTCTCGGCTATGGCGGCGTAGTCGGGATTAATTTCAATGCCGATCCAGTTACGCCCCAATCGTTCGGCGGCGACAAGCGTTGTCCCGGAACCACAAAACGGGTCAAGAATAATATCTCCTGCGTTACTGTCCAAGATTCTCTCCATGATTGAAACGGGCTTTTCTGTCGGATGATTTAAGGCGGTTGGTGGTACACGGCGAAGGTCGTAAACGTCGGAGGGACGCCCCCCCCGGAAGCTATGATTGCTCTGGGGCCAGAAGGCTATACCCTCCCATGCCCTGCCGTATTCGTGTTCCAAGTCTCCTGAAGTCCAGTTGTTTTTCGCCCAGACAATAAAACTTTTAGGCTTAGGAATGTCCGCTAGATTGTTCCATCGGCAAAACGAAAATACCGCCTTAGATGCCAAACGGAAAGCCTCCGATAACGCCTCTAGCGGATATGCGCCATCTCCG
>CAZYCV010000106.1:0-11698 GCA_964645305.1 uncultured Occallatibacter sp. | reverse complement strand
AGTTGGCTTACACGGAGTTCATGATCTCCCACCCATTCCGCAAAGGACGCGGAAAGGATGGGGCACGGAGTTGGCTTGCACGGAGTTTGTGGAGTTCGGCGTGGACCGGGAGGTCCACGCGACAGCCGGCCGGGAGGCCGGCGCTACAGATTCTATTGCGAAATCAGGCCTGTTGTCTCTGATTTTTGATCCCTGATCTCTGATCCTTGACCCCTGATTCCTGACCCCTGATCCCTGTTCCCTGATCTCCGCCTTGACAGCCCCCCGGCTGGACGTATCTTATCTATGGAGGCACTCCTTTGGAATCCGGACGAAGTATGCGCCGCGCTCCGGCTTGGCTTTAGATTGCGGAGATTCAGAGAAGAGGCTGTGTGGAACAGGAAATCAGACGGCAGTTGGGTTGCGGGCGCGGGCAATTCCGGTCCCGCGGAGCGGCAAACGAACCCACCTTCCTGGCGCCGGGGCCGGATTTGATCGGCGGCCCGGTCCGTTCCCGGAGAAAATTTTTTGTCAGGTGATCGGCCAGAGGCCGGGCGCGCCTGTGCTCGGATGGGCGCGATAAAGTTGCGCGGCCTTGAGGAGCGAGTAAAGGATGAACGTGGCAACGAGTTTGGCATTGTTGATTTTTCAGCAGGCGGCGGGTGGCGCAAACGGCGGTTTGATGATGGTTCTTCCGCTGCTGCTGATCGGCGTGATGTGGTTTGTGATGATCCGTCCGCAACAGAAGCGGCAGAAGCAGTGGCAGGAGATGCTGGGCAAGATCAAGACCGGCGACCGGATTACCACGGCGGGCGGGATTCGCGGCATCATTCTCTCCATCAAGGACGACGGGGTGGTCATCAAGGTTGCTCCGGACGGGATCAAGATTGAAGTGGCCCGGAGCGCGATTGCTTCGGTAACAGTAGACAGTGAACAGTGATCAGGGTTCAGGGATCAGGGTTCAGTGAATTGTGATTAGGGAACAGTGGATCATGATCAGAGTAGAGAGGGTTTCAGGCAACTGACCCCTGACCCCTGACCCCTGATCCCTGCAACGAGAAACGGGACGATGAAGAAGAATCTAACCAACAAAATCATTGGAATTGTAGCGGTGCTGCTGATCTGCCTTTGGGGCATCTTTGGCGCATCCAAAGGCGTGACCGGCTCGGATCTGACCGAAGGGTTGACCAAGCGCATTCATCTTGGCCTGGATCTGAAGGGCGGCGCTCACCTGATCTTGCAGGTCAAGGTCGAGGAAGCCATCTTTGCCGAAACCGGCAACACGGCGGGGCGGATTCAGCAGGACTTGCAGAAGGCCAAGCTGACTTATTCGCAGGTTTACGTGCCCGACCCGTCCAAGCCGGAGACGATCCGCGTGGAAGGCACGCCGGCGGCCAGCTCGAACGCCGTTGAGACGCTGCTCGATTCCAAGTATGGCAACGTGTACAACATATCGAGCGGTTCGGATAACGCCTTTACGCTGACCATGAAGCCCGTCAACCTGACCGCGCTGGACAAGAAAACCGTGCTGCAGGCGATTGACGCCATCGGTGACCGCGTGAATGCGCTGGGCGTCAGCGAGCCGGTGATTCAGGAGTACGGCCTGGGCAAGGATCAGATTCTGGTCGAATTGCCGGGCGTGGACAACGAGAGCGACATCGAGAAGATCATCCAGGGCACCAACCGGCTGGAGGTTCACGCCGTGGTGGGCGGCCCGTACAAGGATGAGCAGACGGCCGCGTCCTCGCTCGGCGGTAGCCTTCCGCCGGATGACGAGTTGAAGACCTTCACCGGCGTGATCGGCAGCGGCTCCGGCGAGACGAGCGTATACGTCTTGCAGCGCCAGTACATTGTGGGCGGGCAGGACTTCCGCTCGGCCGATCCGGGCATCGATCAGAATACCGGACGCCGCGAGGTGAGCTTTACGCTGACCAACGAGGCCGGCGACCGCTTCTACGATTACACCAGCAAGAATATCAACCACTCGATGGCCGTGGTGATGAACGACCAGATCAAGGAAGTGGCCAACATCGAGAGCGCCATCCGCGATTCGGGCCGGATCACCGGCAGCTTCTCACAGGATGAGGTGATGGCGCTCTCCAAGCTGCTCAGCACGGGCGCGCTGCCGGCCTCGCTGGCACCGCTTGAACGGCGTCAGATCGGCGCTTCGCTGGGCGCGGATTCAATTCAAAAGGGCGTGACGGCGGCGGTTGTCGGCGTGGCGCTGGTCATGGTCTTCATGCTTATCTACTACAAGGGTTCGGGCATCAACGCTGACTTGGCATTGATTCTGAACCTGGTGATTCTGCTGGGCGTGATGGGGCTTTCGAGCGCATTGAGCGGCGGCGCGAGCGCGTTGACGCTGACCCTGCCGGGCATCGCCGGAGTCATCCTGACCATCGGCATGGGCGTGGACTCGAATGTGCTGATCTTCGAGCGCATCCGGGAAGAGTTGCGAGCGGGCAAGGCGCCTGCGGCGGCCGTCGATCAGGGCTTTGCACACGCCTGGATCACCATCGTCGATACACACGTCACGACGATTGTCTCGGCGGCGATTCTGTTCATGTTCGGCACCGGGCCGGTGAAGGGCTTTGCAGTCACGCTAACCATCGGTCTACTGGCCAACCTGTTCACGGCGGTCTTTGTCTCGCGGGTGATCTTTGACGCCCACCTGAACAAGCTGCAGCCGGGCGAGCCGCTGTCGATTTGACGAGGGAACAGGGATCAGGGATCAGGGAACAGGGATCAGGAATACGGAGAGAAACACGTGGAACTGTTTGGCAAGGTAAATATCGATTGGCTGGGGAAGAAGTGGTACTTTCTCTCTTTTTCCCTGATCTTCAGCGTGCTTGGAATTATCTCGATGTGCATGCATTGGGCGCAGATCGGCTCGCCGGTGCCGCTGGGCGTGGACTTCAAGGGCGGCACGCAGGTCAAGGTGAAGTTCGAGCAGACCCCGGACATCAACCGGATCCGGCAGGCTGTCTCCGCGGCGGGCATCAAGGATGCTTCGGTCCAGCCGATTGCAGATTTCAACCAGACCGGCGGCAACGAGATGCTGATCAGTTTGCCGGAGCAGCAGAATGAGGCCGAGCTGGATTCGGGGCGCAAGCAGATTGTGGACGCCCTGCGCACATACTACCCGAATCCATTCAAGGACTCGGACGTGAATGTGGACGTGGTCGGTCCAACGGTGGGCAAGCAACTGGAGAACAAGGCGGTGCTGGCTACGCTCTATTCAATGGCCGGGATGCTGGTGTACCTTTGGTTCCGCTTCCAGTTGATCTATGGCGTGGCGGCGGTGGTGGCCTGCTTCCACGATACGTTGATTACGGTGGGCGCTTTTGCGCTGACCAATCAGGAGATCAGTTTGACGGTGATTGCCGCGATTCTGACGCTGGTGGGCTACTCGATGAACGATACCATTGTTGTCTTCGACCGTATCCGCGAGAATCTGAGCCTGAGCCGGAGGGAGTCGCTGCCGGATGTGGTCAATCGAAGCATTAATCAGACGCTGAGCCGGACCGTTCTCACTTCGGGACTGACCTTCCTTACGGTTCTGTCTTTGTACGTTTTTGGCGGACAAGTTTTAAGGGGCTTTTCATTTGCGCTCGTAATCGGTATTATTATCGGGACGTACTCGTCCATCGCCGTGGCGGCGCCGATGCTGGTGGCTTGGCAGGAGTGGCGCGCCAAACAGGGAAAGACAGTGGTGCTTCCGGGGGCCAAACGCGCCCGGGTTTAGCTTTGCCGGGTGATTCTGCCCGGCATTTGCGGTGTTCTTTGCGGACTTGCGCAGTTCTGCTCAGCGGTGGCGCTGTGCTGTGATAATGTTTTGGAGGTCGGGAACATTTTTCCGTTCTCCGGTGTCTAAATAAGAGTAAGCAAACATTCGATTCGAGGCTGGCTATGTTTGAAGATTCAACCTTTTCATCCGCGGGCAGGATCAAGAGCGGCAGTGGCAAGTGGGCAGTATTGACCACCGTTCTTGAATGCGTTCTGTTGGCGATCGTCATTCTGATTCCGCTGCTTCATCCTGAGGCGCTTCCGATCGCCGCCATGCAAATGGCGCTGACCGCTCCGCCTCCGCCTCCACCGCCTCCCCCTCCGCCGCCCCCCGCGGAAGTTGTGCATGCCGCGCCCGTGAAGTCGGAGATGATGAACAATCAGCTTACGGCGCCTACGCGCATCCCCAAAGACATTATGATCGCCAGGGAAAAGGAAGCCCCACCAGCGACGTTTGGCGTTGCGGGCTCTGATTTTGGCTCGGTCGGTGGCGCCATGGGCGGCATCTTCAATGACACGGCCAAGACCCAGGTCAAGGTTGCGCCGCCGAAGAAGGTGACCATTTCGGGCGGTGTGATGCAGGGCATGGTGGTGCTCAAGACACTGCCGGTCTATCCGCCGATTGCCAAGGCTGCCCGCGTGCAGGGCACCGTGGTGCTTCAGGCGACCATCTCCAAGACGGGCTCGATTGAAAATATGCGCGTCATCAGCGGCCCGGCGATGTTGCAGCAGGCGGCTCTCGACGCAGTCAAGAGTTGGCGCTACAAGCCCTACCTGCTCAATAACGAGCCGGTGGAAGTGGATACCACGGTCAACGTGGTCTTCACCTTGGGCGGATGAGGACTTTGGCTGGTTCTTTCCGCCGCTTTGGGGAGGGGACTTCGTTTTTGACCTGAATGTGATTCCGAAAGGAGCCACATTCCAAGAACCGGAAGGCAGTTGCAATTCAACAGAAATACTCCTTAGGAGGAATGATTCAGTGATTCTCGCTCAGCTCACGCAATTAGCTTCGCATTCGGCCGCCAATCTGGCTTTTCTCTTTGACGATGAAGCGGTTAGCTTCAATCTGATAGGCCTCGTGCACAACATGGGATGGCCGGCGCGCTGCATCGCCGGTGTCCTGGTCATCGAGTCGATCTGGTCTTTGGCCGTGATGATCGACCGTGCCCTTTACTTCTCGGCCGCCCGCAAGCAGTCGCGCGAGTTCGCGCCCAAGGTTGCCGGCGCGCTCAAGGACAGCAAGCTCGAAGAAGCGATCAAGATCGCCGACCGCAACAAGAAGTCTCATCTGGCCGAAGTTGTGACGGCTGGCCTGCAAGAGTTCCGCTCCTCGGGTGGTTCGCCGACCGAAGAGACCATCGCCAGCTCCGGCCGCGCACTTGAGCGCGCTGAAGCCATTGTGCATGCCAAGCTGAAGAGGGGCCTTGCGGTTCTGGCCACCATCGGCGCAACGGCTCCGTTCGTTGGACTGCTCGGAACGGTTATCGGCATTCTGAACGCCTTCCAAGCTATCGCCACGCAGAAGACCTCAGGCATCGGCGCAGTCGCGGGCGGCATCTCGGAAGCTCTGGTTACCACCGCCGTCGGCCTCTTTGTGGCCATCCCGGCCGTGATGGCCTTCAACTATTTCACCGGACGCGTCGAAGCATTCGATGTGGAGATGGATAACTCCTCCAGCGAATTGATCGACTACTTCATCAAGCAGAGCCACAAGCGCTAAGCGAAGCGGATCTGGGCTCAAGCGAGAAGCTGCGGAGGCAGGAGCAGAGACAATGCTCCTGCCGCCGGTCTCCATCGCTCGACTCCTGATGCGATCCGCCCAGGCGGCGCCGGAGGCCATCCGGAATACAAATTTTCAGGCGACGGAGCACAACTCATGGCACAGGCAGTTCGCAATGTAGCAAAAAATATCAGTTCCAACATCAATGTCACCCCGATGGTGGACGTGATGCTGGTGCTGCTGATCATCTTCATGGTCATCACCCCCATGCTCCAGAACAAGGTTCAGGTCGACATGGCCAAGGTGGATAACACATCCAATATGCCGGACGCCGACAAGGAAGACGCCATCGTCGTAGCCGTAACGCGCGACGGCGGAGTGTTCCTGGGACAGAACAAGACCTCAGTCGAGGAACTTGGCACGCAGGTTAGCCAGAAGCTGGAAGGCAAAAAGGCCGGTACGATGATTTATGTTCGCGCCGATGCTCGCGCCCAGTATCGCGCCGTTGAGGACGCAGTGGACGCAGTGCGTACCGCCGGAATCGATAGCGTTGGCTTGTTGACCCAGAAAAAAGAAGGCAGCGGGGCCGGCGGCGAGTAACGCGCGGCAGGTTGTCTTTTTCAACGAATTTAAGCAAAAGAGGAGTATAGAACCATGGGAATGGCAATGGGGGGCGGGGGAGGCTACTCGTCCGACATCAATGTTACGCCGATGATTGACGTCCTTCTGGTGCTGCTGATCATCTTCATGGTCATTGTGCCGGTGACGCCGAAGGGCCTGGAGGCACTTGTGCCTCAACCGCCCAAGAATCCGATGCAAGAGAACAAATCTGACCGTACGATTGTGGTTCAGGTTCTGCGCGAGGCTGGCAAGAACCCGTCCTACAAGATCAATGAAACGGTCGTCTACAATGGCAATGGCGGTCCCGCGGCTCTGAAAGAGTTGCAGGCTCGCTTGACCGAGATTTACGCCAATCGCGCCGAGCGTGTCATGTTTGTCAAGGGCGACGATAATATCGATTTTCGCTATGTGGCTGAGGTCATTGATGTTGGTCGCGCCGCGAACGTGGATCACGTCGGTTTGATGACGCCCAAGATTATGGCCGGCCAATAGCCGACGATAGTTTTGGCGGGCAGAGAGTTCAGGCTGGCAGGTGGGGGAAGCGAGCGGCCATTGGATGCTCGGCGGATGCCGCAAAGGTCAGCCCCGTTTGGAGAAGGTTTCTCCTCGCGGAAACAGGGGTTAAGATTCTAATGTCCTGGCTACGGTATCTCCCGCCCGCGGCCAGCTGTACCAGGAGATTCCAGGCGCGTGGCCGAAAGGCTCTTGCTTGAAGGAGAAGGATACTAAGATGAATGGACCCGCACGTATTACGGCGCTCGCGGTGGTTCTGGCCGGCATGGTGATTTCCATGAGCGGGTGCAACAAGCTTGCTGCCCGCGACCAGTTGAACAAGGGAGTGGAAGCGTACAAGGGCACCCACTACGAAGAGGCGATCAATCACTTCCAGCAGGCGATGAAGTTGGACCCTTCGCTGCGGACGGCCAAGAGCTATCTGGCCACCGCGCTGGCGCAGAATGTTGTGCCTGGATTGGATACACCTGAGAATTTGAAGTCGGCGCAAGACGCCATCGACATCTTCCAGGAGGTTCTGAACTCCAATCCGCATGATGTGAACAGCATGAAGCAGATTGCCGGCATTGACTTCCAAATCAAGAAGTTGGACGAGGCCAAAGAGTGGCAGAAGAAGGTTTTGGCCGAGGATCCGAAGGACGCCGAGGCGGCGTACACCATCGGCGCGATCGACTGGACACTGGCCCACCAGAATGTTCTGAATGCGCTGGCCGTTGAGAACATTACGGACGACGGTGAAGGGAATGCCAAGGCGCCGAAGAAGGTGATGGAGCCTCTGATTACCAAGAACGCTCCGTTGGTTGAAGAAGGCCTCCAGTATCTGACGCAGGCCAACGACAACAAGGCCAATTACGACGAAGCGATGGCCTATCTAAACCTGATCTACCGGCGCAAGGCCGACCTTGATTTCGGCAATGATGCGGCCCGCAAGGCCGACGTCGCCAAGGCCGACGAATGGCGCACCAAGGCAATGGAGACCCGCAAGCAGGTTGAAGCGAAGAAGAACGCCGGCCCCGGCGGCATCACCATGGGCGACAACGGCGAGTTGAAGTAGTTTTTAGTTATTCAGTGACTCAAACGGCAGCCTCTGCATTACGCGGAGGCTGCCGTTTTTATAGAAGGAATAGAGGACAGGCTGAGGTTTGTGACCGCATAAAACGTAGCGTCTCGAAATTCAATATCCCGAAAATTGGCGTCCCGAAATTTAGCATATTGAGAAATCGCATATCGAGTGGAAGCACAGACCTCCCGGTCGGCTGTAATGTGAGCCTCCTGGCCCAAATTCGTTCATATGCGAGAAGATCATCTATCGGTCCTGAATCTGGTTACTTTCTCGCGGCGATAGCAAATTAGCGAATACTGCTATCTGCTTCACGCTACCGACTACCATATAGAATGGTCTCGCAAAATAAGGTTTTTGCTATGCATATTCAAAAAGTTAGACTCTATATATACGAAATTTATAGCCTTTATCGCTTGGCGGACAAACCACTTGGTGGAGCCCTGTAAATAGCTGGATTCTGCAAAATTGCGGGTTGCCGCGTAGCATCAGTTCGGAATAGAAAAGGCTTCGTTTAACTAAAGATGCGAAAAGGATGGACCCAAAGCGCCGTCCCTACGGGACTTCGGTGGCTTTTGGGTGCCACTTACCCCGCTTTGAAACGCGGGGCTAATAACCACTGCGCCTACGGCGCGGTCATTTTAACTGGTCCCTATTCCAACTTGCTGCTCCCTGCTTTCTGCTTCCTGCTCCCTATTCCAACTTGCTGCTCCCTGCTTTCTGCTTCCTGCTCCTTGCTTCCTGCTCCATATTCCTGCTCCATATTCCTGCTCCATATTCCTGCTCCATATTCCTGCTCCATATTCCTTTTTGCTGGTCCCTGCTCGCTATCCCTATTCCCAGCTTCCTAATCCCTGCTTCCTGTTCCCTGTTGTCTGTCCAGTTCCTTGCGCCCCTTGCAAAATTGTCTTCAGGTTGCCGAGAATCGTGAGGGCATGATTTTCAGCCGTGCCGAAAAGAGCCCAAACGAATTCCGGCTTTAGTCGCTGCGGAGTTGCAAATAACTGAAAGCGAAGAAATGCAGGGGCTAAAGCCCAACACCTTTCTTACGGAGCTGGCGGCACGACTGAAGCCGTGCCCTGACGCTCCTTGCACTCTCCATGGAATTTTGCAAGTGGCTCCGTAGTTCCAGCGTTACTGCGCACCCTGCTTCAGAATCTGTTCGGCAAGGAAGTTGTGAATCTTTGATTCATTATGCAGCACCTCAAAGTAAGCGTTCTGCAGCAATTGCGAATGGTTATCGCGCAACTCCTGGCGGATGACCTGCTGCACGCGCGGATCATTCAATTCGCGCTGTCCGGCTGCTTCCTTGGCAATCAGCTTGTAAACTGCGTAGCCCATGACATGGTGATTCGGACCTGCGGCATCGTAAATAGGAATGATGTCAGTAATTTCACCCTGCTTGAGCCGGTTGATGGCGTTGAACAAATCCATGTCGCTGCCGCGCAGTTGCGATTCGGGCACAAAGCCCATGTCGCCGCCGCTGGGAGCGGTATTTGGATTTTCGGAAAAGTTGATCGCCAACGCACTAAAATCTTCGCCGTTCTCCAAACGCCGGTGAAGTTCCTGGATCTTCTTTTTGGCCTCCGCGTCATTGGATGCCTTGTTCTGCGAAGAAACACCGGAAACTGCGATCTGCTCCAGGCGATAGCGCGGCTCGATATAATCGAAATCCGACTTGTGCGCGGCGTAGTAGGCGCTGATCTCAGCGTCGTTGATGTTGATCTTTGAATCGATCTCTTTGTTAAGCAGCTTGGTCTTGGTCAAATTGCGGCGCACGTCGCGGCGCAAATCGTCCAAAGTGATGTTGCGAGTCTGAAGCTGCTTGTCGAACTCTTCTTGAGTAAAGGGCGCCTTCATCTCGGTCAGTTTGGCGTTCACGTCCTCATCGCTGGCGGCGAGGTTGAGCTTGGCGGCGCGCTGCCAAAGGATTTCATCCTCGATTAACTGCTTCAAGATATTGAGGCGCAAGATGTCGGCCTGCTCGGCAGAGGGCGTTTGAGCATAGTCGGAAAGCTTTGCCTTGTAATACTTTTCCAACTCCGCGCGCTGAATATCCTTGCCATTCACAGTGGCTACAACATCGGGTGAGTTCGGGCGATGGCACGCGCTAACAGCGGCCAGCAAACTGCCGCCACAGAGAATCAAAACAACCAAACGAAAAGGCGTGCGGCTCAATGTATTGCTTAGCAACTCGGTATCTCCTGAAGGGCGTGAAGTCCTCTGGCTATCAAGAATAAATCCCCAAGGCAGCTTGGCGATATGAAAAATTGAAGGAATCTGCTTCAATTTTAAATCGACAGCTTAAAAGCCAAGGTGAAAAAGCCGGAAGACCTACTGACCCGGCTTTTGAGGCTCCTCCGGGGCAGTCGGCGGCGCCACACCAGCAGCGCGCAAGGCCCGATCGATCACCGCCCAAACGTCCGCCTGCGGAACAGCGCCGTTAATGCGCTCGCCATCGACATAAAGCATGGGCGCGCCTTCAATGTGAAGAGCCTGTGCCTCCTTCATGGAATCCTGCACCTGCGTCGCGTCCTGGTGGGCAAGGCAACTATCCAGTTGAAGGGCGTTCAGCTTTCCATTCTCAGCCTGCTGGCGCGCAATTCTGTCCAGGGCATCAAAACTCTTGGCCACCTCCCGCGTGCTGCCGTTCACCTCTTGGCCGTGCGCGTGGATGTAATCGACAAATTGCCAATATGCGTCGCTGCTTTGGGCAGCAAGACAGTTGGCGTCAATGGCGGCGCGCTGGGCCCAGGGATGAATTTCAACCAGTGGGTTGTCTTTGTAAATAAAGCGGACCAAGCCTTGGTAGCGCTCCAGAGTTGCAGGAAAGAGGGTTTGGTGCATGCGCCCGCAGAAGGGGCACTCCAGGTCGTCAAAGCTGACCACGGTGACCTTGGCGTCGGGATTGCCGCGGATGGGGCGGCCAGCCACATTGATGGAAAAAAGCGGGTCGCCGGCCAAATCAAACTTCTCCAAGCGGGCTAAAGTCTTGTTGTCGGCCGAGATTAGAAAATCGATCACCGTTGCCTTGCCGCCATGCCCAATAGAAATTGGCAGGGCATCATAGCCGGGTACTTGGCTGGGAGAACGAACGCCAAGCTCGATGGAGTAGCCTTCAGGAATGTTGTACTGCGAGCGGACCATGATCTCAATGCGCCGATTGAGCGCCGCGTCGGGCAACTGCTTGGCAGGTTGGGCCTTGCAACCCAAGGCCGCGCCGAGTGCCAGCAGGCCGACGATAAAGTAAATACGCTTCAAAGAATTACCCTCTCACGACAGAATACCCCAGCCGGGCCGGGAGCGGAAAAATCAGTTTTCGGATTGCCGTACACTTGGAGGTCCCTGCGCCAGGGATCGACGAAAAGAGGCAACGACTGCTTGTCAGATTCTACTGCTGAATGATCGCAAAGAACGATGCGTGAGCGCCGTCTCAAGGGACTCCGGCGGAATTTTGGTCGGTCCCCCCACCGTTGAAACGGCGGGCCGATTACCGCCGCGACGATGGCGCAAAACAGATGATTGCGGGACCAACTTGAAGTATCCCCTTTAGAATCTTTGGAGGCATTTCGGTCGCCCCTCCGGGGCGAATGCCGCAGCGGCGTTATCATCCACTTGAGTGGGCCGAAAAGCCATGGAGGCACGACTGAACAGGCTACGGGAAAAGGTCCTAAGTGCGAGTGAAATCCACGGAAAACATCCCGCAGGGGCTAAAGCCCAACATTTTTATCTGCATCTTGCGGCACGACTGAAGTCGTGCCCTTATTACAAAACTTCCCCAATTAAGTTATTCCGCAGCGAGTAAAGTCGTGCCCTATCAAAACATCAATTTATTCAGAAGTTTCTCTAAGCTTATTGGTACATTGAGGATACTCTCTTCCTGGTTTCAGGCCTGTTTGAATTGTGCGGTGGCTCTGGCGTATTTCTGGTTTGTTTGAATTCAACGTGGACCGGGAGGTCCACATTACAGCCGGTCTGGAGACTGATTACATGACAGCGCCGGCTCCCCTCCAACCGAG
>CAZYCV010000105.1:0-11787 GCA_964645305.1 uncultured Occallatibacter sp. | reverse complement strand
TTGAATGCATCGCCAAAGGCAAGGCGGGCAAGCCGTATGAGTTCGGCAACAAGGTTAGTGTTGCGGTAAGCAGCCGGGGTGGATGGTTCGTCGGGGCCAAAAGCTTTACGGGCAATCCCTACGATGGCCACACGCTGGCCGAGCAGATGAAACAAGTGAATAACTTGATCGGCGAAAGAGTTAGAGAAGTGCATGTGGACATGGGCTATCGCGGCCACAACTATGCAGGCGAGGCCGCGATCCATGTGGATAAACGACAGCGAGGCCGAATACCAAAGGCGCTCTGGAAGAGGATGAAACACAGAGCGGCCATCGAACCGAGCATCGGACATCTGAAGAACGAACACCGGCTGGAACGTAACCGGCTGAAGGGCGCTGCCGGAGACGCGATCAACGCCATCCTCTCGGCTGCTGCGATGAACTTCCACAAGCTGCTGAGAGCCTGTGAGGGCAAACTTGTCGCTGAAATCTGGGCGATCCTGGCACGATTCCTGCTCCAATCATGCTTCAAAGGCTTCTTGATCGCCTTGCCTTCTGCTTGAAATCGGCTTTTTCAGGATCGACTAACGTACCTCAACGGGTCTGTGACAGCAGAATTCGTTGTGGAAATAGCAGTGTATGCTTGTGTCATCGTCTTTTGTGTAGTTTCGATAATAATAAGACGGTTGGTTCTCGCGCTTTTCAACAGGCATATAGATAATTATGGTCGTCTATTGGACAATACCGACCAAATCTTAAAGAACACAACCCGGCATATAGCGATTACTGAGAAGCACCAGGATGCTTTACGAGTGATCTCAAAGGATCCAAATCTGTCAATTGAAACCGCCCATGCACTCCAAACGCTTTTGGGGAGTGATGGGGAACATGATACGGCGGCGCTTTGTTTACCTTCCGCCACTGCGGGAAAGAAGATCCGAAAACCCTTGCGCTAAGTATCGCAAAATTCAATCCCATAGAATAGAAATTCAGTCCCATAGAATAACAGAGAACCGTTTTGCAGAAGAGTGGCAGAATCCAACCGGAATTTGTGAAAAGTAAACGGCGGATTGCGTACTCAATATTTTTCGGAATCTTGACCATCCATTACTTGAGGGTACCCCATCCTTTCCGCGTTCTTTGAGGACAGGGTGGGAATCCACGGGCCCAACCAGCGTTTTTCTGTTCCCTGTTCCCTGCATTATCCCTTCCGTCCCAGATCATTCCGCCACGCCCGTCCGCCGCGCGCAATCAGATGATCGGCGCACTCCGGACCCCAGGAGCCGGCAGCGTAATTAGGAAACTTCTCCGGCGTTTTTGCCGCCCAGGCCTCCAGAACAGGCGTAAAGAGCGCCCAGGTTGTTTCCACGCCGTCGCGGTGGGAGAAGAGCGTTTGATCGCCCAGCAGTGCGTCCAGCAGCAAGCGCTCGTAGCCGTTGGCGCTGGATTTTCCGAAGGCCGCCGCATAATCAAAGTCCATATTCACCGGGCAGACATCCATCTCCATTGTGGTGGGAACCTTGGCGCCGAAGCGCAGCGCGATGCCCTCATCCGGTTGAATGCGAAGCGTCAGCAAGTTAGGCTGAATTACCTGGCAAGCCTGTTGATGGGCTATTCTGTCAAAGATCAACAGCGGCGGCTGTTTAAATTGAATATTGATCTCGGTGGCGTGCTTCTGCATTCGCTTGCCCGCGCGCAGATAAAAAGGAACCCCCGCCCAGCGCCAGTTTTCTATCTCCACCCGCGCCGCCGCAAAAGTCTCCGTGCCGGAGGTCGGACTAACTCGCTGCTCGCTTCGATAACTCTCCACCGGCTGCCCGTCCACCGTCCCCGCGCCGTACTGCCCGCGCACCACGTCCAAGATAGGAATGGAAGGAATCGCCCGCCAGACCTTCAATTTTTCGCGCCGGACGCTCTCCGCCTCAAAGCTCGACGGCGGTTCCAAAGCGACCAGACTCAATAACTCCATCACATGATTCTGCACCACGTCGCGTAGCGCTCCGGCCTTCTCATAAAACGGCCCACGCCCCTCGACGCCCAGCGTTTCCGCCACGGTAATTTGCACATGATCGATATAATTCCGGTTCCAGATCGGCTCAAAGATTCCATTGGCAAAGCGAAAAACTAAAATATTCTGAACCGTTTCCTTGCCCAGATAGTGATCGATGCGGAAGACCTGCTCCTCGCTGAAAACCGCATTGACCTGACAGTTCAACGCGCGCGCCGACTCCAGATCGTGACCGAATGGTTTTTCAATCACCACGGCGGCCTTGCCCTGCTCGGGATGCGCCATTCCCTGCTCGCCCAGATTCTGAACGATCGGAGCAAAATACTCCGGAGCTGTGGCCAAATAATATAACCGGTTGCCGACGATGTTTCTTTCTTTGGCAATACGGTCTAACTCCGTTTTCAGACCGGCGTAATCCTCCAAAGCATCAAAGCGCAGCGGATAATAACTGATCTTCTTGGTGAAGTTATCCAGACAGGTTTCTCCCGCGTCCACGCCGGCAAACTCGATAACGCCCGCGCGCATATCCTTGGCGAACTCATCGCCCAGCGACCGCCGCGCCACGCCCACGATGGCGAATTGTTCCGGCAGAAGTCCAGCCTGCTCCAGATGAAAGAGCGCGGGCAGCAGCTTGCGCCGGGTCAAATCGCCCGACGCGCCAAAGATCACCAGAATCCCCGCATCGGGAATCTTGTCGTGGCCATGCGGAACTTGGGAGAGATCCTCCGGACTGATGCTGATCTGCGCTGTCGCCATAACTGCCTCCTTATAAGTAGCATGATTTCGCAGCACCCCTACGGGGCGCAATCCTCTGCTGGCTGGCATTCCCCGGATTGCGCTGCGCTCCATCCGGGGCTATTATCCTTTACCCCTCCGGGGTAAGTTTTATCGCAGATCGTTCATTTCCGTCATTGCTTGAAGCCGAGAGTTTAACCATGACTTGCAGCGGCGAACTAGGAAGCTCTAAAAACTGGAGCTTACTCCTCTAACGGTCTTTCATCGATCTGATGAGTGGCCAGCTTTTCCAGTTGGTTGCGCCAGTCGAGCGACTCGACAAAGGCCGCCGACTCGCGCCATCCAGGCTCGACAATGACGTGCAACTCCAGATAAACGCGCGTTCCGATCAGCGACTCGATCTTGCGGCGTGCGCCGGTGCCAATCTCCTTGAGCTTGGAGCCGCCTTTGCCGATCAGAATCGCCTTTTGGCCGTCGCGCTCGCAATAGATGGCTGCGGCGATGCGGGTGAGCGGCAGCCGCGCTGGAGGTTGACCTTTCTTGCGGGGCGGGGCGGGCGGTTCGGCCTCTTCGTAACGCTCGATGACCACCGCAGAGGCGTACGGAACCTCTTCGCCGGTCTCAACCAGAATGCTTTCACGAATCAATTCGGCGACCATGAAGCGCTGCGGCTGATCGGTGTACTGATCCTTGGGATAGAAGCGCTCGCCCACCGGCAGAACTTCGACGATCTTGCGCAGCAGAATCTCCATGCCGTCGCGCTTGCGGGCGCTGATGGGAATAACCTGGGCAAAGCCGAAGTGGCGCGTCAGCGTATCGATCAGCGGCAGAAGCTGATCCTTGGCGACCAGATCGATCTTGGTCAGCAGCAGGAAGACCGGGCAATCCAATTTGCGAATCAGGCCGAAGAGAAACTCGTCCTCGCTGGCCCAGTTGGTGCGCTCACGCTTGGGGGAATCTGGATTCCCAGGTTCCAAAGTCGGGACCTGGGGCACCCCATCTTGGCCGGCTGGTTCCGCGGCGGCTTCCAACTGCACCCGCCGCGTGGCGTCCATCAGAACCAGCACCAAGTCGCGCGTTTCCAGGGCCTCGTAAACCTCTTGCAACATTCGGCGGTCGAGCTGCGAGCCGGGCTTGTGGACGCCGGGGGTATCCACAAAGACAATCTGCGCCGCCGGATGCACACCTTTGCGCGCCGGAACCTCGACCACCCCGGCGATGCGGTTGCGGGTGGTTTGCGGTTTGGCGGAGACGATGGCAACTTTTTCGCCGGTGAGGGCGTTGAGCAGCGTGCTTTTACCGGCGTTGGGCCGGCCGAGAATAGCGACAAATCCTGATTTCAAAGAGCCTCCTGACTGAGTGTACGGCATTTCCGGGTTCTTCAGAGAGCGATCTCTTCAAATTGGCAGGCCTTCAAAGTTTTTCACAAGGCTCAAAAAATATTCTTGACATCGAGAACTCCATATAGTAGAGTTCTCTTTATTGAGAGATTTTCAAAGCGAAGAGCTCATGGAGTAGATGAGGACGCTTCGCAAAGTGAACCACGCAAGGAGTTGTCTTGCCTTAGAACTCTCTAAAACAGAGTTCTCTGTAACGCTAACATTCAACCCTCTACCAAAGGAGAGATCATGACTCGGAATCGATTTGCACAAACCTTGGCCATTGCCATTATGGCAGCCACTGCCCTCATCCCCATGCTTGCCCAGCAACCCGACGCCGGCAGCGTTCAACCAGCGGCCTCAACAACTCTCGCGCTCAACAAGCTGGAGGTCACGATGAGTTTGTCCAGCCCCGACAGCGCGGAGTTCGGAATGGCAGTTGCCAACTATTGGAAGATCATTGCCGAGGCCCGTGACGGCCGTCGCGCCTACGATTTCTTCAGTGCCCTCGCCGCGGAAGAGAAGACGCCCAGCGCCACGCTGCTGGCCATGCGCGGGTCGTCGGCCTGCTTTTATATTGGCTGGCTCGCCCAGGCCGGGTTGATGGAGACGGTTGGTCAGCCGCGCATCAAACAGATCGGCGAGCAAGCCCGCGCCGACTTTGAAGAGGCGCTCAAGCTCGATCCGCAGAACTTTTCCGCTCTCTACAGCTACGCAATCTATGAGGGATATCGTCCCGGAGGCCAAGCTCATCAGAAGGATCTGTTTGCGCGTCTTGATGCCTTGCGCGCATCGCGTCCTTATCTGCCCTGGCAGATGGTGGACACATTGGAGAAGACGGGCAAGCCTGAGTAAGAACTTATCCGTAAATTGTAGCGCCGACCTCCCGGTCGGCTGTGGCGTGGACCTCCTGGTCCACGTCGAGCTCTCAACCACGCGGAAAAGCGTTGGAGCCGCCATTCCAAAAGAATCGTTTTGAGATCAGCAAGAGAAAATTTGCAATGTACGGATAAGCTCTAATTCCCTGAATCGAGCGGCGGGCCGGAACGCTTGATACACCGGCCCGTTTGCTTACAAGGAAGCGCCGCAGTTGGAGCAGAAGCGCGCGCCTTGCACATTGGTCTGGCCGCAGTGGGGGCAGGCTACCAGCGAATTGGATTGCGCCGCCGGAGGCACGTTGACTGTGACGCTGATGGGCTGGCCCCAGCCGGGAACAGCGATTCCCAGCATGGCGGCGATGCCCGCCGCCTGAATGGCGTTGAACTCACGCACCCGCCCAGGCATGAAGAAGCACTCGATGAAGCCCAGAAAGGACGGGATTCCCGTCCAGAAGAGGCAGCAATAGAGAACGCCCAAGCCGGTGCGGCGCAGATAGAAGTGGTGGATGCCGAAGGCGCCCAGAAAGAGCGCCAGAAGAACTCCGATGACTTCATCGCGGCGCACCGCTTCATATTGCTGGTAAAAGACGGCTTGCGGATTGGGGTAGGATTGGCTGCTCATGATGGCTCTCCTGGCACTGCGGATTGAATACGCAGATGGGCAGCATTGGGTTCCAAATTTGCCGCAAAAAGCGCGGCAAACTCCGTTCAGAATGACTGCAATTTTGGGACAAACTGACGACCCTAAACACTAGTGCGTGGGCGGATTGGACTGGCTGGAACCGGGCGGGGCTTCGGCGGGCTCGTCCAACCGAGTGATGTGAACGCTGGTCTGCGTCTCGGGGACGTCTCCGTCGTTCACCTGAACGGAGACGGGTTTGCCCTGGATGAGAATGCGAGAGACAGTTTCCGCGCGGGCGGGGATGCGGACGCGCTGCGTGGCAGAGGCCGCATCTGCGCCGGAGCCAGAGCGTACGGTGACCGGAACTTCGGCGGCGGCATAGCCTGCATTTGCGATGTGGATGGCCACCAGCCAGTAACCGACAGATGCGGATGTGGGGAAAATGCCGTTGATCTTCAGATCGGGCAGGCCTTTATCGGCATCGACCCAGTCGCCAAAAAACCAGCCAAGATCAGGCTTTGTGGTGGCATCTTCAATCAGTTTTTCCAGCGAGCTATGCACAACGGGATCATAAGCTCTGAGCGCCGCCGAGAGCGACTGATCGCCCGCCAGATCACGCAGCATCCAAAGGACATACGCGGCTTTGGTTCGGTAGTAAACAGGAGAAATGGCCTGCGCAAGCGGCTGCCCGGAGCTTTGGCCGGGACTCTCCGGCTCGGCCAGGGCCAGCGCGCCTCGGTTGGCTTCCAGAGTGCTCAGAGCGGCCTCGCGTCCGTTCCGCTTTTCAATCCATAAGCTGCTCATAAAGGTCGCCAGACCCTCATTCAACCAGGCGGGAGGAGGAGGCAGCTTGGACTCAGTCGCCCAGGCATGGCTGAGAGCGTGGACAAGAATTCCGTTCAGCGCCTCGGATGGAGCTTTTGGGTCGGGCTCACAAAGCGGCGCGGCCAGCAGAGAGCCGGTCTCGAAGGGCGCATCCTGCGGATCGGGCAGGTCCAACAGAACAAGCGGAGAGCGGGGCTGCTTGCCGAGCCAACTTTGCAGAAAGGGCGTGACCGCCGTGGCCGCGGTCGTCCAGAACTGTACGGCGAGATCGTTCTCCGGGAGCGTCCAGGCGGTCAGGTTGGTGCCGGGGTGGGCCGTGCGCATGGCCACAAAGAGGCTGGGCGCTTCAAAGCCCAGGGTTGCGCTGCCGGAGTCGGCGGTAGCCACGCCGGCAACCTCCTGGCTTTGATCGAGCGAGGCGCCGGCTTCCGTAATGGTAAGCGGTACGGAGTGGCCGTTGATGACAGCCACAGTGGGAGCCTGACCGTGAGGGAACTCGACGGTGAGCCGCAGCCGAAAGCGAGCGCCGGTCAGTCGCAGCTTCTGTTTGCTCATCTCGTCAAAAAGGCGCGCGCCGTCGCCTAAAAGAACTGGAACACTGGAGACGGGATACCAGAGGACATTGCCAAAGCCGCGCAGGCCGGTGAAGGCAGGGCTGATCTGATCCCAATCGGAGCGCAGGGCCGTCTGCTCTGGCGCGCCGATCGAAAGGAGCCTCTGCGCGCTTGGGGCAACCAGGCCGGAGTAAGAAACGTCGAGCTGCAGGGATTGACCGGGCGCGAGCGGTTGCGTCAGCCGAGCGGCGGCTTCATGCATCTGTCCGGTATGGTCGGCATCGGAGTTGAGCGTGGCGACCTGAAAGGCAACCTCTTTGCCGTCCGCGCGGATGCGTTCCCAATGGAGCGAAGAGGAGAGTTGCAGCGGAATCGTGGAGAGCGGCGATGGACCGTCATTGCGGATGCCGAGAAGAGCGCGAACGGCGATCTGCTGCTCCGCGGGACGCAGATGGACATCTAAGCCGTAAGAGGTGAAGGTGACAGCCTGGCGTTCGGCGTCTCCCACGGAGGGCTTGGCGTCTGCTGCAATTGCAGGTTCAGAGGGCGGACTGGCTTGGTCGGTAGTTTGGCCGTTCTCATCTGTCGAGCGGGAAAAGATCACCTTTCCCTTGCTGGGCTGGGCTTCCTGTTGGGCTGCGGGCGGAGCTGCTGGCGCGGTTTGCGCAGAACCGGGAAGAGTTGCAAGACCAAAAACAATCACCAAAGCAAGGCTGGCCGACAGTCCCAGTTTCCCACCCATTTCGCAAAAAACGCGAAATGGATGGGGCACGGAACACCTCTGCACGGAACACCTCTGCACGGAAGATTTCAGCACGGAAGATCTCTGCGCGGTTTTGCCTGGAAAAAACTTCATGAACCAAGGCCTTTCTGCTTCTTTGGCTTCGACGCGGCGACGACTGCGGTGCGGCCAGCTTTTTCTTGGACGCTCGATGCCCCGTTTCGCCGTTGGCGGAAGGCTTCAAAGAGCACCACCGCTCCGGCAGCAGAGACATTCAACGAGCTGACGCCGCCGCTCATGGGGATGCGCAGCAGGTAGTCGCAAGTGCGGCGGACCAGATCGTGCAGCCCCGCGCCCTCGCGGCCCAGAACCAGAACGCAGTCGCCGGTGAGATCGAATTGATCGTAGTCCGATGAGCCGCGCTCGTCCAACCCGATGATCCAAAGATTGCGGCGCTTCAGCTCTTCAAGAGCGCGCACCAGATTCACCACGCGCGCAATGCGCAGGTGCTCCGTTGCCCCGGCGCTGGCCTTCACTGCCACTGGGCTGATTGGAGCCGAGCGCCGTTCGGTCAGCAGCACGCCATCCACCCCCGCGCCGTCCGCCACGCGCAACAGAGCGCCAAGGTTCTGCGGATCTTCCACGCCGTCCAGAGCCAGCAGAAGCCGCGGCGTGCCCGGTTTGACTGGCTCAAAGAGGTCTTCAATCGTGAGAAACTCTTGGCCGTGAACCAGCGCCACCACGCCCTGATGCGCAGGTGTCTGAGCCATTTGCGTCAACTGCTCGCGCCCCTCTTGGCGAACGCGCACACCGCTCTCGCGGCAGAGCGCCACCAGCTTCTCCAGGCGAAGATCATCGCGCTCGCGCGCCACCAGAACATGGTCAAAGCGCCGCCGTCCGGCCTTGACAGCCTCTTCTACCGGATGCAATCCATACAAAACTTCCATAGTTGATAGTGTAGAAGATACGCGGAGAGAGGCGGAGGCAGCTTAATTGTCAGCAGGCTTTTTGTCAGGGTACGGAAGCCATTTTGTGGAACGCAGAGTTGCTCCATGCACCGTCAAGGCCACCCAAGTAGCTGTGATGACTGCCACCGGAGGTAATTCAATATCTCTCAAGAACCTACAGCCATTGTTTGGCTCAGTACTTGAGCTGGGTGGGCAACTACGAATTGTGTCATACGTCAGGACGCTACCACCGACCGCAAAGGGAAGGCAAATGAACGTGTAGATTTTTCCGCGCTTGGTCCAATAGCGGTGTGGGTACATTTTTGTTGAAGATGCGGTTTGATCCTCATAATCCGCGTGCACATCCGCGAAACTGAAGGATGGGTTCGACTCGCGGGCTATTTCATTGAAGGGGATGGGATCCTGAGCTGAACAGGGCAAAGCTGAGATCAACAAGACCAATACTACCAATACTAAAAGGATGACACTCAAACTTTTCATGCGTACCCTCTACAGTGACAGCGTTTATTTTTTGCAGAAACCAGCCTATCAATCTCAGTTGCGCTTTAGCAATCATCTTCACTCGTTGTCAGCTCATTATTCTGCCGGCAGAGGAGCTTGCGGTTTCAGCGAGGGCTAGCCGGAGTGGATTTGACGGACGGTTTTGCGGGCGCGTCTGCAGAGGCCTTCAATGCCTGAGCATTATCCTGATCGCCGAGGAACTTCTCGTCGTCCTTGCCGGCGATGGCGGTGCGCATCAAGTTCATCCAAATGGGCAGCGCGGCTTTGGCTCCGGTCTCTTTTTCACCGAGCGATTGGCGGCTGTCAAAGCCCACCCAAACGCCGCAAGTGACCGAGGGCGAAAAGCCCAGGAACCAGGCATCGGTGTAGTCGCTGGTGGTTCCGGTTTTGCCGCCCAGGGGGTGCTTGAGCTGCGCGGCGGCCGCGCCCGTGCCGTGGGCGGTGACGGCTTGCAGCAGCGTCATCATGGTGCGCGCGGTTTGCTGGTCAATGACTTCAGTGACGGCCGGCGGCTCCTCCCAAAGCGTGATGCCGTCGGCGTTCTCCACCTTGCGGATCAGGCGCGGCTTGACGCGGATGCCGTCGTTGGGAAAGACCGAGTAGCTGGCCACCTGCTCCTGGAGGGTGATCTCAACCGCGCCCAGTGCCACCGGAAGGTAGGCGGGAATGTTGGAGGTGACGCCGAAGCGGTGGGCCATGTCAATGACTTTGTGGATGCCGACGTGCGCGGCCAGCTTGAGCGCCGGAATGTTGCGCGACTCGGCAAAGGCGTTGATCAGCGTCATGGCGCCTTTGTAGTCGTTCTCGTAGTTGTGCGGCGTGTAACTGCCAAAGCTGACCGGCCCGTCGACGATGATGTCGGTGGGCTTGGCGCCGTCCTCGATAGCCGCGGTGTAAACGTAGGGCTTGAAGCTGGAGCCGGTCTGCCGCTCGGCCTGGGTGGCGCGATTGAACTCGGAGACTGCGTAGTCGCGCCCGCCCACCATGGCCAGCACGTCGCCGGTTGTGTTGTCGATGGCCATCAGAGCGCCCTGCGCGCCGGAGTCCTGCTCCAGCGTGCCGCGCAGCAAAGTCTTGCCGGCATAATTCTCGGCAGGCGCAAGGTGAACGTAGATCACGTCCCCCGGCTTGACCAGCGCATCGGCAAAGTGTTGGCCGGTCCACTTCCAATCGTCGGGCAGCAGAAGAAGTTCATTCTTGCCGATGCGGGCATGAATCTCCAGCGGCAAGACGCGGGTAACCAGGGCGTGAACATAGTTGCCGGGACTGCTCTTGAGCGCCCAATCGGGGTGTTTGTACTCCTCCAGGGTGCTGCCCGTGGCGAGCACATTTTCCAGGTGTCCCGGACCGCTTGCACCCACCCATCCATGCCGCCGCTCATAGACGGCCAAGCCGTCCACCACGGCCTGATTGGCGGTCTTTTGCAGGTCCAGATCCAGCGTGGTTTCAATCTTCAGGCCGGCCTCGTGCACCTGCTCCGCGCCAAAGCGCTTCTCCAACTCCTGCCGAACCTCCTCTTCAAACCAGGGCGCAACCGACATCTCCGGTTGGGCGACGTGCAAACCCAGCGGAGTATTGCGCGCCTGCTCGGCCTGTTCGTGGCTGATGGCTTTGTCCTGCTCCATCTCGGTAAGCACCAGATTGCGGCGGCGAAGAGCCTTTTCCGGATTGAGCAGCGGCGAGTAGGCGACCGGCCCTTTGGGCAGTCCGGCCAGCAGCGCGGCTTCGGTCAGGTTGAGATCCTTGGCGTGCTTGCTGAAGTAGAACTCCGAGGCGGCTTCAAAGCCGTACATTCCGCTGCCCAGGTAGATCTGGTTGCCGTAAAGGGTGAAGATCTGCTCCTTGGTAAAGGATCGCTCGATCTGGATGGCCAGATAAGCCTCTTGAATCTTGCGCGTAGCGGTGCGCTCGGAAGAGAGAAAGAGGTTGCGGGCCAACTGCATGGTCAGCGTGGAGGCCCCCTGCGCGCGCCCGTGACTGCGAATATCGTGCCATGCGGAGCCGGCAATGCGAAAGACGTTGATGCCCCAATGCGACTCGAAGCTCTTGTCTTCAATCGAGATCACGGCCTGACGCAACACCGGCGCAAAGTCTTCGTAGTTGACCACCTCGCGGCGCTCCAGGGCAAAGGAGCCGATGATGCGCCCCTTCTGGTCGTAGAGATCGGTGGTCGTGGAGGGGCGGAAGCGCTCAAGGTCGTGAATCTGCGGCAGATCGGCTGAGTAAACCAGCGTCAGCCCAGCCAGCGAACCGGTGATGACGGCCAGCAGCAGCAGCGCGGCGAGAGTAAACTTGCCGGCCAGCTTGCGCCGATGGGGCGACGGCTCCGGTTCAAGCCGGTAGCTCCGGCCAAGGCCGCGCGGCTCATACGGCTCGATGGGTGGTTCAAGCAAGTAAATCAGGCCTCACGAGGCTTCTCTCTGACATGCTGCACGAGAATGCCTCAAGCCCAAGGCTAGCACGGCAGAGCTGTTGAAAAGCGTGTTGAACAGCTCGTGCGTACCCGATCCTGCACGAGGCGGAATTGCGGGGCGGGTGTGGGAAAGAAGGATGCGCTACAGATTGAACAGCTCGCGCAGGCGCCGGGTCTGGGCAAGGCTAAAAATATATGCAGAGT
>CAZYCV010000104.1:0-11882 GCA_964645305.1 uncultured Occallatibacter sp. | reverse complement strand
AGGCCTGAAAAAAAGCCTTGACAAAGCCGACGCTGTCATACACGGCGCTACAGTCTGGAAACGGCTTTACAATTTGTTATAACTAATCTTGTTATAACTAATCTTGTTATAACTAATCTTGTTATAACTAATCGTGCGGTCACCGCATTACATCCACATTACGCCGTAGCCCGATGCTGCTCCCGCGCGCCCAACCGCACGCTGACGATCTTCGAGACTCCCGGCTCCTGCATGGTTACGCCGTAAATCATATCCGCCGTTTGCATCATGCGTTTGGAGTGCGTCACAATCAGGAACTGCGTCTCCCGACTGAGCGAGTGCAGCAGATCGGCCAGCCTTCCAACGTTGGTTTCGTCCAGCGCCGCGTCCACCTCGTCCAGCGCGCAGAAAGGACTGGGCTGGAATTGGAAGATGGCCACGAGCAGCGCCAGCGCGGTCAGCGATTTTTCGCCGCCCGAAAGCAGCAGCACATTCTGCAGCTTCTTGCCCGGCGGCGAGGCCACAATCTCCAGCCCGCTCTCCGCCTGATTTTCCACGTCCGTCAGCCGCAAAAAGGCCTGCCCTCCCTGGAAGAGCCGCGAAAAGACCACTGCAAAGTTCTCATTGATACGCGCAAAGGCCTCGTCAAAGCGGGTGCGCGAGATGGTGTCGATCTCCTTGATCGTCTCCTGGGTGTTGCTGATCGATTCCATCAGGTCGTCGCGCTGTGTACCCAGGAAGCCGTGGCGCTCGGCGGTTTCCTTGTACTCGTCGAGGGCCATCATATTCACCGGGCCCATCTGCTCGATGCGCAGCTTGAGCGCGCGGCAACTCTCTTCCTCGGCGGCTAATGGCTCGCCATTCAGGCGCGCAATCTGCTCGTCAGCGCGCAGCAGCGCTGCTTCCATGTTGACCTCAGCCAGGCAACTCGCCTCCAGATGCTCCAAATCCGAGCGCATCTTGGCCACTTCGCTCGAGCGGCTGGCCCGCTGTTCGCGCAATTCATCTAGAGCCGCCCGCCCGCTCTTCAGTTGTGTTTCCAGAGCCGACAGTTGCAGACGGAGCGCCTGCGCTTCGGCGGTCAGCTTCTGCGCCTGCGCCAGTGCCTCGGCACGCGTGGCCGCCAGCGCCTTTCCGCGCTCGGCTAGTTCCGCGCTCTCCGCTACGCGCTGCTCCCGCTCGGCCTCGGCCGCCGTTCGCTGCTGGGCAATGGTTTGCACGCGGCGTTCGAGATCCGCATGGAGCCTGTCAATGCGCTGGAAAGCTGCCTCCGCGCCGCGCCGCCGCTCTTCCAGGCCGGCCAGCTCGGCGGTCACCTGCGCGGCCTCCGACTGCATCCCTTCGCGCTTCTGCCGGAGCAGGGCCAACTCCGCTTGCAGCTCATCCAGAGCCGCCTCGGCGGTGCGGTGTTCGGCCTCCAGCCGCAGCATCTCCTCGCGCTTTTGCGCGATGCTGGCCTGCTTGCTTTCACGTGCGTCCTTGTTGCGCGCCGCCTGCGCCGTCCACTCTTGCAAGCGCCGCTCGACGCGCTGCGTCTCTGCCTCCATTTGCTTGAGTTGCGCGCCCAGGTTGGCCGTTTCGCGCTCGGCCACCCGCCGCTCTTCGCTCGACGCCTCCAACTGCGCAGTCAACTCTTCAATGGCAGCAATCAGCGCCTTGGTCTCTGTCTCCGCCTGCGTCGATTCCAACTCCAGCCGTCCCAGGCGGTTCTCCGCCTCGCGCAGCTCGCGCTTCAGAGCCAACGGCCCTTCACTGGCCGGCTTGCCGCCGGTCACCGTCGCGTTGTGGAAGCACTCGCCCCCCGGCGTCAGGAAGTAGGCCTGACGGTGACGGTCGGCCAGACGCATCGCCTCGCCCGGATCTTCCACCAGGTAACTCATCCCGATCTTGGGCAGAATCGACTCGAGCGACCGTCCAAAGCCATTCAGAACCCGGATCGAATCCTTCAGCGGCGTAACTCCTGTGGCACGAATCAGATCCTCGCTCGCCTCGGAGGCAACTGCCGCGCTGTGCGGAGGATGAATCAAAAAGGTTGCGCGTCCATCCACGCCGGACTTGAGCAACTGCACGCCCTCTTCAGCCGCCACCCAGCTCTTCACCACCACATAATTCAGCTCCTCGCGCAGGAACTCGTCCACCACATCTTCGTGCTCGCCGCTTACCTCAAGAAAATCCGCCAGCGTACCCACCGGCGCCATCCCTTCAGCCAGAGCCCCGGGCTTCAGCAGCCGTCGCACCGTGTCTGTGGAATAACTATGATTGCGAATCAACGAGAGCAGAGAATCGCGCCGCCCGGTCACCTTGGCCGTCTCACTGCTCAACTGGTTCAAACGAGCGCGCGCGCCGGCTTCCGCCGCTCGCCGCGCCTGCAAACTCTCCCGCAGAGCGGCAATCTCGCTCTCCAAGGCCTTCAGCCGCTCGGCCGCCGATTCAAAGCGGAGGCGCGATTCACTGCTCTGCGCGCCCAGATTCTCCTGCTCCGCAATCGCCTGGCTCATCTCGGCTTCCAGCCGCTCGGCCTCGCGCTCCAGAGCCGCCAAGCTCTCCTCGCCTTGCGCCGTATGATTGCGCGCATTTCCGGCCAGCGTCAACAGTTGCATCACTTGCCGGCGATTCGCCTCCAACTGCCGCTCGGAGGCAAAAACCTCTTCCGCCGCCGCACGCGCCTCCTGCTGCCGCGCCTCTACCTGCGCCCGGAAGCTCCGCGCCTCTTCCGCCGCCGTCGCCATAAAGCTGCGCTGTTGCTCACGCTCCTCAGCAATCCCGGCGAGCTGCGTCCGCGTCTGCTCCAGATCGGCGCCGCCCGCCGTGATGCGCGCCTCCAGCTCGCTGACCCGCTCGGTGTTTGAACGCTGCCGCGCCGTCGCCCGCTCCAACTCGACCGCCGCCGTATTGGCGCGATTCTGCGCCTCCTGCCCTTCGCTGTCCAGTTCGTAGCCCCGCGCCGTCTGCGCGTGCTGGCTGGCCTCGGCCGCCTCAATCTCCGTCGCCGAGCCGTTGATCTGCTCCGTCAGCTTGGCAATCTCCGCGTCCAGACGCGATTGTTCGGCGTCCATCATCGCCATCCGACTGGCCAACACCACCCGCAGCCGGTCGCGCAACTCATCGCGCACCGCGCCAAAGCGCTCGGCCTTGGCCGCCTGCCGCTTCAGCGAGTTCATCTGCCGCGTCACTTCCTCAAAAATATCGTCCACGCGCGCCAGATTCTGCTTGGCGCTCTCCAGCCGCAGCTCGGCCAGCCGCTTCTTGGTCTTGAAGCGCGTAATCCCGGCCGCTTCTTCGATAATCGCCCGCCGGTCGTGCGGCTTTGAGCTGAGCAACTGCCCAATCCGCTCCTGCCCGATCATCGCGTAGCTCTCCGGGCCCAGGCCGGTTCCCATGAAGATTTCCTGGATGTCGCGCAATCGGCAGAGCTTGCCGTTCAGCAGATACTCGCTCTCGCCGGTGCGGAAGAGCCGCCGGGTAATCACCACTTCGCCCTTTTGCGGCGAGCGCTGGAACTTCCGCCGGCGAATCTTCAGCACCACCGCCTGCGGACCCACGCCTGTACTCATGGACTGCGGCGCATCCGCACCCTCAGGCCCATCCTCATCCAGAAGTTGACCCGGCTGCTCGTTGGCGATGATCTCCTCGACCTCACTGGCCCGCGCCCGGCGCACCGCCTCCTCGTCCCAATCTGCCGGTCCTTCCGGTTCCACCACCACCTGCGGCTCCACAAGAATCGGCCCTTCGTAGGCCTCTGGGTCCACCAGGGTCAGCGTCACCTCGGCCATTCCCAACGGCTTGCGCTCACGCGTTCCGGCAAAGATCACGTCCTGCATATTGGCGCCGCGCAAAACCTTGGCGCTCTGTTCGCCCAGCACCCAGCTCACCGCGTCCAGAATGTTACTCTTGCCGCAACCGTTCGGCCCCACCACCACGGCAATCCCCGTGCCCGCCACGGCAACTTCCGTGCGGTCGCAAAAGCTCTTGAAGCCGAGTACGTGGATCTTCTTCAGTTTCAGCATCTTCTCTCCGGGTGAAAGCCGTATTAAACATCTTCAACACAATCAACTTTGGGTGCCCCATCCATCGCGTTCATCGCGGTGGGTGGGAGACCGAGCAATCCCACTTCCAATCCAACGGGCATCCCGCCCATTCGTCAGGGCAAACGAACCCTCAGATTCAAACTCTACGGAGATGGAGAGCCTCGGTCAACGGGGAAGGGAAGGGTTTTTGTGGATAAGAGGGGGCGTAATTCCTCTTCTTGGAAAAACCTAAAAAACCAGTGCAAAATTGGGAGTTTCCAAGAAATTACGGCCGGTTTTTGCACAGGCCGGCAGAGTTTTCAACACGCGTTGAACAGGCTTTCCTATGCTGTTTTGGGTCTCGATTCGATGCCAGCCGACGTGAAACCCGATGGCTTGCGCAATGAAATATGCGGAGCGAGCCTGCGCCACTTCCATGACTCCGGGCGGTCTAACCCTGCTCCTAAGTCAGGCCTGGTGAAGATTTTCTCACTTGGCCAATTCGGCTGAGATTGGGAGCCTACGAATCAACCCGCTCCGGCTCCCACTCATCTGGCCGATAGCGGTCGATCCGGTCCTCTTGATCTTTCCGCTTCTCCAACTCACGGCGCTTTTCTTGTTCCTTGCGCTCCTCTTGTCCGTCTGCCATAGCCCCTCCGCTTCTCATTTTAGAATCAATCCCTGGCCGGCAAACTTCTCATCCCTCCCACAGCAGCCGCATCATCCCCTACACTGAAACTTGCCTCTCATGCCTGTCTACTGCGAGATCGCATTGCCTATGCCGCTCGACCGCACCTTTACCTATGCGGTGTCGGAGGGGCAACTGCCGCTGCGCGGAGCTCGCGTCATTGCGCCCTTTCGCAATGAGAAACTGATCGGCGTGGTCATCGGAGTGAACGTCAAGCCTGCTGCTGGCTTCGAGGTCCGGTATCTTGAAGCGGTACTGGACGACGAGCCGCTGCTCAGCGAGCCGCTGCTCAAGCTGGGCGAGTGGATGGCCCAGTATTACCTGGCGCCGCTCGGCGAGGTGCTGCGCGGGATGCTGCCGCTGATGGCCGAGGTTCGGCGGACCGTCTACTACCGCATTACGGATTTGGGGCGGGATGTTCTGGCGGATTCTATTGAGCGAGGGGATTTGGATTCCCAGGTCTCAAAATCGAGACCTGGGATCGGACAAAGCAGTTCCCGGCGCAAGAGCAAGCTCTCCGCCGAAGAGCAAAATCTGGAGCGGCGCGTGCTCTCTCGTCTGGCCTTGGGCGAGCCTGTGAAGGTCTCCACGCTGCGCACGGCTACCGCAGCCACGCTACCGGTTCTGGCCGGCCTGACGCGGAAGAAGTGGATTGCCCGCGAGACTGCCGCCGCTGAACGCGACGCCCGCCGCACGGAGCGTTTCGCCGTGCTGATTCCCGAAGCGCGCCTGCCCGCTCTCACTGCCAATCAGCAGACGATTTTGGCTGAACTGGCGGCAGCCGGGGGGGAACTGCCGCTGGCTGAGTTGCGCCGCAAGGATTTGCCCTCTTCCACGCTGCAAACGCTGGTGCGGCGCGGATTGGTTCGCATCGACGAGCGGGCGGCTGCCTTCCGCATGGGTGGCCTGCAAAGCCAACCTGGGCCGCTCCATCTCAACGAGCCGCAGATCGACGCGCTAGCCAGCTTGGCAACGGCTCTTGGGGCATTCCATGCCTTTTTACTGCATGGAGTCACAGGATCGGGAAAGACAGCCGTTTATCTGGCGGCGATGCAGCGCGCGCTGGACCGGGGCCTGTCCTCGATTCTTTTGGTCCCAGAGATCGGTCTGACTCCGCAGACCGTGGGCCTGTTGTTTGCGGCCTTTGGCGATAAGGTGGCGCTGCTTCACTCCGCGCTGACGCCGGAGGAGCGCAGTGAGCAGTGGAGGCGCATCCGGCGCGGCGATGCGCAGATCGTGGTCGGCACGCGTTCGGCGATCTTTGCGCCCGTGCCCAGGCTCGGCCTGATTATTGTGGACGAGGAGCACGACCAGAGCTACAAGCAGGAGGAGACGCCCCGCTACAACGCGCGCGATGTGGCCGTGATGCGCGCCAAGATCGAAGGCGCGGTGGTGGCCTTGGGCTCGGCGACGCCCTCGCTTGAAAGCTGGCAGAACTCTGCGACGGGCAAGTATCAGCGCATTGAGATGCGCGACCGCGTGATGAATCGGCCGCTGCCGGCGGTCGAACTGATCGATATGCGCCAGGAGTTCAAGGAGACCAGCCATGAACAGCTCTTTTCCCGCGCGCTGGTGGAGCAGACCAAGGCGGCGCTTGATCGAGGCGAGCAAGCGCTGATCCTGCTCAACCGCCGCGGCTATTCGTTTGCGGTGATGTGCCGCGCCTGCGGAGCCAAGCTGGAATGTGAAAACTGCGCGATTGCGCTCACCCACCACAAGCCGGAGGGAGAGGATGCGGATCAGGCAAAGACGGGGCAGCGGCTGGAGTGCCACTACTGCGGCTTCCAGCGGCGCGTTCCGGCTCGCTGCCCGCAGTGCGAGAGCGAGCATCTTTACTATTTGGGAGCGGGGTCGCAGCAAGGGGAGGAGCGGCTGGGCGAGATCTTTCCCACGGCGCGCATCGGACGCATGGACCGCGACACCGTGCGTGGCCGTTACGACATGGAGCGCCTGCTCGCTCGCCTTCATTCCGGCGAGATCAATCTGCTGGTCGGCACGCAGATGATCGCCAAGGGCCACGACATTCACGGCGTCACGCTGGTTGGGGTTGTCGGTTGCGACCATTCGCTCTCGATGCCTGACTTCCGCGCCGCCGAGCGCGTCTTCCAACTGATGACACAGGTCAGCGGTCGCGCAGGGCGTGGAGAGCTGCCCGGCCGCGTCGTTGTCCAGACCTACTATCCGGACCATTACGCCATTCTCGCCGCCAGCACGCATGACTACGCTGCCTTCGTCGAGCGCGAGCTGAAGTACCGCCGCTGGATGCATTACCCGCCCTTTGGAGTGCTGGCCAACGTGCTCATCCAGTCCCCCAAACTGGAAGAAGCCGTCGCCTGGTCCACGGAACTGGGCAAGTGGTTTCAGAAAGCTGCGCCGGAGGGGGTGCGTCTGTTAGGCCCCTGCACCGCGCCTATCGCCCGCATCAAAGGCGTTTATCGCTTTCACATGATTCTGAAAGCGGTTTCACGCAAGGCTCTCAACTCAGCCCTGCACGGAATGCTCTCTCATGCCGATCAAACGGAGATTCCGCGCAGAAATCTGATTGTGGACGTGGATGCACTGCGATTGATGTAAGAGTTTTTTTCATGCGCTCTTGCCCTCACCCCCCTGATTCAAGCGATACTAGGTGCATGGCCCCAAAGATACAGCAAGGACTTGAAGTTCTCTATACCCGTGAACAAATTGCCGAGCGCGTCGCCGAGTTGGGCGCGCAGATTACCCGTGACTTGAAGGGCGAAAAAGTTGTGCTGATCGGCGTGCTGAAGGGCGCTGCGCCGTTTTTATCGGATCTGGCGCGGGCGCTGGACGTGGACGCCACCTTTGATTTTGTCGCCGTCTCCAGCTATGGCAACGGCCAGCGCTCCTCCGGCGCGGTCAAGTTGATCAAGGATTTGGACGATCCCATCGAGGGCAAGAATGTGCTGGTGGTTGAGGATATTCTCGACACCGGCCTGACGCTCTCCTATCTGCGCAACTTTTTCCTGCGCCAGAAGCCCAAGTCGCTGCGCATTGCCACGCTGCTGGACAAGCCCTCGCGGCGGCTGGAGAAGATCGAGGCCGATTACGTGGGCTTCTCGATTCCCAACCTCTTTGTGATCGGCTACGGGATGGATTACGCCGAGCGCTACCGCAACCTGCCCGACATCTGCCTGATGACCGTGGACCATCCAGAATAAATATGGGTATTTTGATGAATGACGAAAAGACCGGTCTAAAGAATCTCTGATCAAACCGTGATTGATGGGATAGGTGTGATTTTACTAACCTCAACCATCTTTCGATCCCTGTTCCCTGTTCCCTGATCCCTGATCCCTGATCCCTGTTTCCTGTTCTCACCGCACCTTCAGCACAATGATCGTCTCATCGTCGAAGCGATCCTCATCGCCTTGGAAGCGGCCAACGTCGGAGAGGATGGCGTCGGCGATCTCCTCGGCGGAATGTTCGCCGCGATTGCAGAGCAACTCCTCCAGCCGTTCTGAGCCATACATCTCACCCTGCGCGTTTACCGCGTCTAGAATTCCATCCGAGACAAAGACAATGGCGTCTCCCGGCTCGGTTGCCACGGACAGTTCGTCATAGACTACCTCCGGGAAAAGTCCCAGCGGAAATCCCTCGGCGAGAATGGTGGACGACTGGCCAGCCCGGCAGAGAATCGGCTGCACCGCGCCGGAGTTGGCCACTTGCAACGTTCGGCTGTCGTCGTTCCACAGGGCAAAGAGCATGGTCACGTATTGCGATTCCAGCTTGCGTTCCTGGATGGCGTCGTTCAACAGGCCAAGCATCCTTGCCGGCTCCGGCCGCTGCTGCGCAGCCGAACGCATGATGCCGCTGACGAGCGCGGCAAAGAGCGCCGCCGGGGCAGCCTTGCCGCTTACGTCGCCCAGCACGATGGCCACGCGGCCGGGGCCGTACTCGACAAAGTCGTACAAGTCGCCGCCGATGGTGCGCGCGGGCAAAAAGCGCACAGCCATCTCGGCGTTGGTCCACACCGGCGCGGTGGAAGGCAGCAGGCGCAGTTGCACCTCGCGGGCCATGGTGATGTCCCGTTCCAGTTGCCGCTCTTGCGAACGCACCGTCTGGTAGAGGCGCGCATTCTCAATGGCAATGGCCACCTGCGCCGCCAGGGTGATCAGCGTTCGCTCATGCTCCTCATTGAAGAAGCTGGCCCGCGTGTGCTCCAGGTCAAGCACGCCGATGATCCTGCCCTTGTGAAAGAGCGGCGCAATCAACTCCGAACGCGTCTCCGGGTTCATGGGCACATAGCGCGCGTCGTTGCGCACATCGGGCACATTCACCAGGCGCCACTCGCGCACCGCCGCGCCCACCAGCCCGCTGGTGATGGGCAGGCTGCGCTGTGGCGTGTGCGCGCTGCCAAAGCGCCATGCATAGCGGGTAATCAGCCGCTCGCCCCGCTCGTCCAGCAGCATGATGGAAAACATCTGGTAGTCGATCAAGCGGCGCAGCAGTTGGCCCACCCGCTCCAGCAGCGGGTCAAGATCAAGAATCGAGGTCAGTTCCGTGGCAATCTCATTCAGCACCGTCAATGTCTGCGCCTGACGGGAGACGCGCGCATAAAGGCGGGCGTTTTCAATTGCCTGGGCGATGCGCGAGGCGGTCAGCGTCAGCAGCCGCATCTGTTCGGGGCCAAAGTAATTGAGCTGCTCGCTCTCGATGTCCATCACCCCGATCAGCCGGTTCTTGGCAATCAGCGGCACGGCCAGTTCGGAGCGCACTTCGGGGTTTACTTCGACGTAATTCTCTGCGCTGCTCACATCATTCAGCAGCACCGCCTGGCGGGTCAGCGCCACCTGCCCCACCACTCCCTGGCCCATGGGAATACTGAGCCGTTCCACCTTCATGGTGTGGCCGATCTGAAACCGGACGCGCAGCTCGCGGGTGCGGTCGTTGACCAAAAGAATCGCAAAGATGCGGTACGGAATGACGGCCGCCACCAGCTCCGAGGTGCGCCGCAGCAGGGTCTCCAGATCGAGGGTGGTGTTCAGCGCCTCGGCCAGTTGCATCAAGTAGGCCACATCGGCCGCTTCCACGCGGATGTTGGCCGGATCAAGATGCGTACCGGGGTTGGCTAAATCGCTGGGGCGATAGTCGCCCTCGAACCCTGTCTCATCGCGCGAAGAGGTAAAATCGTCTGCCATAGGCCTAGGAAACATAGTACACGGACGGCCACATTCAGCGGCGGTGAGTTAAACCAGGAGACCTGACCTCAGGCGGGATTCCGCACTGGCAAAGAATACAGCGCGGCGGTTAACTCTCCGCCACATCCCTCACCCAGGCTTTCACCAAAGGCAACTCTTCCTCGCCGACCAGCTTGAGCCGAACCAGTTCCGCGTAAACCCGGATCAGATTCTCTCCCAGATTCTCCACTCCCGCTTCCAGCTTCAGCGCATCCAGTCGCGCGCCGATCTCACGATTATGAAGATACCCAGGCACTTCATCGGCAAAATCGCGCATCAGGTTGTGGTCGTTCCGCCGTTGAAAGACGTCCGGGCCCTTGAAGAGCACGCTCCAGCCGTTCTCCCAGGCGATCCTCTGGGCCACAAAGCTGCGCCAGATATCCGTCATGCGAATCGAACAGTAGGACGGCAGATAGAGCAGCGGATACGCCTTGGGAAACCAGGCCGTGTTCTGGCTGTTAAAAGGGCACCAGGTTCCCGAAGCCAGGCCCAGCCAGCGATCGCGTCGGAAGTTGATGGGAAGCGGCAGCAGCAGCCGGTAGATGGCGTCCACGTCGGGATCTTCATCGGCCAGCCCCGGCTGAATCGGGCAGTCGAGATCCGTCTGAGGAAGCGCATCAAACTCCGGCAACGGCCTCTGCACCGCGTCCAGCGGAAGTCCGCGCGGCCAGATATTCGCATCCGTAAAATATCCGTAGACGTTCGTCCAGCCGTTTCCGGCGAGCGTCGGCACGTGCATCTTCGACTGGCGCGCATCCCAGAAGTTAGAGAGCGGCATATTGTCGTCATCGGTCTCCAGCAGCATCGCGGGGCGCGTGCGGAGGGCCAGCAAGTAGCCGATGTTTTTGCGCGAGTAATGCCGGGTGGGCATGATCTCGGCAATCTTGAAGCCCGTCTCCCGCTGCCGCTGCAGGCTATAAAACTCGCATCCTTCGATGGAAAAATCCGCCGGACTGGGCACATCGCCGATCACATAAAAAGAAAAGCCGCGCGTTTTGCATTGCGCTGCCAACTCGCGCAGTTCCGCATTCGGTGCTGCGATGGAAGTGACGACTACGCTGACCGGCCCTACAAAGGACGAATCGCTCACAGTTGCTCCTTGATGCGAAGTTGGAATAACCGCCACAATTGCACGAAGGCTTCTTTCACGGCGGAAGAGCCAAGGCGGGGACTCGCTGCGCGGTAGGTGATCGGCACTTCCACAAACTTCAGCTTCCGGCAATGGGTCTTGATCTCGGTTTGAAAGAAGTGTGCTCTGGATTGAATGCCTTTGTCCAGAACCGCGCCAAGCGTCTGCCGGGAAAACAGTTCGAATCCGCTGGTCATATCCGTCTGGCGCGTGCCCAGCAGCAGATTCGCCAGCAAGGTTCCGCCCCAACTGACAAAGTGCCGTTTGAAGGAGCTCTTCTCAAAGCGCCCGATAAAGCGGCTCCCAAAGACGCAATCCAGTCCTTGATCCATGGCGTTGAAAAACTGCGGAATATCTTCAGGCTGATGGCTGAATCCCGCATCGATCTCCAGAATCCAGTCACATTCGGACGCCAGGGCCTCTTTGTAGCCGCGCAGATAGGCGTCCACTACGCAGCGATTTTCCGGCGCCCAAACCACGCTCAAGCGCGGCTCGGTCCGTTCCAATGCGCGCATTTGATCCAGGCTTGAATCCTTGGTTACGCGATCGAAGACCGCGAAAAATGTAACTCGCCGAAAACCGCCGCACTGCTCAAGCACCGCTTGACAGAAGCTCACGGCGTCGTCGCCCTCGTTTGCCATAGGACAAACAACGCCCAGCGAAATTGCATTTCGGGGTAATACCGCAGGCTGCATGGCTCCGTTCGTGATCTCTAACTCCAATTGAAGTACGGATTCCGCTCTTGAGGAGGATCTCGAATTCAGAGCAATATGGCCGACTTGATTTCTTGATGGTCAGATTAGCAGAATTGACCTTCATTGTCGAGGACTACTCTTGTCCAACGCAAGATGAGCCTGAAGTCGGGAGTTGATTCCAACGCAAGA
>CAZYCV010000103.1:0-12528 GCA_964645305.1 uncultured Occallatibacter sp. | reverse complement strand
TCGAGGGTTACACCGAGTCCATCGCCACCGGATTACTGGCTGGAATCTATGCTGCTCAGTTAGCCCGCGGCGAGGCACCCACGCCCGCGCCGCGCAGTTGCGCTCTCGGCTCGCTGGTGCATTACATCACCCACGCCGAGGCCAAAAACTTTCAACCGGCCAACATGACCTTCGATCTGCTGGAGCCGCTGGAAGAGGAGCTGCGCAAAAAAGTGCGCGACAAGAAAGAGAGCCACCGCTTGCAATGCGAACGTGCGATGACCGCCTTTGATGCGTGGCGGGCGGAGAAATAGCTGCCACTAGAGTAAGTGAATTGACAAAGAGTATGAATGTAGATACGATAATGTAGATACAGATGGGACAGTGCGCTGGACATGGGATCCCGAAAAGGCGAAGAAGAACCTGGAGAAGCACTAGGTCAGCTTCCCGCTCACCGAACACGCCCTTGGCGATCCACTGTGTATATCGGTTCCTGACCCCTATCCGAACGAGGAACGGTGGAGAACATTGGCTTCGCCGAATCTGGATGGAACTGTAGTCCTCTACATCGTTCACACATGGCCAGAGAACGAAACAGCTACCGGTAGAATCATTCGTGCAAGAAAGGCCGAAACCCATGAGAGGCACGATTATGAAGAGAGGTAACCCGGAACCGTTGACCCCGGAGTTGCAGGCCGAATTGGATGCTCTGGCCGTGATGCCGGACAGTGCGATCGACACGGTTGAAATGCCGCCAATTACCGATTGGAGTCAAGCCGTGCGCGGCCCGTTTTATCGGCCCATCAAGCGCCCACTCTCGTTGCGCATTGACGCCGATATCGTCGATTGGTTCCAGCGCCAGGGGCAGGGCTATCAGACCCGGATGAATGGAGTTTTGCGCGAGTATGTTGAGCGGCACAGCGGCCTGAACTAACGCAGATGGCTGACCGGGGAACTTCACTCATAAGTCTAGCGTAGTATCTTGAATACGCTGTGCCTTTTCCGGAAAGGACACTTATGTACTCAATCTCCGCCGCGGATTCCATCTCGCTTGCCATGCAACGCACCAAGCAGTTCCTCTTCCATCCATTCCGTTGGGGAACTTACCTGAAGCTCGGCCTGGTTGCCATGATCACGGAAGGGATCGGCAACAATCTCAACTCCTCAAAGCATAATGGCGGCTCGGTTGGGCAAGCTCCCACTTTTAACGCGCCGTTTGACATTTCTCCGGTGCATATTGCGGTGATAGCGGCGGCGGCGATGCTGGCCTTGCTGCTCTGCATTTGGATCTTCTATCTGATTACGCGATTGCGCTTCGCCTTCTTTCATTGCCTGATTCACAACACCACCGAGATCGGCCCCGGTTGGCGGCTCTATCAAACCCAGGCGCTGCGCTTCTTCTGGCTGAGTGTGGGTGTCGGGGTCTCCTATATGCTGCTCTTCTGTTTGGCCGCGCTTCCCTTTGTGGGCGGCTTCGTGCGGCTCTTTCACCAAACTCCCGCCGGCGCCACGCCCAATGTAATGTTGCTGTTGGCTCTCATCTTGCCCATGATTCCGGTCATCCTTTTCTTTGTCTTGACGGCATTTGCCCTTGAAGTGATCTTGCGCGATTGGATGCTGCCGCATTACGCGCTGGAGGATGCAACCGCCGGCGAGGCCTGGCAGGAGGTGTGGGAGCACATCAAGGCGGAGAAGAGCCAATTTGCCGTTTATGCGCTGCTCCGCTTCATGCTGCCGATCGCCGCAACGATTGGCTTGATCATCGTATTCCTGCTTCCGGGAGCGATGCTGGCCGGCGCTGGCGTGGCCATTGGTTACGCCATTCACTCAACCTTCGCCAATGCAACAGGCGCGGCCGCTCTGGTCGGCATTCTTCTTCAGGCCTTCTATGGTGTGATTGCCTTCACCTTCGCGCTATTGGCCGGCATCTGCCTGGGAGGTCCAATAAGCACGGGCTTGCGCGAGTATGCACTGATCTTCTACGGCGGCCGCTACCAGGAACTGGGTGAGATTCTCTATCCGCCGCCGCCAATCGCGCCTTTAGTTTCTTAGGTGACAGTTGCCGTGCAAACGCCCGTCGGCAACATTTGACGCTTGGCGGGCGTTTGCCAATGTATGAGATGCGATTTTTCTGGACAGAATATACCAATGTGGGCATAATTACAAAATGAGGCAGGCGCCCAGAACGCTGCACTGGATTGGTTCCGCAAAGAAGGATCTGCTGGCCATGCCGGATCATGTGCAGCAGAGCTTTGGCTTTGCCTTGTACCATGCGCAGATCGGCTTGCTGCACCCCGATGCCAAACCGCTCAAAGGTTTTGGCTCGGCGGGAATTCTGGAAATTGTCGAAGATTGGCACGGCGATTCCTACCGGGCTGTTTACACGGTGCGATTTGCAAAAGCAGTCTATGTCTTGCACTGCTTCCAGAAGAAGTCGAAGCACGGAATCGAGACTCCCGCCGCAGATATGGATTTGATTCGCAGGCGATTGAAAGAAGCTGAGACGCTGGCAAAAGGAGTGAAACCATGAGCAAACCTGAAGAGAGTTTGAATGTCTATGAGCAGTTGGGCTTTCCCGATGCGGAAGCGATGCTGGTCAAGGCGCAACTGGTTACGCAGATCGCCGAGATTTTGCGCCAGCGCGGATGGAGCCAGCAGCAGGCAGCGAAGGTGCTGGGCCTGGCTCAACCCAAGCTCTCCAAGATGCTGCGCGGCCAATTTCGCGGCATCAGCGAGATGAAAATGATGGACTGCCTTTTGCGACTGGGACGAGCCGTCAAAATCGTAGTTGGCCCGGAGGTCGAGGCCCGCGATGAACGCATTGAAGTAATAGCGGCGTAAACCATCTGGGCTGAAAAATTGAGGTATGGATCGATGGGTGGACTTATACTCGATAACATTGTCGTCTATCTGATTAAGATGGTTATGTTATCTGTGCGAGAATTTCGAAGTAGAAATTGGACACTCACAGAAGGTGTTGTTGAAAGTTCGCATTCCTATGAGGGAATGTATCCTTATGCGGCAGTTAATTATACTTATAAGGTGAACGGGGAATCGAATTATGGAACTTATTATCGCGGATTCTGGTATAGCGATTCGACAATATCTTTTGCCGATTCTTATCCACCTTTGAGGGAAATTGTTATTCGATGCAATCCGGTTCGGCCTTCAGAGTCTTTCCTTTGCGAAGGGGATCAACTGTCCCAGGATGTCCCGAATCAAAAGATGAAAAAGAGTGATCTTGGACCAATAAAGACTCCCTGGGGTGAATGGTAATCGATGCTCCGGCGATTCTGGATTCTCCAAATCATCGTGATAAGTATGATTGCTTTGTCCCTCCGGGAACCTTTTCAGCTCCGTCAGTGTCCAAGTAGAAAGGGGATGCTGTTGGCGGCGGGCTGAGGCGGCGGCGTGTACCCTTGAAGATGGGGAGCGTGCGGATGCGGAAGATTCTGGTTTTGGCTGGTTCGGCGATGTTGGCGATGGGCGCGGCTCTCGCGCAGGGCACGGCTCCGCAAAGTGGGACGCGCTTGGCCCAGCCGCCGCTTCCCAAGGCATTGTTGCCCAGTGATTTCGCCGGATGGACGGCTGCGGGCGCGCCCAAGAAGCTGACCGACGCGGCGACCGTCGATGCGCCGAATGTGGCGGCGCTCAAGGAGTATGAGTTTACCGGCGCGGAGCTAGGCGAATATAAACGCGAGGGCGAGACTCTGAGCGTGCGCGCGCTGCGCTTCCACGACGCCAGCGGCGCGTATGGGGCGTATTCCTTTTATCGGCAGAATGGCTGGCCCAAGGAGCAGATCGGCTCCGGCGCAACATCGAACCACAACCGCGTGCTCTTCTGGGTGGGCGACACCCTCATCGATGCAACCTTCTCGCAGATCAGTGCAATGTCCGGCTCGGAACTGCGCGAGTTGGCGGCTGGCCTGCCGCAGCCAGATGGCTCCAAAGCGCTGACGCCGCCCATTCTGACCAACCTGCCCAACTCCAATTTGGAAGGGCAAACGACGCACTATGCCGTCGGCCCGGCCAGCTACAGCGGCGCGGGCGGCGTGCTGCCGGCGGACCTGGTGGGCTTTGATCGCGGCGCGGAGGCGGTCACCGCCAACTACTCTCTGCACTCCGGCCCGGCCGTGCTCACCGTCATCGACTACCCAACCCCGCAGATGGCCGCCGCGCAGGAGTCCAGGATTCGCGCCTACATCGACGCCTGCAAGCACGCCGACAAGCAGACCCAGGCCGGATGGACCAAGGGCTTGCAGGACTCCGATCTCGTCTCGCTGGAAGTCAAGCGCAGCGGACCGCTGGTGGCCGTGGTCAGCGGAGACGCCGTTCCCGACGAGAGCCACAAATTGCTGGCCGCGGTTCACTTTGAGGCCGACCTGACCTCCATGCAGCAGCCCGCCGAGAACGAAGTGCTCAAGACCGGCAAGCTGCTGTTGGGCATCGCCGTCCTGGTGCTGGTGGTCTGCGGCATCGCGCTCTTCCTGGGATTGTTCCTGGGCGGCTTCCGCGCCTTCTATCGCAAGGCGCGCGGACTGCCCGCCTCGTCAGTCTTCGACGAGGAGTTCATACGGATCGATCTGCGGAAGTGAGCGGCTTGCCTTGGATTTTAGAGTGGGTTTCCGCCTCGTCTGTGCGCAGAGGAGGAAACCCGAAAAATCCCGGAGAATCCCGGATGTAACCCGGTAAACGCAGGAAACTAAAGAAGTAAGATGGCGAATAAAAAGCGAATCAGCCTCCTGTGGATTCTTTTGGAGTCATCTGGGAAGTTATTGAAAACATTATCTTTATAACAACAGAGATTTATCCTTGACACTCCCTTCCGTGGCTCATACTATGCAGCCAGAAAGTTCTGATGGTTTTGCCTCCGTTGGAACTATTCTCCCTGAGGAGAGAGCTGCCCTGTTGCCGGGCGGCTCTTTCCGTCCTATCGAGCATTATTTTCGGTTGGTTTTTTGAGCGCAGCGTGGATAGGGTGGTCCACGCTACAGCCCTCCAGGAGGCCGGCGCTACACCTTCTTTCAGCGCTATTGAGCCCCCGGTTCCGAGGCCTGCGCTTCAATTTCAGTCGAGTAATTGACCAGGCGATTCTTCCCATTCCGCTTGGCGGCATACATGGCGCAATCGGCCTGGCGGATCAACTCCTCGGCATCGGAGGCAGTCTCCGGGTAGACGCTGATGCCGATGCTGGCGCTGACGGCAAGCGAGTTTCCCTCGGCAAGCAGCGGAATGGAGAGCGCCTGAAGCAGGACGGCTGCCACCCGCGCCGCCTCCTCCCTGGCCCGAATCTCCTTGAGTATGACCAGAAATTCATCGCCACCCAGGCGGGCAACCACGTCATTCTGGCGCACCCTGGCGCGCAGGCGTTCCGCCACCTCAATCAACAACAGATCCCCGGCCGAGTGACCAAAGTTGTCATTGACCGTCTTGAAGCCATCCAGATCGATGAACAGCAAGCCAATCAATCCGCCATCTTTGTTGAGCTGATGCATCAAAAGGGCCAGGTTCTCCGTCACCATGCGCCGATTCGGCAATCCGGTCAGCGGATCACTGAGCGATTCCACAACTGCGGCGTCGCGTGCTTTTTGCAGTTCCGTCTGCCGGTGCTGCAAGTCAGAGATGTCGATAGCCGTGGTTTCATAGATGGTTCCCTTGGGCGTCTCCACCGGCGAGATATTCATCAGCAGGTGGATTTGAACCCCATCCACACGCCGCAGCGAAGCGTCGCGATTGCTTTGGGTCTCTTTCTTGAGCAGGGATGCGCGCAGCTCCTCACGCTTCTCCGGGTCGTCTTCAAACTCCCAGTAGTTGCAGGCTGCCATTTGCTCGCGCTCACTCATTCCCAGCAGGTGAACAAAGGCCATGTTGAAATCGACAAACGAGCCGTCCGGATGCCAGCGGAAGACCGGCGCCAGGTTGCGCTCAAAGAGACGCTGGTATTGCGAGGCCAACTGAAGCTCGCTCTCCATGGCGGAGCGGATGATCTCCGTTTGTTTGCGTACCGTGCGGCGCAGCATGGTCACCCAGATCAGAACCGCGCAGACAACCAAGCCCAGGGCGCTGGCCACCATCAGGAGATGCTCAATGGAGAACCAGCCATTGCGGTCGAGCGCAATGTCAGAGGGAGATTCCATCAGAAGTTGAAAAGACTCCGGCTGCTTGACGTTGGTTCGGCGCATTGCCGCCACTCCCGTCAACTCCACATAGGAGCCGTTGGGCAGGCCGGTGATCTGGGCTGTATTGCTGGTCGGCATGCGGCCGCTGAAGCGCTCCTTGCCGGCGGAAAAGTAGTAGATATTCTCGCCGGCGCGGTCATCATGACCGATGAGACGCGCCCTCAGGCGCACCCTGAACCCGTAGAGCGATCGGCGGGCGATCTCCTGGGCCGTCACATCGCGCGGCGCAATATAACCGATGGGCGAGTTTTGGGTCATGCGTGCAATCGCATCGGAGAGCACGACTGGGGTCAACTCCCCTTCGCCGGGAAAACCCACCACATCCACCATGTCGCCCAGATGCAGGTTGTTGACATCCAGTGTCTTGATGCTGGTGCTTCCCGATGCATCCTGAAGCATGGCCTGCTGGGTAGAGGTCCAGGTGACCGTGCCGCGAATATGCACGGGATGAACCAATCGCTCTTCGGCGTCGGCCAGATGCAGGTCGGCGATCGGCATGGCCGGTGATGCAAAGCTCTGAATCGGAGTGTTGTCTGTCTTTTCAATCGCATCAAGGCCATTGACGTAAAGCTGCGCGCCTGCCAGCTTTCCCGACGCGTCGGGATGCATTCCGCAAGCTCCTTTCAGGCGCACTGTCATTCCGATCAGACTCTGCGAGGCGGGGCTAACCGGCTGGGGAATGATCACCCAGGCCATGGACCTCCCATCGAAGATGCGATAGCAGATGCGGTCCATCTTTTGATCGCAGGGACGCAGCACGCCTTCAGTGGTGACAAAACTGCTTACGGAGACAGATGCGTTCAAGTCGGAGATGCTGTAGACTGGCGCCTTGGGCGCTACACCGGGGCCAATTAGATGCACGACTGGCTTGGTCAAATTCCACGCGTGGTTTCCGACCACGGCAACCGCCTGCAAACGAACACGAGAGTAGGCAGGATAATTCGTGGTGTTACCGGCCGGAATGGAGAGGAAGACCGGACCGGTGGAATCCTGCACAAAGACAATCTTCCATGTGGGATCGAAGTAGGTTACCACCCCCTGCAAATCGACGGGAAAGGACTGGCCTGCCTGAAATTTACTAAGCCGCTGAATCTCGTAAACGGTCCGCAAGGTTCGATGCGCCAACGCGGTTTGGGAGTCAACCGGAGTTAAGAAGATGAGAAAAGCAAGCAGTGGAAAAAGGCGAAGAACCGCCCGAATGTTCAAACCGCTTCGTTCTCTTGCCAATCTTCTTGTCTTTTTCATCCGCTTCTCGGCTGACTTTGTCTCCCAGACTATCAAGACCCGGCCCAGACTGGCTGAAACAAAGTCAACCTGGAGTAAAACCCTCTGATCTGCTCCGATTTTTCACAGCATCTTCAGCTCTGCCCCGACCAAAATCTTGCCAAATTGAATGCTGAGCAATCTATGTATTCTCCTCATCTATCGGCCTCTTTCGCCGTTCCATTAAAGTTAATCGTCACTATCACTGACCCGCCGTGCATGAAAGTGTAGCGCCGACTTCCCGGCAGACCATAGCGCCGACCCTCCCGGCAGACGTAGCGCCGACCTCCTGGCAGACCGTAGCGCCGACCTCCCGGCAGACCGTAGCGCCGACCTCCCGGCAGACCGTAGCGCCGACCTCCCGGCAGACCGTAGCGCCGACCTCCTGGCAGACCGTAGCGCCGACCTCCTGGCAGACCGTAGCGCCGACCTCCCGGTCGGCTGTAGCGTGGACCTCCCGGTCCACGCTTGTTTCGATTCAGACTCGCGCATCATCATCCGGCGCTTTTGTCCCAGACAAACCTCCGGGATGAGACAACCAACATCGCAGGATGTTCTTGAATGCAATCAGGCCCACGGTTGACCGTGGGCCTGATTGCATTCTAGTGAGCAACCGCGCTACTTCTTCTTCTTCGGATCTTCCTTGGACGCTGGTTTTGATGCCGGCGCCGAGTGCGCAGCCGGTGTCGGGGTCGGATGGGCCGCCGGCGTTGCTGCTGGATGTGCTGCCGGGGTCGGCGTCGGTGCCGGACGCGCTGCCGGGGTCGGTGTTGGTGCTGCTGGATGAGTGGCTGGCGCCAGGGTCGAGGTCGGGCGTCCCGCCGGGGTCGGCGTTGCCGCTGGATGCGCTGCCGGTGTCGGCGTTGGTGATACTGGATGAGTGGCTGGCGCCAGAGTCGAGGTCGGATGTGCCGCCGGTGTCGGCGTCGCTGCTGGGCGTCCCGCCGGAGTCGGCGTCGCTGCTGGATGTGCTGCCGGTGTCGGCGTCGGTGTCGGATGAACTGCCGGCTCGGCCTTGGGTTCAGGCTTCGGCATATTCTTCACATCGGGAACAGGAGTGGCTGGCGGCTTGGCGGCGGCAGGCGGATGGCCACCGTTGGCCTTGACGTATGCGGTCTTGTCCACCTTGGCGGCTTCAACGCGCTGCCTCTGCACGGGAGAAGGAGGAGTGTGCGCCTCTTTGATGGCTCTCGTCTCCTCAGGCGTCGGATCGTGATGAATTCCGTTGGGTCCACCGGCAAAGGCTAGATGATGAGGGTTTTCAACGATGCTTCTTTGCACACGTTCGTGATCCTCAAAGACGACGCCGCTGAAACGCCGGTCATTGTGGTCCACGTGGATGACCGCGGTGTTATAGAAGAAGTGCCCGCCGCGCCATTCGCCGCCGGCAAAGCCTGCGCCGCCGAAGCCAAAGCCGTAGTTCACGCCGCCATAGTAACCGACGTGCTCACCCCAATAGCCTTCATGGAAGAAGTAGCGGCCGTTGGTCCAACCCCAGTAGCCGGGAGTCCAGACCAAACCGGGGTGGGGCGCTGGAACCCATGCGCCGGGAACCCAGTAAAAACCATTCAAACCGAAGTGCCAGTAACCGGGCGTCCAGATCAGATCCGGGGAGGGAGGCGGAGGCTGCACTTCGACAGGCAGTTCAGGCGGCGCGGTATCGGCAACGACGGCCTCAGTTTCAGCAACCGCGATGGGGGCGGGAGCAGGGGGCGCTTCCGCCGGAATCCACCGCATACCGTCCCAAACAAAGGTTCCAGTGCGGGTGGTGCCTACTGGGATTTGGCTGAGCGCTTGTTGTGCGGCAGCAGCCATGAAGACAATCAGCGCCAGCAGAAGCCAGCGTGTGGAACGCAGTGATTGCATACGTGAATCCTCCAAATATCTCGGCGGCAATGACTCTTAAACTGCGTTCATTGGCCGCGCTTGTTAGGTTAAAACACACTCTCCCGGCAATAGTCGCACGGAAAAAAAGGGAGAACTATTCCTGGTCAACGGGTGTCACGCACTCAATAGCATGCCTGCACTCAACTTGGAGACAAGTATAATCCCAGAGCCGCTTCATCTGTATAGCAATTTCTGATTACCCTGCAAAACTGCGCAAAGGAGGAATCCTTGAGATTTCCATCAGCCGGAAGACGGTTGACCGCGCTTCAATGCACGCAGGCCCACGGCGAGCCGTGAGCCTGCATGGACAAAATGCCTTCGCGCTATTTGTGCCTGGGCTCCGGCTTGGAGGTGGAGTGCGACGCCGGGGCCGCATGGGACTGAGGGGCTGCATGGGAAGCTGGATTCCCATGGGACTGAGGGGCTGCATGGGACGCTGGATTCCCATGGGATTGAGGGGCCGCATGGGATTGGGGAGCCGGACGGGTCGCCGGGACCACATGGGATTGAGGGGCAGCGTGGGAAGTCGGCGCGGAATGGGATGCGCCTCCGGGGTGGGACGCCGGAGTGTTGTGGGCCGCCGGAGTGTTGTGCGCCGCCGGAACGGCGTGGTTCTGCCCGCCCTGTGGCCTTTCAGCCACTGCATGAGCCGGATGGCCGCCATTGCTCTTGGAGAATGCGCTGCGATCGGCATGGGCTGCCTGCTCGTGCGACTGCTGGAAGGGGGACTTGTTCTCGTGATGATCGCGCTCGGCGATGCGCTCTTCCGGGCCTGGATCGTGGCGGATGCCGCCGGGGCCACCACTGAAGGCCACATGGCTGTCCCGCGCCACAAAGCCTCTATCCACGCGTGCGCGATCCTCAAAGACGTAGCCGCCAAAACGCCGGTCATTGTGGTCCACATGGATTACAGCGGTGTTATAGAAGAAGTGGCCGCCGCGCCATTCGCCGCCGCCAAAGCCTATGCCGCCGTAGCCGAAGCCGTAGTTGACGCCGCCATAGTAGCCGATATGCGGACCCCAGTAGCCATCATGGAAGAAGTACCGTCCGCCGGACCAGCCCCAATAGCCGGGAGTCCAGAGCAGTCCGGGACGTGGCGCCGCCACCCAGGCGCCGGGAACCCAGTAGTAGTCGGCTTGATTGGGGTCCCAGGCCCAATAACCGGGGGTCCACATCATGTCGGGCGACGGCGGAAGCGGTTGCACGTAGACGGGCAACGCAGGAGGGGCGAATCCAACGCTGATCACAACCTGTGCATGCGAGGAGAGGGGAATCAGGGTGAAAACCAGCGCCAGCAGAATCCAGCGCGAGGAACGCAGAAGTTGCATGGTGAAACCTCCAGAATTTGGCGGCGATGAAGACCCAATCGCCGCGCTTGCTTCATTCAAACACACTTTCCCGGCGCAAGTTGCGCGGGCATCAGGCAGCGTGGCCCTCCTCCCCGGCGGATAAACTCCAGCCGGGGAGGGATTCTATTCGGATTCAGAGAGCCTTCCCTGCTCAGTAGCGATAACTCAGGCCCATGCCGACAACCTTCTTCGCCTGCAGATTCACAGGAATATAAACGACCTGAGGATATCCTGTCGGCAAGCCGGTCGCCGCCGGAAGCGTCCCAATATTGCTGGCCACCTGGCCGATACCAATATCGAATGCGAAGTGCGGCTTCTCCCGCTGGGTCACGCGCACGGCGTAGTCCAGCGTGGTGGGCAGGTCTGCCTTCCCGGCCGTCAGCGGAATGCCTGCCGGAGGATTCGGGCCAAGGCCTTTGACGGTGCGCGGCTCCTGCGTGAACCCTGCCGAGGGTACGGCCACAATGCCTTTACCCAGGGGCAGCGGAATTCCAAGCCCGCCGAAGAACCGTCCGCCAAACCTGTTCGCCTCGCCGCCAATGCCGAAGATCGAAGCGTTGGTGGCCTTCCAGCCCAGATTCGCCAAAAAGGGAACCGGCTTTTTGTCCCAGGTTTTGGTCACGGCTACATAAATGTCCTCATTCGTGTAAGCCTTGATGGGCACGGTGTTTCCCAGCAGAGCCTGATCCTCCTGGTAGAGGACGCCGGTGACAAACTTGTCGCCTGTGCGTACCACGCCGCCCACCGCCAGGCCGGGCGTCCATCGGCCAAACTGGCCGTCTTTGATCGCCACCACCTTGCCATGAAAGATATTCATGCCGCTCGCATTCCAAAGCTGGCTGAAATCCGGCGTGGTCGGCGCCGCGGTGGCCGATGCGGTTGATCCCAACACAAAATTGCCCGTCACCACGGTGCTTGGGCCGCTGTTGCCGAGCTGATGCACGCTGCGCGTATAGCCAGCCTCGGCCCGGCCCATAAAGGACTCGGTAATGCTGAAGGTCTCAATATCGCCGATCACCTTGGAGGCGTCGATAAAATGCACGCCAATCGCCGGGTGGGAGAATGTTTGGCCTTTGTCCATGTAAACGACGTAGGCCGTGGGCGTCAGAAAGCCGCCGGTCTGGCCTTCCAGCGTCAGGTATTGGGCGTTGATTTGCCGGGTGGCGAACAAAATAGCCGCAAGGAGAGCGCATACAGCAAGTTTGTGGATGGTGCGAAGATTCACTTTCAACTCCAGTGGAGTGCAGTTGTCTGCCTCCGGTGATTGGGATCACTCAATCCCTTGTAACATAAGCAGTGCAGACTCGTCTCCCACTTTCTTTGGGTGGTAGACTCAACCCATGACGCGCGGACTCTTTCTCACCCTCGAAGGCTTGGATGGTTCCGGTAAAACTACGCAAATCAACCGTCTGGCAGCATGGCTGAAAAAGCGCGGACATGATGTGCTGGTAACCCGCCAGCCGGGCGGCACGGCCACCGGCGACCGCATCCGCGCGCTGGTGCTGGACTCCCGCTCCGTTGGCCTGGCGCCCATGGCCGAGATGGCTCTGATGTTTGCCGACCGCGCCCAGGCCATCGCTGAAGTCATTCAACCCGCTCTCGCCGCCGGAAGAATCGTGCTCTGCGACCGCTTTACCGACTCCACCGAGGCCTATCAAGGCGGCGGGCGAGAGCTGGGTTCCAAAGCGGTTCTAGAACTGCATCGGCTGATCTGCGGCAATCTTCAACCCGACTTGACGCTGCTGCTGCTGCCTGACCTGGATGCCTCGCTCAAGCGCGCCCGCCGCCGCAACCAGCGCGTCGCCGAGGAGGAAGGCAAAGACGAGGGCCGCTTTGAGGCCGAGAAGGATGCCTTCTACGGCCGCGTCTGG
>CAZYCV010000102.1:0-12873 GCA_964645305.1 uncultured Occallatibacter sp. | reverse complement strand
ATTCACTGATAGGGACTGAGGGAACAGGGGAAAGCGTTGCCGGTGAATCCACATCCAGAAGATATTCCAACAAACGGCCACTCGATGGATGCCGCGCTGGAGAATCCTGCGCCCCAATGGTTCGCCGTCTACACCTCTCCGCGCCACGAAAAGCGCGTGAGTCAGTATATGGTCATCCGGGAGATTGTGCATTATCTGCCTATCTACCAAGTGCGGCGCAAGTGGCGCAACGGCGCAACGGTCGTGTTGGACCTTCCTCTCTTTCCCGGCTATCTCTTTGTCCGAATTGAGCGCGGAGAGCGCGTGCGCGTGCTGGAGGTGCCTGGAGTTCTCAGCTTTGTGGACGGCACAGGAGGCAAACCGTCTTCACTGCCGGACGCGGAGATTGACGCGCTGCGCTCGGGCCTTCCGCTGCGCCACGCCGAGCCGCACACTCTGCTGACGGTGGGGCAACGGGCGCGGATTTGCTCCGGCCCTCTGGCCGGGATGGTAGGCGTGGTGGTGCGCCAGAAGAATAGTCTGCGCGTGGTTCTGACCATGGATATGATTATGCAAAGCGTCTCGGTGGAGGTGGATGGATCAGAACTGGAGAGCCTGGATGCGGAGCCTTCCAACCCAGGGCGCGCGTCTTCATCGGAGCCTTCGCCCAAAACGCGCATCCCATTTGTCACCCCCGCGCCGCGGAAAAAACTTGCATCCACGCGGACTTCCCGGATGTAGACTGACAACGAACTACAGATCACTGACAACAATATGCTTAGATTCTCGCGTCTCCTGATTGCCGGCCTGCTTTGTGCCGCGACGGTTGCGCCTGCGCAGTCCATGCGCGGCGCAGACGGCCGCGCCAGGCATGAGCCACATCCTCAGCCGAAACAGGAGACGGGCTTTTTGAATCGCACCATTGAGTTACATGGCGTAACGTATCGCTTTCAGGTTTATCTGCCCGAAGCCTATCACCGCGACAAGCACAAGCCTTGGCCGGTGATCCTCTTCCTGCACGGGCGCGGCGAGCGGGGCGCGGAGGGAATGTGGCAGACACAGATCGGTCTGCCCCAGGCGGTGCGCGACCACCCGGAGCGCTGGCCCTTCGTACTGGTCATGCCGCAGTGCCCGCTAACCAGCTTTTGGACCGATCCGGAGATGCTTGCCATGGCCATGGCCGCGCTGGATCAGGAGACTGAAGAGTTCCAGCTCGACCCCCAGCGCACCTACCTGACCGGCCTTTCCATGGGCGGCTACGGCGCATGGGAGCTGGGGCGCATCTATCCGCAGCGCTGGGCCGCGGTGGCCATTGTGGCCGGCGGCGTCTTTTGGAGCTATGCGCCGGAGCGCTGGCAGGAGGTTGCCACGCTGCCCGCCGCATACGCCCGCGCCCTGGCACGCACCCCGCTGTGGCTCTTTCACGGCAGCGAGGACAACGTGGTTCTTCCGCGCCAGGCCGAGCTCATGTTTGAAGCCTTCAAGGCTTCCGGCGGTCACCTGCGGCTATGGGTCTATCAAGGCCTGAAGCACGATTGCTGGACGCGCGCCTACAATGAGCCGGAGCTACCGCGCTGGCTGTTCGCGCATCACCTTGATTCCCACGCAGAGCTGCCGGCAACCACCGAGCGGCTTCTGGTTCCGCTCCATCCACCGGCTATCAAGCTGACCATGGCGCAGTTGGACGCGCTCTGCGGCGACTATCGCGACGCCCTGGGCCACACCACCGCCATCCTCTACCGGCAGGGCGATCAGCTCTATGAAAAGAATCCTCAGGGAGAAGCCGCCGAGCTGGCCGCCGAGTCTCCTACTCTCTTTTTCTATCCCAACGGCTCCAGCCTCACCCGCCTCAGCTTTGAACGCGATGCCGGAGGCCGGGTCAGCGCCGTCTTCCGGGACGACCGCCACGAGGAGCGCTGGGAAAAGCACATTCCTGCCTCCAATCGGTAACCAACTGCGGTGGGGCCAGCGGCTCTCTCTGCGCTCGCTCTTGGGTTAGCCGTCTCCCATCTCCGAGAATCGGGAGATGGGGCACCCGGCACCCAGGCGCCAAAGACCGTTCCATTCTTGGAGTTTTCAAACCTTGGTTATAAACATTTGCATTTTCATCTGTACATGGAGGATGCTGCTGGAAGATTATTTGTAAAAGGTAGGGCTCTGAAGCAGTGCAAAAAAGTGCAAATGCGCTGCCGGGTACGAATGGCCGGTCAAGGTATGCGTAGGAAACTCCATGGCGTTATGCGCGACAATGTTGTGCAGCAAGCCCATGCCCTGAGTTGCGCCTTGGTTCTGCTGCTTCCATTTTGCGCTCTTTCGCAAAGTGACCATGCATCCCGGCAGTTGCCGGTTCGGCGCTCGGTGAGTGAGGTCTTCAGCCTGAGCAAAACGGAGGCCGCACGGGCCTATCCGGTAGCACTGGATGCGGTTGTCCTCTATTCCGATCCGGTATGGGGCGGCTTGTTTGTGCAGGATGCAACCGGCGCAACTTACATTGACGTTCATGGCACAACTAAAAAATACCCGGAAGGCGCGCTGATTCATATCAGCGCGGTAACCACCGCAAATGAGTCTGGCCCGGCCATCGCGCAGCCCAAAATCGATATTCTGGGGCGCCGCGTGCTTCCCAAGCCAAAGCCGAAGACAGTTGCCGAGTTGGACGCCGGAGAGGCGGAGAGCTCTCGCGTGGTTACCGAGGGCGTGCTGCACCCCTGCGAACGCGATTACGACCGCATCTGTTTCCGCGTCCATGATCGCCGAAAGGTGATCTGGATTTTTATACCCGAGGCAGACAGCCCAACGGTGCAAAGCCTGGTGGGGGCTACGGTTCGGGTGACGGGCGTGGCTGCCCGCCACGTCGATGAGAACTACAAACGCATTGCCGCTGAAATTCATGTCAACAGCCTCAAAGACATTCAAGTTGAAACGCCGTCTTCTGGCGGCTTCTCTTCCGCCCCCTTGCCGATTCACGAACTGCGCTCATCGGAAGCCGACGAGCGCTTTGCGGGCCCGATGCATCTGCGCGGCGTGGTGATCTGGCAGTCTCCAGGACTGTTCTATCTACAAGACACTTCGGGCAGCGTTTTTGTGGAAACGTGGAAGGAATTTGTTGTCCATGTGGGAGATACGGTGGACGCGGTGGGATTTTCGGCTCCCGGGGCTTTTGGCCTTGAGCTTTCGGATTCGTTGGTGCGCATTGACAGCGCGCAACCCAAGTCCGCCGTCATTGCTCCGCTGCCCTTGAACTCTGCCGCCGAAGCGGTCAAGCGCTCCCTGCACGGCAAGTTGGTGCGCTTCAAAGCGCGCCTGATCGATCAGAGCGCCAGTGACACGGAGATTGTTTACCAACTGGAAAGTGAAGGGCAGCGCTTCAACGCAGTTCTGCCGCGCAGCGAGGTTACCCGCGCGGTGGTCGGCCTGACGCGCGACTCCGTGCTGGAGGTCAAAGGCATCGCGCTGATTCAGGGTGGATCACCGGAGTGGCCTGAATCCCTGATGATTCTGGTGGCTTCGCCGGCCGATATGGAGGTGCTGAAAGATACCGGCTGGTTGACGCTCAAGACCGGGCTGGCCATCCTTTTTGGGGCAGGCATTTGCGTGTTGTTTGCCATCATCTGGATTACGCAATTGAAGCGAACCACGCGCAAGCAGACCGAGATCATTCGCGCGCGACTGGAGAGCGAGGCGCGGCTGGAGAACCGCTTCCGGCGGCTCTTTGAGCGCAATCAGGCGGCCGTCTATACCTGGCAGCCCGATGGCCGGATCACCGAATGTAATCAGGCTTTTGTGAATATGCTCGGTCTCAGCTCACGCGAGGAGCTGATCGGCCGCTCGTATTGGGATCTGGAGGTGGATGAGGCGCGCCGGGCGCAGTTGAAGGATTCTCTGGGCGAAGAACCGCTCAGCAATTGCGACGCCAGCCTGCTGCGCAGCGATGGCGCCATCGTCCGCCTGCTGGAGAACATCACCCCCGTACCCACGCCGGAGGGAGTCGTCTACGAGACCACGGCCATTGATGTGACCCTGCTCCGGGAGAATCAGGCCGAGTTGCAGAAGGCGCGGGACGCGGCGGTTCACGAGGCTCTGAATGATCCGCTGACCGGCCTGCCCAATCGCCGATGCCTGATGGAGAAGATCTCTAGCATGGTCAGCCGGACGCGCCGGAAAGAGAACCTTTTTGCCCTGCTCTATATTGATCTGGATGGCTTCAAGCAGGTGAATGACAGCCTGGGGCATCAGGTGGGCGACGCGCTGCTGGTGCAGATGGCCTCTTGCCTGCGCTCGTGGATTCGCGAGGGAGATCTGCTTGCGCGGCTGGGCGGCGATGAATTCCTGGTCATCCTGGACCGACTCTATTCCAGGGAAGACGCCGCGCTGGTGGCGACCAACCTGCTCAAATCAATCTCCCATCCCTTCCAGGTGAAGGGCCACGAACTGACGATTGGGGCCAGCATCGGCATCAGCATCTATCCCGATGATTCGGTGGACGCCGAACAGCTTTTGCAACAGGCGGACAGCGCCATGTATGCCGCCAAGCGCGAGGGAAAGAACCGGTTCATCCAATACACACCGGAGATCGGCTTCCTGGTTCACGAACGGCTGACGCTGGAGAATCTGCTGCGCGGCGCGGTGGCGCGCGACGAGATCAGCCTGGTCTTTCAGCCGGAGTTTGATCTGATCAGCGGACGCCTGGTGCGCTTTGAAGCGCTGGCCCGGTGGATGCATCCGGCGATTGGCCCCATCCCGCCCAACAAGTTCATTCCGATTGCCGAAGAGAGCGGGATGATCGCCTCGCTCGGCTCATTCATCCTGGAGCAAGCCTGCCGGGAGGCGCTGCGCTGGCAAAAGCTGACGGGCTATCCCATCCCGGTGGCCGTCAATGTCTCTGGAATTCAACTGCGCAACAAGGATTTTGTGGAAGATGTCAGCGATATACTCCAGTGCGTTGGCCTGAACCCGCAGTTGCTGCAGATGGAACTGACCGAATCGGCCATGCTGATCGCTGCCGATTGCAGCACCAAGACCATGATTCGTCTGCAATCGATGGGCATCAGCATGGCCATCGACGACTTTGGCACAGGCTACTCAAATATGAGCTACCTGCCCTCGCTCCCCTTTGACGCTCTCAAGATCGACCGTTCGTTTGTCGCGAATCTGGGGCTCAAGCCGGAAAGCGAATCGATCCTGCGCACCATCGTTGATTTGGCCCGCAACATGGGAATGAGGGTGATTGTCGAAGGGGTGGAAACTGAGCAGCAACTGGAGATTGTGAAGGCTCTGGGCGCCGATGAGGTGCAGGGATACCTGTTGGGTAGACCCGCTGCAAATCCTCTGGACTTCCTTTCACCTTTTGTCAACGCAACAAGTGAGAATGGACCAAAGCCATTCATCACGGCTGATTGAATAACGACAGGTCCGGCGCGCGGGAATCCAAGATACCTAATGTCCGGGTCTCTGCTGATACCGCTCCAGCATGGCGGAGGAGATTTCAGCGCTGGCTGGCCAGTGGCCGCGCCTTTCTCCCGCATGAGTCTGGTAACGCTCCAGATGCTCCGGGTCGGGCTGCACCGCGCGGCCATTCTCCAGGAAGAGCAGGCCAGCTTTCGCGGTGGGCATTCGGGCGACAAAAGCTTCGGCTTGCTCAAGCGCAGCGCGTAGACGGACGAGGATGTCTGCCGGATCGATTGGCTCGGCGGTCACAAGAGCCTTCCACTCGGCGGCTGAATAGCGGGCATTGCGACGAATCTCGGCAAGCAAGCCTTCGGGGGTAAAACCCGGTGATAAGTCCACCGCAGCCCAGACGATAGCGCCCAGCGGAAGGACAGTCTCGTGGGTGGTTACGAGATCGACAATGTCGCGCACCTCACGACGTCCGGCAGCGGCCATGGCTTTGTTCAATGCCAGATCAACTTCATGAAGCACATAACCGAAGACCTCATCCGGATGGGCTGGAAAAAAGCGATAGTCGCTGTCAGCTACCCACTCCAGGCGGGTCAGCTCATTCCCGATGCCGATCTGCGCTGTGTGGATGGAAGGAAGCTGGCGCAACCAAGTGACACTGTAGCCTGCTGCCTGCAAAACGCGCGCATCGTCGAGTGCAGCTTCAGCTACACGCTCTTCCCGGTCATGAAAGATGTCGATGTCGCCGCTTTGGCGGAGCGTGTTGCGGTTGAGCGGCGTTGAACCGCCGACATAGCTCTCCGGGCTGCGATGCCGGGCTAGCAGCCGGAGAATTTCGATTTGCAGATTAGACAGCGGCATGGCAGGCTTGCTCGATTCCTTCGGCCAGGCGACGGGCAGTAAGATCGCCCTCGATGCGCAAGGCGCGCGCCACGACCAGCGCATCGTCCTGGGAAGGCGCATCGAAGCGGCGCAGATTCCACAAGGCATGAGCGCCGAACTCCTTGAAGGCCCGCTCGTAGAGGATCACGTACTCGGGTTGGCTGGGCTGCGCGCTCATGGCTCTCTCTGTTTCGTTCGAAGAAACCGCTGCTGTGCGTATTATCGCCTTGTCCGCGTGCCGATGCAAGACTGTAAATCTGCCATTTATGTAAATCTTTCTTGCCATTTTGGCAGACAAAGGACTAGACTCGGAATATGGCAACCTCAAACTACCAGCGTTTTGAGAAGGCTTCGCTAAGCAGCACCTCCCTATTGGAGGAGGAGGCTCTCTTGGTTCCGGAGTTGATTCCAGGCAAATCAGATACCTCCTCCATTCTGAAGCTTTTGCAGGCGGGTTTAAGCTGGGTTCGGGTTTCGCGGTTCATGGTGGAGTCCGGGTTTTCTGCTCAGCAGGTGGCTGAGTTTTTGGGATTGCCGGAGCGGACCTTCGCGCGGCGGCGCACGGTTGGAATTTTTCTGCGCGATGAATCAGAGAGAATGCTGCGGCTAATGGAGATTCATGCGGCGGCCTTGCAGCTTTTCGGCGGAGACTCCGATGCCACGCGCGACTGGCTGACCGCGCCGGTCAGAGGGCTGAATCATGCGCGTCCAATCGACTATGCGCAAAGTGATTACGGCGCGCGCGAGGTGCGCAATCTGATTGGACGGCTGGAACACGGAGTCTTTTCTTGATCGAAGCGTGGCGCATTACGCAAAGACGCTTTGCGGCGGAGGCGTTTACTGGCGAAGGGGCGCGGCAATTTGGTGGCCGGTGGAATCGCCCGGGAGTCTCGGCTGTCTACCTGGCCCAGTCGCGTTCATTGGCGATTCTGGAAGTGCTGGTGCACTTGCGCAGGGCGGAGCCGATCTTTGATTTCGTCCTGATTCCTGCAGCTTTCGAAGAGGAGCTTGTCGAGGCGCTCGGAGACGAGTCTCTGCCGAAGAACTGGGACCGGGAGCCGCCTTCCATAGACACCCAGATTCTCGGCGATGCGTGGACTGTGGACGGCGATAGGCCGGTACTCTCGGTTCCGAGCGCGGTGGTTCCGGAGGAGCGGAATTACATTCTGAATCCGGCGCACGGACTTTTCTCCAGGATCAAAATTGGGTTGCCGGTCGATTGCAAGATGGATAAGAGGCTGGTGTAGATTGTTGATCGGGCATTGAAGATTAGCAATTTGGCGACGTTCATGTATGCAGTCACGGCACGATCATCAACCGAGCACCAAAACCTGCTTGATACCGTCTTATGTATAGCAAGGAGTTCATGGCATGAGGAAAGCCGGGTGGACGGCCATCGCGGCGCTATGTGTAGGTTTGTATGCATCGGTGATTTCTGCGCAGCAGAAACCGGAGAAGCAGGCCAATCCAGCGCAACTGGAATTGACGATGGAAGTCGCCGCCACAACGGAAGAAGGCTACCCTTCTGTTCTACGCGTCACGGTTAAGAATGTGGGTAATGTGGCTGTCGATATGCCAATGCCTGTGATTGGCTGCTTGCCGCAACATGGGTCTATTTTTATTCATCTTGAATGGAGATCGATCCATTCTGAGAATCATGATGGCACAGGATGGGGTTTTGGTTGTGGAGAAGGCGAAATGCCCAGTCTTACCAGCCGTATCCGAGATGAAGGGATTCACCTTCGTCCGGGAGAGTACATCGCATCAAGCGAAAATATCCGTAAACGCATTGAAGGCCTCAAGCCTGGAATCGTCGAGTATTGGGTTGAGTTTATCCCACCGCAAGCTACCATATGGGATATTACAGAGCTGCAAAAAGTAGGCTACATCGTTCCCACCGAAAAGATCGAAACAGCGCACCAGAGCTTTATTGTGCATTGATTTCAGATCGGGGTACAATCATTCCATGGCGACGATTCACATCTCAGGCTTGGACGCATCCCGCGACTTTGCGGGCTTGATGGCCATGGTGCGTTCCGGCGCGGAGATCATCATCGAGGATGGCGCGTATCCTCCAGCCGTCCTGCGCTCGGCGGAGCCTGCGCCCCGCACCATCTCTGAATCGATCGAAATCGCTCGCAAACTTCGCTTGGAGACCGGCGAATCGCCGGTGCTTGATGCGGATTTCGCCGAGGATGTGGCTGAAATCATCCACAATCGCAAGCCTTGGACGCCGCCAGCATGGGATTGATCCTCGATACGAGCATTCTGATTGCGGCCGAGCGAAGGGGCTTGGACGATCTTGAGATCCTTGAACAACTCTATGCTCTCTATGGCGAAACCCCATTCGGTCTCTCAGTTGTCACCATCGCCGAACTGATGCATGGAGCATACCGCGCAAAGGAATTGGCCCGTAAACAAAAGCGTCTGATATTTATTGACCACCTCTGCCAGGAAATTCGTATCTATCCCATCACCATTGAGATTGCACGAACAGCAGGACGCATCGAAGGCCAGCAGGCATCCCTCGGCTTTACGCTCGCCTTTGAAGATTTGGCGATTGGCGTCACTGCATTGCAGCTTGGTTACGATGTTGCCACGCTCAACGACAAGGACTTCGTCCGGATTCCTGGATTACGCATCGTGAAATCAGAATAGCGCCCGGCGCGAACCGTTATCTTGATAAAATCTCTACATGACACTTACAGCGCAGGATCGCGCGCGGCGCATCAAGATTATTCTCTTTGACGTGGATGGCGTTCTGACCAACGGCAACATCTGGATCATTCCGGTTCCGGTGGCGGGGCCGGACGGTTCCGTGACCACTAAAATGGTGGAGGCCAAGGGTTACAGCGCGCATGACGGCGCGGGCATTACGCTGGCGCGGCTTGGCGGGATGAAGGTGGGCGTCATCACCAAGCGCATCTCGGAGACGGTGGCTCTGAGGATGCGCGACCTCAAGCTGGAGTTCGTTTACCAGGGCGAGGCCTTCAAGATGCGCCCGGTGCGGGAGATTATGGCGCTGGAGGGCGTGACGCTGGAGGAGATCGCCTATGTGGGCGACGACGTGATCGACCTGCCGGTGATGCGCGTCTGCGGGCTGGCCGTGGCCGTGGCCAATGCGCGCGAGCAGGTGAAGGCCGAGGCGCATTTTGTGACTCCGCACCGGGGCGGCGAGGGCGCGGGACGCGACGCGATTGAGTTTATTCTGGAGGCCAAGGGGCTGCTGGAGCAGTGCATCGCCGCCTCGATTGACGCCGACAATCCGCTGCCGCCGTCGATGGATATCGGCAAGGGCGGGGACTTGAAATAAGTTACAGGGAAGAACCCCCACCCTAGCCGCAAAAACAAAGACGCGGCGAGGGTGGGGCACCCGGCCTTTCCAGATTGCCAATGTCGGCCTTACCAGATTGCCAAAGCCAGCGTTTCCAGATTGCCAAAGAAGGGTTGTGGGGGAAGAGTTATGGTGCCTGAAACCAAACGCGCGGTGGTGCTGTTGAGCGGTGGCTTGGACTCGGCCACGGTGCTTTCGATTGCCCGTAGTGAGGGCTATGAACTCTACGCGCTCTCGTTCTCTTACGGCCAGCGGCACATCGTCGAGTTGGAGGCGGCGCGGCGCGTGGCGGCCTCTGTCGGCGTGGCCGATCACCGCATTGCCAAGATCGATCTGCGGGTCTTTGGCGGCTCGGCGCTGACCGGGGACTTTGCGGTTCCCAAGGGGCGCTCGGCCGACGAGATGAGCCACGATATTCCGATCACTTATGTGCCCGCGCGCAACACCATCTTTCTCTCTTTTGCGCTGGCTTGGGCCGAGGTGCTTGGCTCGAGCGACATCTTTATCGGCGTGAACGCTCTCGATTACTCCGGCTATCCGGATTGCCGCCCGGAGTTTATTGAAGCCTATGAGCGCATGGCGAATCTGGCGACGAAGGCCGGCGTCGAGGGCCGGCAGCGGCTCACCATTCACACGCCGCTGATTGCGCTGACCAAGGCGCAGATCATCGCGCGTGGATTGGAGCTGGGCGTGGATTACAGCCTGACCAGCAGTTGCTACGATCCGGGCGCGTTGGGCGACCCGTGCGGCCAATGCGACTCGTGCCTGCTGCGGCAAAAGGGCTTCCGCGAGAATGGGATTGAAGATCCCCTGGATTATTCCGGACGGATTTGATTGAGTAAGTATTGAAATCAATTTATCGAATTTTGTTGTGCATTGTTTGAATCTAACCCTATAATTTGGATGATTCTCAAGTAGATAAGAATCTGCTTGGAATCCGTGGCTTCCCCGCCTCATTGACTCCCGACCGAACTTTCCTAAGAAAGAGTGGAATACTGTGAAAAAATTCATTGACTGCGCAACGATTCTTGTCCTCGCCATGGCCAGTGCCTCCGCAGTAGCCGCCCATGTGAATTACACCCTGACTTCAGGAACCGACACCATTACGTTTTCGCTTCCGCAGCAGCCAACCGCCGCCGCCAGTTGCGCATTCTATGGCAATTGCGCCACCTTCAACAACGTTGCGGTGAGCGTGAACGGAAGCCTTTATCCGAACGCGCAGGTGAATTTTTACCTTTCCAGCGCCGATGGTGGACTGACCATCTTCACCAGCCAAAGTGAAACCACCATGCTGGTGAACAACGACGGCAACTCTGCCGAGCAGCTCTTCACTGGGACGGTGACCAGCCCGACGCTGACCGCGCCAATCTCGAGTTATGTGCTCGCTCAGGAGGGTTATAACAGTCCCGTCTACAATGAGCAGTTCAATTTGACGGCGAGCCTTGCGCCGGATTTGGTGGTGACCACCAATCAGGACGATGCGGGCGCGGCCTCGAATTGCACCCCTCAGAGCACGTCGGGCACGGGGACAGACGCATCGTGCAGCCTGCGCGACGCTCTGCTGGAGGCGGCAAACCTGGGTTCAGCCAACATCAGCTTTGACTCGACGGCCTTCAGCTCCAGCAACTCGGCGGCGCAGAACACCATCAACCTGAACGGCTCGCTGACCGTCCCCACCAACACCACGATCACCGGAACGGCGGCGGCGCAGAATCCGGTCACGCTGAGCGGCGGTGGGCCAACCAGCAGCTTCCCCGTCCTGATGGTGAACGGCGTCAACTTGATCCTTGCCAACCTGACCATCACGAACGGCTACGCGACCGGCAGCTCCGGCGGCATTTATCTGGATTATGGAGCCGTAATCAGCTTGCAGAACTGCACCGTAACCGGCAACGGCGGGGGAATCTGGATTGGCTACGCGGGCAACGTGACTCTGGAGCAGAGCACGATCTCCGGCAACTCCGGCGGCGCAATTGTCACGGTGGGTTCCAACTTGACCGTGAACGCCAGCACCATCTCCGGCAACACCGGAGGTTCCATCGTCAACCTTGGCGGCGGCGCGGTGACGGTGGCCGACAGCACCATCTCCGGCAACGCCACCCGCCAATATGGAGAAGGCGGCGGAATTTCCAATAGCAACGGCGGCACGGTGACCGTTACGCGGAGCACGATCAGCGGCAACTATGGCGATTACCTGGGCGGCGGAATCTCCAACAACGGCGGCACGGCGACCATAGCCAACAGCATTGTGGCCGGCAACAGCGCCGGCTATCAGTACGCGGATATGTATGGCAGCTACACCGATGGCGGCGGCAATCTGATTGGAACCGATCCCAGCGCCACCTCGCTGGTTCCAGCCGATCTGGCTCCGCTGGGCAATTACGGCGGTGCAACGCAGACTCAGCTTCCGCAGCCCGGCTCGTTGGCCATCTGCGGCGGTTTGGCCGCCAACCTCTCCGGCAGCATCCCCACCGACCAAAGAGGCTTGCCGCGCGCCGAATCGTCTTACCCCGGCTACTCGGCCAGCGAGCCTTGCGTGGACGCGGGCGCGGTGCAGAGTCACTATGCGATGGCCTTCACCACCGAACCGCCGGCCAATGGGTCGTACGGCGTGCCGCTTACACCGGCGCCCGTGGTCACTGTGACCGAAAGCGGCGTACTGGCGGCGGCGGCAAATTCCACCGTCTCCGCCTCCGCCCGCACCGTGCTGCTGACCGGAATCACCAAGGTGAATCTCTCGGCAGGAACGGCCGTCTTCAATGACCTGATCCTCTCTTCGGCCACCATCGGCAATCAACTGACGGCAACCCTGGCACTGAACCTCTCCACCAGTCTGACGGCGAAATCCACTCCCTTTACGGCCACCACCTTACCCGCCTTGCTGACCAGCCCCACGCCCGGAACCACCCTCACCGGACCCAGTGCCTCCTTTATCTGGTCGGCCGGCGTCGGCGCAACGCAATACAAGATCGAAGTGGGCACGTCGCAAGGAGCCGGAAACCTCTACCAGTCCGGCATACTGAAGAACAGCACCTCGATCAGCGTTGGCAATCTACCCATGAACGGCGCAATTCTTTATGTGCAGCTCTGCTCCTATATTGGCAACGCGTGGCAGTGCGTCAACTATACCTATACTGAGACCGAACCTGCCACGCTCAACGCTCCCCCCGCCGGGTCAATCTTGAGCAACGCCAGCCAGAGCTTCTCTTGGACGCCGGTTAGCGGGGCCACCGGCTATACGCTGTGGCTGGGAAGCAGCAAGGGGGCGGGCAACCTCTTTA
>CAZYCV010000101.1:0-12972 GCA_964645305.1 uncultured Occallatibacter sp. | reverse complement strand
ACGACATCAACCAGTTCCTGCCGGCTTACATGAAGGCGGGCATCTTCAAGCAGGATCCCTTCGCCACCCTGGATCAGGCGGGCGTTGGACAGCTTCTTGAGATTGCCGTCGCCAAGGGCCGCAAGACCCGTCCCAACGTCAAGCTGGGCATCTGCGGCGAGCATGGCGGCGATCCTGAGTCCGTCAAGTTCTGCCACCGCATTGGTCTCAACTACGTCTCCTGCTCGCCCTTCCGTCTGCTGACGGCGCGGCTGGCGGCGGCGCAGGCGGCCATCGAAGAGAAGATGAGCGGACCGGCCCACACCAACGCCTAGTTCGTTTGGATCACTTCAACCCCTCAGGGCGCAGCCATCCGGTTGCGCCCTGAGTGCGTCTGGGGTCGGAAATCGCCCTTTCATAAAAGCGGGTGCCCGTTATTTAAATTCTGATTAAAGGAAACCAAAAAACTCCGGTGTACGAAAAGCAAGCCCGCTGATGGCTGGCTTCACCGCAGATAATTAATCGGCCTCTGCCAACCGCTGAGCGCGCCAGAGGGCACCTTCCAGGGAAACTGCGGCCTGTTGCGCTACAGGCATATCGGGGGCGGCGGAACGGAGGCTTGCGAAGAAGGCATTGCGGACCAGTGGCATATGTTCAAGGACGCCTCCGGTCCAGGCCACGGGAAGTTCGCCGGTGATCTGGTGTTTACGGTGAAGCTTGGAGCGGACCAGCAGAACAAACTCGACGAGATCCGCGGCGGCTTGAGAGAGAGTTTCCTTGGCAACCGGATCGCCACCTTCAGCCAACTCATGGATGAGAGGCGCGAGTGCTGCAAAGTCCGGCGCGGGGCTTCCATCGCCTTTATTGATAAAGGCATCCATCGTAGGCGTACTCCAGACTTCGCTCACGCGCCGGATGATTTGCGTGGGCTGCTCGCGGTCATAGGCATGAAGCGCGCGGCGCAGGCTGTTGACGCCGATCCAGTAGCCGGAGCCTTCGTCGCCCAGGCGGGAGCTCCAGCCGCCTGCCGTTTCGCGCGTGCCATCGGGCGCGCGGCCAATGGTGTTGGAACCCGTTCCGGCGATTTGCAGGATGCCGGGGCCTCCCCTGAAAGCCGCGTCAAGGGCGATCACCTCGTCGCCAACCACCTCAGAGCGCTGGACGCCGAAGTCATGGAAGACCGCCTGAATCCACTCGGCTGTGCCGGGCATGGAGGCCGAGGCAACGCCCATCGAAGCCGCATCGATGGCACCGACTCCGGCCTGCACATACACCTCTTTGAGCAGGGCGCGCAGATTCGTCTCGGCAGCCTCGGCGCCGACGCGCAGGCGCTTGATGGAGCCATTCACCGCGTGCGCCAGCAGCTTGTTCTCAGCCATAATGGAGGCGCGGGTGTGGGTTCCTCCAGCGTCGATACCCAGGATGATCTTCATCATGCACCTTTTTCTTAGCTTATCGCAGAGAGTTACGAGCCGACACCGCTGACCAAAACGGCATTTTGTATCTCGAATTGGACCATTCATAGAATTGCCTCGCTCACTTCGCCAAATATTCATCCCCTTCCGCTTCGTCCGCGCTTATGTTGAATGGAACTGCACTCATTTTCAAAGGACGAGGGGAACGATGACCGAGATTGGAAACCTGAAGTTACCGCTGATTGGATCGCAAAAAGGTCAGAGAACCGCGCTGGGAGTTGAGGCGTTGGCGCAATCGTTTTTGGACAATCTGTTTTTTGTGCAGGGGCGGTCGACCGAGCGAGCAACGGTGAATGACCTGTACATGGCGCTGGCCCATACGGTGCGTGACCGCCTGGTGGAGCGGTGGATTCAGACGGTGAAGAACTACCAGGCGCAGGATGTGCGGGTGGTCTGCTATCTCTCGGCCGAGTTTCTGACCGGGCCGCACCTGGCCAACAATCTGATCAATCTGGGCATCTACGACGAGACCGAGCAGGCAATGCGCCAGTTGGGGATTGATCTGAATACGCTCATCGAGCAGGAAGAAGAGCCGGGCCTGGGCAATGGCGGATTGGGCCGCCTTGCCTCGTGCTTCATGGATTCGCTGGCCACGCTGGACATTCCGGCGATCGGCTATGGGATTCGTTACGAGTATGGCATCTTCGACCAGCAGATTCGCGACGGATGGCAGGTGGAATCGACTGACAAGTGGCTCCGGCTGGGCAATCCCTGGGCCCTCGAGCGGCCCGAGGATGCCTTCGAGGTGAAGATCGGCGGACGCACCGAGCGGTACACCAACAGCAAAGGCAAGGAGCGGGTGAAGTGGATTCCGCAGCGTCTGGTGCGCGGCGTGCCACACGATACGCCGATCCTCGGCTACCGGACGAACACCGCGAACACAATGCGTTTGTGGGCGGCGCAGGCGGTGGAGAGCTTTGACTTTGGCAGCTTCAACCAGGGAGATTTTTTGGGCGCGGTGGCTGACAAGGTCTCCAGCGAGAATATCTCCAAGATTCTTTATCCGAATGACGAAGGCGTGCAAGGCAAACAGTTGCGCCTGTTGCAGCAGTTCTTCTTTGTTTCATGCAGCTTACAGCACATTTTGAAGATTCAGCTCACGCAGCATCGTCCGCTGGCCGAGCTGCATCGCAACTTTGCCATTCAGATGAACGATACGCATCCGGCGATTGCCGTGGCCGAGCTGATGCGCCTGCTGATCGACGAGAATGAGCTGGAGTGGGATGCGGCCTGGCACGTCACCGAAAACACGCTCTCATATACCAATCACACGCTGCTGCCTGAGGCGCTGGAGCAGTGGCCGGTGGGGCTTTTCGGCTCGCTGCTGCCGCGCCATCTGGAGATCATTGACGACATCAATGCGCGCCATCTGGAGCGGGTGCGGCAGAAGTTTCCCGGCGATGACGGTCGAGTCCGGCGGCTCTCGCTCATCAATGAAGATGGCGAGAAGTATGTGCGCATGGCGCACCTGGCGGCGCTCGGCTCGCACGCCATCAACGGCGTGGCGGCGCTGCATACGGAGTTGCTGAAGACTAATGTGTTAAGCGACTTTTACGCGCTGACGCCAGAGAAGTTCAGCAACAAGACCAACGGCGTAACGCCGCGGCGCTGGATGGCGCTGAGCAATCCCCGGCTGGCGCAGTTGCTCACCGCGCGCTTAGGCGCGGGCTGGGCGCGCGATCTGGACAAGTTGCGCAGGCTGGAACCGCTGGTGGAGGACGCCGAGTTTGCCGAGGAGTGGCGCGCCATCAAACGCCAGAACAAACTGCATTTGGCGGGGTATATTCACGACCAGTTGGGGATTGCCACAGATCCCGAGTCGATCTTTGATGTGCTGGTGAAGCGGCTGCATGAATACAAGCGCCAGCATTTGCTGATCTTGTACATTCTCACGCTCTACAAGCGCATTCAGCGCGATCCAGATGCGGAGATTGTGCCGCGTACCTTCATCTTTGGCGGAAAGGCCGCACCGGGTTACCGCATGGCCAAGCTGATCATCAAGCTCATTCACTCGGTAGGCGAGGCAATCAACTCTGATCCGCTGGTGCGCAGCCGCCTGAAGGTGGTGTTTTTGCCGGATTACAGCGTGAAGCTGGGGCAGAGGGTTTATCCTGCCGCGGATTTGAGTGAGCAGATTTCGTTGGCTGGAAAGGAGGCTTCAGGAACGGGGAATATGAAGTTCGCCATGAACGGCGCGGTGACCATCGGCACGCTGGACGGAGCCAACGTCGAGATTCGTGAGGAGGTGGGCGCGGAAAACTTCTTCTTGTTTGGTTTGACGACGCCCGATGTGGAAAAGCGCAGGGCCGAGGGTTACAATCCACGCTCAATCTTCGAGTCCAATGCGATGCTGCATGAAGTGCTGGTTTCGCTGTCGAGCGGGGAGTTTTCGCGCGGTGACCGAACGCTCTTTGAGCCGCTGATTAATTCACTGCTGGATCGCGACGAGTATATGCTGCTGGCCGATTATCAGTCGTATGTTGATTGCCAAGATCGCGTTAGCGCGGCCTACAAAGACCAGGAACTGTGGACGCGGATGTCGATCCTGAATGTGGCGCGCATCGGCAAGTTCTCCTCCGACCGCGCGATCAAGGATTACTGCGCGGAGATTTGGAAGACCTGGCCGGTGAAGATTCAACTGTAGGGATTTCAGGAACAAATTTGTTGCATCCGGTGTCTACCAAGATATGACATTGCGAAGGCGTTGGGGTAGACTCTTGCGTATGACCGGCATTGTGCTCTTCGTTTTCTTCGCCGGATTGTTTGCCTTTGTACAAGTAGAGCAGTACATTCTGCGCTGGCGGGCAGAGCGGTTGCTCGAGGATATCCGTGAGATTCAGATGGGTAAGAGCACGTGGGTAGACGCGCAAAGATTCATGAAGCGCTGGGGCGAATGGGGGGCTCATGAAGGCTTATGTACAGCGGAGCGGTGCGATTACTATGTTCTCCTTCAGGACGCCGCTAGCTCTGAGCCTATTTATTTTTGGTCCACAGGCGGGATGAGGTTCGCTCCGCGCAAGTGTTGTCAATGGTTCCATAGACCATTCAGAACATTGGGCGGTAGACAGGCATTGATTTATGGCGGTATTAAAGTAAGGAATGGGATTATCTGGACCAAAGCATACGATGTCGCCACCGGTTTGAATCCGCGACACTATGAAGGAGATAAGGATTATGGCGAAAATTTAATTGGATCTGCCGATGGAGTTACTCGATTTTGGGAGAATAGGTCTTGGCTTTCAATGAGGCCACAAAATAATTTTCTGATACGCCACACTGAATATAGTGCCGAGATTGCAGGTATTTGTAGTGGATGCCGTGCGATTGGTGCGTATTTCACTCCCTTCGCCGATCCAGCAATTGTGCAGCAGTTGTTCGATTTTAATCTCGACTGCATCACACGCCTGTTCGAGTGTGAAACACCTGCGGAGATGATGCCTAGCGCTGTGCGTCTCTACCAGCAAGACAAAGCCATTCCATTGCGCTCCGAAGCATCCCAAGATATTTGTCGGCTTCCGTTGGAAGTCATTGGCAGGGATTACAAATATGCCGCCATTGCAGAGGTGATTTCGACGCGCACAACTCATGAAATGGATGGTTCTTATCGATGGATAAAATATCGCCCAATATCGAGCTTGAAGAATAACGCTGTGCTACAAGGGCACGAAGTAATCGGAGATACATACTTAGGACCGATCGATGGAGAACTTCCTCATGGAGGACGAGTAGCCGACTTCGTTCCAGGAACCAAGCTTATTCTGCTTTCGGGGCATTCTTTTGATGACCGCAAAGGATATATTGGCCCCGACGAGTGCGGTGTTGCTGAAAATTCCGAGCAAAATTTTGCTGCAATTCAGCGTGGCATCCAGCGGGACACGCTTGCCGACGAGCCTCGAGCTCAATAATCGATTCGCACTTGCAAACAATTTAAAGCCGGTGCAGAAGGCACCGCGATTGTGATATACGTCAAACCATGGATCGCCGCAAACTTTTCTTCGCCGCTCTCATTTTCGTCTTCGCCGCAACCTTTAGCACCGCGCAGTCTTCCGCGCCAACGCCGCCCATGGGGTGGAACAGTTGGGACGCCTATGGATGGACGATTGGCGAGGCTGAATTCAAAGCCAACGCCGCCGTTCTGGCCTCCATCAAGCAATTCGGCTGGCAATATGCGGTGATCGATCAGGGCTGGTATATGGAAGATCCGCTGGGTACAAAACTGGCCGAGCGGCAATATCTGCTGGACGGGAACGGAATCGAGATTCCGGTGGCCAGCCGCTTTCCTGACTCGGCCGAGGGGGCGGGCTTCAAGCCGCTGGCCGATTGGGTCCACGCGCAGGGATTGAAGTTTGGCCTGCACATTATTCGTGGCATTCCCCGCCAGGCCGTCGAGCGGAATCTACCCATTGCAGGATCGGCTTTTCATGCGGCGGAGGCAGCCGATATTGCTGATGCCTGTCCGTGGGATGACGGCAACTGGGGAATGAAGGACAATGAGGCCGGTCAGGCCTACTATGACGCCATGCTGAAGCTGTATGCCGGTTGGGGATTGGATTACCTCAAGGTGGATTGCGTCAGTGATCATCCCTACCGGCCCACAGAGATTCGCCAGATCGCCGAGGCCATCCGCAAAACGGGCCGACCCATTGTGTTGAGCCTTTCTCCAGGACCGACGCAATTGGAGCACGCCGCCGAGGTGGCCAAATACGCACAGATGTGGCGCATCAGCGACGACCACTGGGACGGCTGGAAGTTTCCCCACAAGGCTGGCGATGGCGAGTGGCCCTTTGGTGTGGGCGACGAGTTCGACCGCATCGCTGCCTGGGCGCCCTATGTGAAGCCCGGCAATTGGCCCGACCCCGACATGCTTCCAGAAGGCTCGCTGACTCCGCATCCGGGCTGGGGCGAAGCACGGCAATCGCGCCTGACTCCGGACGAGCAGCAGACGGAGTTCACCCTTTGGGCATTCTCGCGCTCGCCGCTGATCTTCTGCGGCAACCTGACCAAATTGGATGACTTCACTCGCTCGCTGATGACCAATAAACGGTTGTTGCAGATCAATCAGCAAGCTACCTGGAGCCTTCCGGTGACGAAACTGCCTGCGGGCTTTGAGAATGTGCGCGTCTGGGAGGCCTCGCTTACAGCCGGCGCGAAGACTCCCGACTTTTTGGCATTCTTCAACCTGGACGACAAGCCGGTGACGCTGCATGCCAGTTGGAAGCAGTTGGGACTGGAGAACGGCAAGTACTGGGCGCAGAATCTGTGGAGCAAGGACAGCTTCAAAGAGACAAAGGATGTGACGGTGACCCTGCCGGCGCATGGAAGCACGGTCTACGCCCTTCGATAGTGTCGTGAGTCCAAAGTTCGTTCAACAACACATTGCAGTGTTTTCTGATTGAATGTATCTCATCAGGGCGACGGCTGAGCGGTTTTTGCGGCGATCTGTGCGCGTATGGTATACGTTTACCTATGGATCGCCGTAAACTTTTCTTCGCCGCTCTGCTTTTCGTCTTCGCCGTATCCCTCAGCCCCGCGCAGAACCCCGCGCCCACACCTCCGATGGGCTGGAACAGTTGGGATGCCTACGGGCTGACCATCAATGAGGCTGACTTCAAAGCCAATACTGCCGTGCTGGCCAAGTACAAGCAGTATGGCTGGCAGTATGCGGTCATCGACGAAGGGTGGTACATGGAGAATCCCTTCGGCGCGCATCTGGCCGACAAAAAGTATCTGCTGGACGGGAACGGGATTCTGATTCCGGTGGCCAACCGCTTTCCCACGTCGGTGGAGGGCGCGGGCTTCAAGCCGTTGGCCGACTGGGTTCACCAGCAAGGGCTGAAGTTCGGCATTCATATTGTGCGCGGGATTCCCAAGCAGGCGGTTGAGGCGAATTCGCCCATCGCCGGGACGAGCTTCCACGCCACCGACGCCGCGGACAAAAGCTCGCCCTGCCCGTGGGATGAGGGCAACTGGGGCGTGGCCGACAACGCCGCCGGACAAGCCTACTACGACTCGATGCTGAAGCTCTACGCCGGTTGGGGGTTGGACTACATCAAGGTGGATTGCATCAGCGATCACCCCTACCGGATTACCGAGATCAAGCAGATTGCCTCTGCGATCCAGAAGACGGGGCGGCCGATTGTGCTGAGCCTTTCGCCTGGGCCTACGCAACTGGAGCACGCCGCCGAGGTGGCCGAGTACGCGCAGATGTGGCGCATCACCAACGATCACTGGGACGCATGGAGCTTCCAGCACCACACCGACGATGAATATCCCTTTGGCTTGAGCGGTGAATTCGACCGGATTGCCAAGTGGTTTGTGTATGCCAAGCCGGGCAACTGGCCGGATGCCGATATGCTGCCGTGGGGCTGGCTGGGACCGCATCCTGGAATGGGCGAGGCGCGGCAGTCGCGTCTGACCAAGGACGAGCAGCAGACGGAGTTCAATCTGTGGTCGATTACACGCTCACCGCTGATTCTGGGCGCGAATCTGACCAAGCTGGACGATTTTCTGCGCGGACTGCTGGCCAATCAGTCGATCCTCTTCATCAACCAGAATGTGACGTACAGCCATCCGGTGGACGTTTCCGGGCTGGGTGCCGGCTTTGCGAACGCGCGCGTCTGGCGGGCTTCCATCAACGAGCCGGGGGCGCGGAATTACGCCGAATATATTGGCTTTTTCAACCTGGACGACAAGCCGGTGACGCTGCGCGCAAGCTGGAAGCAGTTGGGCCTGGATGGCAGCAAACACAATGCGCAGAATCTGTGGAGCGAGGATGGCTTCAAGGAGTCGAAAGAAGTGACGGTGACTCTGCCGGCGCATGGCAGTACCGTCTACGAGATTCGATAGCTGAAAATCGAGGACCGTGTAGCGCCGGTCTCCAGACCGGCTGTCGTGTGGGCGTCCCCGCCCACACAAGTATCATCTCCCTAGTGTCGGCAATGCCGGTGGGGGAGTAGAGGGGAAGGCCATGCAACGGCGGGATTTTCTAGGCGGATTGGCGGCCTTTGGCGTGACGGCAGGGCGGCTTGCGGCGGCGGCGCTGAGCAATGGGGAGAAGCTTGCGGCAGCGGCGCGTGCTCAGTTGGGCGTGACCACCGGGTATGATCCCACTTACACCAGGCTGAGTTATCCCAACGGCGACGTGCCTCGCTCGACCGGCGTCTGCGCCGACGTGGTGATTCGCGCCGCCCGCGATGGGCTGGAACTGGATCTGCAAAAGCTGGTGCACGAGGATATGGTGAAGGATTTTGATGCCTATCCAGCGCGCCAGGCTTGAGGATCCAAGAGAACAGATGCGAATATCGATCACCGGCGCGTCTTGAATCTGGAGACCTATTGGACGCGGGCCGGAGCGCGGCTATGGGCAGCTGGTGTGCCGACGCCAGGAGACGGCTTCCCCAAGCCGTTGGAAACCGGCGATATTCTCACTTGGCTTCTGGCTGCGCGGTTGCCGCACGTGGGGATCGTGGTCAGCGCGGGCACGCAGAAGCAGGTGGTGCATAATATCGGTCGCGGCGTGGAGTTGAACGCGCTGCAAGAGTTTCACGCCGAGCGCGCGGCGGGGCATTATCGCTGGCCGGCGGCGGGGATTACTACCTGAATCAATTGAACGATCCTCAATGAGCTTTTTCTCCGGCAATTCGGTCCATCAGAAAATTCAGAAAACCTTTCTCGTCCGATTCGAGGCAAACCTGTACATTCGGTGAATCTTCCACGGGCCGGGTAAAGCCTTTGTCGTCCACTTCAATGTGAAGCGGTGTGGTTGGACACAGTTCGGGACGAATTGTATAGGCCACGGCCACGGGATCGAAGAGCGTAGGCGTGGTCTGGTAGGCATCGCCGAACTTCCATTGATGATAAAGCAGCGTGAGTTGGTCGGTAAGCGGCGAGCCGAAGCGGAAGATCTTTTCCCGCTCGTCTTCTCTAAGAACGATTTGCGTCGAGTCCAGCGGCATCATGAACACCGGCACGCCAGAAGCCAAGAGAGCCCGCAAACCTGCCGGATCGCGGCTGACATTCCATTCCGCATCAGGCAAACGACGCGCGCCATCCTTGCCGTCGTAGCCCCGATGGATGCTGCCACCCATGAGGACGACACGTTTGAGTTTGCGGAAGGTCGCGGGATCACGCTCGATGGCCGCCTGGATATTATTCAGAGGGCCAATGGCGATCAGCGTGATCTGACCCGGATGCATCCGGACCTGCTTGAGCAGGACATCTACCGCTTCCGGGTGCCAGAGTTTCGGTCCGCGTTCAGCGTATGCAGCCTGCGTAAACACATTATTGTGCGGTGTCCAAATCCCCACACCAACCGGAATATCTGCCTTCCCAACTGCTTCCAGAAACCGATCTGCCAAACGTGCTCGCACTTCCGTTTCACCGAAAGCCGTGCCAATCGCCAAAATCTTCAACTCTGGGCTGCGCAGTGCCAACGCCAGAGCAAAGGCATCATCGATGTCGTCTCCAATATCGGTATCGAGGATGACAAGTTCAGGTTGGCGCGGCGGAGCAGGCACTTGAGAGCTGGCAACAGAGGCCGCAGCTATCATGGCAAGGGCAAGAAAAATCCTCGCGTTCTTCATACGATTCACTTTAAAACATTCCGACCGTTTCTATAACTCGATCTTCGAGATATCCCACCCTAGCCGCAATAACAAGGACGCGGCGAGGGTGGGGCACCCATTCTTCCTATGACTATTTACCGCTGGAGCAGGTCAATTGGTTTAGTGAAGTCGGTGACGCGGACATGCGCGGCAAGCGAAGGATGCTGGCGCTGGAGATCTAAGAACATCTCCCAGGCGACGCGGCGATAGCTGAAGTGTCCGGCGGGGCCGCTGCGCAGCTCGATGATGTACTGGGCTTCGGCAAAGTCCATCTTGAAGAGCGAGCGGATGCGCGTGGCCAGCGGCAGCAGGTAGAGGGCGGATTGAGCGGCCTCCGGTGCGGGCTTGGCGGCGATCCGGGCGCTGACGGAGTGGGCGTGCTCAATGGCCGTCTGGAAGCCGGCGAGGATGCCAGCCTCGGCGAGAATGTTCACGTCAGGGCCCAGATCGCCGGTTATGGGTGTCTCGTAGCCGTGCAGGGACGTAAAGGGTTGAATGATCTGTGTGCAGCGGCGATGGCGATGCATATCGCGGAAGCCGCCGATGTCCATGAGAATGTCAAAGCGCAAGGCGGCTCCGGCGTGGAAGGCGCGCAGAGCCTCATCGTGCTTACCGCGATGGCGCAGACCGAGTTCAATAATCTCGCTAACACGAGCTTCCGGGAGCGCGGCAACAACATCCCGAATCTGGCGATAAGGGTGATGGGCAGCCGAATAAAGCAGTGTCGACGCCAACTCCACTTCAAGGCTCTCCGTGTGCTCAACCAGATCAACAACGGGCGCGGCAGCAATAGGATATTTTGCGAGTACTTCGACCGCGGCCTGAGCGAGTTCGGCGCGAGTTCGGATTTCGTAGTCGTTAGGCTGGGCATATTTGACCAGTGTTGGGGCGCTGCGAACTTCGCGGGTGAGCAGGTTCGCAGCCTCGGCAGCCAACTCCGCATCCGTCTCGTCGATCTTCTCAACAAGTTCCTCTCCGGCCTGAGCGTTGACGTTCCAGGCGGGACCGGTGGCGGCATCGCGCAGCTTTGCGCCCAGGTCGCGCACCTCGGCAACGGGATGAGAGAGCAGGCGCGAGACCTGGGTCTCCAGCGTCCGAGCATTGGTGATTTGGCCGAGAGAGGTATTTGTAGCCAGCGGCAGAAGGTAGCGAGCCACGTCAAAGGCGCGCGCCTTGAGGGTGCGCTCATAGGCCTCCGGCTTCATCGATTCCGGACATGGAACGCGGCGGCGCAGCGCTTCCAGAACCTCGGCTGTGGTCTTTTGGTAAACGGCAAAAAGATTGTCGATAGTCTCTGTATAAAGTTGCGCGGACGCAGAATCCGTACCAAAATCCGGGAAGAACCATCCCGATTTGAGAAAGTTCTGGTAGCGCGTAGAGCGCTCTTGGCCGTCCCAGCGCTGCTCGTCCACCAATACAATGGCGGCCAGCAGGCTGAGCCGCTCGATGGCCATGGCAACGTGAGCCAGATCGGCGATGGAGCGGTGACCGTATTGAAAATAAAAGGTATTCAGGAACTGCTCGGCGCGCTGGCGGCTGATCTCGGCCAGCGATTCGCGCATGGAAAGTGCGGAGCGGGAGTACTTGGCCATGGCATAGGCCAGCACCTCTGGGTCCGCGCCGTGAACGGCGAAGACCTCTGTTTGATTGCGGGCACCGGGAGGCATAATAGATTCACTGGACATTTCTAAGCACTTGCGAACAGAATACGACATTAGGGCGGTTAGTGGTTTGCATCCGCGCCGCAACCGGGTGCATCCAAGCGATTAGGCGGCCAATCAGAATACCGTCCAACGAGTTTGGGAATGCAAGAACGAGGCAGGACAGGAGCAATACGTTCATGCTGGAGTATCTGGTACGCACATCGCACAATCCACGGCCTTTGCCGTCTGGCCGCTGGCGAATGAAGCAGCGGTGGAACGACCTGCTTTTTGCCCACTGGCCGGTCCCGGCCTCATCTCTCTCAGCTTTGATTCCCGAAGGCTTGCAGTTGGACTTGTTCAATGGCTCGGCGTGGCTCGGAATCATGCCGTTCTGGATGGACCGGATCAAAGTTCGCGGCATTCCGGCAATTCCTGGGGCGCGCAGCTTTCCCGATCTGAGCTTGCGTACCTATGTCCACGAGGAGCGGAGTGGCACGCCGGGAGTTTTTTGCCTTTCGCTGGATGCAAGTAATCTGCTGGCGGTGGGGGTGGGGCGGAGTTTGTATTCGCTGCCTTACCATTGGGCGCAAATGCGGATGGAGCAGCGCTCGGAGCGGGAGTTTTCTTTCTATAGCCGTAGGCGATTCAGCCCTCAGCCGGCGGTCTTCAACGCGCGTTATAGGGGGCTGGGCCCGTCGCGTCGGTTGATGGAGTGCGAGGCAGGCTCGCTGGAATATTTTCTGATGGAGCGCTACTGCCTGTTTTCCAGCAACCAGGACGGGCTGCCGATTCGCGCCAATCTCCATCACGTCTCCTCGCAACTGGAGGAGGCTGAAGCCGTGATCGAGCAGAACGATCTGGCATCGGTGCTTGGCATTCACCTTCCGAAGCAGGAACCGGTGCTTCATTATTCGCGTCGGCTGGCGGTCTATGTTTGGCCGGCGGAGCTGGTACGGCCAGCGATGGTGACGCGGCCAGTGACGGTGGCGGCTACTCCCTCAGGATAAACAGAAATTGGAGATTCGTTTTAACGGTTTGGCTTGAATAGGTTAGCAAACTTATGCTGCGGATCGCAGATGCTTATCTTTAGTGTGCGACTGATCGCGCCGAAAAGAACTCAGTTATCGGGATTTGCCTCGTTTAACCCTAACGGCGTGTCGGACAAAACAATCGCCAAGGTGGTTAAAAAATGAACCTACTCATTTACAGGTGTTTAACTGGTGCCCGGAGGGGGACTTGAACCCCCACGACCTTGCGGTCTGCGGATTTTAA
>CAZYCV010000100.1:0-13240 GCA_964645305.1 uncultured Occallatibacter sp. | reverse complement strand
CCAGAAATAAAACCGTAGCGCCGACCTCCAGAAATAAAACCGTAGCGCCGACCTCCTGGTCGGCTGTAGCGTGGACCTCCCGGTCCACGCCCGCCTCCATCACCGATCCCATCCGCCTCCCGCCATCTTTGCATCGAACCCCTCCCATGCCCCGCTCACGCAACAACTTGCGCTTCCCTGGGCCAGAGTGCTATCTTCCGGCTCATGCATTGGGCAACTCCAGAAGAACGGCGCAACCTCGGTCAGGCGCGGCGCAAGCAGGTGGGCCGGCAGGAACACAACGAACTCAAACCCAAGGCGCGCAAAACGCCTGCCGCCGAGCTGCTCGCCCGCTCCATGCGCGGCCGCGTTCCCGCGCTCATCCAGCTCAAAACCACGCTGATGGCCGCCTCGCCCTTCGGCTACTTTCGCGGCGCGGTTCCGGTGATGGCCGCCGACCTGGCTCTGCTGCCCTCGACGGGCCTCGCGGCGCAGCTCTGCGGCGATGCGCACGTGCGCAACCTGGGCGCCTATGCCGCACCCGACGGACGCCTCACCTTCGACATCAATGACTTTGACGAGACCATCCGCGGCCCCTTCGAGTGGGACTTGAAGCGCATGGCCGCCTCGCTGGTGCTGGCAGGGCGCGAATCCGGCCACAAGGACGCCTCCGCCCGCGCCGCCGTGGAAAAGATGGCCGCCCGCTACGCCGCGCAGATGAGCCTTTTTGCCAAGATGCCGCTGCTGGAGATCGGCCACACGCCGGTACACCGCCTGAGCCAGGCCGAGCCCGTGCAAAAAGCCCTGTTGAAGGCCGAGCGCGCCACGCCTCTGCACACCCTCAAGCAGTTGACCGAGATCGTCCCAGGAAAAACTTCAGAGCGTCGATTCAAGCAGATCAAGCCCACCTTGACGCGCGTCTCAGGCGCGCAGGCCGAGGCGGTTCTAACCGCGCTCGGCCCCTATCGTCAAATGCTTGAGCCTCAGCGCCAGCATCTGCTCTCGCTCTATCGCCCGGTGGATGTGGCCTTCAAGGTCGTCGGAACCGGCTCGGTGGGCCTGCGCGACTACTGCATTTACTTTGAGGGCAACGGCCCCGACGACCCGCTCTTTCTGCAAATCAAGGAGGAGCCGGCCTCCGGCTATGCGGCTTATCTGCCCGATGCCGCGCCCCCTGCCCATAACGGCCAGCGCGTCGCCGAGGGCCAAAAGGCGATGCAGGTCCAGTCCGATCCGTTCCTGGGCTGGACCCACTTCGGCGGCCGCGATTATCTGGTCCGCCAGCTCAACGATCACAAAGGCTCCATCGAACTGGAAGACCTGGCCGGAAGCGGCCTGGAGGCCTACGCCGAAGTCTGCGGCGAACTGCTGGCCCGCGGACACGCCCGCTCCGGCGACCCGCTGATTCTCAACGGCTACATCGGCTCTGGCGATGGCCTGGCCGAAGCGCTGGGCAAATTCGGCTCCGTCTACGCCGACCAGACCGAGAAGGACTGGAACGAACTGAAGCGATCCAGAAAGTCCGGCGCATAGCTGAACCGGCGCGCTCCTGCTCAATGCTTTTCATTTGTGACCTCCAGTTGCACAGGATGCGCGGTGGCATTGACCTCAGGATCGTAGTACTCATAGACGCGCGACGCAAAGGTGCGGGCGCGGATGGGATACTTGGCGCGCAGGCGGAAGTTCAGCGCAACACTCTGCTGTGGCGTGAACGCGTTGAAGTAGAGGATCGCCTGCGTCGCAGTGAGCGAGAACTTTTCCAGGCGACCGCTTTCCTGGCCTCTGGTTTTATCCTGGAAGGTTTGCAGATCTTCCGACAGCAATTCAAAGCCGGGAGGAATTCCAAGATCCACCATCACCATCTTCGCGGTCTTCGATAGATTGTTGTGGATGGTTGCCGTGGCTGTTGCAATATCGTTCTGCGCAAGGCGTGTGCGGTCATAGGCAACATCGATGGAGAGCGCTTCCGCTGTGGGCTTCTCCTGCCATGGAATGAATGTTCGGCCAACGATTTGATAGGCGAGCGTACCGGATCCGCTGAAGTTAAGCTCGACAGAAGTTGGCCTGCGTGCGTCGATGTTTTTGAAGACAAATTGATGAAGCAGATCGTTGTTCTCCTCGGTCAGTTTGAGCGTTTCAACGGACTTGCCGTCAAGAGAAATTTGCAGTGTCCCATTCACATTGGATGCGCTCATCTCAGTGGCGAGCAACAGAGCGCGCAGCGCCATGATGGTAGCCTGCGTGGTGCCCCAATTGCCAGCAGCCTGCTTCTTCGAAGAGATATAGTTGAGCGCTTTGCGAATCACATCAGCAGACTGTCCCCACTTCAACAAAGCTTGAGTGGCGAGGCCAGTGGTTTCTATTGCTGCGCTTTGCCCTGTGGAATAAACGCCGGTCTCTTCCGCAGTCCATGAAACCTGATCGCCCTGTTCTTTGCGAGCATCAAGCAGCGCCTGCATCGAGCGGTTGGTAAACTCACGATCCTTGCCGTACTCCGCGGCGAAGTTGGCAATCACGGCAAGCGTATACGTATCTGGATTGGAGCCGTTGTACGATTCAATAAAGCGCTTGGCCTTTTCAATCGCATCCCCTTTGTAGCCAATGTTCGTAAGCGACCACGCAATGTAGGCGGTGATGCGCAGGGTGTCTGAGTTGAAGCGATTGGTGGCACCCTCATTGATGAAATACGTATCCGGCTTCCAGCTCCCATCGAGTTGCTGCTGCTTGGCGAGCCACGTCGCAGTGCGCTCGATGAGTCGCGGATCCACATCGGAGACCTTGGACATATCGTTGAATTCCATCAATCCGTAAGCGGTGAGAATTTTGTTGGCGGGCGCTTGACCAAACCAGGAAAAACCGCCACCGAAAACTTCGAAAGTGAGCAATCTCTGATAGCCGTTGGCGATGAATCCTTCAGCCTTGGCGTGAACTTCTGGAGTGAGTTTTCCGGTGCGCTTCATATAATCAAGCGCGAGAACATTGGGGTACGTGCTCGATGATGTTTGCTCAAAGCAGCCGTAGGGCATGCGCAGAATGCTGTCCATGCTTTCGACAATTTGACTGAGCGGACCTGGATACAGGCGCACCAGAATGCTGGTCGCATCAGGGATGGACTCGGCGGAGAAATTGAGATTGTGTTGCACGCTTGTGTCAAGACGCCCGTTGAAGACGATGTTCTGCTCGCGTCCGTTGGGGATCACTTCGATCTCGCGCACGACTACATCTTCGCGGGCCTTGGCGCCTTGAGCGCCTTCCATGCGCGCCGTAAGTGTGAGCTTGAATTTGCCAATGCGATTGGCATTGAGTGTGAATTGCGCGCTGCCCACCTGGCCGGATTCAGTAAAGAGATTTTTATTGACCGAGTCGTTGTCGAGCGTGTACCAATCTTCTGGTTGAAGATGCAAGTGAACCTCTCCGCGCTTGCCGGAGTAGTTGTAAACAGCCACGGGAATCGAGACGCGATCGCCTTGCGTGAGGGTGACGGGCAGGTCAAGATCAACGAAGAAATCTTGAAAGACTTTGATGCTTGAGGATGTGGAGCCGAGCGCGCCGAACTGAGTGGAAGCAAGCATCGCCATGCGCCAGGTGGTGATGGAATCGGCAATGGGAATTGTGATGCTGGCGTCGCCGTTGCCGTCGGTGAGGATCTCTGGATTGATGTAGAGAGCTTCAGGAAAGTAGGAGCGAATGTGCGGCGCGTCTGGCGCGGATGGCTCGATCTTCGCCACGGCGAAGTTTGTTTTGAGCTGCGCTCTAGATGTGGCCGCACTTATTTTGACTGGTGCAGATGCATCCGCGAAGATGCCGCCAACAACACCACCGGTAGCGCCAAAATCAGCGCCATTTGCTTCCATGGCAAATGCGCGATTTCTCACTTGCAATTCATTCGCTTCGGCTTTGACCGAGACGGTTTCGGCCTCAGATCCAATGCTGAGAGTAGCAGTGATTGTGGCAAGATCGCGCTCTTCCAGGCTGATACTTTTGTCGTTCAGAATTTTGAATCCGAGCGAAAAGATTCCGATTTTGTAACGACCCGCGGGTAAACCCGCGAATGTAAAGAGCCCGTTGGCATTGCTGTGCGTGGTGCGAATGGCGCCTGTGGGAAGAGAATGAAGAGTGATGGTTGCGCCGGAAATAATTGCGCCAGTTTGATCAGTAATGTTGCCTTCAATCTCCGCGCGTCCGTTTTCAGGACCGTGATTGTGATCAACGGACAAACTGAATAAACCGTTCTGCGCGAGTTCTTCCTGGCCGGATTCAATGTTGTCTTCGATGTAGACGACAAGATCATCAGCGCTATTGAAGGTGCGATCTTCACCGGCGCTGCGCACCATGTAGAGATGCTTCCATTGTCCGTAGCGGCCATAGGGTTCAATATGCAGTGGCGTGCCCCATGCATCGAGCGGCGGCGCGCCATTCTCCAGTTCAGCAAAGGCCTTCACGACCGCAGAAGATGTATGATGCCCATCCACTCTCTGGATGATTTCATTGGCGATCTGGTTGACACGATCCTGAAAAGCCGCGCGATAACGCTGCTGATAGTCTTCGAATTTATCTTGCGGAAGATCACGTCCAAACTCGACATGGAACTTGGCGGGGTTGGCAATTTCCGTGGCGGAAAAAAGCGCGCGCGCGGCGAGTTCTTGCGATGAATCTTTATTTTCAACCACCTCATTCATCGAGAGCGAATGAATTTCATAGCGCGGCTTCATCACTTCTTGTTCTAAATAGAAAAATGTTTTGGCAAAGCCGGGATTTTTTTCGGCGAGCTCAAAGACTGCTTCATCGACCACCTGCAAGCCAAGCGCTGCTTGCACGCCTTCGCCACGCGCGTTGGTGATGTGAAACTTTACGCGAGCCTCAGAGCCAGGACGATATTCAGCCGCGTCTGCGGTAGTCTCAATCTTCAATTCATCGGCGGGCTGCATAAAGACCAGGCGATGATCGGCGACAGGCTGAGCGTCGCGGCCAAAGAGATACGCATCGATGTCCAGAGTGCCAGCCATCTCCGGCGTGGCGTTCAGCATGAGTTCGGCTTGCCCATTGTCAAGATCAAGATCGCGCGTGAGAATCGTCTGTCCGTTTTTTACAATGTCCACATACGCGGAGCCATGCGCGCGCGTGGAGAAGACTTTGAGTTGAATGGGATCGCCTGTTTTGAAGATGGCGCGATTGGTGCGAAGAAGAATCTGCTCTGCGCCTTTGCGCATTTGCAGAGGAACGGAGTTCTCGGCGTGATTGCCGCGATGGTCATCGGCCTCGATGCGCAGAGACTTCAAACCTGCAAGAGGCTTGAAACGAAGAACAGCAACGCCGGCAGAGTCCGTGTTCAAATGCACATCATCGGCGGTCAAATTACCGCTCAATGGGATCGGTCCGATGTCGTCTGGATTATGAATGGTGAGCGCCGTGCTTGCAGGCGTGCCATCGGGATACGAAGCGAGAATGAAGACTTCATTTTCTATGTGGGGGATTAGCGTTCCGCCCTCTGGCACTGCGGTGATCAGCAGCGAGGATTCACTGATGGTGATCGGTTCGCTGCGCGTCTCTTCATGTGCTGCGGAGTCTTTCACCGTGGCTTCAACGAGTGAGCGGGCTGCGCCTTGCGTGAGTGAATGCCCTGCAAAAAACGAGGGCAGCCTGAGATCAAAATGAAACGTGCCGTCTTTGCTGGTTGTGCCTTTGGTGGACGCGGCTTCAAAAACATCAACATCCATTCCGATTGCTTTGATGGTGATCTGCGCATCGCTGACCGGCTTGCCGAAAAAGTAATTGGCGCGTACTGTGCCAGTGACAATGTCGCCAGGACGGTAGTCGCGCTTGGGCTTGCCGTCCTTCTCAGTGAACTCGATAGCCACTTTGAATTTGGGCAGCACGTAACGTTCGACCTGAAGCGTAACCTCTGCTGTATTCGTCGGCGCGCCACTCTCGCCCATCAGCGCGCGCAAGTGATATGCGCCGAGATTAACTTCATCAGCCAGTGTGAACTCCGCTGAAGCGATTCCGAATTTGTCGGTCTCGGTGGCTTTGCGAAAGACTTTATTGCCGCGCGGATCCTCCACTTCAAAGGTCAGCTTGCGATTGGCAGCCGCGCGATTGGCGGCGCGATCCAAAGCCAGCACGCGCGCATGAATGGTTTGTCCGGGTTGATAGATGGGCTTTTCCGTGGTGAGAAGAATCGATGCCTTGTCCTTCAACTGAATGTGCTGCGTGGTTTCAGCGGATCCAATCGGCGTGTCCACACTGAAGCGCAGTTCGTAGCTGCCGGTTAGCTTTGCTGGAAAACGAAAACTCGCTTCCACGATTCCGCGTCGGTTGAGTTCTCCTGTAAAAAGCGCTTGCGGCTCCTGGTTTGGAACGAGCAATTCAATGCGCAGCGAACCGCCAACAGCAGCGCTGGTGGCGGCTTCGGAAACAATCACGCGCAGTGCAGCCTGACTGCCTACGATGTATTCCTTCTCGCCAAGAATATGAACCACGGGCCGACGAATGATCTGCGAAATCGAATAGATGCCTTCTATGGGTGTCTGTTTCGCGTCATCGAATACGAAGCGGTAACGGAAGCGCTGCCAGAGAATCTCTTCAAAGGGCATGGGCTGCGCGAGCGGGATCTGCTGCTTCCATGCGCCGCTGCCTTTGCGAATTTCCGCATTGCGCTCGACGCGGCCGAGCGTATGATCTTCCGGGTCGAGAATCTCCGCGATCAACTTGCCAGCGCCCGCTTGCGCGGCATTGTAAGGGATCACTACTGCAAGGTTGCCGCGTTGATAGGTAGCGGCGGGCTGTTCCGCACGCGCATTAAATAGGACGCCAGCGGCGAGCGTTAGAAACGTTGCCAGTGAAAGGAAATTGCGCATAGAAAGGTGAAGACGGCTGGTCATCATGCGAGTTCTCCTGCAAGCGCCGGAGTGTAGATTTCCGGCTGCTTGTCTGACTGGTGAACGCGGAGATTGTTAGTTCTTGCAGAGAGAAATAAAATTTTCTTGAAGTTTTTATTTGGGCAACCAGTTCAGTCCGTCGGCGCTGGTCCAACGCTCGCCGCTGTCGGTGATGATTTCGAAGAGTATTGGAAGCCGGTCCTCTTCAATCAACGCCGGAACTGCACTCGTGTCGGTCTGAAGGGCGATCGCATCGGCTACGACGGAGACGGTCTGCGTCTCCGCGCCAATGTTGAGATGAAGATCGGCGGCATTCTGATGGTTGGCGGCGATATCAACGGCAGCGAGAACTTCTTTCTCAAAGCCGCGCGCCTGCGCTTCCACGCGATAACTTCCCGGCGCGAGACCATCGATGAAATAGAGTCCGGTACGATCCGACTTGACCGCGCGCGTTGCGCCTGTTGCAACATTCATGACAGCAACCGATGCATCTGCAATCACTGCGCCAGTCTGGTCCATCACAGCGCCGGTGAGAGTGGCAGAGGAGTAGGATGCCAAAGGCGCAGCATCGGCGCGGCTCACGATCTGCGACGGAGCTGCATTGTTGGAGGGCAATCTTCTTTGACGTGTTTGGCTATCAAGAATTTTTGCAGCCGGACTGCTGACAGTGAAGCCAGCCAATTGTGCTTTCACAGGCCGCGCAAGCCAGGGCGTATGAACAGCCTTCCAGTGCTTGCCATCATCCTTGCTGAGAAAGACTGCGTTGTTTGTATCGATAGCCACGATGCTCCCACCTAATGTGGCCATGGAAAGCACTGGAAGGTGGCTGGGCAAAGGATGCTTGAAGTGCGCAGCTTGCGCTGCCTCTTGGCTGATGGCGGCAGTGGCGGATTCGGTGTTAGCAGTGAAAGGTCGCATCTCTATAACGGAACGGCTGGTGGGAGCAGGGGTCTGCATGGCCGTTGCATTTGTTTCTTGCGGGGCAGCGAGAATGATCTTAGCCGCAGACCGAGCGCCGAAAGTTTCTTGCGGCTGGCTCTTTGCATCGGCTCCAATCATCCCACCTGCAACGCCGGAGGCTGCGCCGGTTGCACCACTCACGCGCACGCGCGGCGCGGCGCTGGTCTTTACGCTCTTCTTGAGAGATTCATCCTGAAGAATCGTTGCTTGAGCAATCTCGTTCAATGAACCGGTGTCGCGGCCTGAGAGAGAAAAGGATTCGATGCCATGCGCGGGAATTGGCGTGACTGGATTTTGTTTTGGCTCGACAGGAGCAGGAAGTTTGCGGCTTGCGTCCTGAGGGTTTGCCGGGGAGAGCGCGCGATGATTGGCAGGCGCAGCGGGCTCTTCCGCTTGCGGTGTAATGAGCGCGGGCGGATTTACGCGCGCAATCTGGTTGGGCGGCGGAGCGCTTGGAGCGACTGGCGCGGAATGAAGGTGAATGAAAATGAGAACGAGCGCGGCAAAGGCAGTGGCGACAGGCCATGCAACCCTCCAGCCGAACCACCACGGCTGGCGCGCGACAACCTGCGGCGTGGGCATTGGCTCTTCAACTTCGGGCAGCGAGAGCGCAACCACGGCGCGACACTCCGGGCAGATGGCCAGATGGCCGAGCATCTCGTCGCGTTCATGCGCGGGCAGCGCGCGCTCGACGAATGCACCGATCTGGTCCGCGTCGGGATGGCTGAATTGGAGAGAATCGCTCATCGTATTTCACCAGCCGCATTTGCCCTCTGAACAGAGAACGCGGGAGTTTGCGAAGTTTGCAGCAACTTTCGCAGGTTTATTTCAATATCACGCGGGTCCGCGCCAAGTGCTTCTTTGGCGGCTGCCGGGCTCAGGCCGCTGGAGATCAGATTCCTGAGAAGCTGTTGGTGGAGATTCGCAGTCAGGCGCTTGAGCCTGCGACTGACAGTGGCTTCGTGCACCGCCAGAGTATGCGCAATCTGGAGAAGCGTTTGACGGTCGAGATAGTAAGCAGAGAGCAGGAAGCGGTCTTCGGCGCTGAGAGTTTGCAAAGTGGTCGCGACGGCGGCTGCCAGTTGGGCGAGTTCAACAGGAATGGGCGCGGCGAATTCGGCCGCAATGCAATCGAGGTCGTCGAGCGGGCTTTCGCGATGAGTACGGCGATGATGGTCTCTGAAGCGCTGCACCAGAGTGGCGCGCAGCCAGCCGAGCAGCGATCCTCGGCCGGAGTAAGAGGCCAGCGGAGAACGGCGCTCGCCAGCGCTTTGGCGCAAACCGTAGAGTTCGGCATAGAGGGAGTCCGCAAGATCATGACCGAGCGTCGCGGAGCCGGTGATGGCGATGGCTGCATGGAGCAAAGAAGCTTGGAAGCGCGCGAGAAAGATCTCCCAGGCGGACTCACGTCCCAAAGCGCAAGCGTGCGCCAGAGCCAGATCGTTGAGATGAAGAGAACGGAAGAAGGACGACTTCTGCGCTGAGCTGGGCACAAGGCTGGACGGAAGGCCATAATTGACTCGCTGACCAACCAGGGCAAGAACCGTATGGAAGTCCACCAGGTCGAGGCCGCAGCTCTCTGCCTCTGCCGTGCGCCAAAGCTCTTGAAGAAGAGTGGCAGGAATCGTCTCTTGCGCAACCTCGCGCTCGCCGGGCAATGGCAGAGCAAGTTCAACGGGCTTGGGCGAGATTGCGTTCACGTTCCTGAGCATATCGCATTTGCGTAGCGAATGATCTAATCTGCAAATGAACAAGTGTGGACCAGGAGGTTCACAGTACAGCCGACCTGGAGGTCGGCGCTACAACGTTGCTGCTTGGTCCCAATGCTCGACGGTGCTCAGAGGCTGCGCTTCTGGTCCTCAATTATGCGCTTCAAATCTGCCGGTGAATAGGTGGGTGATTTGATGACCTTGCCATCCGCGCGTTTGTGAATCTTCAGGATTGGCTTCCACGCGCCCTGATGCGAAATGGACGCCTCTGGATGGATCAGCTCCGCGCCATCGCGCTGCACCAGGACTGCATCGCAGATGCTGCAATGCGGCCATGCTTTGCTCATGTTGCTGCGCTGCACCTCATCCCAGGCGGGCTGAGCCTTGACGCCGGCGGCGTTCAGCGCGCCATAAGTGACCACAAGCTGATCGATGCAGCCGTCCACGTATTCGACAAAATCAGGCGCGCCGTTGGCATCGAGCACTACGCCAATCGAATCAATGACCGCCGTCTGCTGCTCGCCGTTTGATCCTGCAAGAGGCATGGTAACAGTGCACCCGCAGCTGCGAACGAATTCAAGAGCTTCTTCAAAGACCAGGCGCGCGCGCAGCAGACGGGTCTCGGCGTCGGGCAGTTCGGGAGATTGCTTCACCTGCTGCTCAAACTGCTTCATCAAGGTCACAATGTCGTCCTGCGGACGATAAGGCTTGTCGGTCATTTCATCCTCATGCTTGGTTGCCGTCATCCTTTGCGCAACTGCTTGGCCGTTTGCATGGGAACCACCTGCACGGTAGCGTCGCGCACCTCGCTCAAGAAGCGGTTAATGACTGAGCCGTGCAGAAAGAGATCCCAGCGGGAGCGGGCCGTCTGGCCGAAGACCACGTGCGAGATGCTCTCCTGCTGCGCGTAGCGGACCAGAGCATCAGAGACATTCTTGTCCGTGAGCGTTACCACCTGCGCGCCCAAATCGCGGGCCATGCGCTGATACTCCTCCAAGCGATGAAAGGCTTCCGGATCGCCGTGTCCCTTGTCCTCGTCGGGACGTGTAACATAGACCGCGTACCAATTGCTGGCCAAGCGGCCTGCCACGCGCGAGCCAATCCGCAACAGACGCTCCGTGCCGGGGCGCGTGCTCAGGCAGACCATGACTTTTTCCGGGATAGGTGCCTGCTCCAGGCCCTGGATGCGCCGGTACTGCGAGGCCTGACTGCCCACCTGCTCGGCGGTAGTGCGCAGGGAAATCTCGCGCAGCATATTCAGGTTGCCCTTGCGGAAGAAGTTGGCCAGCGATTGCTCCACCTTATCCGGTGCGTAGATTTTTCCTTGACGCAGCCGGTTGCGCAACTCGTCCACGGTCACGTCCACGTTGACCACTTCGTTGGCGCGCTTGAGGAAGCTGTCCGGGACGGTCTCGCGGATAATCACGTTGGCCGAGCGATTGACGGCGTCGTTCAGCGTCTCCAGGTGCTGGATATTGACCGCGGTCATCACGTTGATGCCGGCGTCCAGCAACTCCAGCACGTCTTCATAGCGCTTGCGATTCTTGCTGCCGGGAACATTGGTGTGGGCCAGCTCATCCACCACAACCGTATGGGGATGGCGGAAGAGAATGGAATCCAAATCCATCTCTTTCAGCATGACGCCTTTGTAAGGAATCTCGCGCTGAGGCACAATCTCCAGATCGCGGATGCGCGCCTCGGTGTCCTTGCGCCCATGCGTCTCAATCAGGCCAATGACCAAGTCGATGCCCTGCTGATGCACCATCATGTATGCATCGTTGAGCATGTGGTAGGTTTTGCCCACTCCCGGCGCGGCGCCGATGTAGACGCGTAGTTTGGCGGCTTCGGCTTTGCGTTCCAGCTTGATCTCAGCCATCAGCCAACCTCCACGGGGTGACGAAGTTCCTCGACGGCCGCCACGGGGATGGTGAAGCGGAAGGTGGTTCCATGGCTCAGGCGGCTCTCGACCGAGATCTGCCCGCCCAGTTGCTCCACCAGGCGGCGTCCGAGCGCCAGTCCCAGTCCGGAACCTTTTTCGCTGAAGGCGCTGAAGCGGTCAAAGATGGTGCCTAGCCGCTCGGCTTCAATGCCGCGGCCGGTGTCGCGCACCGTGAACTGTACAAATTCCTTGATCTCTGTGGCGGCCAGCAGAATCTCGCCGTCGGGCGGCGTGTAGCGAATGGCATTGGAGAGCAGATTGTCCAGAATCGATCGCAGCGCGCGGCGGTCGGCCCGCACAAACGAGAGGTCGGCATAGGCCTGCACATCTACGCGAATGTGTTTCTCAACAGCGGCGTCTATATGGCGGTCGCGGACGTCATTCAAGGCCTGCAAGGGGCGCACGCGCTCCAGTTGGAACTCGCGGCGTCCAGCATCCAGCTCGGCCACCTCGATCAGATCGCTCATCAGGTCGTCCAGATTTTCCGCCTCCTGGCTGGATGTGGCTGCCAACTCCGCCTGCAAGGGGAGCAGCGGGCCGCCAAAGCCCTGGGTGAGCGCATACAGCCCGCGGCGCAGCAGCAACAGCGGGTCACGCAGCTTGCGGCTGGCCACGCTGATGAACTGCGTCTTGAAGCGATCCGAGTCTTGCAGGCTGGTCACGTCTTCGAGCGAGGTAACCGTGCCCAGCAATCTGCCGTCCGAGTCGCGCATGGGCGTAGTGCGCAGCCGGTAGCTGCGCTCCAGCGTGCCGATGCGCATGGGCAGCAGCGTGGCGTCATCTTCCGTGGCCACGGCTTTCTGCATGGCGACGGCATCGCGGATGGCGCTCAGAATCTTGTCGCCGCCGGGAGCTTTGGCCAGCGCCTGACGATCCGTGGCGGCTTCGCCCAGCAGCTTGGTGGCAGCAGGATTCACCTTCAGCAGATGCCCTTTGCCGTCGGTCACAATGATCGGCTCAAAGATGGATTGGAGCACCGCATCGGAGAGCTGAAACTCCATCTGGCGGCGTCCGGCCTCGGTCTCGCGCCACTCGCGCAGGCGTACCGCAATGCGGTTCAGCTCGCTGGCAATTACGCCCAGGCTGTCCCGGCTGCTCCACTCCACGCGATGCTCCAGGTTGCCCCCGGCAATGCGCCGCGCGTCGCGGGCCAGCAGGGCAACAGGCCGCAACACAAAAAATATCGTGCCGGCCAGGACCAGCGCCGCCGCTGCCACCAGAATCCAGGCCAGCTTCAACTGCCCCGCCTGCGCCAGCGCATGGCGCGTAACCATCACCAGCCCCGCCATGAGGCAGAGAGCAAGCGTGCAGCCGAGAATCAGTCGCTGGCTAAGGTTCAGCATGGGCCGGTCTCCGGGCCGGAAAGAGGTGGTACTTTCATTCTGAAGGAAACAACCCCTAAATGGCAAAGACAATAAAAATTAAGGAAGACAGAGCGGATATGGAGGGCTTGTTGATCCAGCGTGCCTCCCGTCCATTCTTTTGATTAGGCAAGCAGAGCTTACTCCAGCGACTCTCAGAGTAATTGGGGTGGTGCCGTCGAAAAAAGTGGAAGGAGCGTATGAGCATCTGAAAATTGGGATACATTGGCCCGATTCTCTTACTGCTGTTTTACGGTACTCGGCAGACCGTCAGGCTGCCATTGTGCCAGCGGCAATCCAGTCCCATCGGAGCGGGATCGCTCACGATCACCCAATCCACACCGAACTCGGCTTTCAGCCGCTCGAAGTCCGCACGCTGAAAGCTCTTCCATCCCTGACGCGCTTTGACATCGC
>CAZYCV010000099.1:0-13705 GCA_964645305.1 uncultured Occallatibacter sp. | reverse complement strand
GGGAGCCGGCGCTGTCATGTAATCAGTCTCCAGACCGGCTGTCGCGCGGGCGTCCTCGCCCGCGCCTGTCCATCCCGCGCAATGACTAAAATTTTCCGATAGGCCCAGAGTGCGGCGTGGACCGGGAGGTCCACGCGACAGCCGGTCTGGAGACCGGCGCTACTCTATATTAGCGCTACTCTACATTGGCGCTACTCTACATGATTAACGCTGAAAAACCTTAATAGGCGGGCGGCAGAGTTGGATCGCGGAAGACCGATTTGGATCGGCTGATGCCGGGAACGGAGCCGAAGTTGGCCAACGTAAAGCTATAGAGCCACTGGCTGTCTTCGCCGCGGATGGAGCCGAGATCGAAACGCCGGTAGCCGAAGGTCAGGCCGCAGCAATCCCAGTTGTAGGTGGCCTGCGTGCCCCAGTATTGAAACTCGCCAAGCACAAAGTCATATCCGCCGTTGGCCGCCAGGTTGAAGCCCACGCCATTCTGCTTGCCGATCGTCAGGAAGGGCTGCACCTGCTGGCTCTTCAGAACCGAGGCTGAACTGGCGCTCTCTTCGACGGCGTTGAGCATGGCATGGCCCACGCCGATGGTGGTGCGGTCCCAACTGTATCCGGCGTAGAGGTTGTCGGCATCCAGGCGGCCGGCCTTGGGGTCGTAGTCCAGATCCCATTGAATGCGCAGATTGTCGATGACCTCAAAGCGCAGCCGCGAGGTGATCGGCGCCACGTTGCGCGGCGAGGTGAGATAGGCGATGGCGCTCATATCCAGCGTAGAATCAAAGACATTTCGCTTGTTGGAGAGCAGCGCGCCGCCGAAGTTGGAATTGATGAAGAACTTCTGCGCAATCTGCCAACTGGCCCACTCGCGCCCCTGCGGGGGGCAGAGTCTTGGTTGAGTTTGTTCGCTCTCCGGCGAGCAGGGCTTTTCATGCGTGGGGCGCAGAAACAGCCGCTGCGTCAGCGAATAACCAACCTCGTTGGTGTTGGTGGCAATGTCCGTGGTGTCCACCAGCAGCACATTCCGGGCCTGCTTGCCGATTCCATCCACGTAGCGATAGGTGATCTCCGGTTCAATCACGTGACGCATCTGGCGATTCCAATGATCGAGCGTGAAATCGCGTTCGACAGCCGGAGGGCGCAGGTCGATGGAAACTTCAAAATCCGTGCGGTTGAGCGGATCGTGGCTGATGGTGGGAACCCCGCCGTTTTTGTCTTTCCAGTCTGGGTACTGGCTTTTGGTATAGGCTGTCTCGCGCAGCGCGAACTCGGCGGTCAGGTTCCAGCCACCGCCCGAAAGAGGCAACAGCAGATGCGGATAGACATCGAGGCGACCAATATTGCGGGCATGGAAGCTGGCGCCATTCAGGCTATTCGGATCGGTTGGCGTGAGCGGCTCACCGGGCTCGGAGCGGCTCAGGTAACTGAGCGACGAACCAAGGCCCCCGTAGAGCGTGGACGCGCCGAGGGGATGATCCAATAAATCGATGCGCAGCGTGGGCAAATGGAGAATGCGCACCTGGTTGCCGTTGACGGCGGCTGCGTCCGTGGTGCTGGAGGTTCCGGCAAAGCTCTGAAAGCGCGCCGCCAGCAGGGAGGGCACGAACCAGTTGTGCGCGTGAGTGAGCGAGAGGTTGCTCTGCACCTCGGAGGTGGTGGCCAGCGCGTAGTTGTCATTGAAGACCAGCCGGTAGATGTAACTGGAAAGGAATTCAACCTTGCCGGCCAGGCGAGTCTCGTCACTCAGATCCTTCCGCCCCTCGGCGTTGATGTCAACCCCTCCCTGATTCTCCAGCTTGGTCGTCGCCGGCTGGCCGGAGATGGTCGAAGGGATGCTCTCTTCAATGCCGCGATCCAGAAGCGCATTCCAGCGCACCGTGGCGTGGTTCAGTCCAGCTCCGCGATAGCGAAAGTCGCCGTTGGGCGCCCAGCCTCGCTTGCTCCAGTACTCCACGCCGGCAATCATGTCCATGTTGCGGCTGATCACCCAATAGAATTGTTCGCCGATGACCAGCCCCTTGATGGTGGAGTTTTCTCCGGCGGGAATCAGAATTCCACTTGATCTGCCGGTTTCGTCGACAGGGTGGCTGAGATAGGGCAGATAAAAGAGCGGCACGCCGAGAAATTTGAAGAACGCGTTGGAAGTGGAAGCCTTGCCGTCCTCGACGCTGATGGCGCGCGAGATGATCTGCCAATCCGGCTTGGGCAGGCGGCAGTTGGTGATGGTGCCGTCTATGATCTTGTAATGGCCCTCGCCCAGTTCCAGAACAACCCGCCCGGAAAAGGTGAACGGAGCGGTCGTCGAGTAGATTTTGGTGTGGCCATTGGTGCGGAAGCCTTGCGATCCATGCACGTTGAAGTAGCGCGCGGTGTGCGTGTTGATCCGTATCTCGCCATGATCGGCCAAAATCAGCACGTCATTCGGTCCGCCTGAAATCTCCAGGTGACCTTCCGCCTCCACCTCTGAAGTGGACTGGTGATAAACCACCTTATCAGCGCGCAAGGTGTAGCCGCGATAGTGGCCTGTAACCCCGACGCTCAGCGTCCAAATATCTCCGACACGGCTCTGGCTCTCTGCCTCCCACTGCACCGGCTCGCCGGTGACGGGTTGCGGCTCCAGTTGAGCCACGGGCAGAATCTCCTGGCTCGGATCATCCGGCAGCGCGGCGGGGGGTGCCGTATTGGTCAACGTCTGCCCCCGCATTTGCAGGTGACAGAGACTGAGCATCGTGATAAAAAATAAAGAGCGAAGGCGCATCCAGGGACCAAAGTCAGGATAGCAAAACAGGCTGGCTTTCTTCTTGAGGACGCTGCCCAAGCGGCTCTGGCAGCAGACAATCCGGATCTTTCCCGCCGCGCCTGGATCATGCGATCCAGGGTGAGTCTGCATCTTCTCGCGTTCCTCCCTTCTTTTTAAAATCAACGTCCATCCAGCCAACGGTCTGGAGGACCTGAACCGTCGCCTTTTACCGGAATCAGCCAGCCGGAAAGCGCGCCAGAAGAGGAGCAAAGCCTTGAGCACATCCGTTCTTTATCCCAACGCCGCCGCCGAATGGAAGCAGGAGGCAAGCCAGCGCCTGGCCGCGCATCGCCGGCGCAGAAGCACGCTTGCGGCTCAGCCTGCCGAGCCAGCTCTCCATTGGGAGCACTCCAGCGGGCGCGGATCGATGGTGGCGGCCCGCGTGGCGGCGCGCTACGCTCATGCTCCCAGCTTCAACCAACTGCCGGCCGCCAAAGCGCCGGTTGCCCCGCGCGTGGCCCAGCCTGTTACCGCACCCGCGCCGCGGACCGCGCCCAAGCCGCTCGCTGCTCAACCCGCTCCAAAGCCCGCGGAGACGCCTCGGCCCAGCGCTCCTGCCTTGCAGACCGCACCCTCCTTCGTCCGTTCTTACGTGCCGGAGTTCCAGCCGCCTGTGCTTACCGCGCCGCTTCCTGAGCCGGTCGCTCCCGTTCAGGCCAGCGCGCCGCTTCCGCCTCCGGAGTCGCTGGATGCATGGGAGAGCGAATACGCGCCCATCGCTTGGCATCCAGACCCGCGCTTGTCTCCGGTCCTCTCCGATGTGGTGCGCAGCCCGCGTCCGGCGATGATGGATGACTTCTCACTCGCGCAGCCTCCGGTGGTGGTTGAGCCGGATCTGCCCATTCACGCCAACCTGATCGAGTTTCCCCGCGAGGTGGTGGCCGCGCGCAAAATGCGTCCCCGCCGCGCTGAAAGACAGATGCAGGACGAGTTGGATCGCCAGTTGAGCATCTTTGAAGTGGACCCTGGCGCTTACCCCGCGCCCGCCACGGTTGCAGAGGAGCCGCTTCCCGCCGAGGCCTTGCCAAAGCCCGAGTGGTCCGGCATCAAATTGCAGCCCCAGGCGCAGCCAGTTGCCAAGCTTCAGGAGCCCGCCGCCGCGGAGTCGGATGTTCATCTGGCGCCGGTCGGTCATCGGCTGATGGCGGTCCTGGTGGATGGCGCGCTGGTCACCGCCGTCTTTGTGGTGCTCTCCATGGTTGGCGCGGCCGGCGCGCGCACCTTGCCCGGCCCCAAGGTCGTCGCGCTGGGCGCGGTTTCGATTCTGATCCTCTTGGGACTAATCTACCAGGCGCTCTTTTTGCTGCTGGCGGAAGCCACTCCGGGAATGCGCTATGCCGGAATTTCGCTCTGCACCTTTGACGGCCAGATTCCCACTCCCGCCGATCTGCGCAGCCGCCTGGGTGGAATGCTCTTCTCCGTGGTTCCGGCTGGCCTGGGGTTGGCCTGGGCGCTTCTGGATGAGGACCGCCTCTGCTGGCACGACCGCCTCTCTCGCACCTACCTGCGCAAGGAATAAGCAGTAGCGCGATTATTGAGGTTGCGAGGTTATTAACGTAGCGCGAGAACTAATGTAGCGCGAGAACTAATGTAGCGCGAGAACTAACGTAGCGCCGACCTCCCGGTCGGCTGTGGCGTGGACCTCCTGGTCCACGCATCTCTATCATTCATTGCCACTTCACGCGATCAATGCATCAGGTTCGTAACCGGAAGAAGATTTTCAGCCGGATAAACGAACGTGGGCCAGGAGGCCCACGTTACAGCCGGCCGGGAGGCCGGCGCTACATCTCCGAATGTTAAATCTCCAATTGATACATTTAAACCCCTAATTAACCTCAAGCACCACTGTGGCGGAGCTGGCAACTCCGTTGGAGGTTGCGGTTACCGTAATCAAGTAGGACTGCGAGGAGCTGCCGGAACCGCCGCAGCCGCTGACTCCGGCGGCAGTCGCCAAAGTCAATCCAAGCAAGAGCAGGAGCAAGAGTGCGCGGCTCAGGCGCCTGCCGGCCTTGCGCACTTTGGCGGCAAAGGGCAACAGCAGCAGCGCCAGCGAGAAAGGCGCCACCGTGCGGACCAGGCTGCCTTTGGAGGGCGCGGCAGCCGTTGCCGTCGCCAACTGGATGGTCAGTGTGTCGGTGGTGGCCTTTGCACCGGCGGCGATACCGGTGGGTGAAAAGGTTGCCGTCGCGCCCGTGGGCAATCCGGTGGCAGCCAAGGTGACGGCGAAGGGGAAGGTGCTTCCGGTTACCGGCGCGATGTTGAAGGAGCAGGTGGCCGAGCCGCCGCTCTGCGCCGTCATTGTGGTCGTATTGGCGGCGATGGTCAGAACCGAGGCAACCGGCGCCACCGTCACCGCGACTGGGGCGGAGGTCGAGGTGGCGTAGTCGGTTGTATTGCCATAGATTGCGGTGATCGAATCCACGCCAACCGGCAGGATGCTCAAGGTCAGCGTGGCCTTTCCGGTCGCATCCAGCGGAACCGTGACCAGCGCCGTGCTGCCATTCATGAAGGTGACCGAACCTGTGGTGACGGGCGTTGTGGTTGGCGGCGTAGTGGGCGGCATGGTGGCCGTCACGACCGTGGCCATCAAGGTCACGCTATCTCCATACGTGGAGGTGGCCGGCCCGGTCAGCGTGGTGGTGGTGGAGGCCGGAGCCACGGTCAGCGTTGAGCCGGTGGAGGTGGAGGCCGCATAGTTTGCCGACGCGTCATAGGTTGCGGTGATTACATCCGGGCCAACCGGCAGGGTGGACAGGCTCAGCGTGGCCACGCCGGTAGTCGAGTCCACGGTTTCAACGCCAATCGAGGTGCTGCCGTTGAAAAAGGTTACCGTGCCTGTGGTCACGGGAGTCGTTCCGGCCAGAACCGCGGCGGTCAAGGTGACGCTTGCAGCGTAACTTGAAGTGGCCGGGGCGGTCAGCGTAGTGGTAGTGGCGGCGGGGGCCACGGTCACCGTGAAAGCTGCCGAGGTAGAGGCCGCATCGCTGATGGTTGCTCCATAAGCAGCGGTGATCGAGTCCGCGCCTACCGGAAGGGTGGTCAAGGTCAGCGTGGCCACGCCGGTGGTCGAGTCCACGGCTACGGCCGTGCCCAGCGCGGTGCTGCCATTCGAGAAGGTCACCGAGCCAGAAGTCACCGGAGTTGTGCCGGCCAGAACCGTAGCCGTCAAAGTGATGCTTGCGCCGTAGGTCGAGGTGGCGGGAGCGGTCAGCGTGGTGGTGGTGGCGGTTGCAATGGTCACCGTGACTGCGGTGGAGGTGGAGGTTGCATAGCCTGTGGTTGCGCCGTAGGTGGCGGTGATCGAGTTTGCGCCAAGCGGCAAGGTGGTCAGGCTCAATGTGGCTACGCCGGAAGAGTTCAGCGTGCCGCTGCCGATCGAGGCCGTCCCGTTGTAGAAGGTCACGCTTCCTGTGGTCACCGGAGTTGTGCCGGCCAGAACCGTAGCCGTCAAAGTGACGCTTGCGCCCAGGGCGGCATTGGCTGGAGCAGTCAGCGTGGTCGAGGTGGCGGTGGTGGCCACGCCGCTCAGTGTGATTTGCTGCACGTTGTTGGGCGCAACGGCATTCGAGCTGTTGTCCGTAATGTTGACTGAACCGGCCAGCGAACCGGCCAGGGTGGGCACAAACTCCACGCCCAGAATGCAGCTTTCACCGGCGGGGAGCGATTCCGTGCTGCTGCAACTGGTCGCCGAGCCATTCAGATTGAAGCTGCTGGTGGTCTGGCCGGTGGTGACGGCGGCGAGCGCGGTAAACTCCAACGTCTGATTGCCGACATTCTGCACGGTCACATTCTGTGGGCTGTCGGCGCTGGTATCGCCGACCGAGGTCGAGTCAAAGGTCAGCGACTCCTGGCTCTGGTTCAGCTCAAGCACGGCGCTCGTAGCGGAGTCGGCCACATACACATCGCCCGCGCCATCGACGGCCACACCGGTGGGGTCGGTCAAAGGCAGGCTGCCGATATTCAGCACGCTGGCCGCACCCGCCGCCGTCACCTGGAGGACGCGCTTGTTGCCGGAATCGGCAATGTAAACATTATTCGCGCCATCCACAGCCACGCCCGCCGGAGAACTCAGGGTGGTCAGATCGGCTGAACTGCCGGTGCTTGCAGGGTTGGTAGCCACCATGTTGCTTGCCGCCACCGACAGCACTTCAGCGGCCGTGCTGGTGGCAATCGACAAGACTCCGTTGCGGATGGAACCGGTATAGGTCGAGCCGCTGGCAGTTCCCAACGCGCCGGTGGTCAATGCCTGGCCCAGCGCGACGGCCGCCGCCGTGGCCGTGGTCGGCGTGCTGCTGCCCAAGTTGGAGTAGGCCGCCATATTCACGGTCTGCGTTCCGGTTTTACTTCCGTTGGAGGTTGCGAATTGAACGTATCCACTGAGCGTATCGCCAACCGGGATTAGAGCGATCAGCGGAGCGCCGGCTTCTGATTGCGTAAAGGCCGAGGCAGCCAGATTGACCGTGCCGTTGTTCAGCACCCTGGCCACGCCCGCCGCGGTCACTTCAAGCACGCGATTGTTGCCGGTGTCGGCAATCACGATGTCGCCCGCGGCATCGATCGCCACACCCTGAGGGCCAGAGAGCGCAAAGCTGCCGGTGCCGATCAGATTGGACGCCGGGTTGGCCGAGTTGACGCCGGTCACCTCGATCACGCGGTTGAGGTTGGAGTCGGCAATCACCAGATTGCCCGCGCCATCCACGGCAATGCCGGTGGGAATCGATAGCGCCAGGCTGCCGGTATTCAGCACGCTGGCCACGCCCGCCGCCACTTCCACCACGCGGCCATTGTCGGTGTCTGTAACATACACATTCCCGGCGCCATCCACCGCTACGCCGGAGGGATGGCAGAGGCCTGTGGCGTGGCAGGCATGGACGCTTTGGCCGGTGGCTGTTCCCGGCAGGCTGGCGGTATTCAGCACGCTGGAGACGCCAGCCGAGGTGACTTCGACCACGCGGTTGTTGGTGGCGTCGGCAATGAAGAGATCGCCCGCGCCGTCCACGGCCACACTGCCGGAGCCGTTCAAACCCAGGCCTCCTGGAGTGCCGACATTGGGCACAGTGGCCACGCCCGGCTGAAAGATTCCAAGCGGCCCTTGTCCCAGAGCGCGCAGGTCGGTGGTGATCTGAATGCCGCTCGCGCCCACCAACTGCACCGCGCCGATGCGCGGGCCCGGATAGGCCGGCGAAAGATCCACCACCACCGTGCAGGCGTTGCCCGCAAAGTAAATCTGGCCGGTGACGCAGGTGGTGCTGGCGTCGGCGGTGTAATCTTTGCCGCTTGCGCCCTTGGTGAGAACGTTGATGGCCGTCAATTTGTCCTGGCTCAAGAAAGAGTAAGTCAGGGTCTGCGGATGGCTGGCAGCCACGCTACCCACAGCCACCGCGCCAAAGTTCACGCTTTGCGAGAGTTCCACGATGCTGCTGCTGCCAGAATCCGCAATGTACAGATTTCCAGCGCCATCCAGCGCCACGCCCGCCGGCGAGTACAGGGCCACGCTGCCGGTACTCAGCAGGCTGGCCATGCCTGCCGATGTCACCTTGACCACGTTGAGGTTGGAGGTATCGGCAATATATACGTTGTTCGCCGAATCCACGGCCAGGCCGCGCGGCGCGGACAAAGTCAGGCTGCCGGTGCTCAGTACGCTGACGGCGGCCGCCGACGTCACTTCCAGCACGCGGTTGTCGCCGGTGTCGGCAATATACACGTCGCCCGCGGCATCCACAGCCACGCCCGCGGGATTCTTCAGCGTATAGCTCCCGGTGCTCAACAAAGAGGCCACGCCCTTCGCCGTCACCTCAACCACGCGGTTATTAGACAGATCAGCTATGTACAGATCGCCGGATAGATCCACGGCCACGCTGGCGGGATTGGTCAGTGTGTAACTGCCGGTGCTCACCAAGTTGGCCACGCCCGCCTGCGTCACCTCGATCACGCGGTTGTTGTCGGTGTCGGCAATGAAGAGATCATTCGATGCATCGACGGCCACGCCTGACGGGCCAGAGAGCGTATAGGCGCCCGTGCTCAACACGCTGGCCACGGGATTCGTCGTATTGACGCCAGTCAACTCGACCACGCGGTTATTGATTGAATCCGCTATAAAAAGATCGCCCGCGCCATTGACCGCCACGCTCATGGGTTGGTTCAGGAAGAGGCTTCCGGTGCTCACCTTGGCCGGGAATCCGTTGAAGGAGACCGCCTGCGCTCCTGCCGGGCTTGCGCCGCAAACGGAGACCAGCGCCAGCAGGGCAAGCAAGGCCAGCCAAAAACGGCAGGACTGATTGGCATGGCGGGTAACAACAGAACACTGCGCGCGGTTGCAGTCGGTCAAACTCATCAGGAAATCCTCCGGGAGTTGCGAAATGCGGGGTTGGGCAAGACGTGGGGAGTACGTGTGCAAGGCGCAAAACGCAAGAAACACCCATTTTCGTATACCTAACGAGAATATCCAGAGCGGGGAAGCGCTGTCAACAAACTGAAAATGAGAGAGATAACAGCGGCATGAAGGTCAACGGCCCATGGTAAAAGCCGCGTTTGTTCATGGGCAAGATTCTAGCTGTGCCTTAAGTGCCACAAAACAAGGGATAGGCTTGAAGCTGCCAGTCGACCTTCTCAGCTCAAAGACAAAAACGCTGCCGGAAAACTCCCCGGCAGCGTGGAGAATGATGAAGGGTCACACCGGGCAGTGAATCTTGAAGATTCAATGCCGCCGATGAAAGTCTACGTATTCGCCGCTCGATAAGCACCGCGCCCCACCGGCTGGTTTTTGGCAACGAATTTACCGCCTGCCTGGCGTCCATCGTCCAGGCGGAACTGGCGGATCATGCCGTCCAGGTCATTGGCCAGCGATGCCAGATTCTTGAGGGCTTCCACTGCCTCTTCCGCACCCTGCGCATTTTCAACCGACAACTGCGAGATCTGCCCGGCGGACTCCGAGATCTCTCCCGAGGCCGAGGTCTGCTCGGTGGCCGCCGTGGCGATCAGGTTAATCTGCTGCTCCACCTGCTTGGAGGATTCGATAATTGCCTCCAGGCTTTGGCGAGCGTGCGATGTCTCGCTCATGCCGGTTTCCACCGCCGCGCGGCTCTCGTGCATCACCTCAAGCGTCTCGCGGGTTTCGTCCTGAATGCTGCGGATGGTGCCGGAGATCTCTTCCGTGGCGCTCTTGGTGCGCTCGGCCAGCCGGCGAACCTCGCCGGCGACCACCGCGAATCCACGCCCATGCTCGCCGGCGCGGGCCGCTTCAATGGCTGCGTTCAAGGCCAGCAAGTTGGTCTGTTCGCTGATCTCCTGAATCACATTGACCACCTTGCCGATCTCCTCCGAGCGATGCGCCAGCGAGGTCATCTTCTCCGAGACCGAACTGGTGGCGCCGGCGATCTTCTCCATGGTCATGGCCGCATTCTGCATCACCGTTCCGCCCTGGTTGGCCGTCTCGGCGGACTCGCGGCTGGAGCTGGCCGCGCTCTCCGCATTGTGGCTGATCTCCCCGATGGTCGCCGTCATCTCCTGCGCCGCGGCGGCAATCTGGTTGGTCTTGCTGGATTGCGCATGGGCGTTGCCGGCCGACTGCACTGCGCTGGCGGTGATCTCCGTGCTGGCGGAAGAGAGCGTATCCGCGCTCTGCGCCACGGACAGCAAAACGCCTCGCAATGTGGCCACGCTGGTGTTGAAGGCTTCGCCCAGGTGGCCGATCTCGTCCATCCCCGTGACCTCAACATGAGTGGTCAAATCTTTGGCCGCCATGGATTCAACCGCATCCTTGAGCATGGTCAGCCGCGGCGCGATCACCTGCGTGAGCAGAATCCCGATCAACGCGCAGAGCGCCACAATCAGCGACGTAGCCCCAACATTGACCCAGGTGGCGCTGGTGCTGGCCGCCGTGGCGGCCTTGGACTCTTCCGTGCCATACTTCGCATTCAGATTCAAGTCGTCCGACAACGCTGAATTTCCCACATTAAACGCTGTCGTGGTTGCCTCGGAGGTCTCCAGATCCAGCGCATCGCCGATTTTATTTTGCGATAGCAGTACATTGGAGCGATCGCTGGCATCTTTGTATTGGCCAAAGGCGGTGGCGACCTTCTGATAAAGCTCGCGCTCACCCGGATAGCTGATCATCGGCTGGTAGTCTTTGACTCCAGCCTCAAAATCCGCAATCGCCTTCTGGCGAACGGCATTGTGGGCCGAAGAGCAATCCGGGGTCTGACAAAGCAAGAGTTCAAGATCTTCGCGCCGGATGCTGTTGGCCGCCCCGCGAATATTCGCTAGAACCAGCACCGATGGGAAGGAGTTATCACTCACATCCACGCTCTTGGTAGCAATCCCGTGGAAGGTGACAAAGGTGAAGGCGCCCAGAACAATACACAGTCCACAGACCGTGCCGAAGGCGAAGATGAACTTGCGGGCGATGGGAAGGTTGCGCAACCACTGCATGCCAGTATCCCTTTCTGAAACCACTCTTGCTTTTCATCGGCGAATCGTGGCGGGACTTGAGTACCTGCATACAGGGAATCGTAGGAAAGATCGGATGCGTGGCGAATTAAAGTTCTTTCATCATCACAATGAAATGACAGATCACTCCGGGCTTCACCTGCCTCGATAAGCGGGCCTCTTCCGTACCCGTTTCAATAAAGCCAAAGCGGCGATAGAGGGGCGGAAGCTCGGGGCGCGTGCTGAGCACCGTGATCTTCACCGCCGAGCATCCCTGACTGCGCAGATACTCCTCGGCCTCCGCCATCAGCCGCCTTGCCAGTCCCTTGCGTTGATGGGCGGGATCGACCGCCAGTTGGCCCATGTAGCCTTGCCTCTGGTGAACCTCGGTATAAATGCATCCGAGAAGCTCGCCAGAGGCATCCTCGGCGACCAGAATGCTCCCGGACTGCATCATCACCGCCAAGCGCTCGTCGTCGGTGCGCGTGCCCTCCAAAAATGTCTCAACCGCAAAGGCGGAATTGATGACGGGAATCAGGCGCGGGCGGTCGGCGTCCGTGGCTGGGCGGATGCGGAGAGGTACGGTTGGGATGTCGTTCTTGGGCATGAGCTTCCATAAATCCGAGAATGAAAAACGCAATTAGCCGTTAGGGTACAGGTCAGGCAATCCGAGTTCGATTCTCTGCCATTCCGGGATGCGAAAGACGCCAAGAATCTGCTCCGGCTCCCGGACGCAGATTTGAACGTGGGTGTTTTTGTAAAAGCCCGCGCCTTTGTACAGTTTCTTCCCTTCTGGAAAGAGCGCTCGGACGGAGGTGTAGGGTTGGCTTTTAGGGTCCAATTCCTGCACCTCCTTTAGAACCTGGTCAAACAAATAATTCATTACGGCACAGTCCAAGCGCCGTATGATTTTGTCACCACGCAATATTTTGGGAGGGTCCACATTTTTCGGAATAGGAGCCCCTTCCCTTTTGAGTACATCAATCAACTGTTTGTGCGCGAGTTTGACTGCTGAAATTCCAGACTGAGTCGCTAGATCAAGACAGTTGCCAAGTTCAATCACAGCACCAACTACCGATGGATGGTCAAAATTTCTGCGCGGTTCCTTAGCCCACTGATAGGCGCGAACCACGTCATTTTCCCAGAAGTAACTTCCCAGACCTAGCCAATCATGATCCTGAATGCTGGGCTTAAACTGAGAACCGCCCAGAAGTTCCAGGGCGGTTTCGAGCTTGCATCCGTGATAGGCTAGTACTAACGTCAATTTGCACAACCTATCTATATCTATCCGCTACTTGGCCATCAGGACTCAGATAACCGATTCTGACGAGGATTTCCCGTGCCTTTTCAGGTGTGTTGCATTCGCGATCAATCTTCGCAATAGCTTCTTTGAATTTCAGAAACTCCTTATGACTCATCGATCCCCCCTCCTCAATGCAGCAACTACCTCTTCAACTGCGTCTTAGTCGGATTGCAGAAAACCCCATAAAGACTTTAAAATCTTCAGCACTGCAATTATTCTGCGCCTTTTCATTTATCGTGTCAATCAAAATTGCATCGGTTTTTCCGCAAGATCAACTCCGCATTGACGGCCCGGCCTGTGCGCCGTAGGCTCATAGTATGGAATTCATCGTAAGCGAACTGGAACGGGAGCCGATCGACTTTGACCTGGAGATTGCGCCGGGGGCAGTTGATCTGGGCGAAGAAGCCACGCAGCAGGGGCCGCTCAAGGCCGAGGGACGCGCTGAAGTGATTCACGAGCATCGCGGACCCAAGGACGTCGTCGCCGACATCCGTCTCAAAGGGAGCTTTGCTGGCCGCTTTGAAGTGCCCTGCGCCCGCTGCATCGAGCCGGTCGAGATTCCCCTTGAAGCCGATTACGACCTGATCTTCAGGCCTTCAGCCGCAGACGCCGAGGCCACCGAACGATCGATTACTGCGCAAGAGACGGAAATCGGGTATTATTTAAAAGACAGTCTTTCGCTTGAAGATGTGCTGCGCGAGCAGGTGCTTTTGTCTCTGCCGGTCAAGACGTTATGCAAGCCCGACTGCAAGGGACTTTGTCCGCGCTGCGGCGCGAACCGCAACAGCCAGCCCTGCACCTGCGACGCGGGTCCAAGTGACCCCCGCTGGGAGGCGCTGGCCGGTTTACGCAGCCAGATCGAGTCCGCGGGAAAGACTCCACGGACCCATTGAAAGGAATTTTGAAATGCCGAATCCAAAAAGGCGCCATTCCACGCGCCGTACCGCGCTCCGCCGCAGCCACGACTTTTTGACCGCCGTGGGCGTCTCCGAGTGCCCCGCCTGCCACGAGAAGAAGCTCCCCCATCGCGCCTGCCCCAAGTGCGGCGAATACAAGGGACGCGCCGTTATCGAAGTCAAGGAAGAAGCCAAGTAGCCTTCCACGCCCATGCTGATCGATATTGCGCTTGACGCCGTAGGCACCGACAAAGCTCCTGAAGCGGAGATTCGCGGGGCTATCCT
>CAZYCV010000098.1:0-13710 GCA_964645305.1 uncultured Occallatibacter sp. | reverse complement strand
AACCGGTTCTGCGCTACTTCTCGCCGCAGGTGGAGTGGGAGTTGATCGCTCTCACTGAGCACTGGCGGCGGGAGCTGAAGGTGGTCTTTCGCAAACGAAGCGGGGATACGCGAGGCTACTGAAAGAACCCCGCTTCTGATAAAGTTGTGAGTAGCCCCCAGGCGCCAAAACTCACTCTGCATGAGAGCTTTGCGCAAATCATCCGGGAGCTGAAGACAACCCTTATGCCTCACGATTTACCTAAAGCTTACGATCCAGCAGGCCTGGAAGATCACTGGGCCGAATACTGGGTGCGCGAAAAGCTCTTTGCGCAACCGACGCCCGCCACTCCGCCCATCCATCAACCACAAGGGGAAGCGCCTGCTTTTACCATCTTGCTGCCGCCGCCCAACGTAACCGGACGGCTGCACATGGGCCACATGCTCAACCAGGCGGAGATGGACATTCTAACGCGCTGGCGGCGGATGAGTGGCCGTCGCGCGCTGTGGCTTCCTGGGACCGATCACGCGGGCATTGCCACGCAGATGATGGTGGAGCGGCAACTGGCGAGTGAAAACAAAACGCGGCAGGAGTTAGGCCGCGAGGCATTTGTTGAGCGCGTGTGGGAGTGGAAGCGGCACTACGGCGGCGCGATTCTTGACCAGATGAAGCGGTTGGGCGCGTCGGTGGATTGGGATCGCGAATACTTTACCATGGACGAGAACTTATCGGTAGCGGTGCGGGAGGCCTTCGTCCGCTTACATGAGCAGAATCTAATTTATCGCGGCGCATATATTGTGAACTGGTGCCCACGCTGTCAAACAGCGATAAGTGACCTGGAAGTGTTCCACGAGGAACAAAAAGGTCACTTATGGGAGATTAAATACCCAGTTATCGATGAAAGTGGCAAAGATACTGGCGAGTTTCTTACTGTTGCTACGACGCGGCCAGAGACGATGCTTGGTGACGTTGCGGTTGCCATTCATCCAGAGGACGCGCGCTATCTTCACCTGCATGGAAAGAAACTTCGTCTGCCTTTGGTGGGCCGCGAGATTCCTATCATCCTAGATGAGTGGGTCAGCCGCGAATTCGGAACCGGCGCGGTGAAAGTAACTCCGGCGCACGATCCCAATGACTTTGCTCTGGGTGAACGTCACCATCTGCCTTCGATTAACATCATGGATTCAGAAGGCCGCATCAATGCTGAAGGCGGCGTTTATGCGGGACTCGATCGCTATGCGGCGCGCAAGAAGGTCCTTGCTGACTTGGAGGCGCAAGAGTTACTGGCCGGCATCAAGGACCACACCAATAACGTTGGTCATTGTGATCGATGCAAGACTACTGTTGAGCCGCGCCTCTCCACGCAATGGTTTGTGAAGATACAGCCGCTCGCCGATAAAGCGATTGAAGCGGTCAAACAAGGTTATATCAAATTCACGCCGGAGCAGTACGAAAAGACTTACTCCAACTGGATGGAGAACATCCATGATTGGTGCATCAGCCGCCAGCTTTGGTGGGGCCATCGCATTCCGGCGTGGCATTGCGCGGAGTGTTATAAGATCACCGTCGCCCGCATTGATCCTACTGCTTGCGCGCATTGCGGCTCAGCTAAGATTACGCAAGAGACCGACGTTCTGGATACATGGTTCTCTTCGGGATTGCTGCCGGTCTCCGTCTTTGGCTGGCCTAACATCACTCCAGAAAATCGCGCGGACTTCGACGCCTTTTATCCGACGAGTTTGTTAGTCACCGGCTTCGACATTCTCTTCTTCTGGGTGGCGCGCATGATTATGCTCGGCTGCTGGTTTGCCGCCGACGTTCCCATGCCCGATGGAAGCAAGCGCTCGCTGGCCGACTCAGTACCTTTCCGTGAAGTTTATATTCACGCATTAGTGCGCGACGCCAACCGCGAAAAGATGTCCAAGACCAAGGGCAACGTCGTTGATCCTATCGAGATCGTCAAGCAATACGGGACGGACGCAGTCAGGTTCACGTTAGCGTCGATGGCTTCGCCGGGAACCGACATTGCTTTCAATGTTGCGCGCACAGAAGGCTACCGCGCCTTCGCCAACAAGATATGGAATGCCGCGCGCTTCCTCTTCATGAATGTGGATCGCGCCGCGGAGATTGGCATTACTGTTGATTCCACATTGTTAGGCGGAATGCCGAAAGCGGCTGACAATGCGCCGCTCGAAGATCGCTGGATTGTTGCCGAGTTGCACGCAACAACGGCGAAGGTTAATTTGTCGCTGGACAACTATCGCTACGACGACGCAGCCAATACGATCTATCAATTCTTCTGGGGAAGTTTCTGCGACTGGTATCTTGAGATCGTCAAGTTGCGGCTGGATTTTTCGGTGGATGAAAATGGCAGCGAGTCAGCGGGTCAGCAAGTTAGCAAGTTAGCCGCTGCGCGCGCCGCGCTGACTACGCTGATCTCCATCTTTGAAGCATCGCTACGGCTGCTTTCGCCTTTCATGCCGTTTATCACCGAAGAGATTTGGCACGCGCTCTATGATGGGAATCCACCGGCCAAATCGATTGCTTTGACGAGTTATCCGCAAGCCAGTGAAAGTACTGAGGATGAAGTTGCGCTAAAGGATATGGCTCTTTTGCAAAGCCTTATCGTAGAAGTTCGCGGATTGCGTAAAGAGATTGGCGTGGAAGAGAAAGCTGTCACGCCCATTGAGTTGCGTATTGGCGCTGTGCTTAAGGATGCAGTATTGGGAAGCAAATCTATTGTCGAGCGGCTTGCCAAAGTTAGTGAAGTGCGCTTTGTCGAGGAGATTACTTCAGGCCTGGCCAAGCACTCAACGCCCAGCTTTGACGTGGCTGTTGTCTACGAGCGCACCGTTGACGTACCCGCCGAGCAGGAGCGCTTGGCAAAAGAGATTGCGAAGTATGAGAAAGGTTTAATCTCAGCCGAGCGGCAATTAGGCAATGAAAGCTTCCTGGCTAAAGCTCCGGCGAAGGTGGTCGAAGGATTGAAGAGGCAGGAAGCGGAGACACGGCTGCTGCTGGAAAAGGCGCGCGCCGCGTTGGATGCTTTGCCGAAGGAGTAAGTTAGCGAGCGAAGAGCAAACGCAGGTCCTTCGACTCGCTTCGCTCGCTCAGGATGACAGAGTTTTGAGTAGCGCTCAGAATGACAGGGTTTTGAGTTTTGGAAAAGGGACGATAGGTTTTGGAGTTGGGTATTTGTTCACCGGGAAGGAGTAGAAGATGTCCTGCGAATGTGGTCAATGCCGTCAGCATTTTAGAACGCTTGGGATCGCCTATGGAGTACCCTCGGAATCGGAGATTCAAGAGGCTTATAACGAATCGGTCAAGCAATGGCATCCTGACCTCTATGAGAACTACGCCAGCTTGCGCGCCGAGGCCGAGGAGCGCTTCAAGCAGATTCAGGTTGCTTTCCGGGAGCTGAAGGAACACAATTTGCCAGGATTTAATCCGGCGGCCAAGGCCTCTACTGTTCAATATGAGCAAACAGCTTCTTATAATCCGTCCGCTCCATCGGCTCAGGTGGATCAACCAGCCGCCGCCGCGCCGGAGATATCATTTGACGGCGCGCCCGGTTGCCTGACGGCCGCGGAATTCACTGCGGACGTGAAAGAGTTGATCGCCGGCCATCTGGGAAAGCAAGAGAGAGCCCTGGCGATTATTGACCTGGGCGGCAGCCGCGCGCGCTTTGCCACCTTCTCCCAATTTCTGCTCATCGGCGGCCGCGGCATTATTATGCGCAATACGCGGGGCCTTATCTCGCTGCTCTGGTACAAAGATATGGGAGAGCTGCGCTGGGTGGAGGGACAAGGCGGGAGCAAATCCGGCTCGTGGCACAAGATTATCGGCAGCCTCTCCGGCACACCGGCTGGTTGCCAACTGGCTATCTATCGCAGCGATGGCGTGCTCTTTCTTTCCCTCACCGACCAGGTGGAGGACAACGTGAAAAGAACTTTGTACAATTTTTTCTTGAGCAAAAAGGCGCAAGCCTGATCCTGGCCGCGCAGAGGAAGCATGGACTGGAAGAATAGCCAAATTGACGCATTGCTGGAGCAGGCGCTGGCGGAGGATAAAGCCGCCGGCGACACTACGACCAATCTCACCATCGATGCCGGCCTGCGCGCCAGCGCTTCGATTATCGCGCGGCAGGAGATGGTGGTCTGCGGGCTGGGCGCGGTGCCGCGCTTTCTAGAGATCTTTGCACGGCTCGACCGGCGTGCTCCGGCGCAGACTCGCTTCGAGGTGGTGAGTCATCCTGAGATATTTGATGGCGTGCGGGTTCACGAGGGCCAGGTGCTGGCTGTCATCCGCCATAACGCGCGCGTGCTACTCAGTTGTGAGCGGGTGATTCTGAATCTAATGCAGCATTTGAGCGGCATCGCCACGCTGACCCGGCAGTTTGTGGACGCAATTGACGGCACAGGCACGCGCATTTTGGATACGCGCAAAACGGTTCCGGGTCTGCGGACGCTGGAAAAATACGCGGTGCTTTGCGGCGGAGGGACTAATCACCGGCTCGACCTGGCCAGCGGTATCCTGATTAAAAACAATCACATCTCGTTGGGCGGTGGGCTGCCGACGGTGCTTTCGCGCGCGCTTGAATTTCGTCCGCAAGGCCAGCGCGTGCAGGTGGAGGCGCGCTCGGCGCAGGAGCTGGAAGAGGCGCTCACCTTCGGCGCGGAGGCGATTCTGCTGGACAATATGACGGCGGCGCAGGTTCGGCAGTCGGTCGAGCGCATTCGCCAGTTCACGGCGGAAAAAGGCGGGAACGCGATCTCCATCGAGGCATCCGGCGGCATGAATCTGGACACCATCCGCGCCTATGCCGAGACCGGCGTGGACTTTATCAGCGTGGGCGCGCTTACCCATTCGGCCAAGGCGGCGGACATTTCCATGCGCATCGCTGCGGAGACAGATTAGTGTTCGACCTCGCCGCGCTGGAGGCCGCGCTCTCGGACACAGTCTTTGCGGGCAAGCTGCATTTTTCTCCGGTGACGGATTCAACGAACTCCGACGCGCAAGAGGCGGCTCGCGGCGGGGCGCCGCATGGCTCAGTTTACTTTGCCGATGAGCAACTGGCTGGCCGCGGGCGCGGCGATCACGCATGGCGCTCGGATGCTGGCGAGGGGCTTTACGTCAGCGTCCTTCTGCGTCCGCAGGTTCCGATACTCCGCTTGCCGCTGCTTCCGCTGGCCGCCGGACTGGCCGCTGCCGAAGCCATCCGCGCCGTCACAGACCTGACCGCCGACTTGCGCTGGCCTAATGACTTGCTTCTCGGTCCCCGAAAAGTTGGCGGAATTCTGGTCGAGGCGAAGAGCGCGCGTGGCGCGGTGGATTACGCGGTCGTCGGGATCGGCCTCAACGTCCATCAGAGCGGCTTTGGTTCTGATCTGGCGGCGATTGCCACTTCGCTGGATTTGGAAGCGGGGCGGAGAATTTCGCGTCAGGATTTGCTTGTCGTCCTGCTAGAATCGCTGGAGCGTGAGGCGCGGGGACTGGCTGATCCTTTGGCGGGCGTCACCGTTCCGGCGCGCGTTGAGCAGTCTTCAACTTGGATCAGTGGGCGTCACGTTGAGGTTCACGGTCCGCAGGCTTGCAGCGGAGTGACGGCCGGGTTGGATGAGCATGGATTTCTGCGGGTCCAGACGGAAGCTGGATTGGTGACCGTGCAGACCGGCGGGATTCGCGCGGCTGATTGAGGTTTTCGGGTTCCCACCCATCGCACAAAACGCGATGGATGGGGCACCAAGATTTTGTGGGAAATATCGGAAAACAATGCTACTTGCAATTGATGTGGGCAATACGAATACGGTGCTGGGGCTGTACAAGCTTGAAGGCGAGAAGCCGGAGCTGGTTGCCCATTGGCGCGTCACCACGCATCGTTCCCAGACCGTCGACGAGTACGGCGTGCTCTTCGTCAACCTCTTCCAGATGAATGGTTTCTCGACCAATCAGGCGCACCATATCATCATTTCTTCGGTGGTGCCGCCGGTGGAAGGGACGCTGCGCGAGGTTTGCCAGAGCTACTTCCATACCGAGCCGCTCTTTGTGGAGCCGGGGATCAAGACCGGAATGCCGGTGCTGGTGGACAACCCGTCGGAACTGGGGGCGGATAGGCTGGTGAACGCCATAGCGGCGTTTGAACGCTACGGTGGGCCGTGCGTGATTGTGGACTTCGGCACGGCGACGACCTTTGATGTGGTTTCAGCCAAGGGCGAGTACCTGGGCGGAGCGATTGCGCCGGGGTTGGGCATTAGCGCCGATGCGCTCTTCTCCCGCGCCTCGCGCCTGGGCCGCGTGGACATCAAACGTCCCGCCAAAGTGATTGGCACAAACACCGTAACTCATATACAGAGCGGGCTTTACTTCGGATACATCGGCTTGGTGGACGGCATTCTGGAGCGCATCATGAATGAGCTGGGAGCGCCGGCGCGGGTGATTGCCACCGGCGGCTTGGCGAGGCAGATCTCCGAGGACTCGCGCTTCATCGCCGAGATCGACGATATGCTCACTCTGGACGGCCTGCTGATTCTCTTCGAGCGCAACCGCGCTCAGCGCCCCCGCATTCGACCTCATTGAAATGCGTTGCGCCGCGTAACCGAGCCAGAGTGCCTTGCATGGCGACTGGTTCGATTACGCGGCGCTGATGATTATCTGCTTTGTCTATCACTTACAACCAGAACCACCCTGCTGGCCGCCACCGCCCTGCTGGCCGCCGCCCTGCTGGCCGCCACAACCCGGTTGGCCACCACCACCTTGCGGGCCGCCCTGCTGCTCGGGTTCACCGCTGAGCTTGTATTCCCAAAGGTCGTTGAGAATCTGCTCACCGTTGTTGGCTGAGATGCCCAGACCGCCAAAGAGCCACAAGTTACCGCTCGGGTCGGTCCAGCTCACAGCGGATGAGTGGCCTCCGGGGGTATTTGCAGCAGCCTCCACACCCAGTGTGCCGTAAACAGGGGCGTCGGATTCTGCGGACGAACTTCCATCTACCCATGTCCATTCGCCGTTGCGTCCCCGCTCGGGATCGAATTTCCAGAGGTCGTTGAGTTCGCCTGAATTGCCGTTGGCATCAAGTCCATAGCCGCCAAAGAGCCAAAGGTTGCCGTCATTGTCGGTCCAACTGACGGGGTTCAAACGGCCTCCGGGTATATTTGCGGCGGCAGGCTCACCCTGAGTGCCGTAGACACCGGGCAGGCCAAAACTGCTGCCAAGCGAGTTGCTTCCACCGATCCAGGCCCATTCGCCAAGCTTACCCAGAGAGGGATCAAATACCCAGAGGTCGTTGAGAATGCCCCAATTGCCATCGGCATCGACCCCGTAGCCGCCAAAGAGCCAGAGCTTGCCATTATTGTCGGTCCAGCTCACCAGGTTCGCGCGGCCTCCAGGGATGTTTGCGGCGGCTGGCACACCCAATGTGCCATAGACACCGGACTGGCCGCTATTGTTGCCAACCGTTGTGCTTCCACCCATCCACACCCACTCGCCGTAGTGTCCGCAACCCCGCGAGAGATCAAACTTCCAGAGGTCGTTGAGAGAGCCCTGGTTGCCGACGGCATCGACGCCGTTGCCGCCAAAGAGCCAGAGATTGCCGTTCCGATCAGTCCAGGTTACAGCCTCTTCGCGCCAGCCGGGAACGTTTGTGGCAGCGAGCTTTCCTAAAGTGCCATAAACACTGGTCCCGCCACCAATATTGTTTCCACCCATCCATGCCCATTCGCCATGGCGACCTATCGAAGGATCGAAGACCCAAAGGTCGTTGAGGTCCTCTGAATTGCCGACGGCATCAACGCCATAACCGCCAAAGAGCCACAACCTGCCGTCAGAGTCGGTCCAGGTCTGGCTGAATCCACGTGCTCCAGGGTGGTTGGCGGCGGCGGGCTGACCCAGGGTGCCGTAGACACCAGGTTGGCCATTCAACGTGCTTCCGCCTACCCAGGTCCATTCCCCGTTTTTACCGAGCGAGGGACTGAATACCCAAAGGTCGCTCAGCAATCCGAATTGGCCGTTGCCATCGTAACCGTCGCCGCCAAAGAGCCAGAGATTGCCTTTGCTGTCGTGCCAGCAGGAATTGCCGTTGCTGACAGACCAACTCTGTGCGTAATAACGAGATCCGGGGACGTTTGCGGCGGCGGGCACGCCTTGTGTGCCGTAAACGCTAGCGTTGTATAACAGTGGGCCAACTGTGTTGCCTCCACCCTGCCAGACCCAACCGGCTGAGTGGGAGTTGTTTTGGTCGCAGGCTACAGCGGGCGCTGAGCAAGAGACCAAGAGAAGAAGCGTGCAAAGCAGTGCAAGTGTGTATGCGCGGAATTTAAGCATCGTGGCTAAATCCTCTCTGTGCATGGAGCGTGGCGAACCATTCTCCAGTTTGATTGACAGCAGTGAGCATCGCCGTTGCCGATGGCGGTGAACCTGCAAACATAAAACCCCGAGGCTCAAAACGAATGAACACCGAAGTTTCTTTCTTGGCGATTTAATTCCAGGATTGTACCATAATGCAACACTGGTCTGGGAGAAATATCTTAATCCTGATAAAAACTGGATTTGGATGGACTTGCTTGCATATTTGCCGCAGGCCGGGGGAGACTCTCGTATCCTTGGATGTAGACGGGTCCATGGGAGATTCACCGGCATCGTGCTGAACTACTTTAATTACTTCACGGAGATCGAGGACCGCTTTCAGCAGCGGCGCGGGGCGCTTTTGCTGCTCTCGACGCTGGATTGGGCGCTGATCGAAACGTGGCGCGAGGCGGGGATTCCGCTGGAGGCAGCGCTGCGCGGGATCGACGCGGCCTTCGACAAGTACGAAGCGCGGCAGAAGCGAGCCCGGATGCGGAAGATCAACGGCCTTGCCTGGTGCGCCCAGGCGGTGATGGAAGCTGCCGAAGAGTTGCGCGAAGCCGCTGCCGGCACAGCTCCCGCAACCACCGAGCCACGCGAATCGGGCTTTGAGCAGGCGCGCGTGGCTGCTCACCTGGAGGCCGCCGCTGTTGCGCTGGACGCGGCGACCGTCGCGCCGGAGGCTTGCGCGGCAACCGCTGAACGATTGCGTGAGCTGTGCAATGAGCACGTGGGCGAAGCTGATTCGACGCCTGATCTGGAAGCAATGGAACGTGTTCTTACCGTCCTTGAAGAGAAGCTCTTTGCCGCTTTGACCGCGGCTGCGCCCGAGGAGTTGCTGGTTGGACTCAAGGAGCACGCGGCGCGGGAGCTGGCGCCGTATCGCGCCCGCATGGGTGCTGTGCAACTGCGCCAGGTGGAGCGGCAGTTTGTGCAGAAGCAACTGCTGGTTCACTACAACCTTCCGCGCCTCAGCCTCTTTTATATGAGCCAACAATAATGCCCAGAAAACAAATCACGTCGCAGCGCAGGGCCAAACAGGCCGCGAAGAGGCTTTCAGCCGGAAGAAAAGGCTCGCCAAAGCAGGCCTCCGGGGCTAGAGCCCTCGCTCCCATTTCTACTGATTTACCTCCCAAGAGACAATCCGCAAAACCTCGGAGTGAGAAGTTCATAGACCCCCACCCTAGCCACAAAAACAAAGACGTGGCGAGGGTGGGGCACCCACAAAATTATCAGAACCCACAGGTTTCTCAGTTGGTCGAAATCGAGAAGCCCCTTTACGGCGGCGCGTTTCTGGCGCGGCTGGAGGGCAAGGCGGTTTTTGTGCCGCTCACGCTGCCGGGTGAGCAGGCGCGGGTGCGCATTACGCAGAGCAAATCGGGGTACGCTACGGCTGAGGCGGAGGAGATTCTGCGCGCCGCGCCACAGCGGATTGCGCCCGCTTGCCAGCACTTTGGCGCGTGTGGCGGCTGCCATTACCAGCACGCGGAGTACGCCAGTCAACTGGCCTTCAAGCAGGCGATTCTGCGCGAAACGCTCCTGCGCGGCGGCGTGGACGCGCCCGCAGAGATTGCCGTACTCTCAGGCGAACAATGGGGTTACAGAAATCGCATCCGGCTGGCCCTGGACGCGGCGGGCAATCCAGGCTACCGCGGCCGCCGCTCGCACTCGGTTGTTCCTCTCAGGGAATGTCCTATTGCCGCGCCGCTGCTGGTGGAGGCTGCGCTGGCCTTTGCCGAGGTTGCGCGCCGCTTTGCCCCAGCGCTGCGGCCCAGTGAGATCTCCCTCTTTTGCAATTCTGACGAGACGGCGCTGCTGGCGACGGTCTTTACGGACGCCTTGCCCAAGATGCGCTTTGACGACTTTGCGCAAGCACTAGCCGAGCACATTCCCATGCTTATCGGCGCGGAGTTGGTGGTGGAAGGTGATCCAAAACTTCAGCCGCGGACGATTGCGCAGTGGGGCGCGGCCTCGCTCGATTACCGCGCCGCCGGATTCAATTACCGCGTGGACCACGGAGCTTTTTTCCAGGTCAATCGCTGGCTGGTGGATGGGCTGGTTGAGCGGGTGATTGCCGGCCACGCGGGCAAGCTGGCCTGGGATTTGTTCGCCGGAGTCGGCCTGTTTGCGCGTCAGCTTACCGCTCATTTTGAGGGCGTGGTCGCTGTTGAGTCGGCTCCCGCCTCAACCCTTGCACTTGCTAAAAATCTCGAAGGCTCATCGGGCAATTCGTTCAGCGGCGAGACTCTCAGTTTTCTGCGCAATCAAGCGACCCGCTGTGCAGACGGCGCGCCGATTCCCGATCTGATCGTTCTTGACCCGCCGCGCACCGGACTGGGGGCGGAGACGTGCGCGCTGCTGGCCCAGATTGCCGCGCCCGCGCTGGTCTGCGTCTCCTGCGACCCTGCCACTCTGGCCCGCGATCTGCGCGCGCTGGTCGCTTCCGGCTACCGAATTCAGTCCATTACCCTTGCTGACCTCTTTCCGCAGACCTTTCATTTGGAAACAGTGGTCCAATTGCGCCGCGCCTGATAGGCTTGAGGGCCAGAACAGCTTTTCTACTTTTGCGCGCAATGCAAACGGACTCCTCCATCTTCGAGCCAGCCGCCGCACCTTCAGCCGTCGCTGTGGAGGCCACGCAGCGCACCGCTCCGCTGTTTTCCGCAGCCGTGCTCTTTGCCGTGGGCATTACTGCCGCGCAGGCCTTTGCTCTCTATCTGCGGCCCAGCCTGATGCTGATAGCGCTGGCGCCTCTGGCCGTGCTCTGCGGCTTGGCGGCCTTGCGCGCCCAGCGGATTGCATGGCTGCCGCTGGCTCTCTTGTGGCTGTTGCTGGGCGCATGGTGCGCGCTGATGGAGCCGCATCCGGCCCCTGCTCCCGCGCTGGCCCAACTCTCCGACGGCCTGGTGCGATCTGTGGAAGGAACAGTCGTCGATGCGGGGCCGGTGCGCGCCGAGACGGAGCAAGACCTGGACGCGCCTAACGCGGAAGAGCGCCCGGCGCAGAGAGTGGACCTGAGCGTCTTCAGCCTGGAGGTGGTCACCGACGCTGAAGACGCGCAGAAGCCGGCCACGGGCGGCGTGCGCCTGACCGTCCAATGGCCGCAGAGTCAGGCAGGGCAACCCTTCCGTTGCGGCGAGCGCATCCGCGCCGAGCTTCGCCTCTTGCGGCCTGAGGTCTACCACGATCCGGGCGTATGGAGTCGTCAGGATTCTCTGCTCGACCAGGGGATTACCTCGACGGCCACCGTTCGCATCGACCGTGTGGAGCGCCTGGGGCAGGCAGCTCCGTCGCTCCTTTGCCGGGTGAGCGCGCTGCAGCACGCCACGAGCAGCCGCCTTCTGGCTCTGCCCGCCTCCATGCGCCGCCTGCCCGCGCCGCTGCGCCTTTCTGAAAATGACGCTATCATGCTGGCCGCGATGATTACCGGCGACCGCACCTATCTAACCCATTCGCTCCGCGTGGGCTTTGAGCGCACCGGCTCCTTTCATATGCTGGTGGTCTCCGGCTTTCATCTGGCGATTGTGGCTGGATGCTTCTTCTGGCTGACGAAGCGGCTGCGTTTACCGCGCGTTCCGGCGACGCTCGTTACGATTCTGGCTTCCTTCTGTTATGCGCTCTTTACCGGCTTTGCCACGCCGGTCCAGCGCTCGCTCTGGATGGTCACGCTCTATTTGATAGGCCGCCTTTTCTATCGCGAGCGCAATCCGCTCAACACCATCGGCTTTGCCGCGCTCTGCCTGCTCGCCTACAGCCCGCGCAGCATCTTCGACTCCAGCTTCCAAATGACGCTGCTGGCCGTGGTGGTTATCGGCGGCGTGGCCGCACCACTGCTGCAAGCCACAGTGCATCCTTATTTGACAGCCACGCGCGACCTGGGCCTGATCGCTTTGGACATTAAATTGGCACCGCGTCTGGCCCAGTTCCGCGTGATTCTTCGAATGATGGCAGCGGCGCTGCGCAAAGCGATCTCCGGACGCGCCCAAACTAAATACAAAAGCAGCGCCGGCCAGCCGGAGACGCAACTTGCCCTCTTTCATGAAACTTGGAAGAACTCACTTGCGCAACGGCTTTCTGATCTTGGTGCCCGATTTGCTGCGTTCGTGGCATGGCGTTGCTTTCCGGCGTCGGTGCGCTGGCTACTCCGTGCCTATGAGTTGCTGGTTGTCTCTTGCATTGTCGAGTTGGCCATGGCCTTGCCCATGGCTCTCTACTTCCATCGGATCACTGTCTTTGCTCTGCCTGTGAATATCTTCATACTGCCGTTGCTTGCGGTTCTGGTTCCGGCGGCGCTGCTCACTTTGCTGGCGCTGGTGCTCTGGCCGCCCGCCGCCATTCTGCCGGCGATGCTGGCGGCCTTCTTTCTTCACATCGGCATTGGTCTGGTGCGCTTCTTTGGCTCGCTCACCCTGGGCGACTTCCGCATTCCCGCGCCGCTCATCTGGCAGTCGCTGGTATTTTGCGCGCTGCTTGGGGCGGCAATTCTGCTAGCCCACCCAAGCCGCAAAGACAAATACGCGGCGAGGGAGGGGCACCCACTTCTTGATGATGGAAATCGCTGGCGACGGCGGGCTGCCTGGGTCACGCTGCTGCTGGCGGCGTTGGTTGCCGTTCTGCCCCGCCCGGTCGATCACCCGCGCAATGCCTTGCTGATGGAGGCCATCGACGTGGGCCAGGGCGATTCCCTGCTCTTGATTACCCCCGACGGCATGACGCTGCTGGTCGATGGCGGCGGACACGGTGGCGGTCCGCACCAGGCGCCGCAGGATTACGACATCGGCGAGGAGGTGGTCAGCGAGGTGCTCTGGTCGCGCGGCATTCGCCATTTGGATGCGGTGGCGCTGACCCACGCCCACTCCGACCACATGGGAGGCTTGCCTGCCGTGCTGCGCAACTTCCACCCCGCCGAGCTTTGGGTTGGCAACAATCCGCGCTTCGGCGATTACAACGCGCTGCTCAATGAGGCCGCCAGCCTCCATGTAAAGGTACGCAGTTTGCACGCCGGCGATGCCTTTTCCTTTGGTCCTGCGCAGGTCAATGTTCTGGCGCCCTTCCGCAATTATCAGCCTGGCCCGCTGCCCACCAACAACGACTCGATGGTGATGCGAGTGGCTTACGGCGCGACCTCAGTGATGCTTGAAGGCGACGCCGAAGCGCCGGTCGAAGAGGCGATGCTGGCCGAGCCGAATCTGGCCAGCACGTTGCTCAAGGTCGGCCATCATGGCAGCATCACCTCGACCAGGCCTGAGTTCCTGGCCCGCGTGCATCCAGACTGGGCCGTCATCTCCTGCGGCCTGCGCAACCGATACGGCCATCCACGGCCTGAGGTTTTGGAAGAACTGCAAGCCGCCCACATCCGCACCTTCTCCACCGACATCAACGGCGCAACCTGCT
>CAZYCV010000097.1:0-14134 GCA_964645305.1 uncultured Occallatibacter sp. | reverse complement strand
GTTTGTTGAAGTCGTCGGTGCAGCCTTTGTCGCGGTCAAAGCTGGACTGGAAGCGATCGCTGAGGTGGTAAACCATGTTGATGGCGCCGGAAGAGTCGGCACTGACGGTGAGGTTTTCGCGCGGGCCGTCGGCTTCAAAGCGCACCACGGCGGTTCCGGCCGGGAAGACACGCCAGTCAACCTGGTAGGTGAGCGTCTGCTTTTGCGGAAAGCTGTAGCCGGGGCGCGGTGGGGCCAAAGGGGCGGTCTGCTGAGCCATCGACAGAGACGGAACCACTGCGGCCCAGAGTGCCCAGCCAAGTGCGCCAAGGATTGCGTGTGCGATGGTGCGCGTCTTCACGGGCGGACGTGGCTCCTTCTTGGTTGAATCTATGCATGAAACCCGCTCAATGTGGCAGAAAGCCCCAAGCGGCGAGCAGCGGCCGCAGAAGCAGAAGGCAGAGATAAAGCACGACTGCCCCCACTCCTGCATTGTACTCGCGGTGCTGAAGATAAAGTGTAAATGAAAATGCCCCGGTGCTGTTTTTGGCACCAGCTTGGCGGGCCGGCGCCCAACGCGGAATCAGGCGCGGAACCTGGCGGCAGTACTCGTCAAAGCCGGGAAATGTGGCGCGCAGAAATCGTTCCTCGCTGGCGATCACTGGCACGTAGATCACGATAAAAATTATCGCCAGCGCCAGCGCCACAGACCAACTGAGCAGCGCCACGGCAAAGCCGGCGGCGATCAGCATGGAGCCGAGGTAAAGTGGGTTGCGGGTGTAAGCGTAAGGGCCGTTCACCGCCAGCTCGCGATTCTTTTTCACGGTGCCGGAGGCATAGGCGCGCAAGGCAACTCCAGGCAGCACCAGCGCCATGCTCCAGGCAATCGCGGCGGGGCGCGGCGCATGGCGAAGAAGCTCAAAAAGGTAGAGCGCGCCGGCCAGGAATCCGAGAGGCACGCGGATGCGGCGGGCAACGCGCTGCCAGCGGGCGATCCAGTCGGGTTGGGTTGGAGCGGATTCGGTCATGATGGGCAGGTTCACAGGTTAGCAGGTTTACAGGTTAGCAGGTTTACAGGTTTACAGGTTCACAGGTTTGCAGGTTGAACAACTTGTTAACTTGTTCACTTGTCAACTTGTCAACCTGTCAACTTGTCAACCTGTCAACCTGTTCACTTTGCTATTCAAGGATAAAGCAAAGCCCCGGCGACGCGCAGAACTTCTTCCGGCTGAATGGTGAGCAGGCCGGCTTCAGGAGCTTGGTAGCGCGTGTGGTCGCGGCGGCTTTGGGGGCTGCGCAGGACGGTGAAGCGCGTTCCGAAGGGGCCGTTGCGGCTGGGATCAGTGGGGCCGTAGATGCCGACCACCGGCACTCCAAGGGCGCAGGCCAAGTGCAGCGGGCCGGTGTCGCCGGCGATGGCCAGACGGACGCGGCGGGTGAGGGCGATCAATTGGGCGAGTGAGCAGTTGAGCGCCGTGGCTGCGCCGTGAGTCTGGCGGACAATGACTTCAGCGAGCGGCTCTTCGCCGGGTCCAACGTTGATGAAGACGCAGCAGCCGAGCTCGACCAGCCCTTGCGCAACGGCGGCGTAGCGCTCCGCCGGCCAGCGCTTGGCACCCCAGCCCGCGCCGGGGTTGATGAGTACGGCGGGTTGAACATCATTAAGTTGACCATCATCAAAATGTTGGGTGCCCCCGGTCTCGCTTTTGAGACCGGGGAGACGATGAACCTTAACCCCCGGTTCTTGCTTCGGCAAAACCCCATCCACCCAAGCCGCGGCAGCGGGATCGACGGGGAGCCAAGGCTGGACGTGCTGAAGTTTGTCTCCGGCGATCGTCGCGGCAAGTTCGAGATCTTGCTCAATGACGTGCGCGCCGCGGGTGAGGACGCGCTCCGTGAAGAGCCAGCGGGCCGGGCGCTCGCGCGGATTCTCTTCGCCGATCAACCGGCGGCATCCGGCGAGACTGGCGATCAGCGCCGAGCGCAGCGAACCTTGCAGGTCAATGACCGCGTCGTACTCGGCCGCGCGCAAAGCCGAGCGCAGCGCCAGGAATTCAGTGCGCGTCTGGCGGCTGAAGGGAGCCTTGCGCCACGCTTTGGTGGCAGCAAAATGTAGATGGTCGATCAGGGGTTGAGTGGAGCTTGGAGGGCTTGGAGGGGTCGCAGATTCAGCGGCCAGTAGCGCCTGCCAGCGCGGCTCCACCACCCAGTCGATCTGCCAATCGGGATGCGCGAGGCGCAGCGCGGTCACTGCCGGAAGCGCGTGCAGAATGTCGCCCATCGCGCCGAGGCGGACCACAAGCAAGCGAAAATTGGAGGGCGTCATGAGCGCTGAACCCGGTCGGCCCGGTGGCCGCCGAAGGCGTGGATGGTTCTGGTTCCGGCCTGCACCTCTCCGCCGTGTGCGACGCCGCGCGGGATAAGGTACTCTTCGCCGGCCCGCACCGGAATCCGCTGGTCTTCCATGATCAGCGTGTAGCAGCCCTCGACGACCAGCATATATTCTTCGTACTCGTGGGCGTGCGGCGCGGAGGAGGCGTTTTCGCGGCAGCTCCAGAAGGCCATTTGGCTGCCGTCGGCGCCGTCAAAGACAAAGCCCTCGACGCCTGGAGTCGCCTGATGGGAGGCGGCGATCCGGTTGGCGGGATGCTTCATGAATTCAGGAAAGTCTTGCATGACTGTAGGATATTTTCGCACGTTTTTTATGGCGAATCTGATGTTTATAAATGAAATGGAGCGGTGGAGCCGCAGGTCCTTCGACTCCGTTGGACGCAAAAAGCGCGTCCAACTCCGCTCAGGATGACAGTCCGTTGGGGATTTGTACTTTGAATTCATGGCGCTGGAGAGTGATATGCGTGGACCGGGAGGTCCACGCCACAGCCGACCAGGAGGTCGGCGCTACATATACGATAAGCGCTAGTAGTGATTCGGGCGGGAATTGGCCGTAATCTGCGCGATCAGCCAGTCGATGGCCTGGGCCTGGTTCTCAATCTTGATGCGCAGGCGGGCGGTGGCGAGCGAGATGGATTTGGGGATGAGCGCGGTCAGCTTGCCTAGCCGAGCCAGATCTTTATCAGTGGTGAGCAATGTTTCGGCTCCAGCGGCCTGGGCGTTGGCCAGCAGTTCGTCCAGCGCGGCGCGGGTGTAGGTGAAGTGGTCGGGGAAGGCAAAGCGTGCGGCGATCTTGACACCGGCTGCTTCCAGCCCAGTAAAAAACTGCTCCGGGCGGGCGATGCCGCAGAAGGCGGCAACTGGGCCTGCCACGTCAGGGACTTCCATGATGCGTTGCAGCAGCCAGATAGGCTTCTCCCAGCCCCAGAGGTGCAGAGCGACCTCCAACTCCGGCTCGTCTGCCGGGATGGCGATCACGTCGGCGCGGCGGGCGGCATCGAGCGGCTCGCGCAGGTTGCCGGCTGGCAGCAGCCAATCCTGCCAATCGCGGCTGTTGAGCAGCAGAATATCTACGTCTCGAGCCAGTTGGCGGTGCTGGAAGCCGTCATCGAGGAGATGAACCAAAGGCAGCGGGGGCGCGGCTTCAGCGGCGGATGCAGGCGGGTTGCCGTCAGCCTCCAGCTCGGGCGTTTCGTGAACCAGGGCGCTCTCCGGAGCGCCAGACTCTTCTTCTTCGACCTGTGACTGTGGGGGCGTGGCTTCAAACTCGGCCTCGGCCAGCAGGCCGGCATCATAACGCCGAGGAGCAACGTAGACCGGCACTTCAGCCTCGCGGGCAATCAGCAAGGGTTCGTCGCCGAACTCTTCAGCGCAGCCCTCCGAATCGACGCGGGCGGGCAGAAACCCTTCGCGTCCGTAGCCTCGGCTGAGAACGTCCACGCGGATGCCGCGCCGCTCAAGGGCTCCGGCCAGAGCGATGGTCAGCGGAGTTTTGCCGGAGCCGCCGGTGGAAAGATTGCCGATGGAGACGACCGGATGACCCAGTTGCTGCGCAGGCCACAGCAGACTCAGTTCGCGGAAGGCGAGCCCCAGCCGGTAAAGCGGATTGAGCGGAAAAAGCAGGCGGCGCGCGGAGATCTCGTTCATGCTCTGTGGTCCCCTCTCTTCCTTATCGGCTCTGGAAGCGGAAGGACCGAAGGATTTTGCACGGATAGACCTGTGGAAAAACTTGATCCCATCCTCACGCGGCCCCCTCCGCAAGCAGTTCTGTGAGCGCTTTGACACAGCGCTCGGTAGCTCCGGCCTGGCTGGAGAAGACCTGCTTGGCCCGCTCGCCCGTCGCCTGAGCTTCGGTTCGATTCTGGAGCAATTCGATCAAAGTCGCGGCCAATTCTTCTTGGGCGGCGATCCGCACCGCTTGATGCGTCAGCAAGTCTTCCGTGATGGCGCGAAAGTTGAAGGTGTGCGGCCCCATCACGATGGGCACGCCGAACTGCGCCGGCTCCAGAAGATTGTGTCCGCCGGCCGGAACAAGGCTGCCGCCGACAAAGGCCACCGAAGCTAGCGAATAAACGGAAGCCAGCTCGCCAATGGTATCGAGAAGAACGATTTGACCGGCGACAAGCGGCTTGAGTTGCTTCCGGTCCAAAAACTCTGGGTGCCCCACCCTCGCGACGTTTCTGTTTTTATCGCTAGGGTGGGAATCTATAAACTTGTCTCGGACCGAATCGCCCTTCCACTCCGAGCGGCGCACCCACGCAAGGCCGGAGCCTTCCAGCAGCGCCGCAACAGCGCCAAAGCGCTCCGGATGGCGAACGGCGAGCACAAGCGCCAGTTGCGGATCGGCTTTGAGCAACTGTGGCCAAGCCTCCAGCAGCGCGGCCTCTTCGCCCTCCAGCGTGCTGCCCGCAACAACCAGGCGTAGTCCAGCGCTGAGCGCCTTCAATTGAAAGGTTGCCTCCGCTTCCTCAGCCGCGCGTACATCAAATTTCAGGTTGCCGGCGACGGTGACCCGCTGCGGCAGGCAGCCGATGGCCGTGAGCCGCTCGGCGTCGGTCTGGCTTTGGGCGAGGACGCAGTTGAAGCGGCTGAGGAAGGGACGCCAGAGACGGCGCAGGAGACGATAACGCGGCCAGGAGCGGTCGCTGATGCGCGCGTTGACCACGGCGACAGGGATTCCGCGCCGGTGGCTACCGCTAAGCAGATTGGGCCAGAACTCGGTCTCGGCCAGCACCAGCAGGCGCGGCTCAAGCGCATTCAAAACGGCGCGGACGGCCCAGGGCAGGTCCAGCGGGCAATAGAAAACGCGGTTCGAGCCGAAGCGTTCACGGGCCAGCGCCTGGCCGGTGCGGGTGGTGGTGGAGACGACGATCAGGTAGCCGGGCAATGCGGCGTCGAGCGTTTTGACCAGGCGGCTGACGGCCAACACCTCGCCCACCGAGACGGCATGAACCCAGATCAGCGGGCGGTCGTTGGGAAAATTGGGGCGAAGCAGGCCCAGCCGTTGCAACAGCCCTTCGCGGTACTTGTGCGTAGTGGCCATGCGGAAGAGCCACCACGGCGCGCTCAATACAAGCGCCACCAGCAAGGCCAAATTGTATAAAAACAGAATCATGGCGAACGCAGTTCCTGAATCCCTGCCTGATCCTCCAATGATACAGTCCGGGACAAAGAAGACCCCAGGCGACCTTTTGCCGCTTCTGTTCTGACTGGCGACTGCCCGCTCCTGCGCAAGCTACTCGACGGAGAGGGCCAAATCTTGTCAACTTTGAGATTTCGTTCCTCAAAAACCTGAAGTTTATCTCTACTTTGAAAAGTCAACGATATTGCATGTGATATGATTCCTCCATGCGCGTGGTCTTGGATACCTCTGTGTTGGTCGCTTCGTTGCGCAGTTTCACAGGAGCTTCAACCTTACTCGTCGATTCGGTATTGTCAGGACGCTTGAGACCGCTGGTTTCCGTGCCGTTGGTGCTGGAATACGAAGCAGTGCTGACTCGCCCGGAACATTTGCGTGTCTCTGGCTTCACTGAGTTAGAAGCGGTCAAGATTGTGAAAGCCTTTTGCAAGATGGGTGAGCCGGTTCACCTGTCGCATCGCTTAAGACCGCAAATGGTGGACCCCAATGATGAGTTTGTGTTGGAGACAGCCTTTCACGGCAAGGCAGAAGCAATTGTGACCTTTAATTACAAGGATTTCAAGGTTGCAGCAATGAGGTTTGGAATTCAGACCATTTTACCCCAAGAAGCCTGGGAGAAGATGAGGAGCATATGAGAACAAGTAACTTCGCTCTGCGGCTGCAACCCGCATTGATGGAAGAAGCCAAGGCTCTGGCAAAAGTGGAAGGCGTGGCGCTGAATCAGTTGATCAATGTGGCAGTGGCCGAAAAGCTGGCGGCCACGCGGACTCTCGATTTCTTTGAAAGGTATACGCAAGGCGTGGATGTTGCAGAGGCACTGGCTTTGCTTCGGCGTCCCAGAATCGGCGAGCCGCCTCGTGAAGGGGACGAACTCCCGGAATCCTGGGAGCAGCGATCTGCCGCCAACACGGACCCGCAACCCACTCACTCGTAGTAAGTAGCGGTGGTGGTATCCGTCTCCCAGATTGTCGCTTCTTTCACGCGCACCCGGCCTTGGGTCACGGCGGCAAGGTGCTCATTGGTCTGGTCATAGAAATACTTGGCCAGGTTCTCGGCCGAAGGGTTCAGCACGATGAACGGCTCCAGATCGTTAAGCATCTGATGGTCGATGCGCTCGATGACCGGGCGCAGCACCTGCTTGAGCAGTTTGAAGTCCAGCAGCAGGCCGGCGGCATCCAACTCGACGCCAGCCAGCGTTACGCGCACTTTGTAGTTGTGGCCGTGCGGGTTCTCGCACTTGCCCTTGTAGTTGCGGAGGTAGTGTCCGGAGGAGAAATCCGCCTCCACGGTGACTTCATACATCGGCTGCTCGATTCTTGGCGGGGATGCGCCCCTGCTTCTATTTTACCGATTCAGCCTGAGACGATTACATTCCTGGTTCTGTCCTCCTGAACAAAGGTCCGCGGAGAGCGGCAACCTTCGCCGGACGCTGGCCGGGTATAGGAACTCCGGTTCCGCTCTGGACTCAGGAAATCGCGCGATATTTATGACAAGAGCGTTTCTTCTTTTGATGTAAGAGCATCCCACCCTCGCCGTAAAAAACAGGAACGCGGCGAGGGTGGGGCACTCGGAAATTCAACCAGCCGATGCAAGATGCCTCTATCCCGCCACTTGCCGGAAGAGCCAGAAGAGGCCGCCGGAGAGCAGCGCGGCTGCGGGCAGAGTCAAGACCCAGGCCATGGCGATATTGCGGATGGTGGCCAGTTGCAGGCCGCTGCCGTTGGCGGCCATGGTTCCGGCTACACCAGAGCTGAGCACGTGCGTCGTCGAGACGGGCAGGCCAAATCCATCGGCGGCGGAGATGGTACACATGGCCACCAGTTCGGCGCAGGCGCCCTGCGCGTAGGTCAGGTGCTCCTTGCCGATCTTTTCGCCCACGGTGACCACGATGCGCTTCCAGCCGACCATGGTTCCCATGCCCAGCGCCAGCGCCACGGCCACCTTGACCCACGGCGGAATGAACTTGGTGGCCTGATCCACCTTGCTCTTGTAGTTCTTGAGCGTGGCGTTCTCCGCAGCGGTGAAGACGGTCGGCTTGCCGGCTGCCTTCAGGCTCTCGTCGTTCTTTTGCATCAGGCGGATGGCCTCGCTGGCCACGTACATATCATTGCGGACGTTGGCCTGGCGGTTGGCGGGAACGGATTTGTACTCCTTGTAGGTGGTTACATCGCCCTTGAGATCGCTGACCAGTTCGCGCAGCGCTAGCATCGTGTCCGGCTGAATCTGCTTGGTGCGGATGTAGTCGGTGACCTCGGCGCGGGCGTCGGCGCCCAGGATGCCGGTCTTGTCCACATGATTATTGAGCACGACGCCGGCCTGCGCGCTGGCGGCGATGAACGACTGCGTATCCTTGCTGCTGACGGCGTGGTTTAGCGCGTAGGCGGTTGGCACGGTTCCGATCAGGATGAGCATAATCAAGCCCATGCCCTTTTGGCCGTCATTCGAGCCATGGGCAAAGCTGACCCCGGAGCAGGTCAGGACCAGTAGAAGGCGGATCGGCCACGGCGGAGGCGTGTTGTCCTTGGGTGCTTCAAAGAGCGCATTAGAGACGGGAATGAGCCGGAGTACCGCCCACACTGCGACGCTTATCCCGACACCGATCGAAGCCGAGATCAAGATCGAGCGCGAGAAGCCATAATGGACACACACGGCCACCAACAGGCTCAAGAGAGCGCAGCCCGCGACGCGGAGCTTTGGCTTCAGGACCATCAGCAGGATTGCCGCACAGCCGAAACCCACGATCGGCGAGATGAGCAGCACCTTGAAGACCTTGGTGGCCTGCTCCCAATCCACGCCGGAGGTGCCGGTGTGGGCGCTCATCAGTTGATTAGCGATGCCAACGCCGATGATGGAGCCGACCATGGTGTGCGAGCTGGAGGCGGGCAAACCGAACCACCAGGTGCTCAGATTCCAGATAATGGCCGCGATCAGCAGGGCAAAGACCATGGCAAAGCCCGCGCCGGAGCTGACCTGCAGAATCAGCTCGACCGGCAGCAGCGTGATGATGGCGTAAGCCACCGCGCCGGAAGAAAGCAGCACGCCGGTCAGGTTACAAAGACCCGACCAGACGACGGCGATATTGGGATCAAGCGAGTGCGTGTAGATGACCGTGGCCACGGCGTTGGCCGTGTCATGAAAGCCGTTCACGAACTCAAAGCCCAGGGCGATCAGCAAGGCAAAGACCAACAGCGCGTAAGGCCAGAAGTTGCTGATGGTGATGCCGCTGAAGTCCTGCACAATGTTGGTGCCGATGAAGCCGAGGCCGATGACGAGCGCGGCCAACACGACGCCGCCGCTGATCAGGGCATGGGATTTTTTCATCTTTTTATCAAGAAGCGCCGCCGAGGATGGGCGGTCTTCGATGACTGCTGCAAAATCTGCCATGTGAAGGCTCCAGAGAAATCAAATTTAAGCGCACGGTTACGCTGGGGAAGCAACGCCGGACAGAACCTATTGATAGTGGAGCCAGATGAAAGGGAGATGAATGGATGGCTGAAGTGCTGTGGATTGTGGTACATTGAGCGCATGAATTCACGCAAAATTCACAAAGGGTGTGCAGTTCTGGCTTTCGGCGTTGGCGTATGCCTCGTTTTGGGCTTGAGGACAATTCTGCTTCCAGCACAGCCGAAGGCGCCTGTGGAGAAGGCTGATTCGATTTTGATTCTGAAGAAGGATCACTTGTTGGAGTTGCTCTCCGGGGGCACGGTGATTCGGGCTTACAAAGTGGCGTTGGGGCGCGGAGGGCTGGCGCCCAAAGAGCGCGAAGGCGACGCGCGCACGCCGGAGGGCCATTACGTGATTGATGCCAAGTACCCGGTGAGCCACTACCACAAGGCTCTGCACGTCTCCTATCCCAGCGCCGAGGATCGCAAGCGGGCGGCCAGGCAAGGCGTCTCGCCCGGCGGGTCGATCATGATCCACGGCCTGCCCAACGGCCAGGGATGGCTTGGGGCGGCGCACCGGCTCTACGACTGGACGCTGGGCTGCATCGCCGTGACCGATGAAGAGATCGACGAAGTCTACCAACTGGTTCCAGTAGGCACGCCGGTGGAGATTCGGCCGTAAGCAGAGACCGCCGCGGGTAACTGAATCGCCCTAGTATCTCTCATCGTCTTGGGAATGGATTGCCCAGGAAGGAAAGCGCTGAATGTTACAATCTCCACACTGCGACTTCCATGCCACTCAACACTACAACTTCTGATATTGCCCTGGAGGTCGTCCTGCCCGGAGTTCCGCACCAGTTTGTTTTGGTGACGGAATCTCCATTCCTGATTGGCCGAGGCAGCGAGAACGGCAACCATTTGCGGCTGGAAGATCAGCGCATCTCGCGCCGTTGCGCCGCGCTGGTGGCTGAGGGAAACGGTTATCGGCTGGAGGATCGGGGCCATCGCCAAGGAGTATTTGTCAATGGCGAAAAGGTGAAGCACAAGACGCTCGAAGACGGCGATGTGATTTATTTTGGGGTTGACGATTGCTGCGAGATCATCTTTCGCTCTTCGGCCCCCAAGCCTCCGATGCAGGAGACGCACTCCGGCCCTGAGACACGATCCATGGCGGCAGTTGAGTTGCCGGCAGGCGGCTCGAGCGGGGGCCTGGGCAAGCTGAATCTGCTGCTGGAAGCGACCGCCTTGCTGCACTCGCAACTGCCGCTGGAATCCGTGCTGGGCACGATGCTCGATCATGCCATCGCCATCACCCACGCCGATCGCGGAGTGCTGATTGAGCCCGGCTCTTCAGGATCGGCTCTGTCAGAGTTATTCAGGGTGCGCTTGGCGCGCGGCAGCGGAGGCGAAGCTCTGCCGGCGCAGAGCATCACTCCCAGCCAGACCGCATTGCGCCAGGCCGTCAACCAGCAAGCCACGGTCATCAAAGGGGATTTGAATCTGGCCGATCAGGGCTTGGATGTGGCGCAAAGCATCGTGGCGCAACTGCTCCGATCCGTGGTCGCAATTCCGCTCTACGCCATGCCTCGCGCCAATTCAGACGCATCGATCATCGCCAAGCGGGGCCAGCTTCTGGGGGTCATCTATCTTGACTCCAAAACTCCGGCGGCATTCTCCGGCCTGGACCGGCAGATTCTTGATGCGTTGGGCATGGAAGCCGCCAGCATTCTGGACAATGCCCGTCTGGTGGAGCAGGAGCGCGAGCGCCAGCGCATGGATCAGGAGCTGGCCATTGCCCGCGCGATCCAACAGGCGATGCTTCCTCAGGGTTTGCACGACTTTCCGCATCTGGCCGTGACCGGCGAGCAACTTCCCTGCAATGCCGTCGGCGGCGACTACTACGATGTCTTTTCCATCAGCCCGGAGCGGACTGCCTTTCTGATTGCCGATGTCTCCGGCAAAGGCCTGGGCGCAGCGCTGCTGACCACCATGCTGCAAGGGGCGCTCTCCGCCATGAGCCTGGGCACCGATCCGGTCAGGGTCTTCAACCACATCAACCGCTTCCTCTGCGAGCACTCCGAGGTGGGCCGCTACGCCACCCTGTTCTTTGCCATCATCGACGACGACGGCACGCTGGAATTTATCAACGCCGGACATCCGTCGCCGCTGCTGTTGCGGCGCGGCACGGTCAGTGAGCTGTATACGATTGGATCGTTTCCTGTGGGCCTGGTGGCGCAGGCCGAATATACGGCCACAACATTGAAGCTGGAGCCGGGAGATACGCTGGTTTTGTTCAGCGACGGCATCGTCGAAGCTCAAAATCCTGACCGGGAGCTCTTCGGATTTCCCCGGCTGCAAGATCTATTGGCCAACTGCCAGGAAGCATCGCTCGATACGCTCAAAAAGCGGATTCTGGACTCCGTGGAAGAGTTTTCCCGCGGAGCCAGCCAGTCCGACGATATGACGCTTCTGATTGCCCGTTATCGCGGATCAGCGCAGGCAATTTGAGCCGCTGACCAAATTTGATTGGCGGACACGGATCGTCAGAGATAGCCAACTACCACTGTCCACTGACCAGAAACTCATGGATCGAAGCAGCCGCCTTGCGTCCCGCGCCCATGGCCAGAATCACCGTCGCGCCGCCGGTCACAATGTCGCCGCCGGCAAAGACGCCGCGCTTCGAGGTGCGCATCGACTCCGCGTCGGCGACGATGTAATTGCGTTTGTTGGTGGCTAGATCCGGCGTGGTGCTCTGGATCAGAGGATTGGCCGTGGTGCCGACGCCGATAATGACCACGTTCGCGGGTAGAACGAACTCAGAACCAGCAACCGGAACCGGCCTGCGCCGTCCGCTCTCATCCGCTTCGCTCAGCTCCATGCGCACGCAGCGCGCGCCGGTCAGCCAGCCCTTTTCGTCGCCCAGGAACTCAACCGGATTGGTCAGCATCTGGAACTCGACGCCCTCTTGGCGGGCGTGTTTGACCTCTTCCGCGCGGGCGGGCATCTCGGCCTCGCTGCGCCGATAGACCAGCGTCGCTGAGCGCGCGCCCAGCCGCCGCGCCGTGCGCACCGCGTCCATCGCCGTGTTGCCGCCGCCGACCACAATCACGTCCTTGTCGCGGCAATCGTAGACCGGCTCGTCAAAGTCAGAGTTGTAGGCGCGCATCAGGTTCACGCGGGTCAGAAATTCGTTGGCCGAGTAGACGCCGTTGAAGTGCTCGCCGGGTACGTCGAGGAAGACCGGCAAACCCGCGCCGGTGGCCACAAAAACCGCATCGTAGCCCTCCTCCTGCATCAGCTCGTCGAGGGTGACGCTCTTGCCGACGACGACGTTGGTCTCGAATTCGACGCCCATGCGGCGCAGATTGTCCACCTCGCCGCGCACGATTGTCTTGGGCAGGCGGAACTCCGGAATGCCGTAAACCAGCACGCCGCCCAGCTCATGCAGCGCCTCAAAGACGCGCACCCGATGGCCCTTCTGGATGAGGTCGCCGGCCGCCGAGAGGCCTGCCGGTCCGCTGCCGACGATGGCCACGCTCTTGCCCGTGGCAGGCGCGTTCACCGGCAGGCCGAGCTGCCCGCTCTCGCGCTCAAAGTCGGCCACAAAGCGCTCCAGGTTGCCGATGGCGACGGGCGAACCTTTCTTGCCCAGGATGCAGCCGCCCTCGCACTGATTCTCCTGCGGGCAAACCCGCCCGGTGATCGCCGGCAGCGCATTGTCCTCGCGCAGTTTGGCCGCCGCCGCCAGGTAGTCGCCGGAATAAATCAGCGCGACAATCTCCTTGATCTGCACACCCACCGGGCAGTCAAAGACGCAGCCCGGCTTGAGACATTCAAGACAGCGGGAGGACTCGGTGACCACGTCCAGCACATTCAATCCAAGGTTAACTTCCTTGAAGTTGCGGGCGCGCTCAGACGCCGCCTGTTCAGGCATGTGCGTGCGCTGAATCTTCATGCGCTCTTTGAGAGGCATCGTATTTCTATTAGACATAATGCTTCTCCCCGGCAGCCAGTTCAGCGCGCAACTCCGCTAATTCTGCTTCTTTATTTTCCTGGAAATCTTTCAGCGAGGCGCACTCCTTCTCGCGGTACATGGTGTTGCGCTGCATCAGCACCTCAAAATTGACCATGGACGCATCGAACTCCGGCCCATCCACGCAGGCGAATTTACTCGCCGTGCCCAGCAGCACGCGGCAGCCACCGCACATTCCCGTCCCGTCCACCATAATCGAGTTCAGACTGACCATCGTTTTGATGCCCAGCGGAGTGGTCACGCGGGCCACGGCGCGCATCATCGGAACCGGCCCCACAGCCAGCACAAAATCAATCTTGCGTCCGCCGTCGATCAGCTCCTCCAGCTTTTTGGTCACCAGCCCCTGCTCGCCGTAGCTGCCGTCATCGGTCATCATGTAGGTCTCGGTGCTCGCCGCCCGCACCTCGTCCTCAAAGACCACCATCTCGGTATTCCGCGCGCCTTCAATAAAGACAACGTGATTACCGGCGGCCTTGAGCGCATTGGCGGTGGGCAGCGCCATCGCCGTGCCCACACTGCCGGCCAGCACCACCACCGTCCCAAAGTTCTCGATCTCCGAAGGCTTGCCCAGCGGCCCAACGATGTCGAGAATCGAGTCGCCCGTCTCCAGCGAGTTGAGCAGGGAGGTGGTTTTGCCGACGGCCTGCACAACAATGGTCACCGTGCCCGCCGCCGGATCAGAGGCTTTGATGGTGAGCGGAATGCGCTCGCCCTTTTCATGCAGCCGCAGGATAATGAACTGCCCCGGCTTCTGCTTGCGCGCAATGCGCGGCGCCTCAATCACCAACTGCTTGATGTTCAGGCCGACGGTGCGGGCTTCGACAATTCTGTACATGAACTCTAGTTTACGATGCTTTGAAGTTTTCTGGCCGTCTGAAGAGAGGGAGCCTGCTTTTTCGCCACACTCGATGATTTTGTTGAGGTATTCTGCCATGCATGGAGCCATTATTAAAGTTCTTGTAGATTCCAGTATTGAAATGGGTAATGGTTATTTTCATCATCTCGATTGGAATGGCATTGGTCTTACTGCCTGCAGAGTTGCAAACACCATCGGGGGCTAAGAGCATATCCGTAAATTGAGGATTTTCTCCTGGTTTCAGGCCTGTTTGAATTGAGCGATGGCTCCAGTGTATTTCTGTATTGTTTGAGACTCTACGTGGACCAGGAGGTCCACGTTACAGCCGGTCTGGAGACTGATTACATGACAGC
>CAZYCV010000096.1:0-14202 GCA_964645305.1 uncultured Occallatibacter sp. | reverse complement strand
TTGAGGTTCATGGTTTCCCACCCATTTCGCACAGAACGCAAAATGGATGGGGCACCCATGGATGGCTGAGAGGTTTAGTCGTTTTCCATTGAGGTTCATGGTTTCCCACCCATTTCGCACAGAACGCAAAATGGATGGGGCACGGAACTTGGTTGAACACGCAGAAGAATTTTTGAAAATGCGGTAACCTAAGAACTCCATGAGTATTGAATCCTCCAGGATCGCCGGGTTTTCTGCCGAGAAGCAGCGTGTGGCGCTGCACTCGATGCTGGCGGCGGCGGCGATGACGCTGCTGAAGCTCGGGGCGGGCCTTGTCTCCGGCTCGCTCGGCGTGCTGTCAGACGCGGCGCACTCCGGTCTGGATATGGTCGGCTCCATGCTCACCTTCTTTTCCGTGCAAGTGAGCGACCGGCCGGCGGACGAAGATCACACCTACGGCCACGGCAAATTTGAGAATTTTTCCTCCTTTGGCGAAGTGCTGTTGATGGCCGTATCGAGTTTCTGGATTATTTGGGAGGCGATTCAACGCATTCTGCATCCCACCCATGAGCTGCAAAATCTGGTCTGGCCGGTGGCCGTGGTGCTGACTTCGATTGGCGTGGACTTATGGCGCTCACGGCGGCTGCAGGTGGTGGCTGACCGTACCGGATCGACGGCGCTGGCCACGGACGCCTTTCACTTTGCCTCGGATATCTGGTCTTCAGCGGCGGTGCTGGCCGGCCTTGCGGCAAGCTGGGTGGGCGCGCATTTTGGGATTGCGGCGCTGCGCTTTGCCGATCCGCTGGCGGCGGTGGTGATCTCGCTGCTGATTCTGCGCTTGACGGCGCGACTTGGACGCGAGGCGATTAGCGTGCTGCTGGATGAGATTCCCAAAGAGACGCGCCTGCGGCTGATTACCGACGTGGAGCAGTTGCCGGGCGTGCTGGGCGTGGAAAAGGTGCGCGTGCGGCGGGCCGGAGCCAATTACTTTGCCGACCTGACTCTGGCGCTGCCCCGGCGCTACACCTTTGAGCACACCGGGGAGTTGGTGCGCGAGGCCACCGAGGCGGTGCAACGCACGCTGCCCGAGGCCGACGTGGTGATCCACACCGTACCCCGCCAGGCGCGGGCGGAGAGCATCTTTGACCGCGTGCGGGCCGTGGCGGCGCGCCACAACGTAAGCGTGCATGAGCTGAGCGTGCAATCGCACCGCGGGCGGTTGCGCGTGGAGCAGCATCTGGAGCTGGATGAGTCGCTCACCCTGCTTAAGGCGCATGACTTTGTCTGCGTGCTGGAGGCGGAGATTCTGCGCGAGGTGCCGGAGATAGACGGCATTCTGACGCACATTGAGAGCGAGCCGGCGACGATTGAGCAGCCGGAGGAGATGGTCGAGGAGAATCGCCGCATGGAAGAAGCCATGCAGCGGGCGGCGGCGTCCTTGCCGGAGATTGTGGATGTGCATGAGATTCAGGTGGGCCGCTCGGGCGAACACACCCACGTTACCTGCCATTGCACCCTGCCCGACGATCTCTCCATGCAGCGCGTGCATGAGGTGATCACCGCGCTCGAGTACCGCTTCAAGAAGGAATGTCCTGAGGTCTATCGGGTGATGATTCATCCAGAGCCGGTTACGGACAATCTGCGGTGACTTTTTTCTGAGAATCCTTAAATAAAATCGATTGCTTAGCTAATGCGCCGCCAATTCTTAGCCGAAACAAAGAGTGATGTCCCGCTTGGGACGTCCGCCTGTTTGGGTTGAGGAGGCTGTTATCGGCGCGCGGATGAGGCTTGGGGATTTGCTGGTCGGGGCAGGCCTGCTCAAGGTCACGGATGTGATCAAGGGGCTGGAGCGCCAGGCGTGTACCGGGACTCGTCTCGGAGACAACCTGGTGGCTCTGGGGCTGATTGACCAGCAAGCGCTGGATAACTTTCTCAAGAAGATTCCCGCCGAACCGGTCGACATGGTGGCCACCGGAATCGACCCGCTGGAGCTGCTGGGTCTGCTGATGAAGGTTATCTACACCGGCCATCTGGAGACCTGTCGCCAATTTGTTGAGGCCATCAAGCTGCCGTATCATGTGGTCGCCGAGCTGGTGCAGATGGCCGTGGACCGTTCACTGCTGCGAACGCTGGGGACGCGGCTGGCCGAAAGCCCGCTGGACATGGGCTATACCTTCACGGAGGAGGGCAAGCGGTGGACCCTCGACGCGCTGGAACGAATGCAGTACGCTGGACCCGCGCCGGTGACGCTGGAGCAATTCAATTATCAGGTCAGTCTGCACAAACTGACTAATGAATTGGTGACCTTCGAACGCATCCGCAAGGCCTTGGGCGAACTGACGGTGGAAGACAGCTTCGTTGAGCAGAGCGGGCCGGCGCTGAACTCCGGCCGCGCCATGCTGCTCTACGGCCCTCCCGGTAACGGCAAGACGTCGGTGGCCTTCTGCCTGAGCCGGGTCTTCACGGACGTGATCTATATCCCGTACGCGATCAGCGTGGAGGGGCAGATCATTCGCTTCTTTGACTCCAGCATTCATAATGCAGTCAGCCAGACGGAGTTGAATGACGAGAGCCTGACCTTCATCCGGGCCGAGGAGTATGACGCGCGCTGGGTGGCCTGTCGCAGGCCGTTTGTGGTCACCGGCGGCGAGCTGACGCTGGAGATGCTCGACCTGCGCTACGACCAGACCGGTCACTACTACGAAGCGCCGCTGCATCTGAAGGCGCTGGGCGGCTGTTTTGTCATCGACGACTTCGGGCGCCAACTGGTAAGCCCCACCAGCTTGCTCAACCGCTGGATTGTGCCGCTGGAGAACCGGGTCGATTATTTGAAGCTGCACACCGGCAAGAGCTTCAGCATTCCCTTTGAGGAGCTGGTTATCTTTTCCACCAACCTGGAGCCGGAAGAGCTGATGGACCCTGCCTTCCTGCGCCGTCTGCCGTACAAGATCGAGGTGGGCGCGCCCAGCCTGGAGATTTATCGGCGCATCTTCGAGAAGGAGTGCGCGCGGCAGGGCTTTCTTTTGCCCACCGAGGTTTTTGAGTACATTGTCTACAAAATCAAAAAGGAAAAGGGAATGGAGTTGGCGGCCTTTCAGCCCAAGTTCATCGTCGATCAGGTGGTGGCGACCTGCCGGTTCATGAAGGAAACGCCGCACTTTGAGCCGCGCTTCATCGAGTATGCGTTGGATAACCTGCGGGTGAAAAAGAGTAAAGCTTGAGGGACGCGGAGATATTTTTACCGCAGTAATAGCACCTGGTGCTACTATAAAATATGGTGGATCGGGCTGAGAGATCGGAACGGGTTTTCAAAACAGCCTGGTTCGAGAAAGCGGCGCGCAAGGCGAGCATCAAGGATGCCGAACTTTGCTTGGCTATCCGACAGTTGATGAAGGGGCAGGCCGACGATCTGGGTGGCGGGGTTTTCAAAAAGCGGCTGGGAAAGAATTTATACCGCTCTATTGTGGTGGCGAAGGGTGGACGGTATTGGGTCTATGAATACCTGTTCGCCAAAAAAGATCAGGACAATATCGAAGATGACGATCTGGCACGATTCAGGAAGATCGCCAAGGCATACGAGACGTTGACGGAAGATCAGGTTGACCAATTAAAAAACGATGGCTGGTGGATGGAGATTTGCAATGACAGATAAACTCAAGTTCAAAACCGATGCTTCTGAGGCTATTCATTCTTCGGCCTCCGCGCTATTCAGAATTGGCGCCATCGATCAGGCGACAATGCGCGAGTTTGACGAGTCCTGCCTCTCGGTTCCCGCACAGATGGAACCACGGCGGATCAAGCGGATTCGGCAAAGCCAGCGCGTGAGCCAACCGGTCTTTGCACGCTACTTGAATACCAGCGAATCGACGGTGGAGAAATGGGAGTCGGGCGCGAAGAGGCCCAGCGGCATGGCGCTCAAGTTATTGGATATTGTTGAGAAACATGGGCTGAAGATACTGGCGTAACACTTACGTAATCGTTGTATTGAGTCATCCGCGCCGTAGGCGCAGTGGTTAATAGCCCCGCGCTTCAGCGTGGGGTGGGCATACCCACGCCAATGAGACGGAGTCCCGGAGGGACGGCGCAAATCCATCCTCTGTAGTAATCACAGCGATAATATTTTCTGTTTTGGGGCGGGAGGCTTGTATTGAGCCAACCTTTGTTTGCGCACCGCTTGAATGATCGAAGATAGGGTTAACAAAAAACAGATTGACGTCCAAAACGAAATTAGAAAAATCGATCCGGTTGGATGTTTGGCTTGCCATATCAACCAGTGAGAGACGAGCCAAAAGATAAGCCAACAGGTTAGCCAGAGACCAAAGGCCGTCAGTAAGACAGCTCCAGCAACCGATAGAAAAAGTCTTCTGTAGTCCAGAGCTTCGCCGGATTGCCGCGTCTCACGGTCGTTCATGCAAACCATCGTGTCATACCATTGATTTGCCGGTCAAGTGTTGAGAAGAAGATCATTAAAGAATGTATGAGCATCCCAGGTCTCAGAATCGAGACCTGGGGCACCCGGTTTCTAGGCAACTTACAGCGCCGTCTCGCCGCGCTCGTCGTTGCGGATGCGGATGGCGTCGTCAATCTTGCTGACGAAGATCTTGCCGTCGCCGATGCGTCCGGTGCGGGCCGAGCTGATGATGGATTGAATGGTCTTCTCTTTCTGATCGTCGTTGACCACCAGTTCGATTTTGACCTTGGGTAGGAGATCGACCGTGTACTCGCGTCCGCGGTAGAACTCGGTGTGGCCCTTCTGACGGCCGTGGCCGCGGGCTTCCAGAATTGTCATGCCTTCGATGCCTGCTTCGAGCAGGGCATCCTTGACTGCATCCAGTTTCGATGGCTGGAGAATGGCTTCAATTTTGATCATGCGAAAAATGCCTCGTTTGACAGCGTAACAGCGATGGGGGTGGTTGGGCTAGCGCGCGCCGTAATTTTTTAATTTCCGGCACGATCTTTCAGTCGTTTGAAAACCAAGTGAAAGAATGGACCGCTGAGGATTCATAGTATCCCACCCTAGCCGCAAAAACAAGAACGCGGCGAGGGTGGGGCACCCAGATGATAGATACGCGGTTACGTGGCGAAGTCGTAACCTTCCTCGTTGTGCTGCGAGAGGTCGAGGCCGGCGGCTTCATCCTCGGCGGAGACGCGCAGGCCGACGAGCTTATCCACGAAGACGAGCAGAATTAATGTGCCAACGATGGAGATGACCCAGGCGATGCCTGCGCCGGCGAGCTGGTTCAAAAGCTGGTGCCAGTTGCCGTCGATGGCGCCGACCGGGGCATCCTTGCCGAAGACCGGGTTGATGACGCTGGCGGCAAAGAGGCCTGTCAGGATGGCTCCCAGCGTTCCGCCGGCTCCGTGTACGCCAAAGGCGTCCAGTGAGTCGTCGTAGCCGAAGAGACCCTTCACTACAAAGACCATGAAGAAGCAGAAGAAACCAGCGATAAGGCCGATAGCGAGAGCCGACATGGGCTGAACAAAACCGGAGGCCGGAGTGATGGCGACCAGTCCCGCGACCGCGCCGGAGATGGCGCCCAAGGCGGTGGGCTTGCCGTTGTGAATCCATTCAGCGATGGACCAGCCTATGGCTGCTGCGGCGGCGGCAAAGTGGGTGTTGACAAAGGCGCTGGTAGCCAGACCGCTGGCGGCCAGAGCCGAGCCGGCGTTAAAGCCGAACCAGCCCACCCACAGCAGGCAGGCACCAATGAAACTGAGCACCATGGAGTGAGGCTGCATCTTGGTGTGCGGGTAGCCGATGCGCTTGCCCAGATAGAGGCAGGTTACCAGAGCCGAAACGCCGCTGGTGATGTGGACGACGGTGCCGCCGGCAAAGTCGAGGGAAGGGAAGCGGCCTCCGGCGTTGTTCAGCAATCCGCCGACGCCCCAAACCATGTGCGCCATCGGGCAGTAGACCACGATCGCCCAGAGGGAGAGAAAGATGGCCATGGCGCTGAACTTCATGCGTTCAGCAAAGGCGCCGGTGATCAGCGCCGGTGTGATGATGGCAAACATGAGCTGATAGATCATCATTGTCTGCTCGGGGATGGTGGGAGCGTAATCCAGGTTGGGATTGAGGCCGACCCCCTTGAGGAAAAAGTGTTCAGCGCCACCAATAAACCAATTGCCGTGGCCAAAGGCCAGCGAGTAGCCAAACAGTGCCCAGAGGATGGTGACGATGCCCATCATGGCAAAGCTCTGCATCATGGTGCCGAGAATGTTCTTTTTGCGAACCAGGCCGCCGTAGAAGAGCGCCAGACCGGGGCCGGTCATGAGCAGAACCAAGGCGGAGGAGGTCAGCATCCAGGCATTGTCGCCGGAAAATTGAGCGTTGATGGCAGCGGCCTGCGCTCTGGAAGAGGCAGCCTGAGCTTCCACGACAGCCTTCTGCAGCGCGTCAATCTGCGCTTGCGTGGCGGGCAACTGCGGGGCCGGCGAGGTCTGCGGGGCGATGGCTACGGCCATGGTTGGAAGTGCAAGAAGAACAACCAGAAGGAGCAATTTGAGGGCGCGACAAGACATGAGTTTCCACTCCCGATAAGATGCAGAGGGCCCTAGGCCATGCGATAAAGATTGCGGCCAAACGATTCCCGGCTCTCTCCATCGAGATCAGAGGCTCCGCTTCCGCAAAATGTTCAATTGAAATAGAGACGGACGAGGCTCACGCCAACCCGGTAATGGGCAAAAAATGACGCAACTCCCCAATGGTTCTCTTTTGGAGTCTATGATTCTTCGTATAAGGAATGCATGAGGATTTTCCATATAAGGCAAGATTCTGTCGCTTGAACTGCAAAAACCTCTGGAAAAATTATCCATTTCGAGGTAAAGAAAATAAAACCGAAAAAACGGCGTGCAGCGGGAGAAGATTGTGTATGGAGCAGCCAGCCGGATCTCTTTTCAGAAACCGATTACAATCTATTCATGAGAGTAACGGTCGGAGTCTCCGGCGGAATTGCCGCGTACAAAGCTGCCGAATTGGTCCGCGCGCTGCAACGTCAGGCCATTGAAGTCCATGTCGTGATGACCGAGGCGGCCTGCAAATTTGTGCAGCCGCTCACCTTTGCCGCGCTCACGGGCCACAAGGTCATCACCGGCCTATGGGATGAGGCCGGAACCGCCGACGGTGCATACGACTCCTCCATCGAGCACATCAGCTCGGCGCAGTGGCCGGACGCTGTGGTCATCGCGCCAGCTACGGCAAACATTCTGGCCAAGTACGCGCACGGCATCGCCGACGACTTTCTGACCACCATGCTCCTGGCCACCACCGCTCCGGTTCTGGTGGCTCCCGCGATGAACACCAATATGTGGGAGCATCCGGCGACGCAGGCGAATTTGGAGATCCTCCGCCAGCGCGGCGTGCGGATTGTTGAACCGGGAACGGGCGAGCTGGCTTGCGGAATGGTCGGCGCGGGACGCATGGCCGAACCGGCTGCCGTCGCAGAGGCTGTCCTGTGCGCCATGGGCCGCTGTAACGATCTGGCCGGCGAAGTGGTTTTGGTCACCGCCGGCGGCACGCGCGAGGCCCTCGACCCGGTTCGCTTCATCGGCAATCGCTCCAGCGGCAAGATGGGCTACGCGCTGGCTGAGGCCGCCCAAAGCCGCGGCGCAAAGGTCATTCTCATCAGCGGACCTGCGGCACTGCACCCCCCCGCGCATTGCGAAGTCGTCCGTGTGACCACGGCCAGCGAGATGCGTGAGGCTGTCCTCCTACGTATGAACGAGGCCACCCTGATCATTAAAGCCGCCGCTGTGGCCGATTATCGCCCGGTCAGCGTCTCCGAGCAAAAGCTCAAGCGCACCGGGCCGCTGACTCTGGAACTTGCGCCGACCGAAGACATCCTGGCTGAGGTCGTCCGCCGCCGCCGTCCGGGACAGCTCATTGTCGGGTTCGCAGCAGAGACCGAGAATCGCATGGAAAACGGCCGCGCCAAACTGCTGCGCAAGGGTGCGGACGCCATCGTCCTCAACGACGTAAGCGGCGAGGGAACCGGCTTCGATGTGGACACCAATGCCGCCACGTTCCTCACTTCCTCGACCTCCATTGAGTTGCCGCAGATGCCCAAGCGCAAACTGGCCGACCGCATCCTCGACGAGATTCTCACCTTGCGTCGCCCCACCTCAATGATGCTGGAACTTGATGACCAGAGCAGCGTGAAATCTCGTCAAGACCGCGTGTTGCGCGAGAGCACTCCCGTATCCGCAGGCCGCCGCCAGTTGATTGTGGAGTAATACCACTGTAAGACGGCTGTAAGACAAGAGCCTGTGGAGTTAGAAAGTGCCGCTCGATCTCGATTCCGCAACCCGCGAAGCTCTGATGACCCACATCCGCTTCTGCCGTGAGCTGGGCCTCACCGAGCTCTATCGGCGTCCCGTGGACCCCGCTCTTATGGCGCAACTTTCGGCCGAGCCGACCGAGACTGCAAGCATCAGCCCAACGATCAGTCATCTTGAGCGGAGCGCGGCGGAGTCGAAGGAACTGCGTCTTGAGGGAGCCCCCTGTCTCGGTTCTGAGACCGGGGAATCAATCGGCCCAAAACAGACCTTGGGTGCCTCATCCATTCGCCAGCCTTTGGGCGAATGGGTGGGAGACCACGAACCCGCATCCGCTCTGCAACTGATTCGCGACGAGATCGGCGAGTGTACCCGCTGCCCGCTTCATCAAGGCCGCCACAAGATTGTCTTCGGAGACGGCGATCCAGCTGCCCGGCTGATGTTTGTCGGTGAAGGCCCCGGCGCGGACGAGGATGCGCAGGGGTTGCCCTTTGTCGGCAAGGCTGGGCAGCTTTTAAATAACATGATTGCGGCGATGGGGTTGAAGCGCGAAGAGGTTTATATCGCCAACGTGGTCAAGTGCCGTCCGCCGGGCAACCGCGTCCCTGAGCAGATCGAGGGCGACACCTGCGCCCCCTTTCTCTTCCGCCAGATCGATGCCGTGCGCCCGCAGGTGCTGGTGGCGCTGGGAGCCACCGCAGCCACCTGGCTGCTTGGCGCGCGTCAGCCGCTGGCCGGTCTGCGCGGACGCATACATTCAGTCCGTGGCGCGCAGCTCATCGTCACCTATCATCCGGCTTACCTGCTCCGCGACCCACGCCAAAAAAAGGAAGCTTGGGCCGACCTTCAGATGGCGATGAAGATTCTTGGTCTGAAGCCGCCCTTGAAGGGTTGAATCTGCTTCGTTTCAACTGCCTATTTGGGTTCGTTTTGCACACCGTCTGCGGGCGGTTCGGCCAGGACTCCGTCATAGAGGGATGCGGCCAGTAGCCGCTCACCTGCGGCGCGCACGTGCGCGATGCGAAAGCCAGTCTGCGCCCACTTCCACGCCAGCGTCTTGGGGTCGATCGCGTAGATCTGGTCGCTCTCGCGGGAGCTGACCAGCACCTTTCCCTGCTTTTGGTCAAAGGTCAACTCGTCCACATCGTTCAGTGGAAAACGATGAACCCACATCCACGATTTTCCCAGATCGCGCGAAAAGTAAACACCCTCGCGCCCACCCAGCCACAGAGTTCCATCGGCGGAGAAAACCACACAATGAATGCGCGTCAGCACAGCCGGAATCCCGATGAGATGCCAGCTCTGTCCGGCGTCAGAGGAGAGAGCCACCTCTTCCTGTTGCGCTGCCACCAGTAGCGCTCCGTGCGCAGCCACCGAACGAAATTCAAAGGAGCCTGCCACGGGGCCGCCCTGCCAACTCGCGCCTTGATCCTTGCTGGTAAAAAGTCCAGCGGTGGTTGAGGCTAGCCAAGCGTCGCCGGATAAATCCAGTGCATAGACGCGGCCGGAGATCTCAGGGATTGACTCGATTGGCTTTTCCGCGGGAGGGAGTTTGCCATGAATCATCTTGGCCGGCCGACGGGGCTTGGCAACTTCAAAGGGTGGCGGCGCATCGGACGACGGCTTCATCCACTCGTTCTGGATCTTGCTGCGCGGGCTCCAAGAGTAGCCGGAATCGTCGTTCACCAAGGCAAAGATGCCGTGGTTGGTACCCGCCAGGATGCTTCCGTCAGGCGACTCGGCCAGAGCAAAAAGATCGCGTCCACCCAGGCCCATGCTGATCTGCTCCCAGCGCACACCGCCGTCGTTGGAGAGAAAGGCACCACCAAAGCTCTTGTCGTTCACCACTCCGGCAATAAGCCTAAGTGGGTTGCGGGAGTCCACCAGGAGTGCCTCGACGCGGCGCGCCGAAAAGCCCTCGTTGGACTGGGCAAAGGTGGTTCCTCCATCCTGGCTGAGCAGAACACCGCCACGGTCAGTTGCCAGAAGGACACGATTCGAATTACGCGAATCGATGAGGATATCGTTCACAATTACTTCCGGTCCGGTCATGCGTTGAAAGCTGGTGCCACCATCCACCGATTTGAATAGACCTTCCGTGGTTCCTGCATAGACGACATTAAATTGCAAAGGATCCATCTTCAGCGCGCGGGTTCGCCTCGCCGAGGAGGGAATTCCGTGAATGATTTGGAACAATCCACCCGCATCCTGGCTTTTGTAGATTCCGCTGCATGCGCTGGCCAAGACCGTTTGCGGACTCGCCGGGTCAATCACAATCGAAAAGACATCCGAGTCGTCGATGATGCCTTCCTTGATACTTTGCCAGCTCTTGCCACCGTCGATAGTCTTCCAGGGAAGATGCCATGTGCCGGCATAAATAATATTTGAATCGAGTGGGTCAATTGCCAGCGACTCAACTTCGTGAATCTCCTGGCTGCCAACAGGACTGATCTGCGACCAGTTGGAGCCGCCATCCGTGCTCCGATAGACTCCGTCCAGCGTGCCGGCAACCAGCGTATCGGGATTCGATGGCGCCTGCGCAAATGCACGGATTGACTGGCCCTTCAATCCCGCAACTTCACTCCAGTCTTTGCCCGCGTTGTGGCTGACCCATAGCCCGCCGTCCGCGTGATCCAGCCTCCAGGCCGCCACAAAGATGGTTGCCGGATTCGATGAATCCACGACGATATGATCCAGGATCAAGTCGTCGAAGGTGTCCAGCTTTGTCAGACGATTCCAGCTTGCCCCGCCATCACGGGACTCATAGAGCCAGCTATTGGTTGAACCAAGATAAAGATGTTCCGGGTCACCCGGCACCACCGCAAAGGCGCGCGCATCGCCGCCCGCCGGGCCAATGGGATTCCAGAGCGCATGCGCCGCTGCTCCAGGAAGGAGAATTAGGCAAAAAAGCCGCAGCAAAAGAACGGACAATCGTTTGGGCCGGACCAAAAACTCCGGAAAAACCTGCGGAAAGTTCATGCGGAATGCAAACTCCCAGAGATCAAAATAAAGGAGGAAGAGCTAAAACAAAAGAGGTTGACCGGCTTACCGGTCAACCTCCCATGATTGCGCGAGGATTACCACAACCTAGTGATTGTCCGGCCCCTTCTTTGAATTGTACAGGGGCCGGATCGTCAGTTTAACTGCCGTTTACTTGGCAGCTTTGGCGGCAGACTTCTTTCCAGCAGCCGCCTTCTTCTTGTGGGCAACCGGCAGGGGCTTGCGCACCTGAGCCTTCACCGCATTCTCATCCACAGGTGTAACACTAACCGAGAATGTGGCGCCGGCGGGAACCAGGAACTCTTCCACGCTCTGGCCATCGGTCGCGTCGGTGTCGACAGTGATGCGAGAAGCGTCGATCCCCTTCTCCTTCACCAGATAGTCCTTGGTATTGACGGCGCGCTGAGCAGCAACATCCTCAACCTTGAGGTGCTTGTTGTGCTTTGCCAGCTTCTCGTCCTTCTCTTGCTTTGCCTTTTCCTTGGCGTTCGATTCGCCCACCAGAACGGCCTTGGCATCTGCATTGTTTTGCAATTCAAGAGCAAAACTATCCAGGCTGGCCTTGGCTTCGTTGTTGACGCGGGTCGGACGCTCCTTGTCCTGAGCAAAGCTGATTGCGCCAAGATCCTTGACGGTCGGAACCGGCGGCACATAAGGTGCCGTGATGGTCAGGCCATGCGTGCCCGTGGCGGAGATGGCAACGGTTGCGCTCTGACCCTTGTCGTCCGTAACTGTGCAGGTAAAGGCAACCGCGCCGGTGGGCGCGCCCACAGAGGAGTAAGTTGCGGTATTGCCGTTCGGCGTGATCGAACCAACCGATGCCGTGTAGCTATAGGTCAGCGGGCGATTCTGCGGGCTGACGCCAACTGCCGTCAACGTGGCGCTCTCGCCGGGCTTGATCACCGAAGGACCAACAGAGCAGGTCAGCGTCGGCGGCTCAAACTGCTTCACTGTGAAACTGGCCGATGCATCGGCTGTCTCCCAGGGCTTCAAGCCTTCCTTGCCGGGCTTGCCTTCCTTGACCAAAGCCTGAACGGTGTAGGTGCCGGGCGCGAGATCTGCGGTAGCGATCGAGGCGGACGTTCCACTTCCCGTCAAGCCCTTGCCAGACCAGGCATAAATGGCGTTCAGCTTGGGATTCAGATTGCCTGCGGTTGCGGTCGCGGTGACTGCTTCGCCGGGAAAGACCGAAGCCGGGCTGACCGATACAGCCAGTGTGACCGGGGTCGGCGGAGCAAATTCGCCTTCATGCAAGACAAAGCCCGCGCCCAGGCGGATTGCGTTGACGTTTACGCTGCCGCCCCAATCCTGGTCGAACTTGGGATTCATGTATTCGTAGTCGGCCTGGATCACACGAAACGCCAAATGATGATTGAAATAATGCGTCTCATAATCCAAGCCGCCGCCGAGGGTAAGGTCCAAACCCATGGTGGCAGGGTTATGATGCGGCCCGCTTACATCCGCGCCGCCCGCAAGTACGTGGAAGAACGGCGTAAACTTGATGCCCGGGCGGCGCAGGATTACGCCCAATGCCCCGGTAGTAAATCCGTCGTCGTCACCGCCATATTGGGCTACACCATTGACGATTTGTCCGTTTGGCCCGCCATTGTACTGATGGACGCCCAACTCCGCCTGAATGCCAAAGTAGGGATTCAAAAAGCGCGCCACGCTGACTACCAGACCCACATCCTGTTCATCGTAATTGAAAGTTTGCGTTCCGCGAATGAGGGGAGGTGTCAGTGTTGCCTTTCCGCTGGGGCTGAGATATGCATAGCCCGCAAAAATATCCCATTTTGATGCGGGAGCATCACTCACAGCAGCCTTCGCAACTGGTTTGGCCGTATCCTGGGCGCTTAGGACAAGGGGAATCGAAACAAGAAACGCCAAGGCAATAAACCGGCTCACAGACTTCATTAAACGAGAGATCATGCGTTTTTCCTCCGCAATCAATTGGAATTACAAATGAACAATACCGCTTGCAGCACCAGCTAGAACAGTTCTGAATTCAAACAAGCAGGGACCGTATGCAATTCATACAGTATTATTAAACGTATCATAGGAGGGTTTAGCCTGGAGAAGTTTTTTTTCAAGAGGTTACCGTTTAGGCTCCTCCCTCCCGAAATCGACAGATTGGAACAGCATTACTCCAGTAATCAGTCCAACCTGAAAATGCTCCACTCCACCATGCTCATGCAAGATTCAGCGTCTTCACCAAGCTGCGCGGCTCACGTTGAATCTTCTCCTGCAAAAGCGTAATCGCGTAAATCAATTGTTCCGGCCGCGGTGGACAGCCGGGAACGTACACATCCACCGGAACCACCTGGTTAACCCCCTGCACGACGGCATAATTATTGAAAACCCCGCCGGAAGTTGCGCAGGCACCCATGGAGATCACCCACTTCGGCTCTGGCATCTGATCATAAAGACGCCGCAGCACCGGCGCCATCTTCTGCGAAACCCGTCCGGCAACCACCATCAAATCACTCTGCCGCGGCGAAGGCCGAAAGACCTCAGCTCCAAAGCGCGCAATGTCAAAGCGCGACGCCCCGGTCGACATCATTTCAATCGCGCAGCAGGCCAGGCCAAAGGTCATCGGCCAGACCGAGTTCTTCCTGATCCAGTTCACTGCATAATCGAGCGAGGTCAGCAGAAAGCCCTCCGGCTCTTCAAAGCCGTAATTCACCTCTTGCAGCTTGGCGCGATTCTGCCCGCTGCTCTCCATCGACCCAAAAAGATACCGGTCCCGCTCCGCTACCACCGCCATACCACTAATATACCCTTCCTTGCAGTTTATTGGACCTACAAATATTTCTAACCGATGTTTACGTCGTTGCGCGAATGCTGCTCATTTACCTCATCATGAATAAAAATGCCATGAAGAACTTGCCGATTGTCATAAAGATTCTGTAAGATTTCTCCCAATACATCTTGCAGCAGGTGCTTGTCACT
>CAZYCV010000095.1:0-14423 GCA_964645305.1 uncultured Occallatibacter sp. | reverse complement strand
CACCCGGCCGAACCGACGCCGAGCGTAATTGCATCTCCAACATCCGCGCCGGAGGCTTGAGTTATATCGATGCCGCCGCGCAGTTGAGTTACTATCTGACCGAAGCGCTCCGCCGCCAGCTTACGGGCGTCGCATTGAAGGAAGGCTCGCATTTGCTAAATGAAGGCTAGCACCTTGGGAGCGAGTTCTCTGCAATAGAGGCGATGTCAGAACTTGGCGAAATTGACCATGACTTCTGTGCGTGCGGCAATAGTTTGACCTTTCTTTGTGGCGGGAAAGAACCTGTATTTCCAGACGGCAGCTTCGGCCTTTTTGTCTAAACCAAAGCCGAGGCCGCGCCGAATATGCACGTCGATAGGCAGGCCGTCTTCTCCCACCATCACCGAAACGATGGCCACCTGTACCCAGGGATGCAATACAAATGGATCAGCAAAATCCGCGTCGACCGTGTGAATCGGATAGGGCGGTGTGTACGACAAAGGGTTGTGGTGTTTGTCTTCGAATTGCGATTGATCCGGCAAGGGCAGGTCTCTCTCGGTGATTAGAATTTCAGGAATGGTCCGGCTGCGGTTGGCGCGAAAGACGGTGCGCACATCGATCCATACTGGTACAGGATGATCTCCCAACTTACCCGGTTCGAACTTAGATTTTTTTACCGCAGCTATGGCGGCCTGGTCGAAGGCTTCGCCGTGGGTGTGCAGAACCTGAATGTGTGCCGGGATACCGTTGGCGTCAATCACCATGGCCAACACGGTCATGCCATGAATCGATTTCGACGGTGCTTCAGAAGGGTACGGAACATCCGCGGTGTTTAACAATCGGGGTGCTGTGACCTCGGGGCCTACATAATACACTCCATCCTTACCAGGAGTCTGATGGAGCGGGAGTGGGGCAGACTGGGCTTGGATAGCGATAGCCGCTAGCGCCAGTAGAACTCGTGCATATTTAGTTTTACACATTCAATTCTCCGATCTGTCTGCGTTGATCTCCAGGATCGTTGGACTAGCTTTGTGGTTGATTGGTGAATGTTGTCTTGTGTCTTGCCAAGTCAGGTTTCCTGCTTGGGCCGATATGGAAAAGGCATCGTCTTGCTCTCATGTTATGAAAAGAAAAATAAAGATAAGATAAAGACCATGCTTCGCTCAGCATCTTTGTGGTGCGGTATTTTTGTAGGAAATAATCTGAAAACAACCACCATTAATTACCTGAAATAAATGATCTTCATGACTTCATTATGTAAGCTTCACGTGATACTTATAACTTTCTTAAAAATACACACGAACTCTTTATAGAGAAACCTTTAATGTCTCTCTTAGCCACTCCTGCTTGAGGATGGAGCGGTGCAGGTGTTTTCAGAAAAATGTTTGTGATAAGACGCCAAGATAACTGACATTTTCAAAAACACTGCAAATTTCTTGCGACTCCTTTATGTCGCTTTGCATAACAATTGGGATGAGGTAGGCGGAATCGACAGACTAGCCATACTTCAGCAAGAGCTAACGCATTTCAGCCCAGCGACGCGGGACGTCGAGGAGGTCAGATACCCATGACGAATAACTTCAAATCCGCCATAACATTGACAGCCGTAATCTGTAGTCTTGTTGTGCAGGTTGCGTGTCACGCCCAAAGCGTAAATTCAACCGCTGACAATGCCACGACAACGCCGAGCGCAAACGCGACGCCATCCAACAACGATGCGGTTATCAAAGAATTGACAGAGATGAAGGCGCGGATTGCGCAACTTGAGGCAGAACTGAAGAAAAGCGGTGCTTCCAGCAGCTCCGCGACACCGGTTGCGCCGGCCGCAGCAGTTACACCCTCCGTAGCGGCTCCAGCGCCTCCAGAAATCAGTGCGGAGAGAACCACCAAGGAAGCGCCATTTCCCGGCGATTGGACTTGGCTGAACAGCGGCGGCCATAATGTGGACAGCCCGATGGCAACCAAGTATTTTACGCCGGAGTTCCGCGCCGACGCCAACTATATTCTCGACTACAATCACCCTGAAGACGATACGATGGGCGGCGCGACGGAGAGTTTCCGTTCGGACGAGTGGCAGTTGGAACAACTTAGCTTTGGAGGCGATATTCGCATCGACAATGTACGCGGACGCTTCCTCACAATGAATGGCTTGTTCGCCACCACGACCCCGCGCAATGACGCCAGCCCGAACCGCGGCCAATGGGATTTGGCAGGCGCCTACAAGTACATCTCCGAGGGATGGGGCGGGTATCACTGGGATGTTGCCCATGGCTTGAACGTGGATGCGGGAATTTTTGTCTCCTACATTGGCCTGTTCAGTTACTACAATTTTGATAACTGGACCTATCAACCTTCGTTCGTTTCGTCGAATACTCCGTGGTTTTTTAACGGCCTGCGCATCCAGTATTTTCCCACGTCCAAGCTGAAGATAGAGCCGTGGATCATCAACGGTTGGCAGTCCTATGCGCGTTACAACGGCAAGCCAGGATTGGGCGGACAGATATTGTGGCGGCCCAAGCCTTACCTGGATCTGGTGTTCAATAACTATGGTCTTGGCGAAGACGACGCCGGTTTCCCTGGACGCTCGCGCATTCACACTGACGACAGCATACAGGTCAAGTATTATGACAAGCCCAAGGCGTTTTTTGATAAGGCGGCATTCACCTTCACGGGCGACCTTGGTTGCGAAACCGGCGGCGGCGGACCGTCATTCAGCACTCAAGATGGTGCTTTGAATCCACAAGGCAACTCTCCGGAGACGGGCACAACGGACACTTACAATGGCGGTGTCAACTGCCATAACTCCAAAGGCGGCAGGCCCAAGCAGGCCTTCATGGGCTGGATGGCTTACGACCGTATGTGGTTTAAGAAGGATCTTTACGCGATCACTATCGGCGGCGGATTCATGAACAATCCTGGCCGCTACCTCACTCTGCTTCCGCCCATCAATGGCGCATCGGCTATCAGCGGCACTCCGTATTTTACCGAAAACGCGGGGGATCGCTCCCATATGCACGATGGAACCATCACCTTTGACTATATGCCGAGCCAGTTCATCACCTTTACTTTGGAGGAAGGTTATCGCCACGCTGATGTGCCTTATTGGACGGGCCGCGGCGGTATTACGCCTCCCGGCGGCAACAACGGCGCACCATCGCAGTATGCCTGCGCCAGCGGCGCTCCCTCAGGCTTCGGCTACGGAACAGCGGGATTGGCTTCCGCCGAATCCGCCTGCTTCCTTGCAGGAAATGGAACGGGGAAGACACCGGACGCCACAACCATTTGGTGGCCTGACCTGCGCGTTAGTCAAGTGAATACGACGCTTGCAATCAAGGTCAGATTCTAGCTTGATTGCCGGACGAGCCACAAACTGTGTTTGTGACATGACGAGCTGACTAAGTGAGCAGTACCGGGGCTTGATAACTCGGTGCTGCTCAAAGCAATGAATTTATTTCGAGCGCCCCGACCACTTCTAAAGCATTACAGCAACGAAGGACAGCCGCGCGCCGAAAAGACCGAGAAAAACAAAGGTCACAGGGGATCGTATGAAATACAAAGCTTTGGGATCAGGCCTTTTGTTGATGGGAATGGCAGCAACTCTGGCCATGAGTGGCTGCAAAAGCGACAAAGTGGATGCAGCCGCCGAGGCTCCGCCGCCTGCAAAGGTGATTTCTGGAGTGGATGTCACCTTTTTCGCGGTCGATCACCCGGAATTGTATCCGATCGTAACATCGATCGAATACCAGGCCCCGTCACAATTGTTCGTGACCGGCACGGTGTTCCCTGACATCGCTCGCACCGTTCCAGTGATTTCGCTTGCCTCAGGCCGCGTAGTGGACATCCGCGCCCGCCTGGGTGATGCAGTCAAGAAGGGACAGCTCTTGTTACGCGTGCGCAGCGACGATATTTCTGGAGGCTTCGACGCCTACCGCAAGGCCATCTCCGATGAGCTATTGGCGCGCAAACAATTGGATCGTGCCAAGGTGTTGTACGAGCACGGGGCCATTGCGCTGGGAGACCTGGAGGTGGCGCAAGACACCGAGGCCGACGCCAAGACCACTCTCGATACCGCCACGGAGCATCTTCACCTGCTGGGCAGCGATCCTGAGAACCCCAAAGGAATAGTCGATATCTTCGCCCCGGTTTCCGGCGTGATCACCGATCAGGAAGTAACGAACGGTGCGGCGGTTCAGGCTTACTCTACGCCCAATCCATTCACCATTTCAGATCTGACCACAGTGTGGATTGTCTGCGACGTTTACGAAAGTGACATGGCCAATGTGCGCGTTGGCGAACCAACCGAGATCAAGCTGAATGCCTATCCGGACAAAGTTCTCAAAGGCACGATCAGTAACATCGGCTCCATTCTCGATCCGAATATCCGCACCGCGAAGGTGCGTATTGAAGTGTCCAATCCAGGCGAGATGATGCGGCCGGGAATGTTCGCTACGGCCACGCTGTTTGGCAAGGAGAAGCGGACTTACACGGCAGTCCCGGCATCGGCGATTGTGCACTTACATGATCGCGATTGGGTCTTCGTTCCTGTGCAAGGAAAGTTCAAGCGGATTCAGGTCATCAGTAGCGAACAGTTGCCGAACAATATGCAGGAGATTACATCCGGGTTGCAGCCTGGCCAGCAGGTGGTGACCAACGCGATCAATCTCCAAAATGCAATCGACAATGAATGATGTTCAACTCCTGGACTTGAGGAAGAAGCCATGATTCGCAAACTTGTAGATTTTTCTCTCAATAATCGTTGGTTGGTGCTGGCAATAGGTTTGCTATTGCTTCTTTGGGGTGCGGTATCGTTTCACAGTATGCCTGTCGAAGTCTATCCGGATATCGCCGACAACTATGTGACCATCATCAGCCAGTGGGCCGGGCGTTCCGCCGAAGAGATGGAACAGCAAGTATCGATTCCCGTCGAAATTCAAATGTTTGGGATTCCGCATCTCACGACGGTGCGTTCTGAATCCATTTTTGGGCTTTCCCTGGTTACTCTGATCTTCGACGACCAGTCGGTGAACGAATGGAACCGTCAGAAGGTGCTTGAAAGGCTCACGCAGGTCAATGTGCCAGCGGGCGTGGTACCTCAAATTGGTACTGATTGGAGCATGACGGGCCAGATTTATTGGTACACGATTCGGAGTTCAAACCCGGCTTATGACCTGATGAATTTGAGGAGCATTGAAGATTGGACCCTCTACAAGGAATTCAGGAAAGTTCCGAATGTGGTGGACGTGAGCGACTTCGGCGGCACTGCGCGCGAATATCAGGTGCGCATCGATCCGAATAAACTCATCTCCTACAGCTTGAGCATTAGCCAGGTGGAGAGCCAGTTGGCTGCCAATAACATCAACGCCGGCGGCAGCTTCGTCGAGGAGGGCTTGCAGCAACTCAACGTCCGCGCGCTGGGACTTTTTCGCAGCGTGCAGGATATAGAGAACACCGTGTTGACGACATCGAATGGCGCTCCGGTTCGCGTCAAGGATATCGCGACTGTCGAATGGGGCCCCAGAATTCGGCTGGGCCATATGGCTAGAGCCGATCATCGTCCAGACGGCGTCATCGTGGACGAGGCCGACGTTATCCAGGGCGGCGTGCTCATGCGCAAAGGAGCGGAAGAAGGCCCCACACTTGACGGGATTCACAAAAAGGTGGAGGAACTCAACAACCACATCTTGCCGGAGGGCGTGAAGGTTGTTCCCATGCTCGACCGCAGCGATTTGCTTCATTACACGCTGCATACGGTACTGCACAACCTGGGCGAGGGCATGATCCTGGTGACGATCATACTCTTTTTGTTTCTCGGGAATGTTCGCGGGGCCATCATTGTTGCTCTCACCATTCCGTTTGCCTTGCTTTTCGCCTCCATCTTTCTCAACTTGAGCCAAATCCCCGCCAACCTGATTTCACTGGGCGCGCTCGACTTTGGAATGGTTGTGGATGGCGCGGTAGTGATGGTGGAGAACATCATGCGGCACTTGAGTCATGCCCGCAAGAACGGTTCACCTGAAGCTGGCCGCATCACGATGAGTATGAAGACTCCGTTGGAAATGATCCGTGATGCAGCCCACGAGGTCCAGCGGCCGGTTTTCTATGCCATCGGCATCATCATTACGGCTTATATGCCGATCTTCACGCTGCAACGCGTCGAAGGCCGATTGTTCCGGCCCATGGCCTGGACCGTTGCCTTCGCGCTGCTAGGCGCAATAGTATTTTCCATTTTCATTGTCCCTGTGCTGGCTGCCTTCTTATTCCCGCATGGCGTCAAGGAATGGCGCAATCCGGTGATGGAGTTCTTGAAGGAGCGTTACCGGAACGGAGTCAAGTGGGCTATCGAAAATCGATGGATCACGATTGGCGTGGGGCTGGCTTCGATGGCCGGCGCTCTATTCCTGACCTTCAGTGGAATCATTGGGTCTGAGTTTCTGCCCCATCTAGACGAAGGCGCCATCTGGGCGCGTGGCGCAATGGCGAATAGCGTAGGCGAAACAGAAGGCACGCGCTTTGCCGAGCAAAACCGTTACATTTTCGCTTCCTTCCCCGAGGTCACCAAGGTTGTTTCACAAGCCGGTGCGCCTGACGATGGAACCGACACGGGAGGATTCGGAAATACGGAGTACTTCATCGACTTGAAACCCAAAGACCAATGGCGGCCCATCTTTCATCAGAACAAAGAAGAGTTGATCGCCGCGATGGATCGTGAAGTGGAGAAACATCCCGGGGCTTTCTGGAATTTTTCTCAGCCCATCGAGGACAACGTGGATGAAACAATGACCGGTACAAAAGGCGGCCTGTGCGCCAAGTTATATGGGCCGGAGTTGGACGTGCTTGAAGAAAAGGGCGAACAGATCAAAGAAGTCATGGCCAAAATCGATGGAATCAAGGATCTGGGAATCCAGCGCGACACGGGCCAGCCGAATATCGATCTAACTGTTGATCGATTGGCGGCGGCGCGCTTCGGCATCAATGTTGCCGACATTCAAGACGCCATTCAAACCGCTGTCGGCGGTAATCCTGTCAGCCAGGTGCTGCAGGGAGAGGCGGTCTATAACGTAGTTGTACGCTATCAGAAACCATATCGCGATACCAAGGAGGCCATCCAGAATATTCGCTTGCTCTCTCCCTCGGGAGAGCGCGTCTCGCTTGCTCAATTAACCAAAGTCCAGGTTCGTGATGACGCCTACGACATTTACCGGGAAGACGGCTCCCGCTATGTGGCGATCCGCTTTGAGGTTCGCGAGCGCGACTTGGGCACTACGGTCAAGGAAGCCATCGATAAGATCGCCAAGAATGTGCAACTGCCGCGCGGCTACCACCTCGAATGGTCGGGAGAATACGATAGCGAAACACGCGCTGAAAAAAGGCTTCTCATGATCGTGCCCCTGACGATCTTTTTGATCTTCATCATTCTCTACACCATGTTTCGTTCCTTCAAATGGGCGCTGCTGATTCTCCTTAACGTGGCCATGGCTCGCGTTGGAGGCTTGCTCGCATTGCTTATAACTGGCACTTACTTCAGCGTATCTTCCGGTGTTGGCTTCCTGGCGCTCTTCGGTGTTTCGGTCCAGACCGGAGTTATCATGCTTGAATACATCAACCAATTGCGGGCGCGAGGCTATACCCCCGCGGGCGCGGCAATCGAAGGCGCTGTTCTGCGGCTTCGTCCCATCATGATGACAATGCTGGTGGCGACTCTGGGACTGCTTCCCGCCGCCATGTCACATGCCATTGGCTCCGACTCGCAACGCCCCTTTGCCATCGTCATTGTGGGAGGATTGATCTCCGATCTTCTACTGAGTATCTTCCTTTTGCCCACGCTGTATGTCTGGATTGCACGTGAAGGGGACACGCTCCCGAAACCGGAGGGATCAAATGACGCAGTTTAAGTTAGTACCTGCTTTCATGCAGATCATCGGCTGCCTTGCGATTGGAGTAGCTTTACTCACCGGTTCCGCGAACGCGCAGCAGGCGCTCACTTGGGATCAGGTTAAGGCGAAGTTCGAGATGGTTAGTCCAGTGTTGAAGGCGGATGCGGCCAATGTGGACGAGATGAAGGCCGAAGAGATTACAGCCTTTCTCCGCCCGAATCCGCAGTTCACATTATCGGTGGATGGCACGCAGATTGCGCCCAAGAATGGCGTCTGGACCCCCTTCAAGGGAACAACCGAACAGCCCAACTTCAGTTACCTGCACGAGCGTGAGCGCAAGCGTGAGTTACGCCTGCAAAGCGCCAAGGAAAGCACGGAGATCACTCAATCCCAGCACATCGACTTGGAGCGTAATCTGATCTTCGGCTTGCGTTCGGCCTTTGTGCAGGCCCTTCAGGCCAAGGCTGTGCTGGCGATAGCCAAAGCCGACCTGGAGTACTACGACAAGATCATCGAGATCAGCCGCGCCCGCTTCAACGCCGGCGATCTGGCCAAGATCGACCTTGCGCGGATTGAGTTGCAGCGCGTGCAATACGAATCGGAAATCGAGACAGCGATCGTCAATCTGCGCCAGCAGAAGATTCAATTACTAATGCTGCTGGACGATCGCACGCCGGTTGATCAATTTGATGTGACCGGAAATTTCGAGTTAGGCCCGGAACTTCAGCCGCTCACTGATTATCACCAGGTTGCGCTGGATAACAGGCCGGACCTGCGGGCCGCTATCCAGACCATTGAGCAATCGCAAACAAATCACAAACTTGCCGTCTCCAATGGCTCGGCCGATCCAACCTTCGGTGCGTGGTACACAAATAACGCCTCGACCAATAACCCGAATGGTAGCCAGACTGCCGGTTTCAGCGTGAGTATTCCGCTGAGGATCTTCGATAAGAATCAGGGCGAGAAAAAGCGTACGCTGATTGACATCGACAGAAGCCAGCAAGCCGCCGAGGCGGCCAAGGCTCAGGTCTTCAGCGACGTGGACAATGCCTATGAGTTAGTACGAAGCAATATCGCGCTGATTAAGCCGTACAAGTTGCAGTATCTCGAACAATCGGTTTATGTGCGCGACACTGTTACCTTCTCTTATGAGCACGGAGGGGCTTCGCTGATGGATTTTCTCAATGCGCAAAGCGACTACCGGGTGGTTCAACTCGCCTATCTACAATTGATAGGCGCGTACATGACAGCCGCCGGACAAATGAATCTTGCCGTGGGTCATGAAGTTATCCAATAACGGGTCCGGCTCTTGTGAATCGGAGTATCTTTCTGGCGAATTCAAATAAGGAGATAGAGAGGTCGAATCTATGAAAAGACATGAAGTTCGAGCTCGCATCGAGGAGGCTGGCATACTGCCTTCCGTACGCGTGAATTCGCGGGAACTGGCGCGATTTGCAGCGGAGACCGTTTATTCGGCAGGGATTTCCGTTGTCGAGATCACCATGACCACTCCCGGTGCGCTAGATGTAATCGACTACCTTGCAAAACGATATCCGGATATGGCCGTGGGTGCTGGAACTGTGCTTGAAGAGGAAGCTGCGCAGGCGTGCGTCGAAGCCGGTGCAAGATTTTTGACCAGTCCGGGATTTGTTCCTGAAGTGACTGCTTATGCCAACACTGTAAATGTTGTGGTGCTTCCGGGAGCCTTGACTCCTACGGAAATCATAGCTGCCTGGAAGGCGGGCGCGGACCTTGTCAAGATATTCCCGACAGGTCATATTGGCGGCATCCAATACGTGCGCGCCCTCAAAGTACCGCTTCCACAAATCCCATTGATTGCTACAGGCGGAGTGAATCAGTTGACAGCCTTCGACTTTATTCAGGCTGGGGCTACAGCTATTGGCCTAGGGGGAGAATTGTTTCCCAAGGAGGCTCTGCACTTCCGCCAGACAGATCGCATACATGAACTGGCAAAGAGGTTCCTTGGCTTGGTGAAAGACGCGCGCGCGTTGCGGGAGACTTACTATTGATCTATAAAAACCACTTTGACTTGCGACGAGAAAAATTTCGAAAAATAATTTGATTCCTACCATTCTCTTCATGCGCCCCTCATTTATTCTGCCTACTATCAAAGCATTGGAGGTATCAATCACATGAATCGCAACTTATTCGCCACATGCATCCTGGCTCTCGCATTCGCGGGCGCCGCTAGCGCACAGAGCGCAGCCTCTTCCGCACAGGCTGGAGTCCAGTACACCAAGGCCCAGGTGAAGGAGTTGGCGTTGAATGCGCATGCGCCAGAGCAATACACGGTTCTCGCCAGTTACTACGGCGCGCAGAAGGCTGACTATCTTCAGCAGGCTACGGCGGAGAAAAAAGAGTGGGAGCGGAGGAGCCAGAACATTACCGGTGTTCTGGCCAAGTATCCAAGGCCTGTAGACTCGGCACGGAATCTTTACGAGTACTATTTGGCCAAGGCTTCCGAGGCGGGAACGCTTGAAGCAAAATATCATCAGATGGCGGCGCCGAATGCACCAGTGAATGCTGAGTAACACTTTGCGCATCTGTTTTTGGCCAGAGGAGCAGCCAGGTTTACGATCGTCGGCAGGGAGTGGGGTTGGTTTACTCGCTCCCTGCTTTTTATATATGCCGCACTCATAAAATCCTTATAGTATCTTCACGACAATCCAGTTAAGCTATAGCTTGCCTGGAAATCCAGTTCAGCAAGGTGAAAATCAGATGGAAAATTCAGTTTTACTGGAACCGGTGCAACGGCAGCGCAGAATTCAGACTCTGGCACAATGTTTGACGGTCGCTACAGCCCTCGCATTGTTAACCTATGGCGGGTTTGTACTTCAGATAAACCTGTTAACCATCAGTTTCCTCTATTTGTTGGTTGTCGTGGTCGTGTCGTCCCGCTTTGGATTTTGGCCGGCGTCTTTTACTTCGATTTTGGCTGTACTCTTGCTCGACTATTTTTTTGAGCCTCCTCTTTTTAGCTTTGAAGTTGCCAACTCCGGAATATTTGTTGCCCTCGTGACCTTCGAGGTAACAGCGCTCACGATCAGCAGATTTCACGGACGAGGAATACGAGAGGCTAAAGAGGCAGCTATCAATCGCGCGCAGATGGAAAAATTGTATGAGCTGAGTCGCAGTTCGCTTTTGCTGGATCTGCGCCAGCCACAGGGAGCGCAACTTGCTGTCTTGATTCATCGGATATTCAACGCAAAAGCAGTGGCCTTATTCGACGTGAACCTGAGTCGCCAGGACAGGATGGGCGATTGGGAGGCGGGCGAAGAGGATCTGGCTAGGGAATGCTACTTGCGTGATACTTCACAGGATGACACAAGCACACAGACTTGGCAGCGCATCCTGCGATCCGGGCCTGGGTCTGTTGGCGCACTGGTGGTGCGGGGGAAGCTGAGCCCTCTGGTGGTCGACGCACTGGCATCCCTTGCCGCGATTGCGATTGACAGACACCAGTGGTTCGAAAAGGAAGAAAGAGCTGAGACGTCGAAAAAGGGTGAGCAATTGCGCGCGACGGTGATGGATGCGCTGGCTCATGAGTTCAAAACACCTTTGACAGCCGTTCAGACTGCCAGTTCCGGCTTGCTGGAACTTGGGGGATTGACTGAGTCTCAGGACAATTTGATTAGGCTGATCGATGGGGAAGCGGTGCGACTGAACAAGTTATGTACACAGCTTCTGAAAGCGGCCAAGTTGGAAGCCAAGCAGACAGGTCTTCAAACGGCCGACGTAAAAGTGGTTGATTTGGTGCATGACGTATTGGCAGCCCATGAGGCTGATGTGGGAAGAAACAGCATTCGAGTCGTGGTGGAGGATTCTTCTTTGACTGTGCGGGCGGATCGAGAACTGCTTGCAATGATTCTGACTCAGTACATCGATAATGCGCGGAAGTATTCGACGGTAGGGACGCCAATTGAGATTGACGCAAGAGCAGGCCATAACGAGGTTCTGTTTTCCGTTCGTAATTTCGGATCGGTGATTCGAATTGAAGACAGGGAAAGAATCTTTGAGCGCTTTTACCGGTCATCTGAATTCAAAGATGCCGTCGCAGGTACGGGCATAGGACTCTCGGTAGTGAAAAAAGCAGCTGAGGCTCATCATGGGCATGTGTGGGTTATCAGCGATAATCAGGAAGGAACGACATTCTATTTTTCCCTTCCCACGGACGTAAGGAGGACGCATTGAACACGGAGCAGCCGAATGCTGGGCAGGGTATCATCCTTGTGGTGGACGACGACAGTTCCACGCGGCGGGCATTGCGTGTGACATTGACTGGTATGGGTTTCACTGTTGTAGAAGCGGCTCGCGGCGAGGAAGCGCTATCGCTGGCTCGCGTGACTTGGTTCGACGCTGTGTTGTTGGACGTGGATATGCCGGGCATGGGCGGAGTTGAAGCCTGCCGCCTGATTCGGCGGGCAGTGGCGCGCTTGCCGATCCTGATGTTAACGGTAATGGATAGCGAGGACGACAAGGTGCTGGCGCTTGATGCCGGAGCCGATGACTACATCACGAAGCCGTTTCAGGTGCGGGAGCTTACGGCAAGATTGCGTTCCGCTGTCCGCAGAAGAAATGCTCAAGACAATAATCGTGACTCTCCGATTCGCCATGGCCAGCTTGAGTTGGATCCGGTGAAATACCGGGTGCTGAAGAGCGGGCACTCGATTCATCTGACGCCAAAGGAATTCGAGGTTCTGCATTACTTGATGATGCACGCAGGTGAGCCGATTCCACACGCCCGCTTGCTCAAATCCGTGTGGGGACCGGAGTACGGAAATGAACTAGAGTACCTCCGCACATTTATTCGCCAACTTCGCAAGAAGATCGAAGACGATCCAAAGAACCCGCAGTATTTGTTGACAGATGCATACGTTGGTTATCGATTTAATGAACTGCCCCAAGCGTCTTGAGCTGTGATTTACAGGTTCTTGCTCTGAGCATTTTATTGAATAGGGGTACATCAGGATTGATTGGACAAAATAGTGAAAGGACTCTTGGCGCCTCAGGACGAACGGTCACGGATTAAAGAGGGCTTGAAAATTCAGATCATCCACTTTGGAGCAGCCTTTGGGAACTGCGTTCGTACATAATAGATTGAACTCTGAGGAGATTTTACCGCGATAGATATGAAAATTGCGTCGTTTCTTGTAGATGAAATACTTTGTAAACTATTGATAAAAGAGAAAATGGAGATGAGGTTTGGACCGGCAGACCCTAGACGCACTGGAGCGGCCAGATGAAAGATGGCGTCTACGATTGCCCGCGCCCGAACGGAATGCTCACAAGCGAGCAAATTGAGTTTCCCGCCCCTCATCTGACGTACGAAGAACTGCTTTCCTGTCCCCGTCGGCTTGTCCGCGTGAGATGATACTCCGCTTTCTTTGCCGGAATTCCATTTGATCGCACAGCATAGGCGCGGGCTGGGGTCTATGGAAGTTGTTGAGGTATGAGGAACTTGGAGGCAATCACTGCTACAAATTTGACTACAGTGGATTTCTCTGAAGACGCCAAAATGGCTGTAAACTGTAGAAAACATTGGTCGGCGCTGGAGGACGATTTTAGAACTCTATTGGCGCAAAGTCTGGATTTCATCTCGTAGGCGAGGTGTCTTTGCATCCGTCACAAGTTCTGGTTACTCCCCTTCTCGCCCCGCGCGTCTGGGGACCCGCCGGAGAAAACCGCCCCAAGCGGTTTCTGCTCTACTGGAGGCGGGGGCCACTCGCTTCGAGCCGAAGGATCGAAGCCCCTTCACTTGATACTGAAATACTACTAGAAACAACTGTTCTTGATTGCCCGCATTTGCCAGAAAATAATACGGATAAGCCAATATTTTAATGATACTTATTCTGCCTTCTCCGCCCCGCGCTCACGGCCCGGCTCACCGCCCCGCGCCGCCCGGTCCGGTTTCGCCTGCCCGTCAAATGGCCAGCCCGGCTTAATTCGTCCTCTGTCTGCCAGCTTTGACCGCCCGACCCGGCTCGTCCGCCACGCCGGTCCTCTAAAGGAGAACGCCCTCCTGCGGCTGCTGGGACGGCCCGGACGAAACGGGCAGACTCCGTGCAGCGGTTTCAGCTTCTCCCCGCTCGGCGGCACGCCGTAAAAAAAGCGCATCTCACGCCGATGCAAAATCCTCAGCACGCCGGACAAGAAAAATCCGCCAACCCCGGCGGCCTGCTAACGCTCCGATACCTGCATTGCAATGGAAAAGAAAAACCGGCTCAGGCTCATTCCGTCCGGCCTCTCCAGCGCCGCACGTCCTGCACGTCTCCCTGCACGTGACGCCCGCGCCCGGCTGTACGTGCGGGATGAAATCAACTCCGCCCCAACTCGCAAGCTAAGTACACGCACGCCGTCTGCTTTTCACCATCCACGTGCTGCGCGCCGAGCGTCGCACGTGGTCAATTGCGGCCGAAGTAGTTGACCGATGGGGTTCGTCGTATCCCAGGTACGAAAATCCGGACCTGGGGCACCCAGGCATAGGTCATTTGTCCGGATGGGGACATGGGCCACGCGCGTGCCCGCCGCGTCGTAGATGTATCCGGTGAG
>CAZYCV010000094.1:0-14464 GCA_964645305.1 uncultured Occallatibacter sp. | reverse complement strand
TCCAGCGCCGACCGTTTCGAGACGCCCATCGGCAGCAGATCCAGGATCGAAAAGCCCCGCGCCGGATACTCGGTCCGTTGGCACTCGCACAGGCCACTCCACTCGCTGGCCTTCACCACCGCCTCGGCCTCGCGCATCTGGCTTACCGTACCGGCCGCCATCCCTTGAATCGGCTCTTCGCCATCCTTGAGCGCATCTTCCAGCGGCGTAACGATCTCAATGGCGTTGCGGTTGGCCTCGATCCAAAGCTGAATGCGCCCATGCGCCTGGGCAAGATCCTCAACCACCAACTCGCCGCGCCCTGGCCGGTCAAAGGTAAAGACCATCGCCCCAAAGGGCCGCAGCAGCCCGCAGAGCCCGCGCGCCACGCGCGACTCCATGGTGCAGCGGGCCAGCGCTTCACCGCCCAGCGTCCGCGTCACTGCTCCATTGGACGTAATCAGCGGCGTATCCGCTCGCAGGCCCAGGCCCTCAAAGAGCGGCAGCGTGTACGCCGTGCGCCGCCCGGTGGCGATGACCACCGTGATTCCGGCCTGCTGCGCGCTCTTCAGCGCCCGCCCCACGCGGTCGGTCAGCGCCTGCCCAATGGCCGGCGTCAACGTCCCATCCACATCAATTGCCACCAGCCGCAGCGGAGGATGCATAGATTCAGTTTACCGGCTGCGGCAAGGCTTGCCACAAGCGGATAGATCGGTAATAAAGAGCAAATCTAAACCAGAGGTACCTGTTTTTGTGGCACAATATGATGGATGGGCTAGGATTTTCAGAGACTGGAGGCGCAATGTTTACACTGGACCGCATCGTTTGTACTCCAGGTGTGGTGAGCGGGAAGCCGCGCATCAAGGGGACGCGTGTGACAGTTGGCGTTCTTCTTGGCCAGCTTGCCAGCGGGCATTCCATCGATGAAGTTCTCCGCGATTTCCCCTACATTAAACGCGAAGATGTGCTTGAGGCTCTTCAGTATGCCGCGTGGCGGGCACAGGAAGAAGAAGTGGGGCTGAGCGCCTGAGCGCCCGATCCTATGAAAGTCCTGGTCGATGCAAATCTCACGCCGTTTTGGGTTGACTTCCTTCATTCTGCGGGCATTGAAGCAATACACTGGTGGAGTGTTGGGAAAGGCGATGCTCCTGATACGGTGTTGCTGGAATGGGCCACTGAGCATCATGCTGCCATTCTCACCAGCGATGGCGATTTTTCGCAATTGCTCGCATTACACGGGTCTACCCTTCCAAGCGTCATTTACCTTCGAACCAATGAGCATAACCCGGAGGGACCAGGGGCCTTGGTCATCGCCGCTCATAACGCCATTTCTGAACGGGCCGAGAGCGGGATGATTGTTACGATCAATGACCGAGGTACCCGAATGCGCCGTTTGCCGATTCTAAGCGGCGAATAGACAAGAAATTCGACGGCAGAAAATACCAATGCGTATACTAAAAGCGAGAAGAACAGCGATGATCCAGAACCGACATAGGCGAGCATGGCTTCTGATTGCGGCAATCGCAATCGGCATCGCCCTGGTGTGCCTGTTGATCCCGCACGATCACGCCGGCAGCGCGGATTGGCTGGCGATTCTGCCGCTTCTCTGCGCCGGCCTAATCTCTCCGCTGAGTTTACTGGCGCCGCTGGCCTTTGAGTACGATGGCCGCACGCCTGATGCTCCGGCGCTGCCCACCCTCTTCCAGCGTCCGCCACCCTTCCTGCGCGCATAAGTCCCCTCAAAACTGGTCCTGACATTCAGCAATAGTGGGTGCAATGATGGGTGCCCCACCCTCGCCGCGTTCTTGTTTTTGCGGCTAGGGTGGGATGTCTCCCGCATTGCGCCCAGGGCCAAGGCCTGGCGAAGTTCTTTCTGCGATTCCAAGAGGGCGTGCATGAGTATCGAAACAATCTCTGCCTGGTGTATCTTTGCCGGGTTCATTCCATTTCTTGCCATCCTTGTGATTCTTCTCCACTACTTTCTGCGGCGCTTCCTTTGGCGACGCGGAAAGCGGCTGGGAAAGTCCAGCCTGGGCTTCTATCCAACTTCATTTGCGCTGGGAATGGCATTGCAGTTCATGCAGGCCTATTGGAAGCCCAGCGTCGAATATGTGCTGCAAGAGAAGCAACGCGAAGAAGCCGATGAAGACGACAACGGCGATCCAGAGAACCTGAAGAAGCAGCTCGACCAGCAGCTCAAAAAGATTCGCCGCGGCGAGCCGGTGGAGCAGTTGGTTCTGCGGCTTTGAACTGGCTGGCTGTTCAATCCTATCTCCCAAAATCGAGAGATAGGACACCCAAGGGTGGTGGCAGCCCCACCCTGGCCGCAAGAACAAAAATGCGGCCAGGGTGGGGCTTCCATGGTGATTCAACAAACAGGCAAAAAGCTAGCAGTTTACGGTCAAGCTGACCGAGATGGATGGATCTGAAACGCAGCTCACCTGGATTCCATAGGATTGCCCCCCCAGGGGATTGTCGCAAGGAGACGCGGGAATCGTAATACCGGTCACAATATCACCGGTCCATGGACCCGATGGGACATCGCCCCAGCCAAAGGTTCCCGAAACCGAACATTGTGTGCAAGGGAAGTTCTTCCCATAGACCTTGCTTCCGATGTAGGAAATCGATGGCGGTGGCGGCGGTGGCGCAGGTGGCGGAGTCACTGTAACTTCGCCCAAAATATCCTCATAGCCAGGCTGGTTCGTCACATAGACATACGCCGTCGTATCTGTCTTGCCTGGCATATAGTCAAAAGACGAGCCAGTAAAGCCGCTGCTGGACGGACCTATCGGCAGATACTTAGGATACCCAGGGTTGAACTCCCTGGCCACCACCACGGGGAGATTGGGCAGCACGACGCCCGTCTGTCTGTCGGTTGCGGTAGTGAGTAATTGAACAGGTTTATTCTGGATCATCGTGCCGGGAACACCCGATAGATTCATAATGCCCAGCGTGGCCGTCGCCGTCCCCGGCCCGCTGGTCTGCGTGCACAGACTCTGAACCGCCTCTAGCATATCTCCGTTGCCGAGCGCTGGAACGCCCGCGGATAGTGAAACCGACGTGTCCAGGGCAACTACCTGAGAGCGTGCAATGCCATTGACCAGCAAGGTGACGGTGGCGCCAATCAGCACATTGCTGACCTGAACGCTAGCGTCTCCCGGCCGAACCGGCGTGACGATAACCGGGGCATCGAGTTTGTTGAAGGACTTCACCACCTCGTGATGCGATTCACCATTTGCATTGCAGCCCGTCTGCTTCACGAAGATCGACTGGTTGGTGACCAGCGGCGTCCAAAGCTGAACCACCGTCTTCGGCCCGGTGGCGACAACGGTGGGCGAAATCGGATCGGAGATGCTGCCGGAGAAGACCTGAATCTCGGTTCCCGGATGCGTTCCCGTAACCACGACCACGTTGACGCAATCGTAAAGCGGGGTCTCCAGCGCGGGCGGTCCATACGGCCCACCTTGCGGCGCAAAGGCCACCTTGGTGTAGCCCGGCGCAGGCAGGTTTCGATTGCACAGCAGGACTTCCAGCCAAAGCGAAACCGGACCGTTGGGGTCTGTGGCGCTGAAGCTCTGCGGCAGGTTCACCGTGGCTGTCGGCTGAGAGACGCCCATGGAACCAATCACGGTGATCGTGTTGGTGTTCGATGAAGTAGCCACCACTCTCTTGATGGTCAGCACCGATCCCGGAACCAGGTTGGTGACAAAAAGCTGCTTGACATTGCCGCACGGCTTATAGCTCACCTTCGGGAACGGCGGAGGGTCGGAGGAGACCGTAAAGCTGGCCGTGGGGCTGGGCGCGCGATCGCATTTGGTAAAGTACTGGCGCGCCGTCAGCGTTTGGCCAGCCACCAACGGCGTCATGCCGTACAGTTCGAAGGCATTCCAGGGAGTGGACGCAAAGTTTTCGTTGCCCGCATTGGAGATCTCGATGTTGGCGGTGGGAATCAGGTTGGAGAGATTGACGGCCGTTTGGCAGCCCAGCAGCGGCTCGGCCACCACGGGCGCGGGCAAGGGCCCGGCCGGATCAGTGACCGCAAGGCTGCCCACCTTGGCGCTGCTGTGGCCCCCGGCGGTCTGCCAGGCTTCCAGGCTGCTGCCCGACGTCAAAGTTCCGGTCACCGGAAAGGATTGGGTGGTCAGCGTTGCCGCTACGCCATTGACCAATATATTGCTGCCCTGCTTGACGTGGACCTCGGCTCCGGGAAGAAGATTTCCCAGATAGATCGAGCTGGCGCAGACCGTGAGCCCCGAGGCAAAGCTCGGCGTCGGCAACGGATTGGGCACAGCCTGCACTTTGATCGCGTTGGATGCGTCGCTGAGGCCTGTGGCGCTGATGTTCGGGTTGGTTCCGTTGTAGGTCTGCTTGGCGGTGATCTTCTGCCCTTGCTGCAATGTCGCGGTCAAGGGAACAAGGATTGCACCGGGGTTGACGTTGGTTGCGGAACCAACTTGCGCGCCGTTGGCAAAGACAGTGACGGTTGCATTCGGCAGCAGGTTATCGACATAAACCTGTTTGTTGGCGGTCGTAATCGGTCCATCCAGAAGCGGGGGAAGCGGTGCGGGCATGGAACTCTCCTGTGTGCCATTCAGGCGGGTGGAAGGTTTTGTTTGCGTACCAAGGAGGGGGCGGGGAGTTAGCCGGATTTCCATTGTGCGTGGCCGGCTAAGGGCAATATATCACTCGCTTTCTCAGCATGCCAGATTATTCCTGAGGACAAAGTGCAGGGCTACTCAGGCCGGTTCGGTACAAGGTTCCAGTCATCGCCACGCAGGCCAACCATTTACACTGGTAAACGGAGAATACTGTGTTTTTTGATAAGGCTTTAACCAAGATTTTCGGCACTGCGAACGAACGGCTCATCAAGCGCCTGATGCCCATGGTGGCCCTGGTGGGCGCTCTGGAAGAAGACACCAAGCGGCTCACGGACGACGAACTGCGCGGCAAAACCATCGAGTTCCGCGAACGCATCGCCGAGCGCCTCAAGGATATTCCTGACGACGCGGAGCATAAGGACGAGCGCAAGGTTGCCGAGCGCGAGGCCCTCGACGAGCTTCTGCCCGAAGCCTTTGCCGTGGTCCGCGAGGCCGGCTGGCGCTCGGTGCAGATGCGCCACTTTGATGTGCAACTCATCGGCGGCATGGTGCTGCATCAGGGCAAGATCTCCGAGATGAAGACCGGCGAAGGCAAAACGCTCGTCGCCACGCTCGCCTGCTACTTGAACGCGCTCGCCGGCCACGGCGTGCATGTGGTCACGGTCAACGACTACCTGGCCAAGCGCGACGCCGAGTGGATGGGCAAAATCTACGAGTTCCTCGGCCTCTCGGTCGGCGTCATCGTCCACGACCTCAGCGACGAGGAGCGCCGCGCCGCTTACGCCGCCGACATTACCTACGGAACCAACAACGAGTTCGGCTTCGACTACCTGCGCGACAACATGAAATTTGAGATAAAAGATTGCGTGCAGCGCGGCCATTACTACGCCATCGTGGATGAGGTCGATTCGATCCTGATCGACGAGGCGCGCACTCCGCTCATCATCTCCGGCCCCACCGATCAGACCACCGACAAGTACGCCCGCGCCCGCAAGATCGTGCCCTCGCTGGTCAAAGGCGAAGAGATCGATTCGATGGATCACAAGCGCCAGGAGGAGCTGGGCCTGCAACTGGCCGAGGGCCAGAAACACCTCACCGGCGACTACATTGTCGACGAAAAGCAGCGCACCATCGGCGTGACGGACGAAGGCTGGGTGAGCATCGAAAAGCTGCTCGGCATCACCAACATCGCCGACGCCGAAAACTGGGAGATGAAGCACTACATCGAGACGGCGATCAAGGCCGAGGCTCTTTACAAGCGAGATGTGGAGTACGTGGTCAAGGATGGCGAAGTCATCATCGTGGACACCTTCACCGGCCGCCTGATGCCCGGCCGCCGCTGGAGTGATGGCCTGCATCAATCGATCGAGGCCAAGGAGGGCGTGGTCATCCGCAAGGAAGATCAAACGCTCGCCACCATCACCTTCCAGAATTATTTTCGGCTTTATCAGAAGTTATCCGGCATGACCGGCACAGCCGAAACCGAAGCCGCCGAATTCGAGAAGATTTACAAACTCGAGATCGTCGTCATCCCCACCAACAAGCCGATGCTGCGCCTGGAAAATCCCGACGTTGTCTATCGCACTGAGAAGGAAAAATTCAAGGCTGCGGCGGACGACATCGCCAAGCTGCACGAGCGGAAGCAGCCGGTGCTGGTGGGCACTGTCTCCATTGAAAAATCCGAGCGGCTCTCGGCCATCTTGCAGCGCAAGGGCGTCAAGCACGTCGTGCTGAACGCCAAGTTCCATGAGCGCGAGGCGGAGATCGTCGCCCAGGCTGGCCGTCTCGGCGTGGTCACCATCTCCACCAATATGGCCGGCCGCGGAACCGATATTCTGCTCGGCGGCAATCCCGAATTCATGGCTCGCCAGGAGCTGGTCAAAAAGAACAAGGCGCGCGCCATCAGTGTGGCCGAGGGCGCCATCAACCCCATGGCCCCGGCAGGCTTCCAGCGCTTCTACTATCAAGGCCAGGAGTTCGAAATCGACTCCATGGAATGGGCCTCGGTCTTCAACGTGCACGCCGAAGCCGCCCGCATTGAGCACGATAAGGTCATCGAGGCCGGCGGACTCTTCATCCTCGGCACCGAGCGCCATGAGTCTCGCCGCATCGACAATCAGCTCCGTGGCCGCGCCGGACGCCAGGGCGATCCCGGCGAGTCGCGCTTCTATCTCTCGCTTGAAGACGACCTGATGCGCATCTTCGCCAAGCAGTGGGTCAGCACGCTGCTCGAGCGCCTCGGCATGGAAGAGGGCGTGCCCATTGAGTCCAAGATGATCTCCAAGCGCATCGAGGGCGCGCAGAAGGCCGTCGAGGCGCAGAACTTTGAGAGCCGCAAGCATCTGCTGGAATACGACGACGTGATGAACAAGCAGCGCGAGGCGGTCTACGCCATGCGCCGCCAACTGCTGGAAGGCGTCGATCAGAAGGATCTGATCCTGGAAGATTACGTCGGCGGAATCTTGAGCAATATTCTGGACGAATTTGCCGGCGAAAAGCTCCATCCCGACCAATGGGATCTGAAGGGCATCGACTCGAAGCTCACCGACCACTTCGGCCAGACCTTCGCCTCCATGGGGATTGCGCCGCTGGAGCTGCACCGCCATGAGCTGGGCGAGGCCATCTTCACCCGCCTGGAGCAGGATTACGCCGCCAAGGAAAAGCTCCTCAGTTCGGCCACCATGCGCTATCACGAGCGCATGGTCATGCTCAACGTCATCGACGGCCTGTGGAAGGATCACCTGCTCTCGATGGACCACCTCAAAGAGGGCATCAATCTGCGCGGCTATGCGCAGCGCGATCCGCTGGTCGAGTACAAGCGCGAGTCCTTCGATATGTTCGAGGCGATGATGCTCAAGTTCCAGGAAGACACGGTCCGCTTCCTCTTCCGTATGCAGATTCTCGACCAGGACGGCCAGCCTGTCGGTGGATCAGCGCGGCCCAACCGCACCGTTCCCAAGGCACCGCCCGTGTCGAGCGCCGCGCAACCGTTGACCCTGGAAGCCGAACCGCGCGAAATATCCATCTCCACCCGTCCGCCCTCCACCACCATCGACGCGCTGGAGAAAGAGTTCCATCGCAAGAAGCAGCGCGATCTGGAGGCTGCCAGCTTTGCCGGCGCCGGAGACTCGAGCCAGCCCACCCAGCGCCGCACCGGCGAAAAGGTAGGCCGCAACGACCCCTGCCCCTGCGGCAGCGGCAAAAAATACAAAAAGTGCCACGGCGCGGAAAAGTAAAGGTTCATGGGTTCCCAGGTCTCAAAAGTGAGACCTGGGGCAACTGGCCATAAAACCTGATATCTAGGTTCGGGTTTTTTACTTGAGCATTCTACCCGAAACGGGTAGTGGTGCAGTTTGAAAAACAAGTGTGATATTCGAGCTTGACTTCACATCAGAGCATCTTTTAGTGTGGATTACGCGTCAAAAATGTGGGGTGGCGGGTGAGGCTCGAACTCACAACAACCGGAGTACAGGTCCGGCGTTCTACAGTTGAACTACCGCCACCACCTAAACCGCTCACTCCCTATAGAGTGAGCGGCATTGGCAAGAAGTGGTTACTTCTTTGGATTGGAGATGGGAACGTGTTCGCGCTCCGTCGTCCTTGGATGGTTTTGGGCAAACCGCTGCGGGACGAACAATCCTGTTATCGCAGAACGGTAGACGACTTTGGTCGGTATGGATTTTGCCATGTTGGCAACTCCTATTTGGTTAAGGATGAATGGTTTCCAGTCAGTTTGGGTGCAGGAACACTTCGACTGATAGGCAATAGACCCTGGCCGCGCTTGGACGCAGGGATCTCTTTTACTAAACTTTGTTCTTGACTTGGGGGGCGTTACAGGATATTCTCTGATTGTTAAGTGCCGCTCAAATCAACCGATATTTGTTTCATTCCTAGCCCCTCACGCCAATGAGGGGCTTTGGTATTTTGCCTCCAAAACAGAAAATGAGACACCGTATCAAGTATGCTCCTATTCATGCAACAAAAGCAAGAAGAAAGCCTAATAAAACAAGAAGAAAACCTATAAGTACCTCTAAATGCCGAAGATGGAACCAATTCCTCAAGTTCCCAAATACCCTGCAATTCAATCGCACAGCACGTGGCGTTAATGGAAACTTCTTCTACTTGATCGGATATGACTTGGATGAGCTTCGCTACGCTCAGATGATTCATTTTCTATCCAGCAAGCATCTTTATAATAATGCTTGCAAAAGAAGAACGCAAGCATTATTATAAAAAAAGGTGCAAGCATGGCAGAAGAAAACGAAGGAAAATCAAAAGGCGGATACGCCCGTGCCCAATCGCTGCAACCAGACGAGCGTCGGCTGATTGCACAAAAAGCCGCAGCAGCACGCTGGAATGAGCACAAGATTAAACAGGCGACATATACCGGTGAATTAAGCATCGGTGGCAGAACCCTATCTTGCGCAGTGCTTGAAGATGGAACTAGAGTGCTTTCACAGAACGGGGTTGGTGCTGCCCTTGGTCGAGTGAAAGGGGGTGCATACCAGCCAAAAATTGCAGAAGATGATGGTGAGAAACTTCCATTTTTTATAGCAGCTACGGCACTTAGGCAATTCATTTCAGATGATTTGCTGCTGGTGCTGAACAATCCGATTCCATACCAGAATTTGAAAGGTGGAGGAATAGCAAGCGGCATTCCAGCTACGGCCCTTCCGCAAATATGTGATGTTTGGCTTCGGGCTCGTGAAGCTGGGGTATTAAACAAGCCTCAAAAGGCAGTTGCGCAACGCGCCGAAATCTTGATGCGCAGCTTGGCTTCTGTGGCAATTATTTCCCTGGTGGATGAGGCGACTGGATACCAGGAAATCAGACCTAGGGATGCGCTGCAAGCATACCTAGAGAAACTTATCGCGAAGGAACTAGCGGCTTGGGCCAAGAAGTTTCCAGATGAGTTTTATGAAAATATCTACAAGCTTAAGGGATGGCCTTGGCCTGGTATGACGGTGAATCGCTACAGTGTGGTAGCGCATTATACAAATGATTTAGTGTATGATCGCTTGGCACCTGGACTACGGAAAGCGCTCGAAGAGAAAAATCCCAAAAACGAAAAGGGATGGCGACTTGCAAAGAATCATCAATGGTTAACTGCGGATATTGGCGATCCGATGTTGGCGCAGCATTTGCACTCTTTGGTCATGTTTCAGCGGTTAGCTATTTCAAGCGGATTTGGGTGGAATCGGTTCGTGAAAATGGTTGATAGAGTAATGCCAAAACGGGGCGCTACACTGGAGCTTCCTTTCCCAGAGGAGACAGAGAATCCAGTCTGAAACCGTTCGCTTGCTTCTATCACGGTTCGCGCGGCGGGCGGGTGGCTCACATCTCTAACTTTTAAGAATGATGGGTGCCCCAGGTCTCGATTTTGAGACCTGGGATTCGATAGAGCGAACCCACCGTCAATTCACCGTCACAGTAACAGTCGTGCTCTCCGTAACGCTGCTCGTGCTGCCGGTTACCGTCACGGTATACGCGCCCGGCGTGGTTCCGGGGTTGCTGCTTCCTCCTCCGCCGCCCCCGCCGCAACTCAGCACGCCGCCAAAGCAGAAGACCGCCAAGGCAAGCAATCCAAGCATCCTCCGCCAGCCGCGCCGCCGCGCCGGAAGGCCGAAGAGCAGCAGGCAGGCCAGCGTTACGGCTCCGGCTGCTTTCCAGGGCGCTCCGGGGCGTTCGAGCGCCGCGCTGCTGGGCGCCGTGGTGGAGATGGTCAGCGTGGCCGTGGCTGCGCTTGCGCCCGTGATGTTGACCGGGCTGGTTGCGCCAAAGCTCAACGTCGGCAGATTTTGCGCGCCGTCCGGACTGGCGGTGATGGCCGCCGTCAGGGTTACGTTGCCGGTGAATCCGCCGCTTGGCGTCACGGTAATCGTCGACGTGTTTCCCATGGTCGCACCCGGTGAAAGCGTGACGGCTGGGCCGCTGAGCGCAAAGCTTACAGGCACGGCGGTCACCGTCACCGCTGCCGTTCCGTTGGCATTGTTATAGAGAAAGAAACTGCCGGAATCCGCTGTGTAACTGGCCAAAAGTGTGTTGCTGCCCAGCGGCAATGCCCCGGCCGGAACGGTAATCGTCACCGAGCCTCCGGCAAGCGCCGTCGCCGCAGAAGTGTACGTCCCGCTGGCCAGAGTCACCGTGCCGGTAGGCGACGGCGTGCCCGCAACGGTCACCTTCACCGCCAGGTTCTGAGCAATCGTCGGGCTGGCCGGCGTGGGCGCGACGCTCACCACGGGCGTGTTCATCACATTGCCTGCCGCGTGGGATGCGGAGGAGTTCTGCGCCACGTACGCCGCGGTGAAGACCAGCGGCGCGGTATAGCCGATGTCGTGCTCGCTGACCGGCCAATCGGTGTCGGTGTCGGCATAGCAGCGCGCCGGAAATTGCGAGTACCAGGGCGAGTCATCAATGTCCGGGCCGCCCGGCAGATACCCCGGCGGCGGCGTGTAAAGTCCATAGGCGGGATAGATGGACGAAAAGACCGTCTGCACCGTGTCCCCGCCGAAGCCCGATACGAAGCTGCGATGCAGCGGATTGACGCCAAGAATGTAATTGATCTGCGCCTGCGCGGCATCCACAATCTCGCCGACCTCGCCCGCCGACGGAGCCGTTGTGCCCGCCTCGCCCTGCGCCAGAATCAGAACGGTCGTCAGCGTCTCCGCGTTGCTGCTCCAGTAGTAGCCCCATGCGGGCATAAAGTTGCGCCAAGCGCCCGTCATGCGCTGGAGTTGAATCCCCCGCCAGATGGCAAAGTTCGTGGTGAACCAGGCGCGCTCGGTCGCGTCCGCCCCCGTCGATCCGTTATAGGCGTTGAAGGCGCGGAAGATGATGTCCGTGCCACTGCCGGTGGTGCTGCTGAAGTGCGCGGCATAATTCTGGTAGTTCGCCAAAAAGTAGTTGCTATACTGCGCATCGCCCGTGGTGCGGAAGAGCTCAGCCGCCGCCCACATACGCTCCTGATCGTCGGTGCTCTGCCCACCAAATCCCGTAGCCTCAATGTTGGCCGGATTGGCCAGCAGATACGCCCAGCCAGCCTCCGCCGTCGCCAGGTAAGACTGCGCCTGAGTCGCATCCCATGCGTTATAAATGCCCGCGGCGCGCGCCAACGCCGCCACAGCCATGGCCGAAGGCGCGGTTGGCCGCACATTGGGCACGCCGCCGATCACATCCTCCACGTAGCGCGTCAGTGTAATCTCCTCCGGTTTGCAGTCTCCATTGGGCATGCAACCGGTACTCGTGGCCTGCACGTAAAAGCCGCCCGACGCGGGATCTTGCATCTTCACCAGAAAGTCAAGCTCCCACTTGACCTCGTTCAGCAGGTCAGGCATTCCGTTGCCGCTCTCGGGAATATTCACCTGAAGGCCGTTGAAGAACGTCGGCGCAATGCTGTAGGCGTCCAGCAGCCCGGCGCTGGTCAGCGAAGTGTTATTTGTGTACTTGCCATAGTCGCCGGCGTCATACCAGCCATGAGAGACGTCAATCGTCGGGCTGGAGTGCGAGCGGAACTGAGCAATCACGTCGTTGGGATGGCCCAGGCCGCGCGCGTAGCCTGCATCAGCGTATTGCGCCCCAATGGCGATGCCCTGCCGCTGATAGAAGTAGTAGCGCTGAATCGCCCGCTGCATGGGCCGCAATACATCGTCACCAATGGTGAATGGCAGCGAGTCCGCAACGCCCGCGGCTTCCACGTGAATGTAGTAACTTCCCGGAGCCGTCAGCGATGTGAACTCCGCATTCAGCACCTTCTCGCCCGATACACCCACATCGTAGTTGGTCACGAGAGTCAGTTGGCCGGTGTAGGCGGCCTGATTGGTGCTCGCGTTCATCACCTCGAAGACCGTGCCCGGCTCGGCCGTCAGCAGTTCGCCAAAGCCGGAGACGGTAGCGTACTTCCAGGCCTGCGTCGTGTAGCCGATCTGGTTCACCTTGATGGCCGGGTAACTCGGCTCAGTGTCCGGCGAGGTGAACTCGATGGAATTCAGCCAGAACTGTTGCACGTAGCTTCCGCCGCTGGCGTTGCTGAGCTGCATGGAGCGCACTTGGCGGAAGTCAAAACCGCTCGGCGCAACAAAGGCGCTCAAAGGGATGCGCACGTGCTGCCACGAGGTGGTCGTCGCAACATAACTCGCGCTGTGCAAAGCTGCCGTGGAGAGTTGGGTGTTGGCCAAACGGCTGGGCAGCAAGTCGGAGAGAACCAGATTGAATTGCTCGCCCCCCGCGGCGCCCTTGATATTGAATTCCAGATAACCATGCGCCTGATAGAACTCGATAGAATAGGGACGCCAGTCCACTCCCGCCAGAATCGCGTTCCAGTATCCCAGGCTTGAAACCGGAACATTGAAGGAAAGCGAAGGCAGGCCGTTATAAGTTTGGTTGGCGTCGACCGGAATGGCGTTGCCGGGAGCCAATAAGTCGCCCCCAGCCCAGTTGGTCGGCTCCGTCGATTGAAAGACCCATAGATCTTGAAGCGTGTCGTAGCCCGCCGCTGGAGTCTGCGCCGCCAAGCTCGATGCGGCCAATGCCCCAATCAATAAAAATGCAGATCGGAGAAACATCGTGTTTCCTCCCCTGATGAGTGTCCGCCTTCACGAACATCAATACTTTCAAAACTGCTTCCAATCGGGTTGATGTACCGACTAAGTATACGCCGAGTCACTGCAACGGATTGAGCGCCATGCTTGCGCAAGCCAACCCGACTTTGCTACGATCCAAGCGAAGAGTTTTTTGCTTCCCGTTCAACGGTTGACCTTAGGACGCTCTCCACTCCCCTCCCCTCAGATCACCGCCCACGGCTCCAGATTTTGCTCAATTACCCAGGGTTAGCCAAAGGGCATTGCTCGCCTCAATCGAGTTATGCCCACCCGCTTCAGACGGGTCAGCTTGGGAGGCCTCACGATGAAAGCATCTCTCTTGGTGCTTGCGCTACTGGTTACAGGTCAGGCGCGCGCCGATACGGTTTATAACAATACCGCCCTTGTCAACAGCGCCATTGGCCCTTTTGGCCATTCCATCGGCAGTTCCGCCACCAGCACCTATGGTGAGACCTTTCTGGCTCCGGCAACCGACACTGTTTTAAATACCTTTAGCCTCTTCCTGAATGCGGGAACCACCGGCCAGATCCAAGGCTATATTGTCTCCTGGAACGGCACCGGAGTCGGTTCCATTCTTTACAGTAGCGGCCTGACCGCAGTGACCGGCGCTGCCCAGGAGTTCGATTTCAGCACCGGCGGCCTGAACCTGACGGCGGGCGACAGCTATGCGGCCGTTCTCAGTATCGATGGTTCGGAGTATTTTACCGATAGCGGCACCACGACCATGCCCGGAGTGCGCGGTACGGCATCCATCCCCGGAGGCAGCTTTATCTATCAAAATGACGGGGTTCTGTCGTCGCAGTTTACCGTGCTGCCCTGGACAAATTATGGAAGCAATTTTGAAGCCGAGCTGATTGCCAGCTTCAGCCCCGATCCGCCCGCCGCGTCGCCTTTGTCGGGCGCTGATCCTCTGGGGTTTGATCCTCCCGACGAAGCGCCTGAGCCCGCGAGTTTCCTGCTGCTTGGCTCAGGGTTGGTCTTCTTGCACACCTGCTTTCGACGGAAGCCCACGATCATCAGCGAAGGCAATTGATTTCGGAAGGTCGGAAAGAATCTTGGAATGTAGAGTTATTGCCTGTTGAAACTGCCTCCCTTCCGTCAATGCCGAATATATTTTATGGATGCTCTGAGTAAGTCGATGCTTTGAGAGGACACGACTTTGCTCGCTGCGGAAAACCTCAATAGAAAGTCTAGAAGCGTCAGGACACGACTTCAGTCGTGCCGCAAGTGTCTCAAATGGTAGCGCCGTGTATGACAGCGTCGGCTTTGTCAAGGCTTTTTTTCAGGCCT
>CAZYCV010000093.1:0-14556 GCA_964645305.1 uncultured Occallatibacter sp. | reverse complement strand
ATAGATCGCCAAGTTACAGAACCCTCGCGCAAGTTATCCCGGCTGCTTGAAACAGGGATTCGTTTTATGCAGCTTATATGCTGTTGAATATAATGGTGTGATAATATCGTTGTCATGCAGTTGTCATACATTTGACTAGGAGGCGCGTGGAAAACAGAGCAGTCACCTTGATGATCCGGTATAGGGATTCGAACGGCACCTGGAAGAGGCACCCAGCCGCCAGGGGAGGGAACGGGCGTGTCAAGCCCGGTTACGCTGTAGTGAATGGCCAGCCTGTGAAGGTTGAGGGCTTCTCTTACGATCTCCGGCTGTACGAAAACCGCACGCCCAAGTACATCTCTGTTGGGAAGAACGCAGCGGATGCGGACGCACAAAGGGCACGGCAAGAACTGGTCAGCACCGCCAGAGTCGTGGCGGAAGATGCCGGGCTGAAAGTCGAAGCCGACCGGGAGCGCAAGACTCTACGCGAGACAGCCCGCGCCTATATCAAGGATGCCGAATCCCGCAACGCAATGGAGGCAGCGGCACAAGCCAGGAGTGTTACATCTGAGTTCATCGCCGGAACCAAGAAAACATACGTTGACGAAATAAGCCGTGAGGATGTGCTCAAGTTCCATGCCGTGCTTCGAAAGCGCGGCTGTGAGGATCGAACCGTGGCGAATAAACACGCCCGTCTCACCTCTTGGCTGGTGTTTTCAGGACTCGATAAAACCGTTTTTCCGCCAAAGCCATCGTATGAGGAGAAACTGCCGACCGTTTATAGCCGAGATCAGATCTCGACATTGCTTGGAGAGGCTGATCCGAAGATGAACCTCACGATTCTTCTCGCCCTGAAGTGTGGATTGCGTGAGCAAGAGTTGATGTACCTTGAGTATTCGGATATCGACTATGCCCGCAAAACGCTGACCGTGAGGGGGAAGGAGAAATGGGGATTCAAAGTGAAGGATAAGGAGCAGCGTGAGATCGCAGTTCCAGATGATGTTCTCCTTGAACTCAAGACAAAGCAGGATAGCCACCCCGGCGAATCGCTGGTTCTTGGAACACGAAACGGACAGCCAAACACGAAACTTCTCCGGGCGCTCAAGGGGCTAGCAAAACGGGCTGGCCTTAACTGTGGTAGGTGTGAAGGGTGCAAAGAGCGCCGTGAGTGTCAGGAATTCACGCTCCACCGATTCCGGCGCACGTACATGACGACACTTCTCCGAAGTGGGATTGACTTAAAAACAGTCCAAGCTCTTGCCGGGCACAGTGATCTCGCAAGCACAATGCGTTATTTGCGCCCTGCTCAAGGTGAGGAACTCCAGGCCAAAGTGAACGCCGTGCAGTGGTAGTGGCTCGCACTTCAAGGGGCAAAGCCTCATTGTGGGCATCTACGGCGGGATCATTCTCGCAATGAGTGGGGCACAGCCTTCTATTTTGGCTTATGATCGAAGCAAGTAGAATCGATCAGAAGTTAATTGGACGAAGTATTCTAAGCCCAATTATAGAACATTACGAAACAAAGAACTCTCGGAGGAACAATGCGACCAAAAATGCGCCTTTTGCTTTGGGTAGGAACTTCTACCGGTTTTCTTTTTCTTGTTGCGGCCACTGCGCTTGTAGTCCACACTCGTGCAAAGCTGGACTTTTCGCACCTTGATCCTAAGACTTAACCCCTTTATCAGGCTGCGGCTCAATGCCAACTTCTATCCAGTACAAAAGTGAATATTTGGACTGGACATGACGTTCGGATGAACCGTTATAGTTGTGATCAGGCCGCTGTGAAACGGCTTCCACCAGATGCACTTGAGGAGTTTGGTGGCGCCGAGTTCGTCACCAGCGTAGATGCTATATTGTTTGTCGAGCAGAGTTGGCTGTCCAAGAAGGTGCTCCTCGGTGACTCTACTTCTAGCGAGTATAAACAGGTTGTCAATTCCTCCATTGATGGTCACCCATCGGTTCTCCTTGAATCTAGCGGCGAGGGCTCTGCGGGTTTTTCGAGCTGGATGATAGTCACCGAGATGCCTAACGGCGGAATTGGCGCAGCCAAGCGGCCCGAAAATGATCACCGGAACAATGTACACCTTGCTCAGTCAGAAACGCTCAGGGAAGGCTATCCGTCAATTCGCGGCGACTCGCTAATTGTAGAATCTGAAATTCAGGAGCCAAGCGACGCGAACTGCTGTCCCAGTGGCGGCGTGGTTCAAAGCCACTACTCCCTCAACCAGGGAATATTGAGAATTGCATCAACCAAGCGTCTTAGGAGGAAGAAATGAAAAAGGTGTACTTGCTCTGCACTCTTTTGCTTTGTGTGACTCTCACAGCTTGCAAGTCAAAGGTTGATGTTTCAGACACCAGTGAGAGAGACCGCAGCACTGCTGATTCGCAGTCCATTAAGGATGATGAGCATAAGGTTGCAATGAAACTCGCAGATCTGATCACTGTGCATTGCGCTGACAAGGATTATCTGGTACTGGGAGATGAAGCGACCTTGGCCGATCAAATTAATGTGAAATTCAACGATTTGCCTATCGATGGTGAGGATAACTTTCTCGGTATTGATGCAAGGGGTGAGATTGTGCTGGCGCAGAAGCAGAAACAGAGTCTGTCAGGCAGAGTCTTCCGTCAGGTCCACCGACGCAATGGAGAATGGTATGTTATCTCTAACTATGGCCCCATCAAGGTCAATGAGCTGCATCATGTGCAGGTTAACTGCTCAGAAGTCGTCAGGTAATGTCGGCGGCCATCAGAAAACGTCGTTTATCGGCATTGCCATATCGCCTCCGGCGGCCAACCCGGCACGTGCCAGCCTCGTGTCAAGGGCGAATCGTGCGAATTCCGCTCAACCGGAGCCAAGGGATCGATGTGAAACAGCGAGTTCGATGGCGGCATTCACCGCCATCGGAACTGCTCTGCCTCTTCTCATGACAAGCACGAACGCTTTTGCGCGTAGATCTTCGTCTTGTGACGGGCGAGTCCGCAGAGCTTGAAACTTTGGTACAAACCCTGACTTATGCTATGATGTTATCAATAGATTAGTGAAGGAATAAAAGTATGAATTCAAACATGTCACAATATGGGCAACTGGTGGCTGGGACGCATTTGAAGCGGCACGGAAACGCACCTCGTCGAAGCGCCAAGGATAGAAACAGAATGGCTTGGTATGAATGCCAACTCTGCGGCGAGTTCGAGATGATTCGTGCTCAGGATGTGAAGCCTGATAAAACCGTTTCATGCGGCTGCGTTGGTAGAAAGCAGAATAGAAAGAAGATTGAGAAGCCAGCGACGCCCGACAAGAAGAGAAGCTTTCGCAGGTCAGTCATAAGTCTCATAACTTACGTGAAGTGTGCAGCATTACGTCTCATGGCAAGGACTGCGTTGACAAAAGAGAGTGCGTTCATCACAACAGCTTTGGTAACTCTCACGAGTTTGCTCTACTAATTATATATGAGCTTTCCGTTTGGAGGGCGAATAGAGAATCTGGATTGCGGTGAATTTCACCGGAACATAGAAATTACGTATATCTGCTAGATGGCCAGCAGATATGCCGATACAACCCGAAAGGGGACTGCGATATGGTGGATAACCTGCACGCGCAGTGATTATATTGAATGAAAGAGTACCGTAGGACTCACTATGTCTAAAAATAGAAATAGAGAGAATAGAGAATAGAAATACTACATGAAAGAGATACAAATGAACAGTACATTTAGAAACACTATTGGTTACCGCAAAGATTTATCATCCGATGTAGCATCATGGCTTAATCCTGTGCAGTGGCAGTTATTTGCTACGCTGGAATTTACCTGGAACATTAAACCAGAAACTGCCAATATCAAGTTTAGGGAATTGATTAATTCTCTGGAGAGAACTCTTCGTACACGAATCTGCTTTGTTAATTCACTGGAGAATCGTTCTAAATCTGGGGTAATTATTTTTCCTCATTATCACGCTGCTTTTACTGCGGCCAAAATCATTCCTTGCCAGCTCGTCGCTAGCCTCTGGAATTTCGTCATAGGGCGATCTCCTTCTGAATCTGGCGATTTGGTGCTAGTAGAGCCCTTCGATCCAGCAAAGAACGGAATCGCCTTTATAGCGAAGCAGATCACTGACGAAAGTTGTGAATGGGATTTTCGCAATATTGATCTATTCAACGGCAGTTCCCAGCCAGCACAGAAGACAGATCATGCAACGCAACGATCTGCACGACGATTGAAAGCTCAGGTTGATGCCTCACCGATTTGCTAATACCATCTCCTGATGTAAGAAAGGTCCTCACGCGAGGGCCTTTTTCTTTCTGTTTTCCTAGGCTTTCACGTTTCTGATTCTGACATAGAGCCAGCCTCACGGTTTTCCTTCGCCGAAATTCATCACAACCTCAATGATTAGCAGCCGTGTCAGCGGCTTCAAGCCGATGCACGGCTCTCGTACGCGAGACCATTTTTCTTTTGGTTTTCTGTGCATTCAGCATTCTGCCAGATAATCGGAATCTAACTCAGCACATTTCGCCGATCATTTCAGCTTCATCCCCTCACTGGATTCAATCGAGCATCGGTAGCGGTCTCAAAACCGCTGCCATGGTTTTACGTGCCAACACGCGAGGCCAAAAATGGTTTGGCGATAGAGGCACTTGGTAGATATGCAAGAATCTCCCTGGCCTTTTTTGGATCGAGGCCCAGGGGGGTAAATCAAAACTGCCAACCACAAGGAAAATGAAATGAATATTGACCTGAGCAACATGACCCCTGAGTTGAAGGCTGCGCTAATGCAGTCTCTCATCGCCTCCACATTCAGCAGCAAGACCTTTCACGCCATCGGCGACAACCTCGCCAGGGGAATCATCAAGACCACAGAAGTAGCGGCCAAGTACAGCGGCACAGTTGAAGCAATGGCCGTTCCAACGGCCATGAAGGCTTTCGGTATTGCCAAGGCAGTTGTCGTTGACCTCAGCGGACGCGTCGTTGACGGAGTGAATGCCGGATACATAGTTGCCACCGCTCCCAGGAGCAGTTCCACCAGCGTTAGTGCCTAGCACCAGTTCCGCGCACTAAGGAATTCCGCCTCATCCAAACGCAACTTCACCTGTAACCAACCCCGTGGAGGGGGGAAGGAGACATCATGTCTATTGGTATTTCAAATGTGGGCGCAAAGAGCGCTCAGAGCATCCACCAGAAGCCAAGCTTGCCAGTTTGGGATGTGCCAAGCAAAATGGCATTCCACATTGTCTATGACGTAAAGAACGGACCAAAGCATCCGGCGATTCGTCGCCCTTACAAGGACACGAGTAGGCCAGCAAATCCACGCCGTGATTTCCAGTTGCATGAGACACGTCAGATTCTGGACGACCTTATGCCCGAAGGATGCCAATACGGAATTGTTAGCTTTGAATCAGGCGGCTCCAAGGCGCAACGCAAGGAGATGCGCAAGACGGCCGAATGGCTTACCCACGGTTGGACCTGTGACGGTATCCGTTACCGGTGTATCTACGGCCATGTTCCTGATGACGGCTTCATGCTGTTTGTCACGGCAAATTCCACCGTCACATCAATCGAGGATCTTGGACTCTCTGTCTCCAGCGATCCGAAAGCAGCCAAGAGAGTAAGGCGCTTCTTTGCAGCTCATTCGCAGATGTGCAAGGGACGGATCGTAGATTCCATACCGGCTGACGACAACCTGGGAATGGCCTACGCCGTCCAGTTGGCGGATGGCCAGCTTATCACTGTGCTCGACTTCAACATGGATTTGCTGGATGAAGCACAAATCTCGCTCAAAGAAGGGTCAGGCACTTGCAGCTTGCCCGGTTTTGATGGGGCCATAGCCACTTTCGGCGGTCTGATGGGACAGGGCAAAGGCATCACCGCCCACAATCAATTAGTTTGGAAGTGGGATGTTGTGCTTTACGACAGCAAGAAGGAGGCCATCTTCCAGAATGGCAACTTCTACTTTGGAGTCCTGTCGCATACAGGCTTGCATCCATTCAAGATGGACCTTCAAACACTGACCAATACCGGTCTATACGAAGATCACCTCGTGACTCAAGCCGGTCTGGCAAGAATGGATGAACTAGCAGAACTTTATTCGAGTGACGATGAAGATCGGATCATCTCCGACTTCGCATCTACTGTCAGAGCTGTTGACTCCGTTGCCGACGATGACACGCCAACCTGGCCGTTGATACGGGCGATCCATCTCGATCACCAATCGAAGACAATGCCAGTGTTGATGCGCCGGATGTTCAACCATGGTGTGCAAGAGTGCGTGGACATCACTCGTGGCCGGGTCCATATCAAGAACGGATTTCGGGGTTACGCATTTCCCAACCCGCTGATCGATTCGCCGGATGGCATTCCGATAGTTGCCAACGACACACTCGCAGGCATTCATGAAGGATTACGTCGGGTCTGCGCGCCCGATGCGCCTGAAGGACGCATCGCGGCAGGACGATCTCCCAACACACACTCGGGCGAAATCATGGAACTCTGGAATGTACACCTTCCAGAACTCATGGACTACAAAGGTCAGGGCCGCGTATTCTTCGGCAGGGATGCCGGAGAAATTCTTGTCCACTTCAATGGCGGCGACATGGACGATATGATATTCGTCTTCTGGGGCGAAGAATACCTGGCAAAGTTTCGGACGATGAGCTATCCTGTGCAACCACGCATCAAGGTTCAACGGGCTGCTGCGCAGTCGGAGTATGGTCAACTGAACAAGAAGCGCTGGAAAGGAATCGGTCCTCGCTGGACCCCGAACGTGTTCTACGAGCAGCTCAAGGAATTCGAGCGCGGCTCAGAGAGTCTGGGGTCGTTCATCAACAGAGGTTGGATTGATACGCTGCTCTCCGGTGAACATCGGGCTGCAATCAATGCTTGCCTCGAAGAGAAGCGATACGCTCTGCCCACGAACTTCCAAGCACCATCGCATGAAAAGCTCATCGAGCACGTTGGGCCAGAGATACTGGAATGCGTTGGCGTTTATGATGTCACGAAGGAAGGATTCGTTGAAGTCTGCAAAGCCTTTAACGCTCTGAAGGATGATTTCGTAACAGCCATGGCTATGTCGAATTCCGATGTCGTCATTGACTGGCTCCAGATGAAGAAAGGCAGCAAGAGCGCAGTTCTTCAACTGATCGACAATAGCATGAAGGCATTGAAGACACCGTTCTTTCCCATGTGTTTCGCCAGCAGAGTACCACGGGAACGTCGTGAAGCTGGCGACTACATTCTGGTGGAAACCAAACTGTGCCGTGCGTTGGACATCCTGAAAGCCAGACGTGACCAACTCTTGGAAGACAATCGACAACTCGAACACCTGATCAAGCGTCCGATGGCACAGGCATTGCTCAAAGCCTATCCTGCCGATGACCGCATCATACGCATCGCGTCCCAACTGACGAGTTGGTGGCGCAGGCAGTTCGACATTGCTCGCAGGGAATTCAATGGCGTAGTACCGCCTCAGACCTTCAAGGATGCAGCCTATGGTTCATGGGATGCGATTGAAGTCGCGCTTCCGAACGGGCAGATCGCCATGAAGGAGATATGGCGTCCTGGCCTACTGGACCTGTATCTCAACCCCTTCGATGAGTCTGCTCCTGGCGTTTTGGAGCCGAGAGGAGAACAACCCCGGTCAGTGATAATGCGGCGTCAAATCGCAATCCACCTAGCAAATTCACGTTATACGGATGACCGTGAGCCGAACATCAACGATGACGGCTATACCGTATCGGTAGGTGACGGAATTCTCATCAACGAGATCATCAACGACATTTTGGACGCCGAGGAAGAACTCGGAATCACAGGTCATATCGAGTTCATCGAGCTGACAGCTTATGCCAGGAAGAAACTCGTCGATGGTGATCAGTTGGTCGTCAAGGCGGTCAATGGCAATGTGCTCCACATGGGCAACGACCGCCCTCTATCGAAGAATGCCAGACCATCTCTGCCGAATGGTACGTACTTGATGAACCACATGGGGATCATTCGAGTTAGTGATGCTGTCCCTGAACTCAAGTCAAACTACCTCACCAGGACTGTTGCTCAGCGTGAATCCGGGTTCACATTTGATGCAGATCCGACTGTGTCTCGCAGCACGGTTTCTGCGTCAAGATAGATTTCAATTGTCAACGCTCCGATGAGTGCGCCATTTTGCCTGTAGGAAAAGTTGGCGTAGCTTGAGAAGTAATCTATAGGGCTGGTTAACATGCTTTTCCAGGAAACCAGCTAGTCAGGCGCTATCAGTGGCCGAAATGACTGATCGAGGCTAACAACCCCGAGGTCCATGTAGGTCTGCAAGCGACAAAACTGACGACTATAAAATGTTGCCGAATAGCGGCTGCGAATCTCGGAGGGACTTGTCGAAGGTTTCGCCTTCGACATACCGGAGTTGAGTGAGGAAAGTACGGATAAGCAGTATCGGTGACAACGAGCATAGTAGCCTCATACACTGTGCCTGTCCTAGTCTGAAGTGATTGCAATCTCGGTTGCACGTGGGGTTGGTTTTGTGAGGCTCAATGAAGAGACCAGGTATCTGATGGGCTTGATAGTGGTTTACATCTGGTATCGATGCCACAGAAACTGGCCAATTTCGAAAACTCGTCTCATGGTCCATCGAATATCCGTCCGTATCGCGATTCGGCGATGAAACCCCAACGACCAAATTCTGCGCCAAAAGGAGATGCAACCATGCTCGGATTTCTCAGTTCCATTCTTGTCCGCATCATTGCAGGTGTGGTTACGGCACTTATTCTTGCCATGATCAATCGCCAGTTCAACAAGGCTATTCAGTGTTCCTGCATGGCTGCGGTTTCCATTTAGTAAGTTACGGGATTCGTGAATTGTTCTTTCTGAATCGCCGGTTTTTCCGCGTCTGAACTCACGTCCATCCTGCTGTAAAACCTTTACAACTCAACCAGGAAGACCAGGCTTTGAGGAGAGCCTAACCCATGTTCGCTCATGCACAAGAGAAGTATTCGCGCAGTGTCCATCTGCGTTTCGTCGCAGCGCAAGACTTCATGGTTCGCAGATGTATGCCGCTTACTCCGCGAACTGCCGGGACCACCGACGACATGCTCGCTTATTCGACTGGTCTAGTTGGCCGGAAGTAAACGCGGCTGAATCAATGGCAATTCTCATCGCACTTCTGCAATGTATGCGGAATAGCGACAGCAAAATCGCGCGTTAAATCAATTTTCCTCGTACTCCACGACGAGAGAAACGCCGGGCAGGTTTATCTCCTTGCCTGTCCGGCGAAAGTTTGATGCCTTGCATGAGTCACAAAGCCAGAATTCTTAGCACGTTTGCCTCTTTTGCTCGTCGAGAGAACGTCCTGAAATAGCTCAGATTTGTAACGGGTTGTGGCTGACGAATTTGTGTGGCAGCCATCGAAAAAACACAATATTCGGTGTAGCATTGCAACTTTTAGCACACTTTGACAGTTTTCTGGCTTACGTATTCCCGATGTAGTATCGCCGAATTTGTCGAAAACAGTGAATTCACGATCTATTCCATCACTGATTTGGGCGAATCCTCGCCACTCTCACCAATATCTTCCGCTAGTTTCAATCGCGGTCTCCATTGTGGAGTTGGAAAAGGAGAAATATGCACGAAATCATCAACGATGCTCCTGGCTATTGGAGCGGCAGAATGTTGGACAAGGCTCGTTCTCTGGGACGCAGCGGAGCCAATTCATTCAACCTCTGGCGCAAAAAACTGGACCAGAACTCGCTGGAGAAAGAACTTGCCCACATCATAGAAACAGCCAATGGTCATCAGGCTAAGGGACTGCCGAAAGGATCACCAGCATACGTTGTACTTCGCGACAAGGCATTTACCAGGATTCAGGTATTTGCCGAGAAGTGGAACGTAGAAATCACAACCATCGAGGCCCAGGCACCGGCCTTGGCCGATCTGCATAGCCTCTGCGTGCTGGATAAACAAGTCCCTGCCGGTCTCAAAGTGCTTGTAGCTCTTCTCGGTACAGTTTTTCTGCTCGTGCTGGTCGGAGCAGCATCCGGACTGGTTCAGGCAGGTCACGATTGGGTGATGCGTTTCATCCTCTGATAGTGGCCGATTATCCGTCATTCAACTCATCTGGAGAATCCCTATGACAACCTTGCTGCTGTGGCTCCTGCCGTCCTACGAGGCGGGATTCTGGTCGGCCTTGCTCGCTGGCAAGTTACGCGACAAGGGCAAAGTTCGTGAACTTCTCTTGTGTGGAAACCGCACACGGAAACATCTGCCGATCATTGATGAACGACTGCGCGCAGCCGCTGGAATTCCAACAAGGTCTCAGGCATTCGTGGTTCGACACACAACGTCCGCCATTCGCTGGCTGGCAAACACGCGTGCAATCGAGTACGCACTTCTGATTGGTCTGAAGCGGAGCTGGCCCAAAGGCCGAGCGAGCGACTCAAAGATCAGTCTCTGTCTTTGAATCTCATGCAAGGAGCGAACACATGGTCATCACACCATCCAACAGTGGCAATCTTGTCGCTGGCGCAGGTATCGGCGTATTTGCCTGGAGCGCATTCCTGAAAGCCGACAAGATTCCGTGGCTTAAGAATCTGCTGACCACCAAGCGCAAAGAAATGACCTTGGATTGGATCGACAAGAACAAGGGCATCAGCCTGCTGGGCCTGGAGACAGTCAATCTGGGCATCCACGGCATTCTCTCCGCGAACGCGGTCATTTTCGCGTTGGGCAATACCGCATTCAACACCTTCATGCTGTGGGGGTATCTTCCATTTCGCAAGATGCTCGCTGAGAAGAAGCGCGTGAACAACGTGCTGAAGGGAGTCCTATGACCAAGCTCACAATTCTCGCAATCCTCAGCCTGATCTACGTCGGCGTAATCAGGCTCGCCTATTTTCTCCTGTCAGTGTTCATCGTTCTCTTCTTTGGAATGTCTATCTGGGAACTGATTCGCACGGCTGAAAACCGGCAAGGAATTACATTGCCGCGTAGTTGAAACACTGGAGAGATGCAGCATGAAGATAATTTTTGGATTCCTGATGTTCGTTGCCGCCGTTGTAATCACAGGCGGCTTGTATCTGGTCATCCGCAAGCCGGAGCAGAAGAAGTCAGACATGGAAAGACTGGCCAGCGTATTCAATCAGATCGCACATTACGTTCGGAAGATCGATGACAACCTGGCCAGAATCTACACCGCCACATTCTTCAGATTCTTTGACTGCACCCGAAGGGGACGAGCCAAGGTGCCCGGCACACAAAGCACAACGACCGAATTCCCGCATGGCAGTGAGAGTTCACCCTCGGTGTGAATCAGTACCGGCATAACCACGAACTGTGAAGAGAGGAGGTCACGCCATGTATCAGAAGTTCTGGGTGAGTCTGGATACAGGGAACGACTTCATGCGTCTGTTCGTGAACAGAAACGTTTACGGAGTGCAGGCAATCAATCCGTTGCCAAACGGATCTGTCCCGTACTTTCTTGCACGGGACAGAGTGACAATGTCTCCAATGCCGCTCAATGCTGATGTGGTGCGGCTGCACATGAACGGCGACATCACCATCAACCTTTTCGCAATCAACCCGGCGACCCAGCGATCCAAATGGGTAGCCATCGACGCCGACTTCGATGATGCAATGCGGTCGTTGATTCGGATGCAGGAGGAAATGAAGCAGGATGGAGTCGAAGCCGCACTGGAACAGTCACGACGGGGCGGTCATCTCTGGGTATTCTGCGAAACGCCGCTGTTGGCCGCCGAGTGCCGTATCTACATTTACAACCTGGCTCTGCGGCTTGGCATTCCAGTCAAATGCGGCGGCCACAAAGACGGCATCGAAATATTTCCGCGTCAAGATCGTCTTGATGATGGCGAGTATGGCAACGCAATTCGCGCACCGCTTGGCGTGCATCGTAAAACGAACCTTCGATATTGGTTCCGAGAAGCTGCACCAAGACCAGAGGCTCAACTTGCTTTTCTCAACGGGCTACCAAAACTCCGTGAGGACAGGCTCAAATCGCTAATTGATGGAATGAGTTTCCCTGAAGTTATCCGGCCAGTCGCTGCCGTTTCGTGCATTTCTGTTTCTGCTGGACAGCGCGAGTTCCGAATTCTTGATCACATCCGTGCCACGCGTAAAGACAGCCGCAATTGGTGGGCACGTTGTCCGTCCTGTGCGCAGATTGGGCACGACCGCACAGGCGACAATCTCTCGATTCAAATCAAGGATTCACGCTTCTACAAATGCTGGGCCGGATGCACAAAAGAAGAGATTCGTTCTGCGCTTGGACAGCCAATATGTTTGCGTCGGGCCGCGTAGTAAAATCACCGGCCATCAAGAACACCTTCAGATCATTTTGATGAGGAGAAGAAAAGCATGGGCAAGTGCGTCAACAAAGTTATTCTTCTGGGTCATGCTGGCAAAGACCCGCAGGCTCACATTCTGCCGAGTGGCACCTTGGTCAATCTTTCTCTGGCCACCAGTGAACGCTACAAAGATAGCCGAGGCGAGTGGCAAGAGCGCACCGAGTGGCACAACCTGGTTGGCTATCAGAGAATCGGCGAGATTCTCCGCGACTATGTCAGGAAAGGTTCACGAATCTTCGTCGAGGGAGAACTTCGCACTCGGTCTTGGGAGGATCGTGAGTCAGGGCAACGTAAGTTCCGCACGGAAGTTGTGGTGCGCGAGATTTGTCTTTTGTCGCAGGCTTCTGTCACGAACGTCGCCAACACAACGGAGCATGAGGCCAACGCAAACAGCTATATGCCGCAAGAGTTCAGCGACGAACACGAGATCGAGCGGTGTGAAGTCCCTTATTAGCAGTGACCGAAGGAGCATGAAGGATCCACAGCGGAGGAGTTGAGTCATGGCAACAGCGAAGTTTACAGGTTCAGATCGCGAGAAGTTCTTCGCACAGCTCGAAGTGCCATTCGATCCGGCGCAGATCAAATGGCGCGTCATGCGTACATCAAACGATGGACGCTTGGGCGTTATCCTTCCATTCGCCGATCCGCGAGCGTACACAGACCGGCTCAACCAACTCTTCACACCGGCCGGATGGACGCGCGAGTACACCATCTCCACTGTGCCATCGCTGACTCGCGTGGACCGGGGCAAAGTGGTTGTCACCAGCAAAGTGCTGGTTGCGACCGCCGTGACCATCAATCGTCTCGGAAGCCACACTGGCACCGGCGAAGAGTGGGCAGACCGGGAAAACGCAGTGACGGCGGCGGACGCGCAGGCTTTCAAGCGCGCTTGCAGTTGCTTTGGCCTCGGGCGCTATCTCTACAGCTTCGGCGAAACCTGGGTGAACTTGAACCAGCGTGGCGACCCCGTCACGATTCCTGTGCTTCCAGCGTGGGCGCTGCCTCCGGGAGTGACTGTGCGGCCGATCAGCGGCCCTGCCATCGACTTACGTGGACCTGTCGATTACAAGTTGACAGCCGAAATTGAGGGTTTTCGCGGTGCATTGGGAGTAGGCATCTACCAGGAAATCCTACGGCGAGCAGGCCACAGCAATGATGCCCGGACAATCCCAAATGCAGAGCGGCAGAAAGCAGTCGTCGATTGGATGCAGGCAGCGGCGCGTGGATTTGAGCGACTTCATGGGCTGGTTGAGATGGCAGGCGATGCCCGGTTCATCTCCGCCATGGAAAGCCTGAAGTTCGCCACAACCACCTGTCTTCCCAGTCTGGCGGCATTGAAGCAATTGGTTGAGTTCCTCGAAGCCAGCGACGACCAGAAGGCAGCGTAAATGCATAGCAAACACCAGGAGGAATCTCATGGGCCAGATCCAGGCGCTTCGCCCTGCGCATAGTATCGTCAGCATCCCAGTCGGCAAGGCCATCTACTGTCGGCGTTGCATGAACATTACGAACTCACTGACCGATCACTGTGGCCATTGTGGGAGCGCTTCCGTTCTGCACCTGGCAACGCTGATCGACCTGTCACCCAATGGCCCTGGTTCAGGCCCAGCCGCAGCCGCACGCATCGTTCCGGCATTCCATCTGGAGTTGGCCCGAGCTGCATGAGTCTGGCAAATTTTCATGACGCTGCTGGATCACGATCTGGCAGATTTTTGCTCGATAGAAAGGATTGCTATGGCACGAAGTGCTGCGCGTTTGAAGATGGGTTTTTACCCCCTTCCAGAAAGCGAAGGCACCAATCTTCGTCAGCTTCTCAACTTCTCAGGACCAGCATCGGTAGTCGATCCTTGCGTGGGGCAAGGCGTAGCTCTCAACCTGATTACCCACGGTGCCAATGTACGCCGCTATGGTGTGGAACTCGATGCCGAGCGAGCATTGGCTGCAAGCGTCACGGGGATCGAGACGATCCAGGGAAATACGTTTGACGCAGTGGCCAAGCCGGAGTCCTTCTCGCTGTTGTACCTGAATCCGCCCTACGATTCCGAGATCGGCTCAATCGGAAACAGCCGCATGGAACGCTTGTTTCTGGAACACACCTTCCGCTGGCTGGTGATGGAGGGCGTGTTGGCGATGGTCATCCCGTTCGAGAGCCTGCATGAGTGCGCCGGGGTGCTCAGTTCACACTTCGCCCGGCTGAATATCTTTCGCATGACCGACGATGAATCGGTCCGCTTCCGGCAGATCGC